>DATEFB010000013.1:0-35889 GCA_035280845.1 Saccharimonadales bacterium (SeqCode) | reverse complement strand
TACCAACCAGAGGCTTATATGCCCAGCTCGGATGTTTACATCGAAAAAGACAGTAAGATCAACGAAGAAATCGACCGCCTGCGCCATGCCGCCACCGCTGCACTGCTTACCCGCCGTGACACGCTGATTGTAGCGAGCGTGAGCTGTATTTACGGCATTGGCTCAGTCGAAGATTACGGCGCAATGGCCGTTACGGTTAAAAAAGGCGAGCGCCGCCAGCAAGACAAATTACTGCGGTGGCTGAGCGACATTCAGTACCAGCGCAACGACATAGACTTTCATCGCAGCACATTCCGTGTGCGCGGAGACGTTGTGGACGTGTTCCCGTCTGGCGGTGAAACAGCTTACCGCATCGAATTCTTTGGCGATGAGGTTGAGCGAATTACGAATGTTGACCCATTGACCGGCGAAATCCTTAAAGATGTCGATGTTGTGACTATTTTTCCGGGCTCTCACTACGTGACACCGCATGACAAGCTGAAGGTTGCGATCGGCAAAATCCGTCAGGAATCCGAAGAGCGTGTTGCCTTTTTTGAGAAACACGGAAAATTGCTCGAAGCCCAGCGTCTGCAGCAGCGCACTAAGTTTGACCTCGAGATGCTCGAGGAGACCGGCTTTGTAAAAGGTATCGAGAATTACAGCCGCTATCTCACTAACCGCGGTGTAGGTGAGCAGCCCGCAACGCTTATGGATTATTTCCCCGATGACTTTTTAATGTTCATCGACGAGTCGCACATGACCATCCCCCAGGTCCGCGGTATGTATAACGGCGACCGCGCCCGCAAGGAAGTGTTGGTAGAGCACGGTTTCCGCCTGCCAAGCGCGCTCGACAACCGTCCGCTCACTTTTACCGAATTTGAACGGCACGTGAATAATGTTATTTATGTAAGCGCCACCCCCAGCGAATACGAGCTAAGCCGCAGCCCCGAACCCGCACAGCAAATCATCCGCCCGACCGGCTTGCTTGACCCGCCAATCGAGATCCGCCCGACTGCCGGCCAGGTAGACGACCTGATTGGTGAAATACGCAAAACGACCGACAAAAACCAGCGCGTGCTTGTAACTACGCTGACGAAGCGGATGGCCGAAGATTTAACAGACTATTTGAGTGACCTTGGTATTAAAACCGCCTACCTCCATTCCGATGTCGATACGCTGGAGCGGACTGACATTTTGCGCGATTTGCGCCTGGGCGTATACGACGTGCTTGTGGGCATTAACCTGCTTCGCGAAGGGTTGGACCTGCCAGAGGTGAGCCTGGTCGCTATTGTGGACGCCGACAAAGAGGGCTTTTTGCGGAGTGCACCTGCGCTCATCCAGACTGTTGGCCGCGCCGCCCGCCACATGGAAGGCCACGTGGTTATGTATGGCGACAGTATTACGAAAAGCATGCAGCTCACGCTCGATGAAACCACTCGCCGCCGCACAATTCAGGAAGCATACAATACCGAACACGGTATTACGCCGACCGGTGTTAACAAAGATATCGACGAAGGCCTCCGCGCTATCATTCCAAAAGACGCGCAAACAGTGAAGCGCGACATGAATAAGATTCCAAAAGAAGAATACGGCCGCGTCATAAAAGACCTGACCGCCGAGATGGATCTGGCATCAGCCAACTTGCAGTTCGAAACTGCGGCTGAACTTCGCGATTTGATTGCGGATTTAAAGTCAAAGATGTAGACAGGACAGTCGGTGGGGTGGCGCTGTGTAAGCCGCCACCTCCCGCGTCACGTTTGACGTACGGTCAGTCAAGGCTTGGCCCGTACTGGTTGGCGGCGTTGCGGATGATGACATGCCATTCGGTGTGCACCTCTTGAGGCGTGAAGTCGTCGTCGGGGTAGGCCACGGCGAGGACGGCGATGTTGCCATCCAGTACCTTTTTCGCCTCGCGCCACACCGGCGCCAGTGGGTCTGATTCGTCGGCCATGGCGATGCTGGCGTAGACGGCGCTCAGGAAGCACCGCCAATCGCTGAGCTGCAACCGGTCTGGCCATGCAGCCCTGCCCTCGCGCGGGTCGCGGAAGGCGGGGTGCCCGCGCAGTAGCAGAACCGCGTCAACGATTGCCGCCTCGGCGTCACGGACAATCATGTCCATGGCGTGAGGCAGCGGTTCGGTGCCGAGCGGCCGCACTGCAGCCCTTTCGGCCGCGTACGTGTTGAGGTTGGGGGCGAGCTGCTGGCTAACCAGCCGGGACCAGTACTGGCTGCTGTAGGCTCCAGCCAGTGGGGATCGCAGCTCAATCGTGGCGGCGATCGCCGCCAATCTGGCCTCACCACGTGCACCCGATGTCCCGGGCGGATCGATGCCCAAGAACCTTCTGTACATTGTAAAAGGGGTCATGCCAACTCCTGTGGGTGTGGACGACTGTCCTGTCGGCGCATGTGAGCGCGTTGCATAATTTAATCATAGAAATTAATGAAGTCAATTACTCTCACCGCTGGATGAGGGTGTATACTGGGGACATAGAATAAAAGAGGGTAATCTTCATGGCAAATGTCAAGACGATCGAAACGGCTCCGGTAGAGACACCGGCAGCAAGCGCGGCCAGTTCATTTTGGAAACGTGAACTGAATGGGGCTACATTCCTGTCACTCGAGCATGTCTGTCATATGGTGCTGGTGGTAGTCGTAGCGGTATTGCTTTCGGCAGGAGTTGTAACGGCAATCAGCCTATGGTCGGGTAATTCTGGCGTATTGAGCGCTTTGGGTGCGATGCCAACAATTGGTGGCCCGGCAGCGCGTTGGACAGAGGCGAATGCATCGATTGGTCTTGTCGCGGCGCTGGCAACACTTGTGCCGCTCATGACAATTCTCGACCGCCGCACTCGAGCCGAATGGGCAAAGCGCCCTGGCTACGAAAGTCGTGTGGCTTATAAAGTGCCAGTATATGTAGCACTTGGTGTGCTTGTCGCGGGCAAGGTGTTCGCACTCATTCAAATGCTGACTGTTGTCCTAACTTCCCTGGCAGTCATTGGGGTAAAGGGTTACGACATTGGTAGTATGTATCTGTACCAGTTCTTGCCAGCCGCAATTGCCGCACTTATCTTTGGGGCAGCGGGCTGGTACCTGTTTAAGTTGGCAAAGGGCCGCGATAACGGCCGGGCCTACAGCGTGGCAACATCACTTGTTGCCATGATGGTGGCCGTAGCCCTGTTTGTGACTGCCGTGATTGTACTGCACACTCCAGGTTCAACAATCCAACCATCGGGCGGCACCAACTACTTCGACGATTTCAACAGCGGCGATTCACGCAGCCTCGAAGACCTCTTTCGGTACTAAACACGCACAAACCCCTGACTCTTTGCTATACTAGCTTTGATGAGTACCATTACTGTTAATGACGTCAAATATGTGGCGTCACTCGCTAAGATTGCTATAACCGACGAAGAAGCGGCCCGCTTTACTACCGAACTGGACGCCATCTTGGGGTACGTTCGACAGCTTGAGGCTGTCGATACAACTGGCCTTGAGCCAACATACCAGGTAACTGGCTTAAAAAATGTCACCCGTCCCGATGAAGTAATTGACTACGGTACAACCCGTGATGAGTTGCTTAAAAACGCCCCACGCCAGAAAGACGGGTATATAGAGGTGCCAAAGGTTTTGTAATGCTGACAATTGATGATATTAAGACACGTATTAAGAATGGCGAATCGGTGCGTAGCGTGGTTGAAGACACCTTGGCAAAAGCTGAGGCAGCCCAAGAGTATAACGCCACAATCAGCCTTATTCGTGATCGCGCTTTGCAGCGCGCCGACGAGATCGACGCTAAGCTGAAAGCGGGCGAAGACGCCGGGCGCTTGGCCGGGGTGCCGTTTATTGCCAAAGATATCTTTTTGACTTTTGGCGGCAAAACAACCGCCGCCAGTAACATCCTTAGGAACTTTGAGGCGCCCTACCAGTCAACTGCTGTTGAGCGGCTCGAGGCCGAAGGCGCTATCGTGATCGGCAAAGCCAACCTGGACGCCTTTGCCCATGGTGCCAGCACCGAAAACAGCGATTTTGGCGTGGTTAAGAACCCGCACGACCCGAGCCGTGTTGCCGGTGGGTCATCTGGTGGTTCGGCGGTTGTTGTGGCGCTGGATGTCGTACCGTTTTCGCTTGGCACTGACACCGGTGGTTCAACTCGCCAGCCAGCCAGCTTTTGTGGCATTGTTGGTGTTAAGCCAACCTACGGCGCTATTTCGCGCTATGGCGTTATGGCTATGGCCAGCAGTACTGACACAATCGGTACCTTTGCCAACACCGTAGAGGACGCTGCGCTCGTCTTTGATGTCATGGCGGGCAAAGACCAGCTCGACGGCACAACGCTACCCGAGCGCGCCGAGAGTTATCTTCCCGCCAACAACCCACTGAAGAAGCTGAAAGTCGGCGTCGTTAAAGAGTACATGGGTGACGCTGTGCAGCCAGCGGTTCGCGACGCTGTTCGTGCGCAGGCCGAAAAGCTCCGTAGCTTGGGCCACGACGTAGAAGAAGTCAGCGTGCCGACCCTCGACCTAAGTTTAGCCGTGTATTATATTGTCGTGCCCGCCGAAGTCAGCAGTAACTTGAGCCGCTACGACGGCATTAAATATGGCGAAAGCGCCAAAGAGGCAAAAGATTTGCAGGATTTGTACGGCCTGACGCGCGAGATTCTGAATGCCGAGAATAAGCGCCGCATTTTAATCGGCACCTACGTGTTAAGCAGCGGTTACATTGATGCCTATTACCACAAAGCTCAAACCGTCCGAACCAAACTGATCAACGAATTCAATGAAGCCTTTGGAAAGTACGACGTGCTTGTGGGGCCGGTTGCTCCAACTACCGCCTTCAAGATCGGCGAAAACGCCAACGATCCATTGCAAATGTACATGGCAGATATTTTAAGTGTTGCCGCAAACCTGGCTGGTATCCCTGGCATTAGCGTGCCGGTCGGCAAAGATGAATCCGGCCTGCCAATTGGTATGCAGCTACTTGGCGCCCAGCGCAGTGACGCGTTGTTGTTTGCGCTTGGTAAACAGCTAGAGGAGGCCAACAGTGGATAGTTTACCCCTGATTGCACTTGCGGTCATTTTACTTGTCGCAGTGGCATTGTTCGCTGGCATCGGCGGACTGAACAAAAAACGCAGCGGCCTGGACCACGCTTATTTTGAGAAACAATGGAAAAACATCGAAGCCTTTAAGGCTAACGGCGGCGCTGGCCTGCAGCTGGCGATTATGGAAGCCGATAAGTTGCTTGACCACGCGCTAAAGAACCGCGGTTATTCCGGCCAGACAATGGGCGACCGCCTAAAGGCTGCCCGAGGCTCGTTTATGAATAATGACGCCGTGTGGCAGGCCCACAAACTGCGTAACCGCCTGGCCCACGAGCAGGACGTGCAACTGAACGGTATGATGGCCGACCAAGCCCTGCGTGGTTTCCGTGCTGCACTGAAAGACCTGGGAGCATTATAATGATCGCAAAAGAAGTATTCGAATCATATGAACCGACCATCGGCATCGAATGCCACGTCCAGTTTAAGACAAAGACGAAGCTTTTTGCTGGCGTCGACAACGATGACCGTGGGAAGGCGCCAAACAGCGTTACCTCTCCGCTGTGCTTTGGTTTGCCTGGCACGCTGCCGGTGCTCAACGAAAAAGCGGTAGAGCTTGCCATACGCGCCGGCCTGGCTATGAATGCCGAGATCGCACTGGTGAGCAGCTTCGACCGAAAGCATTATTTTTATCCTGACCTTCCAAAAGGCTACCAGATTACGCAGCTCAACCGGCCAATTGTGCTTGCTGGCACGCTGAACGTTCCCGTTGGCACGGCTATTGTGCCAGTTCGTATCCACCATGCCCACCTCGAAGAAGACGCAGGCAAGTCAACGCACCCGGCTGGCGCTGACTACACATTGGTAGACCTTAACCGTGCTGGCACGCCGCTGCTCGAGATCGTAAGTGAGCCTGACATGCACTCTGCCGCCGAGGCCAAGGCATACGCCCAGGAATTGTACTTGCTCATGAAGTACGCCGATGTAACCCACGGCGACCTGCAGCATGGTAATATGCGCTTCGACGTGAACATTTCGGTCGCTAAAAAAGGCGCCAAAGAATGGGGTACTCGTGTAGAGGTAAAAAACCTTAACTCATTCCGTGCCGTAGAACGTGCGGTAGAGTTCGAGACGCAGCGGCAAATCGAGCTCGTCGAAAAAGGCGAAAAGATCGTGCAGGAAACACGTGGCTGGAGCGAGCCTAAACAGAAGACAATCAGCCAGCGCAGCAAAGAAATGGCGCAGGACTACCGCTATTTCCCAGAACCGGATATTCCGCCGATTGAGCTCGAGCAGGCAACTATTGATGCCGTAAAAACAGCTATGCCAAAGCTTCCTCCGCAGCTGCGCACCGAGATTGAAGCCAAAGGAATCGATGCCAAGACCGCTGAAACGCTCATTCTGCGTGATGCCCTGACGGGAACTGCATATGTGCAAACAGTCCTGGCTCAAACAGATGCGGATGCCGCGAAATTTACTGCCAACTACATTGCAAACCGCGACGTTTCTTATGTAGAGGTATTGCAAAAAGAGTCCAAAAGTGTTGGAATACTACCGAGCGCTACGGCATTTACCGACGTATTCACTATGCGCAAGAATGGTGAGTTAAGTTCTAACAACGTCGACGCACTGCTAGCAGCAATGCGGCATGAACCTGAAGCGAATGCGAAAAATCTCGCCCAGACTTTAGGCTTCCTGCAGGAAAATGATGACGCAGCAATTGACGCTATCATTAAAAATGTGCTGAGCGACCCTGCAAACCAGAAGGCTGCGCAGGACGTTAAGAATGGTGAGCTTAAGGCTATTGGCTTTTTGGTGGGACAGGCAATGAAGGCAAGCAAGGGCAAAGCAAACCCTGCCAAACTTAGCGAGTTAATTCGTAAACAGCTTGGGGCGTAAATCGCCCTTTTAGAAAGGACATACCCGTATGACCAAACTACCAACTAAAGCAGTGATCGCGGCTGCCGGATTCGGCACTCGCTTTTTGCCACAAACAAAGGCAATGCCGAAAGAGATGTTGCCTTTGGTAGACAAGCCGATCATTCAGCATGTTGTTGAAGAGTTGGTTTCTGTTGGCATCAAAGACATTATTATTGTCACTGGTCAGGCTAAGCGCGCCATCGAAGACCACTTCGACTCGCCAACCGAAGACCTGATTGTTAACTTACGGCTCGGCGGTCCTAAAAAAGAACCACTGCTAAAGATGGTCCAGGATGTGTCCCAGATGGCCAACTTTGTGTATGTCCGCCAAAAAGGCCCATACGGCAACGGCACCCCACTTATGAACGTTGCCCACCTAATTGGTGACGAACCATTTATTTACACCTGGAGCGATGACTTTATTGATGCGTCACCTTCACGCTTCCAGCAACTGATCGATGTATACAAGAAGTACCAGGGCAGCGTGCTGGCTGGCATTCAAGCTACAAAAGACGGCGACTACAGCCGGTACGGTTTTGCTGCCGGTACTGAAGTAGAAGACGGTGTTATTGACACGACTGCCATTGTTGAAAAGCCAGGCAAAGAGAACGCCCCTTCCGACCTTGCCACTGTGAGCGGCTTCTTGCTGACTCCAGACGTCTTTGACTACCTGCGCAAAGCACAGGAGCAAATGGGCGAAACCGACGAGCTGTATTACAACGACGCGCTGAAGCTTATGCTGCAGGACGGCAAAAAAGTGTACGCCGCCAAGATTAAAGACGGCCGTTACTACGATGCCGGCGACAAGCTTGAGTACATGAAGACCGTCGTTGACTTTGCCCTTCGCCGTGAAGACATTGGTGAAGATTTCCGCAAACACCTCGAGCGCGCCATCCTCGCCGACAAATAGCTGTAAGATATCTCATATTCCTATCTGTTGGTGGCGCGTAGTATAAATTGCATACCACTAACGAAAGGGTTTACTATGGGTCTTATCGGCTGGATTATACTCGGCGGCATCGCTGGGTGGATCGCTTCTAAAATCATGGGCACTGACGCTTCGATGGGTGTCATGGCTAACATTATCGTCGGCATCGTCGGCGGTCTGTTGGGTGGTTTCTTATTTAATCTGATCGGTGGCGAAGACATTACCGGGTTTAACCTCTGGAGCCTGTTTGTGGCTGTTGTAGGCTCGGTAGTGCTGCTTGGTATTGTACGGATGTTCCGCGGCGGCAGCCACAACGCCTAAAACGCCATAGCTTTACAGGTGTGCTTTGGTATACACTAAAAGAAGCTAAACAGGAGAGTCAGTCTAATGACTGCTGCAGAAATTTTGGTTATCTTCCTTTCCGTCGCACTGGCAATATTCCTGGTGCTGGCAATAATACTGGTTATCTATCTGATCGTGATCGCCAAAAAGATCAAGATGGTTGCCGAGACCGCCGAACGGGCTGTCTCTAACTTTGAAGGGATTGCATCGTTGCTTCGTAAGGCCGCCGCGCCGGCCGTGGTGTCGCGCTTTGTTGTCGATACAATCCAGCAGATTATTAAGAACCATAAAAAGTAAGGAGAAAATACTATGGCTAAAGCACGTTTCGGAATTGGATTGCTGGTGGGTGCACTTGCTGGCGTCGTGACTGGTTTGCTGACTGCTCCTAAAAGTGGCAAAGAAACCCGCGAAGATATTAAAAAGAAGGCAGACGAAGTAAAGCGTGAGGCAGTAAAGCGCACTGATGACGTAAAGAAGAAGGCTGGCGAAGTACGTAAGGAAGCCGAAAAAGCCGTGGACGAAGTAAAGCACCGCGCCGAAGACCTTCGTGGCCGGGCCGAGAACGCAGTGAAAGCTGGCGCAGACGCCGCCTCTAAAGACTCAAACCGCCCAGCACCTCGCTAAAACCTGACGTTTTATGGGTGTAAAGAAACTCGCTACCGCAGTTAAAGATGACCAGCTAAAAGGCGCACCCCGCGCAGTTTTAGAGGATTTGTTTGATGACTTTTACCGTCATCGCAAACAGGTTTACTGGATGAACTTTGTTCGCGGCATTGTATTTGGCTTTGGTACCGTCATAGGTGGTACCATCATGGTCGCACTGCTGCTGTGGATTCTGTCGCTCCTCAACTACATTCCGTTTCTGGAGGGTATAGTGGATGCGGCGCAGGAGTCGCTGAAGAACCGTGGACGATAGCAAAAACAGCAGCTGAAAGGCTGCTGTTTTTTACTGGCTATACTTCCAAAAGAGCGCTGGCAGGGAATAAGCAATAAAAGCGTTCGTAAAACGTACGCTTTTATTAATTGCCGTAAGCATTTAGAATCGATAAGGCTCTGTAGGGAGGAGCTGCCCGGTGAGACCCAACCCGGTAGCACCGGGCCGGATCAACCGGAAAGGGTTTCCGTTGAGGAAGCTCACATTCAGAGGGCCGCTCGCTGCCATGGCGGTGGCATTGGTGGCCCTCGGTGTCGGGGGAACGAGCGCGCAGGCTGCGCCCTCGGCACAACTGTCGGGGGATGACCCCGGAGTCATGATCGTTGGTGGCCAAGATGCTGTCAGCTTGCATGGCGAAGTGTCCATCCAGACCGGCGGACGGCACCGGTGCGGAGGCAGTCTCATTACTCAGCAGTGGGTATTGACCGCTGCTCACTGCACCGTGGTCATCCAACCGGGCGTCACACAGGTTCGGGTCGGATCGCTCGACTGGACCACGGGCGGACAGCTCGTGGGTATCAGTCGGGTCGAGATCAATCCGAGCTTCATATGGGAGGTCGTACGAGGCGACCACGCGCTACTCAAGCTTGACCGGCGCGTGCGAGCCCAGACGATCCCCATGGCACTCAGCCCGGGCAAGACAGGTACCCCGACCCGTATCACGGGGTGGGGCCTGACATGCAAGGACCCGGCGCGGCCGGAATGCGCGGTGTTGCCTAAGCGCCTTCAGCAGTTGGATACCGTCGTGCTCGCGCCTTCGCGGTGCGACCTCGGCACAACCGAGAGCGGTCTCCCCATCTTCAGCCCCAAAACCGAGGTGTGTATCGCCTCGGCCGACGGGCTGGCCAAGATGGCATGCAATGGCGACTCGGGTGGCCCACTCTTGCGCTACATGTTCGGTCGGTGGCACTTGGTGGCTACGACTTCGGGTGATGGGGACGATCTGATCCCCCACGCGAACGACTGCAACACCGGGCCCGACGGCGTCACCCCAGGCGTGGGAATGTGGGAGAAAGTTGGCCCATCATTCCCGTGGATCCTGGAGACGCTGTTCGCTGCCGATCCGGCAGCCGCGAAGGAGTTCGCCGGTACGACCCGACAGTGAAGTCCTGACTAGACCCTGTAGTTAGGCAGCCCAAAGGGCCGGCCTGTTGCACACGAATGCGACAGGCCGGCCCGAATAACCTTGTCATTATATAAGCGCCAGAATAAGTCCGCGCAGGGCGAAGCCAACAAGCACAATGCCCATGCCCGCGCCCACAATTGCCGAAAGGGCAATGCCGGTTTTTTTGGCGAGCGGCACCGAAACGATTGGCGCAAGTACTGCCAATACGGTTAAGACGTAGAGTGCGGTATCCTGAAAAATCCACGCCAGCGGCAAAAAGTGTACACCCACAACAAACGCAATCCAGGCTGGAATATACACAGGCTTTTTGCGTGCAGCCAAGATGCCAGCGCCAATGCCAGCCAGTGCGAATTCTACAGCGACTACCATGCCAAATGTTATGTAATCGTCGCGCGAATTAAGCGCGCTTGCACCACTCCAATTGGTGGCGGCCAGGTAAAGACCTCCGAATGTAAGCATGCCTGAAACTATTGAGCCTACTGCCAGAGGCAAGTGCCACGACTTAGGTGGGCGTTCCTGCGCCCATCCAAACCAGACTGTACCAAAGAACCCAAAAATTGCGGCATACATAGCGTAATCACGAATAAATTCCATACCTGCAGTATACCACCGGCTTGCTGGCGGATGCCGGGGCTCTTACAATAAAGACACCTTCTACAAAAGGAGTTCGGATGTTTGGTGAGTGGCATGTGCGGGAGTCGCATGTGAGCGCACTAACAGTGGACGGCGGCAGGATCGTGACGTATGGCGTATTCGTTGATGGGTGTCCGTCGGCGGTGGTGCAGCCGCATGTCCATGCGGCTGCGAGCCAGGTGGGCATGACGGTTGGTCCGATGATGGCTGGCTCGTCGTCGCCGTTCTTTACGGCGGTGGGCCGTCCGTCGTTGAGCACGAACGACGCCCTGGTCGCGTTTGCGCAGGCCTTGGCCCAGCAGGAGATCGTGGGCCCGTACTGCGACGAGGCCGGCCAGACAAAGATCATCAAGCATGACACCCTGGTTCGTGCTGTGGTGGCTGGGCGGATTGGCAACGAGTTCACGGTAGACGCCATTGCCACGACCGACAAGCAGTTGGCTGCCGGGCTTGGTGCGCGGACGGTCGAAGGCAAATGCCCCCGGATCGTTCTGGACGACTCACGCACAACGGCGCGCCTGACGGTGTACGCCGCCGACGTTGCCGTCCTGAGCCGTCGCTTGCGACTCATGGCAACGGTCGCGTCGTTGCGCTGGGACAAGCAGGACGCTGCGACGGCCGAGCTGTTAGGGGAGCCGTTGGTATGACGCGTGCCTACCTGCGCGTCTGGCTCGCTGTGTAGACGGGAGTCTGGCGCTTTGCTGTAAAAGCGGGCGCCAGACTCAGAAAAACCAGCATAACTTGCGGACAATTATTGCCAAGGCAGGTTGGGGAAGTAAGGAATTGTGGGGCACCGAATATGGCGCAAGTACCAAGGGGCTGCGCCATATACTCACGCCACCAATCATGGGGCGGCCAGACCATGTGACCGAAGCCAGCCAGGCGCAAATAATCGCGCAAGGCATAGATGAATGGTACGACAAGCCAAACGTGGGCCCGCTGTTTGTCCATTCCGACAGCGACCAGTGGTTACCGCATCGTAAAAATAATGTGAGCGGGTTTGGCCTGCGGCGAAAGGATGGTACAGAAAAACCTGCCTACCATGCCTTTGTAGCTGCCACGAAGCGAATCCGGCGCTAAACAACGAGAAAATTGGCCTGGCCGCACGTGCGGCCAGGCCAAAAAACACCTACCTTACAATCCTCGTTGCTCCCCACGCGTCATCCGCTGCTAGCGGAAAGCCGTAAAACGCGCGGGCGCTGAGCATGTCGCAGGCGTGGCAGAGGGCGGCAAGCGGCCGCATCCGCCGGTCAAACGGTGAGTAGTCGGTGTCGCGAATGCCCTCCACGTAGTCCAGTGCGTTGCGGAGCGCCGGGCTCAGTACAACGCCGTATTCGCGAATCTTGGCTTCGGCGAACGCTTTGCGAGCCGTCTTGTCGGGCATTAGTGGTAGCCGTTGCAGCCGCCCGTGCTCATTGGCCACGGGCTTGCCGTCCTGTAGCACGAAGCCCCAGGGCTTCTCGATGTCGTGCCAGAACAGCACCACGAGGCCGTCGCTACGGCTGAACCGCTCATCGGGTTCGAGCTGGCTCAGGCGGCCAGTCGATTCGAACGAACCGAACAGCAGCAGCCAGATGTTCATAGCCTCAGTAATGTGATCCCAGTACCCACCGGCCCAGGCCTGGTGGTTGTAGCTGGAGCCCGCCGCCTGCTGAAAGCGCGTACGGTTGTCGCTGACTGCCCGCTGGCAAATGCTACGGTTGGGTTCGTCGATCATCGCCACCATGGTGTCGAGGTCGTAGTAGGGCGTCATGCCGCTCCTTTTGCGAGTTGTGTAGGTGCCTGCCAACACTTTCGCCCATGCACGGCTGTAAAAATAGCAGGATAGTTTGATTCAAAGTGTGTTGAATACGTTCAACCTCAAGAGATAGTAAAATAGCAGCATGCATTGGATACAAAAACACATTCTCCAGCAACTGTCTACGCAGGCCAGCGGCCGCTACATTGAGCTAAAACCAGACAGCATAGATGGCAACCTTTTTATGTACCATATTCAGCAGTTGCAAAGGAGTGGTTACGTGAGTAAGGAAGGCCATACGTACCAGCTGTCAGAAAAAGGCAAAATCTTCGCAAGCCGCATGAGTTTACGGCAAGGCTCCCCACTTGTGCAGCCTAAAATTGTGGTGATGCTTATATGCCAGAACGCCAAAGGTCAGTATTTGCTGTTCCGCTGGCGCCGGCAACCATACCTAGGGCTGGTGAGCTTTCCGTTTAGCAAACAGCATTTTGGGCGCACGCTCGAAGTAACGCTGCAAGAGGCGCTGATGTACAAAACGCAGTTAAGCGGTGGGTTCGCCTACATTGGTGGTATTTCGCTTCGCATACTCAACGACAAGGGCGAGACTGCCGAACACACCCTGGCGCACCTCTACAAAGTTACTGACGCCCAGGGTACGCTCGGCGCTTACGACGGCCTACCGGTGAGCCCTTTTGGGGTATGCCTAGCGACGTGCCGCCCAGCGAACAGGTGCCGGGTTTTGCCGAGATCGCCCAGCTGGTAAGCACTGGCGCGCGCGGCTTCATGAAAGAAATCACTGTCTCATACATTGCCCCGCCTTCCCACACCCCGTATACTTAAAACAAGAATACGGAGGGCCCAGTGGGGGATAAAAGTGCGCTAAGCGTCGCTGATTACGTGCATTTGCACAACCATACGCACTACAGTGTGTTGGATGGACTGCAAAAAGTCCCGTCGATGCTTGATCACGTTAAAGAGTTAGGCATGAAATCTGTGGCCATTACCGACCACGGAACCCTTAGTGGCGCCATCGAATTTTATAAAGAGGCGAAAGACCGCGGCATAAAACCTATTATCGGTATGGAAACCTACGTCGCCAGCCGCAACCACACCGACAAAGACCCGGTAAAAGACAAAGGCCGCTTCCACCTTATTTTGCTTGCCATGAACCAGGTTGGGTACGAGAATCTCATGCGACTCAGTACCATCGCCAACCTCGACGGGTACTACTACAAACCGCGCATCGACCACGCCTTGCTAGAGAAATACAACGAAGGCATCATCGCCCTTAGCGCCTGTATTGGTGGCGAGGTCGGCGAAAACTTTCGGTATGACCAAGACGCAAAAGCCTACGAACTTGCCAAGTGGTACCAAAGCGTCTTTGGCGACCGTTTTTACCTAGAGGTTCAGGACCACGGTCACCCCAACCATCCTCACAAATGGGATGAACAGGTCAAGCTGAACAAAAAGCTTTTTAAATGTGCCGAAGATTTAGGCATTAAAACTGTTCTCACCGCCGACGCTCACTACTCTAAACCAACCGACAAAGAAGCCCACGAGATTTTGTTGTGCGTACAAACCGGCGCATTTTTAAGCGACCAAGACCGCTTTAGCCTGAAAGATTTTGACCTGTTTGTTGAAGACCCTAAAATGCTGATCGAGCGCTGGGGCGACGAACACCCCGAGCTTATTAAAAACACGGGTGAAATTGCAGAACGCTGCAACGTAGAATTTGAACTTGGCAAAATCTTAATCCCTAAATTCCCGGTCCCCGAAGGCGAGACTGAGAAGACTTATTTAGACAAGCTTGTGTACCAGGGCTTGGCTGGGCGTTACACCGAAACAACGCGCGAAGACGCCGCAAACATGACGATCGACGACGCCAAGGCAATCCTGCCGCAAGACGTTTTGGACCGCACGGCCTACGAGCTTGGTGTTATTGATGGCATGGGCTTTAACGGCTACATGCTGATTGTGCAGGACTTTATTAACTGGGGTAAAGACCAAGGGATCATCTTTGGGCCAGGCCGTGGTAGTGCCGCGGGCTCGATTATTGCCTTCAGCTTGCGCATTACCGACCTTGACCCACTTAAATACGACCTGCTGTTTGAGCGCTTCCTAAACCCAGACCGTATTAGCATGCCCGACATCGACATCGACATTCAGGACACCCGTCGCGACGAGGTTATTGCTTATTGTTCCGACAAATATGGCAGCGAGCGCGTATCGAACATTGTGACGTTCGGTAAAATGGCCGCCCGCGCAGCGGTCCGCGACGTCGCCCGTGTTTTAGAGGTGCCATACAGCGACGCCGACCGTCTGGCAAAGCTCATTCCGCAGCCAGTTCAGGGACGCCACATCCCGCTAAAAGTCTCGGCCGCCGAAGACCCAGACCTCAAAAAAGAATACGAGAGCAACCCAACTGCCAAGCGAGTCATTGACCTAGCCGTCCAGCTGGAAGGAACCATCCGCAGCCATGGTATCCACGCTGCTGGTGTGGTGATTGCGCCTGACGAGCTGGTTAAGTTCGTGCCACTCGAGATGGCGCAAAAAGGCGTCGTGTCTACTCAGTTCCCGATGGGTCCAGTCGAAGAGCTCGGCCTGCTGAAGATGGACTTCTTGGGCCTGTCCAACCTAACCATTATTAAGAACGCCATGCGTATTATTAAGCGTGTCCATGAGGTAGATATTGACCTCGAGACCATGCCGCTCGACGACGTAAAAGCGTTCGAACTGCTGACGCGTGGCGATACAACCGGCGTGTTCCAGCTAGAATCCGCAGGCATGAAACGCTACCTAAAAGAACTCAAGCCGAGCGTTTTTGACGACATTATTGCCATGGTCGCCCTGTACCGCCCGGGTCCAATGCAGTTCATTGACGGGTTCATTAACCGCAAACACGGCCGCGAAAAAATCACCTATGTGCACCCGCTCATGAAGAACGCCCTCGAAAGCACTTACGGTATTTTGGTGTACCAAGAGCAGGTCATGCAGATTTCCAAGGAGCTTTCGGGTTTTACCGGCGGCCAGGCTGACACCCTGCGAAAAGCCATTGGTAAAAAGAAAATCGACGTCATGCAGAAGATGAAAGTCGACTTTATTGCCGGTGCGGTCAAAAACGGTGCCGAAGAGCAATCGATGGAGAAATTCTGGAAGCAGCTCGAAGACTTTGCCGCCTACTGTTTTAACAAGTCGCACGCCGCCTGCTATGGTTTGATTGCCTACTGGACGGCGTACCTAAAAGCGCACTACCCAGCCGCCTTTATGGCCGCCCTCATGACCAGTGACCAAGACGACACCGACCGCCTGGCGATTGAGATTACCGAATGTAAGCACATGGGTTTGCAGGTACTTTCGCCCGACGTGAACCAGTCGTACGCCGAATTTGCAGTGGTGCCCGACACCAACCAGATCCGTTTTGGCATGAACGCCGTTAAGAACGTTGGTGGCAATGCCGTGGAAGAAATTCTGCGTGCCCGCGAACAAGACGGCGAGTTTAAAAGCCTCGAAGACTTTTTAAAGCGCGTCAACGTGCGCATTGCAAACCGCAAAAACCTGGAAAGCCTCATTAAGGCTGGCGCGTTTGACCGTTTTGGTGACCGCAGCGAACTGTTGTTTAACCTCGACACAATTTTGGCATATGCAAGCAAGGTGCAAAAAGAAGCCGCCACTGGGCAGACCGATTTGTTTGGTAATTTGCTCGATACAATGATTGCGCCACTCAAGTTGGAATCTGCGCCAAGCCAAATTAACCAGCATGAACTGCTGTTGTTTGAGCGTGAGCTGTTGGGGCTGTATTTAAGCTCACACCCGCTCGACCGCTACGAAGCGTACTTTACCGAACAGACGCTGCCGATTGGCCAGCTTGCCCGTGACATGGATAACAAAGTCGCGACCGTTGGCGGCTTAATTATGGACGCTCGCGTGATCCTGACAAAAAGCGGTACGAAGATGGCGTTTGTGAAGCTCGAAGACAAATCGGGTGAAATGGAAATCATTGTGTTCCCTAAATTGTACGAAGAAATCGGCGAAAAGCTGGCCCAGGACACAGTGGTAAAAGTAAAAGGTAAAGTGAATGCCAAAGACCGCGACGGCAAATTTACCGATGACGTAAAGCTCATCGCCGACGACATTATTGTGGTTACACCGCAAGAGCTAGACGCCTACAAAGCCACCGGCCGCAACATGACCGCGCCAAAAGGCGGCGGCAAATCACTGGCAACCAATGTGGGCGAAGGCAATGTGAAAGTCATGTACAAACCGGTCGAAACAACCAATTATTCCATGACGCCGCAAGAGCCCGCAGCACCACCTCCGCCGCCCAAGCCGCGTTTGTACGTGCACGTAAAAGACCCAGACAACCACGATGCGTTGCTTAAATTGAAGCAGACATTTAACGAATACCCCGGCGGCCACGAAGTGGTGCTGGTGCTTGGCGAGCAAAAAAAATCGGCCATGCGCATGCCGTTTACTATTGAACCTCATGACGATTTGCAGTCGGCTGTGGCTATGTTGTTGGGGCCGGATTGTGTGGCCTTGAAATAATTATTACTTGACGGCAAGGCTGTTACCTGTAATAATGCTGGTCGAACAAGACATCATTGGGCAATCCAGCTCTGTGCTGTAGCGTGAGAGGATTACCCGCACTAACGTGGGTGACCACTGGCGTCATCTTGTTCATGATTTTAGGAGGAACGCGTGGGCGTCACACAGGCACCGCCGAACATCAACGAGGTGGATCCGAACTCGGTCGAGTTCCGGTCCGCGCTCGATGAGGCGGCACTGCTCCTGGCCGGTACCGGTCTGGGTGTGTTCTCCCGTCACGGGCATTACGAGATGACCGACACCGAGGTCGTCTTCGAAGCGCCGAACGGTGACAACGAACTGCAGCTCTACCCGATCGCCGAGCACATCGCATCGGCCAAGGGTCTGCCGTCGTGCTGGGGGGTCAACCCCGACGGCACGGTGGTCGTGCTGCGGTACGCCGACCCGCTGCTGCACGCGAGGACGGAGTTCGACGTAAGGTCGACTCGCTTCCAGGACATGCTCGCTTCGGTCGCGGCCGGTTTCGCCGGTGCGGGACTGCACGAGCGGCTCGAGATCACGATCTCGGAGCAGTTCCTGGTGCGGACCGGTGGCCAGCTGGCCCTGGAGAAGACCGACCTCGCGGATCGCACGCAGCGTGTCAGCATCACCGACGCGCCGGACGAGATCATGGCCGACGACTGGTCGGTGGCCGCCCAGTGGGCGTTCGCCGGCGGCAAGCCCGTGGTCCGGGGGTTCTGCTTCAAGAACTCCAGCGTTCACTAGTGGGTGAGGTAGCGGCTTCGGCCAACACCTTACAACTCGTCACGAACCTGTGATGAGGGTTGGGCGCGGCAGCTACATGCGCCGTGCCCAACCAACAATTCAAACAAGCTATGTTCCCGGCAGGGGACTTTTTTAATTCGATTTAGTCAAAGGCTGCTTCATTTGATTTACTCTTACACGCCAGCAGGAAGTGCATTCAATATTTTTATATAGAATTGATCAACCAACTCCTTTTGCGCATCACCCGAAAGTGCGTAATGATCAAGCCCAGGGGACGAATTTACCTCAATAACACTATATTTGGCAGTAGGGGATGTGATGTCCTCGCATGCCAGGTCGAGACCAATTAATCGTAAATTGAAGTTTTCACTGATCTGCGCTGCGAGGTTAGTCCAGCGTTCGTGAATACTGTCCGTAATGTCTTCAGAAGTTCCACCAGCCGAAAGGTTGGAGATAGGTACAAGTACTAGCGAACGTCCAGCTTCGGGTATGTCAGTAACTGTCATATTATCCTGGGCCAGGTGGCGACGAATGCGTTCATCGTCGGGATTGAGCTGCGTATCGCGCCCCTCATCATCGTAACGTTGCTGTAATTGGGCAAGTAGCTCTTTGATAGTGTGCACACCATCACCTACGACCGTTAGCGGCACACGTCGATAAGCACTGATTAGTTCGCCATCCAAAACCACTACTCTGTAGTCAGGCATCTTCACCGGGGCTTCAACGACAATGACCCGTATACGTTTTTCGTTATATAGTTCAACCACCATTTCCAGCTCTGCCCGATTCTGGACGGTAAAGATATCACCACCCTTCGATCCGCTAACGGGTTTAAGATAAACTGGATATCCCATCTGCTGCTCAATATAATCAGGAATATCGTCTGTTGTGCGTAGACTCGTATTGCCGCGCTCACGTTGTGTTTGCCCGATCATCTCCTCCCACCAAGGTAATATAAACTCGTCTCCCGCAGGGCACTCAACGCCAATGGTGCGAAGCATGAATTTTGCGTGCCCCTTGTCTTTTGCTAGGTCGCATGCGGCTGCATTATTCAGGCCTAAATCATTTCCATAGGTAATTCGATGTAAACCATTAAGATATGTCAATCTAGCGACATACCCGTAGTCTGGTTCTATATCCACAGATACTACATTCGTAAGAAGACCTTTTTTCATAAGTCGTAGGATACTTCTTGTGACATATGGATAGTATCTTTTTTGTTCAGGGTCAGGAAGTTGGCTTCGGGTCATAAGTTTATATACAGTATACACTTACGTAAGCAGCGCATAGACGGCAGCAACAATTTCACGGCAACGTTCTTTAACCGAATCATCGGTATTGAGTGAGCACTCGGTAAAGTAAAGATTAAGCAGGCGTTCGCCCGGCTGGTATACGGTGCCTTGGGCGCCCTCGTGCTCGAGCAGAAACTCATTTTGCCCAACCTCGTCGAGCCGATAACCCGGTCGTACAAAGCTGACTTGTTTGGCGGTAGCATCCCATTTGTAAATGCCAGGCAAGACGGCGTGTAGGTCCACAGATTTGTGATTGGGCGGGTGTAAGGCCAGCATACTGCCAGCTTGCGGCAGGTCGCTGAATGTGCCAGAAATCGAATACGGCATTTCGGCCCACTCGAGCAAGTTGAGCAGATAGAACGGGATGTCTTGATCGCGGCGCTCAAGTTGGGTGAGGAGCGGCGTCATACTTGTGGGACGGGCGTTAAGCTCCAGAAAGTAGATCTGGCCGGAGTCTTTAACGAGGAAATCAAGGCCAAAAATGCCACGATAGCCTTGTGTGCGCAACATATCGCCGACGACCTCACTGAGATGTTTGATCTCGGGATATGCAGAGCGGCATGGGTCGGCTGGATCGATCTCACCCCCGCAAAAGAGGCGGCTTCCCGGTAAGCCGACCGTAGTAAGCTGAGGATCACGAATAATCTGTTTAGAAAGTGGCCCCACGAACGTGCCATGTGAAGTGACGACAGCTTGGACACTGCGTTCGCGCGCGCCACTGATGTAATTTGATACCACTACGCGGGTGGCTTTGGAGTGAATCCGGAGTACAGATAGAGCCCGGCCAAGATCGGCCGGTTCGCGAATCACAAAGGTGCCCACGCCGCTTGACAGCTGTTCGTCTTGTAGTACAAATGTGTCGCGGTCGTCAGCCAGGCGTGGAAAATCGCCAGGGGTCAGGGCGGCGCGGTCGTAGATTGCAAAATCCGGGTAAGGCATGCGTGCCGACAAAAGCTCTCGGTGGTTTACTTTGTTCTCCAGATGCGGGAAGAGACGTGGACGGAGCGCCACAAACTTGTAGCCAGTCCGGGACAGCGATTCCGGCAAACTGGCGCGCCTGGCCGTAATTACAGTTGCTGGCGAGGGCAAATGATGCGCAATAGCCTGATGGAGCGCTGGTTCAAGTAAAAAGTCTGATAGTTTTTTGGCGGTACTTTTAACGGTTACTGTCCGATTGTGACCGCTGAGTTTGTGGGGCCAGTGGTCACGTTCGAAAAACGTAACATTCGTAAAGTATCGATCAAGCTCTGCCATCTGCTGGGCCGAAAGGCTGACGGTGCCAAGCGGTTGGTCGGCGTCATATTTGATTGGGCTGGTATGGTGGTTCACGTAAATAGTGTAGCAAACGGAATCGCGAACTTATGACAGGTTACAATTGAGGGTGTCAAAGATATTCGTGAGCTATTCTCGGATTACGGCGGGAACGGGATCAGTACGCCAGCGCCACATCAAGATGGCGGTAACCGCGAGCAAACCGGCACAGGCAGTGAGTGTAACGGATAGCTCGGCTAGATTCGCCAATATGCCAATGGCAGCACCGCAAAGAATTTCACCTAGGTATTCGGCTTGCGCAAGGAATGAATGTACAGTTGCGCGAACTTTATCGATCGTACGGCTGTTGACCATAATTGCCGCAAGCGTACGAGTGAGGGGTAGTGCAATACCGCTTACCAGTAATACCCCAGCCACACCAATGAGTGCGTTAGGGGCGAATGAAAAAATTATGAGCCCGACGACACCCGCCAAACATGCAAAGGCATAGTCAATCCGCGCCACATCAGCACCGTGAACGCGCGCCTCCACAACTCGTAGTGCAAAAGCACCAACAAGCAGAGCTGCGATGCTCAGGCTGGTTAACCAAGCAACGGGTTCCAGGCCAGGGGGAATTCCAATATCTACGAGCTGTTTAGGGAAAAGACGCACATATGCGTCCGCGGCACCGTTTACCAGGAACGTTGCGGCGAAAACCAATAGGATTGTTCGGCTATTCCGCACAAGGAATAACCCATCTTTAAAGATCTTCCAGGTTGCAAGCCAGCGTTGCTCCCGGACGGGCGTAAAGCGCTCCTCCCTAAATGTGACTGCCACATAAACGCCTAAAAGTAACATTGCACAGCCTGAAAGGATAATAGCCGTGCCCAGGGAGGTCGCCCATGCCAGCGTCCCTATACTGATAATCCCTATCGCAGCACCTGAAAGTTGAGCGCGTGCAGACCGTGTGAGCACGCCTGCAATACGCTTCGGTTGATTTAGTTCGTCGGTTATCCATGCGACATCCGCCCCGCTGGCGAATGTCCATGATACGCCCCATAGGACTTGCGTTGCCAGCAGAAGGCCAAAATCAGTTACGAGCCCAGTCATCAGCATGGCCACACCCATGAGCATATGTGAGATTACGACTGACCACTTGCGGCTGAATGTGTCCGCAACTACACCTGCCGGCACTTCAAATAGAAAAGCAGCGATACCTTGAACGACCCCAATAAAAACCAATTGAGATGGAGAAAGATGACCATTAGTAACCAGATAGAGGCTTGTAACAAGCCACCAACCGTTATGCAAGATGGCTCGCGCTCCGGACCAGCGGATGAAAAGATTATCAATACTCACGGTCAGTCTAGAACCTTAACCCCAAGCTCGTTAGCAAGGTATGGCGCCGATGCCATTAATTGGGCACTATCGATAATAGCCCCCTTGAGATATTGCCAACCTCTGAGCTCAATGAGCTGCGAGCTACGAAGGTCAACGTTTTTCAGTTTGCATTGCGTGAATTCAGTACGTTCCAGCAGGCAGTCTTCGAATGCGATGTCCAAGAGTTCGGCACCTAAAAAGTCTGCGTCACTCAGCACACAGTCGATAAATCTGACACGAGCTAGCTTGGCAAAGCGAAAGTTTGTCATATCGAGTTTGCAGCCCTTAAAAGTTACGTCTTTAAAAACGCCTCTGCTGCAATCTAAGCCGGTCATCCGGCCGCCATCAAAGGAGGCACGTTGGAATGAGGCTTCCGCGCATTTCGCCGCAGCGATGTCACAGTTCTTTACGACTACATCGCGCGCGGCCATTTTTTCGAGGTTAGCTTCGGTAAGTGCCGCCTTTTCCAAAACAACCTCATCGAGGCTGATCGTTCGAGCATCGACGCCGGTTAAGCCAACGTTGAAGAGGCGGCAGGCCTCCAGTGATGCTCCTGCGGCAAAGTCACGAGCGCCAGCCTCGGCCAAAGCAGCGGGTAACTGTGGTGGGGCCAACTTCATTAACTGACCTTCTGTGCGTAAGTAACTGCCTTGCTAACGAGAGCTTCGGGCTTTTCGATCGAGTCGAGAGTGAGATGTTCGTCTTGCCATGGCTCAAACTCACGCTTGCGCTGCTGCACACGCTCCCAGGTTACTTCGGGCATGCCGGGAATGTTGCGCACGCGCTTTTCAATGCGCTGTTTGTGCACTTGCTCGTCACTGCAAATAACTTCGATAATGACTAATTGCCCGCGATTATCAGTAGCGACCTTTCGCCACATATCGCGAGCTGCCTCGACTGGACTAACTGCGTCAATTACTACTGAATGGCCGAGTTTAATATGTTCATCGGCTAAGGTTGCGGCAATCTCATATGCTGCGATTCCCGTTGCGTTTCGGTCAATGCCGCTTCGCCACATTGCTGCTTCAATCGGGTCAATTGAAAAGATAGGCAGGGATAGTTCCCGCGACAGACCCTCGGCAATCATACTCTTGCCAGAGCCCGGCAAGCCCGAAACAACTATGATTTTTTGCATACTTATATCTTAACAGAGACGAACGAGAGAAGGGATCCGAACGCCTTACCGGATAAAGCCAGAGGTAGAAGTCAGTATTGTAGCAATCAACGCCGCCAACACCGCCACATCCAACGCCGGATGCACCAGAATGAAGTGCCGGCTGACCCGCCATCCGCGGCGCACCAATTGTAGGTGCGTACCCGCAAAGCCAATGGTGGCGGCGCCCACGGTGCCTAGGCTGGCTAGCGTCGCCCAGCTGGCGGAACCGCTGAGCAATGTCTCGAGGTTGGTAACCTGCTTTGGCGTTTCAGCCACCGCCACGCCTTTTTCGGCGGTTTGTTCGGCTGTTGGTGTCTCGACGGGTTTGGCTACTTCTGGAGCGGCGGGGGTTGGAGCTGGTTCTGGTGTAGGCGCGGGCGCAGGAGCAGGAGCGGGTGTTGGCGTTGGGGTCGGCGCAGGAGCAGGCGCGGGCGCCGCGGCAACCACCGGAGCTGGTTTCGGTGCGACCGCGGCCGGAGCAGGTGGCGCCTGAGGAATCCCATAAAACGCAACAATAACGGTATTCTCTGTTCCCTGGTAGGTTGGCCCGCTGGCAATGCCAAACCCGACGTCTTTAAAGTTGCCAAGCAGGTTGGCGCGGTGCCCGGCGCTGTTCATCCAGGCATCTATTACCTGGCCGCTGGTGTCAAACCCATATGCCAGGTTCTCGCCAGCCTTTTGGTACAAATAGCCGTGGCCAGTAAAGAACTGCCAGGGTTGCGTGCCGTCAGGCGCGTTGTGGCTCCAGTAATTTTTATTAATCATGTCGTTGGCTTTGGCCTGCGCGCCATTGTTGAGCTTGCCGTTCAGTGCCAAACCGCCCAGCCCGCTTGCCGCGCGCGACTGATTAGAGGCCGCCAACAAATCGCCAATAGACATGCTGGTAGCGTAGGCTAAAACTTCTTTGCGGGTCACGGCCGTTTGTGCAAACGCGACCATCTGAATGCCGAGCAACGCTATAATCAACGCACTAAAACTGTACAGCCGCAGCTTGTGCAGACCACGCAAATGACGGTGTAGGTGACCCGCCCTGGTAGTTTGTTTTGCTTTTTGTGGCATATCTGGCTTTATTATGAACGACTACAGGTTTTTGCTCAACTCGTAAAGCGCAATTCCGGTTGCCACGCTTACGTTAAAGGATTCTTTTTGGCCGCGCATAGGGATTTCGAGGATGGTATCGCACAGTTCCAGCAGTTCTGGTGTGATGCCATTAACCTCTTCGCCGAGCAACAGGGCAACCGAGTGCGTGGGCGTAAACCCAGGCAAGGGGACTGACCGTTCGTGCTGTTCGAGCGCGGCAATAGTATATCGCTGCGCCTTCAGGCTATGCAGAAGCGCCATAACATCAGGCGCGTGCTCGTGCGGCACGGTATTTTCGGCGCCAAGGGCAGTCTTATGGATCTGCCGGGTAAGTTTGTCGCGCTCATGCGGCAGGCGTGTGTCATGCTCCTGCGCCGGGTACGGTGTGTAGCCCGTGAAGTACACCTTTGCTGCACCAAAGCCATCGGCGCTGCGCAAAATCGAGCCTACGTTATGGGCGCTACGGATGTTGTGCGCGATCAGAATAATCTCCATGCTATTACTATACGACGCCCGTTTGCAGTACAATAATGCTAATGGCTAGTGTCGATGATTTAAAGCGCTTCCGCGACCAGGAAGAATACAATACCCGCAACCGGGCCAGCTTGCTTGGGCTGCAATATCTTGATACTCGCGATTTCACGAAGACCGCACCATTATTTAAAGACGCCCTTGGCATAGACGAAATGCATGCCGCCAAAATAGTGCCGCTCAGCGACGGCGGCGACAACCAGCCGCTCATTTTTGGCATTACCGTCTCGACACCGCAACCGTTACTTACCCAGCTGCGTGGCCGGTTCCAGACCCGCATGGTGCAGTTTATGATGATCTCGGACGTCGGCTTTAAAGAGCTGATGCTACGGTATGACCCTCCTAAAAAGACGCATTACGAAGACGTAAAGATTGCCAAAGCGGGCGATAGCGACACGATTGCCGAAGTCTCTAAGACGCTCGACACCGTGCGCGCCGACGACATGTTAAATTACCTGATCACGCAGGCCGACACCCTGAACGCCTCGGACATCCATCTAGAGAACCAGCAAAACGGTGTACGGATTCGGCTGCGCGTAGACGGCGCCCTGCATCCTGTCGCTAACCTGACGCACGATAAATACCGTGTGCTTTTGGCGAGTATTGCCTCGCGCGGTAACGTCAGCACGGCTGCCACCGATGCCCAGACCGGCCACATGCAGCAAGAGATCAAGCGCGCCGATGGCACTGTCCGTTCGCTGAACATGCGTATCGAGACCGTGCCAACTATTTATGGCCAGGACGTTGTGGTGCGTTTGTTTAACTTTGACCCAAAGCTGCTTAATCTGGAGCACCTTGGCCTTAACGAAGACCAAAAAGCCAATATTAACGAGATTATTGCCCACCCGCACGGCATGGCAATTGTGGTGGGTCCGACTGGCTCGGGTAAATCAACCACGCTATACAGCATTATTAACCAGCTGAATGATCCGGGCCGTAAAATTCTTACCCTCGAAGACCCGGTAGAACTTGCAGTGCCGGGCATTAGCCAGATCCCTGTTAACACCCAAAATGGCGACAGTTTTGCAGAGAAGCTTCGCGCCGTGCTACGTCTTGACCCAGACATTGTTATGGTCGGCGAGATTCGCGACAACGACACCGCCAAGACGGCTATTCAGGCCTCAATTACGGGCCACTTGGTGCTTTCAACCTTCCACGCAACAAACGCATCGACGGCGTTCAGCCGCATGATCGATATGATTGGCCAGAACCCAATCTTCTCGAGCGCCATCCGTTTGGTGATTGGCCAGCGCCTTGTGCGCAAGCTCGACGACAAGACTAAAGTTGCTTACACGCCCGATGCTGCAACCAAAAAATACATTGCTGACGTCCTGAAGGACCTGCCCAAGCACGTAAAAGCGCCTGACCTCGAAAAGCTACAGCTGTATAAGCCCGGAAGCTCGCCAGAAGCACCATTCGGTTACGCGGGCCGCATCGTCATTATGGAACAGATGGTCGTGAACGAGGCCATCCAGAGGTATCTCCGCGGTGAAGAAAAAGATGTGAACGCCGAAGCTATTGAAGCGACCGCCAAAGCCCAGGGTATGACCAGTCTTTTGCAAGACGGCATTTTAAAGGCTTGTCAGGGTGTGACGACCATCGAAGAAGTGAACCGCGTTATTTAGCCGCTTCCTATATCCTGTGCCAGCAGAACATGGGAAGGGGCCGGAGTACTTACGCCCGGGCTGGAGCGGTCAACACGACCGCCCCAGCCTCGTCAACGGTTACGAACCGCTGGCGTCAACGACGGCCGCATTCTGGAAGGCCGACGAGACGCGGATCACGCGGACGCCACCCTTCTGGTACCAGTTGTACCCGACGTTGGCGTTTGTGTCATCGTCGCCGCTCTTGATCGGCTTGCTGGGCAGCGGGATGACGATGGCCGGTGCCTCACCGTCGACCGTTTCGACGGTCGTTTCGGTGTAGCGCATCAGGTCGGTGACCGTGTAGATGTTGCTGGCGCGCAGCTGCGCGGCAACCTCCGGGCTGACATCCAGCCAGAACGGGCCGACCTCGTCGCCGGTCTTGCCGTTGGCGTTGGCCTCCAGCATGGCGGCGATGGTCGAGGCCACACGCGAGTCGTAGCGGCGCCAGCCGTCCTCGAAGTCGGGCCAGGGCTCGCCGCAGGGCTGACTGGCGGGGCGGATGGACTTGCCGCTGGTCGTGAACCCGAACAGGGTCTGCCGGCCGTACAGGTCGATCGACAGCAGGTCGCCATCGTGGGGCAGTGAGAGGACACTCATGACGAGGGCCTTTCGCTCGTAGGAAAGTACTCCGTAGGTGCCCTAAGGGAGGGCAGCTATACAAAACTTTACAACAAAAAAACTGCTTAGTCAATTCTATAGCAATGCAATAATGACAGTCGTGATGAAGATGACGTAGCTTATCTCTACCAACGCGCCGGGTGGGCGTTCAAACCACTGTATTTTAGTGTGGAACCGGAAGAACCACCATTGCGGCCGACCCTGTGTGTAGTAATACAGCCAAAAGAAATCCGGGACAATCGCACAGAAGGCGCCGAGAGCAATAATGCCGGCAAGCGCAGGCATTGTCGCTATAACTAATGCGACTGCGCCAATGCTCAGCACGCCGTCGGTAAGCATGATCCGGGTAAAATATTTACTGCCGTAACGGTAGTGGTCGTGGTCAAAGTGGGGAATTGCGTCGAGGATAAAGTGCGACAAAATTGCCAGCGGAACAACAAGCAGTGGCTCGCGAACCGCAAGCGCAATGGCAGTGCCCGTAAGAACATGGTTAAGTCCGGTCATTGGTATGATTATTGCACAATTTACCGTCTTCAAAAATGATTGTGCTTATGGCATAGTAAACTGCAAGAATGATGCTTCCTGCTTTCCCCGAACGGCTCGCCTGCAGCGAATCTGCGCATTGTGCGATTAATCAGGATGCGTCATGCGCCGAACGCCCGGCAACTTTACAGCGCTTGCACCCGCGTTTTATGGCAGAGGAAGTCTGCACCCAGGCAATGGTGCGGCATATTCGGGCCCGTCGCAACTGCCAAATGCAAGTTGCGTGGGGAGCTCTGGAGCTCGGCCTCAACCTGCAAGACCGCCCCGGCGATGCCGAGGCGTTTTTTGATTACGCTGAGGACTCGTTTATAGAATTGCAGGAGCGTTCAGATAAAGCGCTCACCACAATTAATGCCCAGTTGGGCGTTATGTTTATGCCTGCCTACCGCGCCAGGTTTGCCGGGGAGCCGTTGCCGCGCCGCGCATTAAATGCGATTCACGTGGGCATTGCCGACGTGCTTGATACCTTCGATGAAACATACGATCCCAAACGGCTCGACAAATACGCAGGTGTTAAGCCCGAGCTCGTAACCCTGGCGCTCTTTGCCCGGCTGCGTTCGTTTGCATGGCTGGCGTATCCGGCCTCGCCCCGTGAAGAAAACACGAATATCACCGATTTTAACCACGACAGCTACGTTATTCGCGACGGCATTAAGGTGCCAATCCAGGTAAAGCGCAAGTCGGGGTCGGGCTACGACCCATCTGTGGCGGTTGTGCGCTACCACGCCATTATGCAGCGGGTAAATGCCGAGCGGCAGCAGCGCACAACCCAGGAATGGGGCAATAAACGTAAGGCAACAAAGCCACTTGCACCGCTTGGTTACGACGATTTTTCGCGTCTCATTGTGCGCGAGGCAAGAGGGGGGTGGCTGACTGCCCACGAGGATTGGCTGCTCGAACTAGGGTCGATGGCGGCCGTGATCGAAGTGATGGAGAAAGAGCGCGTGATCCGCGGCCTTGAGCCCCAGGGTGTTCGCAACTCGTTTCTTCTTGCAGCATAAGGACAGTTTAATTTGACTAGTAGGCTCGAACGTGGGCTGTTATTATTGAGCGGCGCCTACACCACAGGAGATGGAATGAGCGAGAGCGAAGAACGCGCCGAAGTTGACCGGATGCACGCGGCCATTAGTGCCGGGCTCACCGACGGCTTCTGGCACCGGGTGCCCTTGGGTCCGGGGCCGCATCATGAGCGGTCAGTACTGCTTGCCTACACCATCATGGAGGTGAGTGACGACCTGGTGACCGCTTTTCGGTTCGTGCGAGTTCAGAAAACCAGGTTGACTGCCGAGCGGGCGGCCCAGCGGATCAGGATGCTCGATGTACGCGAGGAGCAGTGCCGTCGTTATGACTGGGCACTTGAGACCCTCGAGGGCACACTGGTCGCCATGCCAAGCAATGATCAGGTTGAGGTTGCCTCGGTTGCCGTCGCAAAGCAGCTGATGGGCAATAGGGACGTACCTCTCGCACTGGCTGCGTTCCTTTCGACCGAGGTCGGAGGGATCAGCCGGACTGAGTTCTGGTACCCGCAGGGTGCTCCGACCAAGAGCCTGTGGGACCTCTTCAAGCGCAGGCTCATCCGCACCTACCTGTAGCGTGTTCCGCTGGCGTTGGCCCGTTCGGCCTCCGTCAGCGGAACACGCAGTAAACTCTTCCACTTGCGCAACAGATGTGATATTATGCTCATTGAATCTTTTATAAATCTATAAGTGAGAGTGACATGTTTGAACTGATCAAGGCCGTTAACCAGGCCCAGCGCAAGAACAAAGTTGTCGACGTCCGCAGCGGCGACACTGTTCGCGTGCACCAGAAAATTAAAGAAGGCAACAAAGAGCGCGTACAGGTGTTCGAAGGTGTTGTAATCCGCACTGACCGCAAGGACAGTCACACAAGCAGTATGACTGTACGTCGTATTGCCAGTGGTGTTGGTGTCGAGAAGACCTACCTGCTGCACAGCCCGCTCGTATTGAAGATCGAAATCACCAAGCGCAGCAAAGTCCGCCGCAAATACCTGAGCTTCCTGCGCCAGCGCAGCGGTAAATCTGCCCGCCTGACCGGTGTGGACTTTGACCGCACCAAGGTGAATGCAGCAAACAAGGTTGCAGAAGAAGAAATCGAAGCAATCAAAGAAGAAGCTGCCGAGCACCACGACGAATACGCAAAGCAAGAAAAAGCTGAGCTCAAAGCCGCGTCTGGCGACAAATAGCGCCAGCAACAAAACACCCCGCACATCGCGGGGTGTTTTTATATAAGTTTTGGTGGTGGCCGTGCGCGTTTGCGGTTGATCGCTTGGCGCACGGCCGGCCCCGGTAGGTCCGAGGGCTTATGTTTCTTGGTCGGTTCCACTCCGGGAGAGTGAAGTGAGGGCCTTCAGCACCAGGTACTGAACGCGTGCGGCCAGGTCGTCGCCGAGGTTGGGAGTCGCTTTCGCAGCTCGCAATTCGGTGAGTTCCGTGTCCTTCTGCCGGAGTTCCGCCTGGAGGGCGGCGTTCCGTCTATGGGCCTCTGTCAAGGTGGCATGCAATTCATCCACCGTTTCCTCCACATGATGGCCGGCTTTGCGGGCCATTGCCGCAGTAACCAGTTTTGGTTCGGAATGGACATGGCTGCATCCGCCGCTTCCTCCAGGTTGGACGTCGCAGGTGCGGAACAGCTTCATTGTGCCCAGGATGGTCACCAGGCGTTTGGCCTGCCCACGTGTGATTTCGCCAACGCGATCTCGCACGATCAGGTCGGCGTGTATGACGCCCAGAGCCAACCACTCTCCATTGCCTGTTGCGGCTCCTCGGAGCGCGGCAAGCGCACTGTTGAGGTAATCCAGGATGGCCGAGTCGATGTCGACTGGTGGCCGTTCTGGCGCCGCAGGTGCAGCCTTGGCGGGCACCGGTGGTGGTGTTTCCTTCGGAGCAGGCGGTTCGGCCGGAGCTGGCAGCTCGCGGGCGGGTTGTCTGGTGACGAGCCGCTTCCGTGTAACTTCCTTCAGCGGCCTGGCCTGTGCGGTAGGCGGATTGGGGTTGACCACGATGGTGAACGCGGCCACCATTCCGGCGCGTTTCAGTAGTTTGCGCTCCCGTCCCGTTACCATTCCCAGATCCTCGATCACCACCAGGCGGAGCCTGAGCAGGTAGCCGAGTCCATGGCTGAATTCGAACGGTGTGTAGCCTAGCGCCGCCATGCATTGGGCGGCGGCAGTACCGGGACCTCGCTGCGTGGCGTCGAAGGCGACATCCTGTTCTTTCATGTACGCCAGGATCCTCATGCCGTGCTCGCGGAATTGCGAGGACATGGGTCACCCTTCTTGCCCTGGGCGGCGGCGCAGGATGTTCTGCACCCTGCTGGCGAGCCCGGGGTCAAGCGCCGCTTCGATCGGCTGCTCTTCCAACTCTTTGATCTTGGCGGCAAGCAGTTCATTCTCTTTTGCGAGGTTGTCGCGTGCCTCGCGCAGCCTGCCGTGCTCGCCTTCGAGCTGTTCGTACGCCTCTGCGACCTGTTCCAACTCCTTGTTGCGCTGCTCTAGGGCGGCCCTGAGCCGGCGGACTTCGGTCTCGCTTTGCTCGCAGCTCTGTGTGAGGGCTGCGATGATCTGCTCGGCGGACATGTTGCCCACCAGCATCGATGGAGGCACGAGCTCTCCCAGCGTGGTAGGCCACTCGAAGAGCGGGATGCCAGCACGGATCTGGCGCTCATCGATGTCGGCGGGGTCGGTCAGGTTCACGAAACAGACAAAGTCATCCCCAATGGTTTGCATGCGGTAGAGGGCCAGGGCCTTGAGGCGCATGATGACCTCACCGGCGTGCTCTCCGCACAGTTCTTCGATCACTGCAATGTGCTGCCGGACGATGCCCAGCTTGAGGTGGTTATGCTCGACCGCCTCGGCGTTTTCGCGCAGGGCCTGAAAGGCGAGCTGTACGTATTCGATAGTGTCCTTGGTGACCTTCTCTTTCTCGTGCGGAATGCGGATCCCGGCACGCAGTTGCATGTCGGTGACCCGCGTGACGTCCATGCGGATGACATGGTCGGCACCGCCCGGTTTGGTGTCGCGCAGCCCCAATCTGAAGAGTGCTTCATTGACCTCGGTCACCTGTGTTGAGCTCAGCTCTGGCAGGTTCTGCTGGAGGAGCTTGGTCGATGACGAGATGCTCAGGAAGCCATGTACGTCGCTGTGCAACTGCAGGATACGCAGCGCACGGTTGACAAAGTGCAACCTCATTGACCAATTACCCAGGTCGTATGATCCTGAGCTTCCAGTCGGTGGAAAGGGCACGTCTTGCCTCCTTTGCGTGGAACCGAGAAACGTGAGCTAATTGTACGATAATCTCTGATTTTGGCAAACTACCATGCACCAAAACTTGGCGGGTGCCGATGTCCGCCAGCTTCGTACATAGTAGCCTGGTCTTCCATGTATTGAACCATGGCTTCACCTGCCCATCGGCCAAGCCTTTGCCGGATACTCGCTGGTTCGCAGAGTGCTGCACGGTCCATGAAGTGAAGGAACATGGCGTAATCGAGGGTTCCCTCAAATAGCGGAGCCTCTGCGCCCTGGGCTTCCAAGGCGAGTGCAACGCCTGCGTGGCCGGTGTGCGCTGCCTCCTGAGGGTCGAGGACGGTAATGGTCAGGAGGTCGCCTCGCCCATGATGGGCAAGTATGCGGCTCAACGCGTCGTGCGCTTTGGCCGACGGCTGGTTAATTGCAATTGTTAAACGCGGAGCATCCTGCACATGGCCTTCGGGTGGGATGATAGCGGCAATATCGCGCCCTGCAGCCGATTTGCCAGAGGTAAAAGTGTTTGGCTCTTCCCCGGGATTCCAGATTCGCCGGGCGGCATCGCGCAGGTCAGTCACTATATAATGATGTGCTGCTTCCTGGCCTATTTCGGGACCACGGTAGTGATGCGGGCGTTCATTCATAGTTTTATCCTAGCACGGCGTATAATAAAGACATGATTATTGGGGTAGACGAAGTAGGCCGGGGGAGTTGGGCGGGACCAGTATGTGTTGCTGCAGTGCTTTGGCCTGACGGCGTTATGCTGGATGGCTTAAACGACAGCAAGCAAGTCCCGGCTAAAAAGCGCGGCCCGCTTGCCCAGCAGATTCGCGAGCATGCAATTGGGATCGGCATTGGCTGGGTCGCCGCCCCGCTTGTGGATAAAATTGGGGTTGCAAAAGCACTGCAAACTGCGGCACAATGCGCCGTGGCTGAGCTTGGTCCCCAGACGGACGCCCGAATCGTGGTCGATGGCCGCGACCGTTTATTGGGTGACTGGCCTGCCGAATACATTATTAAAGCCGATACAACAATACCGGCCGTTATGGCGGCCTCTATTATTGCTAAGGTGGCGAGAGACGCATATATGCAACAGCTCGATCTTGTTTTTGGCGATTACCAGTTTGGTAAACATGTTGGCTACGGCACAAAGCTTCACCGGCAAATGATTGCCCAGTTTGGCCCATGCGAACATCATCGGCTGAGCTACGCGCCTCTTCGTATTTACGCACAGTGAGCACCGCGCGCGGACAACAGGCCGAGCTGGCCGCCGCCGCGTTTCTGGAATATCACGGATGCACCATTATTGCCCGCAATTGGCGTACCAGATGGTGTGAGATTGATGTTATTGCCCAGAGAGACGGTGTTATATATTTTGTCGAAGTAAAATACCGCAGCTCCAACGCGTGGGGAACCGGTCTGGATTACATTACACCAAAAAAGCTACAGCAAATGCAGTTTGCAGCAGAGTTTTGGCGTGCCAGGCACGGCGCTCAGGGATTATGCAAAATTGCTGCAGCCGAATTGACCGGCGACCCGCCCAGGGTCACCGGCTGGGTGCGTGATGTTGGATGATCTAATGGGCTTCTGGGTGCTCGCGTTTTAGAACTTCGGTAATCGCGTCGAGGTCGCGGTCGCGCCAAAGTACCCGGATACCAATTTCTTCGATGCCCTGGCGGATAATCATGGCAATGTCGTTTTCGCTGAGTTTAGGTTCGAAGAATGCTTTATAATCTTCGAGCTCTTCGTTGGTGCTAAGCGCACCGGCCGAATATTTGGGAAAATCTGCGTAGTCGTGGCTATTTTTGAACTGCTTCTCAATCCAGCCCCAGTTGTCTTTCATCCAGCTCCAGGTAGCGGGCCGGGCGTGGCGGTTACGCATAAAGTACACAAACCAATAGGCCAGGTCTTGCGGCTTGATTGCTTTCGTCATGAACAAGGCAATGGCTTCGTCGGCAAGTTTTGGATCGCGCAAGCCCGACGCACCCGCAATAAGCGTTATGCGTTCGTCGGCCGACGAGGTGGTGCGGTACCACTCCATAAGCTTGTCGAAGGCAGGCCTACCCTGCTGACGCACGGCCACGCTGTACACAATGCCGCGGAGTTCTGGTAAGGCAATGTCTTCTGGCTTTTCGGCAGCATCAAACATGCTCAGGGCTTTGTCTACGATTGCAGGCACCTCGGCGTATGCCAGCAGGCCAATCGCGGTTGGGCGCATAAGCTCATCGAAGTAGGATTCGCCCGCAATGCGCTCCCAGCCTAGGCGTTCAAAGGGAGCCTGGGCCAGCTTTGCAGCATATCGCTGCATATACGGCTTAATGTCGGGGTCGTCGTTTATGAGCGTACGCATTGCGCCAATAACGGCGCTCATGGCTTGCCAGACAGGGTATGATTTTTCATTTTGGTAATGCGCAAGCAGCGTCAGAAGGTCTGCGGTTGGCTGCAGCCCCGAGCGTGACAGCGCTAATCCGTCCACAAGAAGACCCTGGCGGTCAACTGCCGGCAGCGTTGCGTCTGGGATTTGTTTGGCAATAGCCTCAAGCATCGTTGCATCGTACTGCGTGTGGTAAAACCCGGTGTAGTTTTTGTTTAGAACAATCGGCGAGCCAGTTACTTTGTAGGTGGCTGCAGGTGTGCCGAGCAAATCTGCTTCAACCTGGTCGCTTAAAACTGGCAGCGGCCATACGCTGGCAGCATCTTTGGCCTGGACTGGGTTCGAGAAGAACCTGGTTTGGGTCAGTGCCAGGGTGTCGCCATCCTGGTGTGCGCTTACAACCGGGTGGCCGGGCTGGGTAAGCCACGCGTGCATAAATGCTTTTACGTCTTTGTTCGACACCTCATCAAGAGCTATCCATAAGTCGTCGGCGGTAGCGTTGCCATACTGGTGGCGCTTCATATATATACGCAGGCCGTCGCGGAACGACTCCTCGCCAATATATTGCTGCAACATGCGGATCAAACAGGCCCCTTTGGCGTACACAATTGCGGGGTCAAACAGGCTGTTTAGCTCTTCGGGGTGGTTGACTGGCTCGCGGACAGATTGCACATTGGCCAGTCCGTCGCGGGTGAAGGCGTACTGTTGTTCGGTGGCACCAAACTGCTCCCAGACTTCCCACTCGGGGTTGAGCTTGCTGACTGAATAATTCTCCATCCATTTTGCAAAGCTTTCGTTGAGCCACAGGTCATCCCACCACTGCATGGTTACCAGGTTGCCAAACCATTGGTGCGCAAGCTCGTGGGTGACGACTTCGGCAATGACTTCTTTCATGTCGGGTGGCGTGTTGGCTTCATCTACCAGCATGTAGGCTTCGCGGAAGGTCACCAGGCCCCAGTTTTCCATAGCGGCCGAACTAAAGTCGGGCAGTGCCACGAGGTCGAGCTTCGACAGCGGATACGGCAAGCCAAAGTATTCGTCGTAGAACTCAAGGGTTTTGGCCGCGTAGTCCAGGCTAAATTGGGTCTGTTCTTTTTTACCGGGCACACTGTACGAACGGATAAGGACATTGTTTTTGTTGGTGACTTCGGTGTATTCAAGCTCGCCGGTCACAAATGCCAGCAGGTAAACGCTCATTTTTGGCGTGGTTTCGAATGTAGTCACCAGAGTGCCGTCTTGTTCTTTGGCCTCGGCAACAGGAGTGTTGGCAAGGGTGCTAATGCCAGTTTCGGTGGTTAAAATAAGGTCGAAGGTGGCTTTGGCGGCAGGCTCGTCGATACATGGGAATACTTCACGGGCATAGTAACTCTCGAGCTGGGTGCTTAGGAGCTCTTTGTCTTTGCCGTCGTGCGTAAAGTAACAGGGGTACAGGCCATGCATTGGGTCGGTGATCTTGCCAGTAAAATCAATAACAACAACATGCTCGCCGGTGGCCAGGGGTTCGGTTACCTGCAAGCTAAGCTCGTCGTCTTCGCCGCCAGCCGAGGTGGCAACTTGCTTGTCGATGGTCGCAGACGAAATGGCTAATTCCTTGCTGTGCAGAACAATCTCTGAAGCTGTGGCAGGGAGGTCTCCAACAAGCGTCACCCGGCCACTGAACGTGCGCGCTACCCGTTGGCTCAGGTCAAGCTCCAGGCGGTATGATTTTGGTACAAAAAGAGGAGTGAGTTGGCGAACGGCTTTAGTCATGCCCTTAGTGTACCCCAAAAATCGGCGAATAAAAAAGGCCCCACAGGTGTGGGGCGCGCGAC
>DATEFB010000012.1:0-74240 GCA_035280845.1 Saccharimonadales bacterium (SeqCode) | reverse complement strand
GTCGATGATGGCGCCGATCAGCACCAGGACGACGGCACCGAGCATGATGACCAGCATCATGCCCAGGAAGATGAGGGGGAAGGGAATGCCACCGATGTCGATGATCAGTTCCCAGCACCAGCGAGCGGCGCTCTTGACGCGGACTTGCATGGCACGAATGGTGGCCACGGTAACTCCTTCGTTGAGGGTGAAATTATTATAAAATAAAAATAATAAAAAAGCAATAATGTAGGGCTGCCGGTTTTAAGGCCGGCAGCCGCTCGTATTATGCGTGGAGCCAGTCAACCGCCGTTTCGACGTCGTTCACGACTGTCGAGGCAAAGATGACCATTGGGCAATCCGCTTCGGTGTTGTCGCAGCCCAGTACCTGAATAATGCGCTGCTCCAAAGCTTCGCGCTCCTCGAACGTTGTTACGTCCAAGCGCGCAACGATGTGGATCGCAATGAATGATTCTGACACTCCGCACCTCCATGGCGCCGCCTACACAGGCGGTCTGTACCGGCGCATAGAATCACCTCCTTCTACGAGTGTTCTTATTGTAGCCGACGCCGCTTTACATGGCCATTCTGGCATGCTACTATACAAGCGTACTCATCCGGCCGGCAGGTCGGATTTTTGCATAAAAAGGAGCAATGATAATGCACGACTTAAACATTAAGCAGTTGGCCCTGTCGATCCGACAGATCGCTGACGAAAAAAACCTGCCCGAGAACGTTGTCCACGACATCATCGAGCAAGCCATCGCCGCAGCCTACCGCCGCGATTTTGGTGACCGCGAACAGGAAGTCCGCGCCGAGCTGAACCAGAACAGCGGCAAGGTAAAAGTGTTCATTAGCAAAGAAATTGTCGAGGACGTTGTTGACGACACCTTCGAGATCAGCCTGCCAGATGCCAAAAAGCTCGACAAAAACGCCGAACTTGGCGGTACTGTCGAGACTACCGACGAACCAACTATCTTTGGTCGTGTTGCCGCCCAGACTGCCAAGCAGGTGATTCTGCAAAAGCTGCGCGAGGCTGAACGCGAAGTCGTCCTCGATGAATACGCCGACAAAATCGGTACTGTTATTACTGGTACTGTGCAGCGCGTCGAGCCACGCGTGGTACGTGTTGAGCTTGGCAAAGCCAGCGGTATCATTCCACAAAGCGAACAAATCCAAGGTGAATACTACGGTATTGGCAGCCGCGTAAAAGTGTACTTAAAAGATGTAGAGCGCGGCAACCGCGGTCCACAGCTTATTTTGAGCCGCGCCAACGAAGCCTTTATTGAATACCTGTTCCGCCAGGAAGTCCCAGAGATGGACAGCGGCGCCGTAGAAATCAAGGCTATTGCCCGCGAAGCTGGCAAGCGCACCAAAATTGCCGTGCACAGCACTGTGCCAGGCGTTGACCCAGTGGGCACCTTTGTTGGTGGCCACGGTACCCGCGTACAGGCTGTTATGAACGAGATTGGTGATAGCGAGAAGATCGACATCATCACCTTTAGTGACGACCCAATCGGTTTTATTACAAACGCGTTGAGCCCTGCTGAAGTGCAGAAGATTACGCTGGACACTGTTAATAAGCACGCTAAAGTGCAGGTTGACCCAGAGCAGCTAAGTATCGCGATTGGCCGCGGTGGCCAGAACGTCCGCCTAGCATCACGCCTCACTGGCTTCGAACTTGACATTGAAGCTGGCCAGGCCGGTGGCGCTGTCAGTAAGCCTACCGACGCGAAGGGCGGCGCACGTGGTGGCCGTAAGAACGTTGAAGACTCGCTGTTGGCAGCAATCGAAGAAACAACTGATGGCAAAGAAGAGAAGACCGAAGAAAAGTAGGGGACTCTTTAAAAGAAGGATGCCCTGGCTCGAAAATGAGCCAGGGCATTTTTTGTGGGCCAGGCGGGCATTGAACCCGCTTGCACGCTAAGCGTGAGCGCTGCCTGTCTCAGCACTGGCCCAGCACATCAGTGAGGCCTCCATGTCTCCAGATCCACCTTGTGGGCGTCGCCCTCCAGGGTGATCGGGTAGTGTTGGACCTGAGGCGCCTTGCGGTTGATGACCCTTACGGGGTCGCCGCCACCGCCGGGCTCCAGGTCGACCGGCTTCATGTACATGCGGTAGTCGAACTTCGTCAGGATCTTGACGATCCGGAAGTAATCACCGCGCCAGGCCAGCACGTCGCCGACCTCCCAGCCGGATGTCGACAGGGAGATCTGGCACTTCAGCGGGACGAGGACGTCCAGCAGGCGCGATGCCTGGCTGAAGGTGGCCGACTCGGGCAGGGGAGCGCCGAGGATCTGGGCGAACTCGCGCTGCTTGTCGGTGGCCGGAGCATTGCTGATGAGGATATTGAGTTCACGGGGCGTCATGCCCTCGGTGATCTCGATCCCGAGCCGACGCGCAAGTTCCAACTTGCGGTCGCTTGCCAGCGGATACTCGTCGGGTTGCATGCCCACTCCTCTCGGAACGGTATAATGGGCGTATATACTTTATAATAATTACTAATTTTTAGCAAATATTATTAGCACTCTTGACGTGCGAGTGCTAAGTTTTTTATACTGAATGTACACACTTGATACTTGGAAGGTAGAATATAGATGATGCCTACAGGCGATTTATACGATTTTGTGAACCATTTGACCGACAATGCCCGGTCCAGCCTGCAGCATGCTGACAGCATCGCCCGCAGCCTCGGCTCGGCATACATCGGGACAGAACATATATTGCTCGGAGTGTTAAGCCAGGACGTTTCGGTCGGCGCAAAGCTGTTGGCCGGTAGTGGCGTAACTCTCGATCGAGCCCGGCTTGCCCTCAATCTGACCCCACGTGCGCTTGTGGTAAGTACCGGCGCAAAAGGTCTGAGCGAGACGGCCAAACTTACCCTGAAACTCAGCTGGGACATCGCCCAGGAATTTAATCAGGATTATTGTGGTACCGAACATATTCTGTATGGCATGCTCACACAGAAGAACGCACGTGCCACGGTGCTTTTGCGCGATATGAACGTCGATGTCGACGGTCTGACCGCCGAGCTTGAGCAATACCTTGGCCGCCAAGGCCAGGGCCAATACGACTACGACAGCGCAAGCACCGGCGCATCTGCTGGCAAGCGCCCACAAAAACGCCGCCAAACCGCGCTGGATTATTTTGGCACCGATATTACCGAGAAGGCCCGCGCTGGCGAGCTCGACCCGGTGGTCGGCCGGGACACCCAGATTAAGCGCATTATTACAATTCTTGGCCGCCGCACCAAAAATAACCCCGTGCTTTTGGGCGAGCCGGGTGTTGGTAAAACAGCTATTGTAGAAGGCCTGGCCCAACGCATTATTGCCGAGGAAGTGCCCGACCATCTGCTTGATAAGCGCGTGTATACACTCGACCTGGCCGGTATGATTGCTGGTACAAAATACCGTGGCGAGTTTGAAGAACGCCTCAAGAAGCTTGTCGAAGAAATTACCAGTGACAAGAATCTGATCGTATTTATTGACGAGTTGCACCTGCTAGTTGGCGCAGGCGCTGCCGAGGGCGCGATTGATGCCGCTAATATGCTAAAGCCTGCACTTGCGCGCGGCAGCCTGCGGATGATCGGTGCGACCACGCTCGACGAATACCGCAAGCACATCGAAAAAGACGCCGCCCTGGAACGCCGTTTCCAGACGGTCATTGTGCCTGAGCCAACCGTAAAAGAAACGCAGGCCATCCTAAAAGGCCTGAAGCACCACTATGAGCAGCACCACAGCGTCGAGGTAAGCGATGACGTTCTAGACGAAATCGCCGAGCTCGCCAAGCGCTACATTAGCGACCGTTTTATGCCCGACAAGGCAATTGACGTGCTCGACGAAACCGCCGCCCAGGTAAAGGTGGACCGAGGCAAGGCGCCAATCGAAGCCCGCAAGCTAAGCCGCGAACTGAAGCAAGTGACGGAGCGCATGGAGCAGGCGGTGGAAGCTGAAGACTACGAGCGTGCCGCCCACTACAAGACTCGCATGAGCCAGATCAACGCCCGCTTAAGCGACTTCCGCACGAAAACCCAGAGCAAACAAAAACTTAACCTGACCATGGAAGACGTTGCCCGCACCATTGCCATGATGACCGGTGTTCCTGTAGAAAAAGTCATTAAATCAGAGGCGAAATACCTGCTGAACATGGAATCGCACCTGGCAAAACACGTCGTTGGCCAGAGCGATGCGGTTGAGGCCGTTGCGCGTTCAATCCGACGCAACCGAAGCGGTATCCACGATGGCAAGCGTCCAATCGGCTCGTTCCTGTTTATGGGACCAACCGGCGTTGGTAAGACCGAGCTCGCCCGCGTATTGGCCCGCGAGCTGTTTGGTACCGACGATGCGCTCATAAAAATTGACATGTCCGAATTTGCTGAACGCCACGCTACCAGCCGTCTGGTTGGCGCGCCCGCAGGCTATGTAGGGTACGACGACGCCGGGCAGCTGACCGACAAGATTCGCCGCCAACCATACAGCCTGGTGCTGTTCGATGAGATTGAAAAAGCTCACCCCGAAGTCTTTAACATTCTGCTGCAGATTCTGGAAGACGGCATTTTAACAGATGCAAAAGGCCGCCGGGTAGATTTTACGAACACAATCGTCATTCTAACCAGCAACCTTGGCGCCGAGAAAATGCAGCGTGAAGCCAACCTTGGTTTCCGGGCCGTCACCAAGGCTGACATTGACCAGCTGGAGGCCGTACACGAGCAAAACCGCGACGCCGCCATGGCCGACTTAAAACGGATGATGCGCCCAGAGCTCATTAACCGCCTGGATAAGATTGTCGTGTTCAAGGCGCTAACCAGGCAGGATGTTAAGACGATCCTTGATATTGAGCTGAGCAAACTAAGCAACCGCGTAGGCCGACAGCATGTCGCAGTGCGTGTGAGTGCTGCTGCCAAGAACGCACTTCTCGAGAAGGGCTACGATGCGCAGAATGGCGTTCGTCCGCTTCGCCGCGTTATTCAAGACACAATCGAAGACGAAATTGCTGCCGGGCTTCTTGCCGAGCGTTACAATAGAGGAGATGTCATTGAAGTCACAACCAAGAAGGGCGAACTGGCATTTAGCCTTAAGCCGGAGTAGTACATGAACCAGCGAAGATTCACGTTGGGGCTCACGAATGTTCTGCTGTTGCTTGTACTGATTTTTGGCGGCTGGTGGGTTGTTGACAACCGCCAGGAAATAATTGATTGGTGGCGCCTGCGCAACTACACCGCTCCCGCGGAAATCGCGCGTATTTCTGATGAAACCGATATGACCCAGCGTGCCCGTGAGCTGTTTTATGTCTCTGACCCTAAAATCCAGGACCGTGAAGCGTTTAACTTTAACTGCGAAACCACCCCCGAACACGGACGAGTGCTTGGCTGTTATGCCTCGCAAAAAATCTATCTGTTTAACGTAACCGACCAACGCCTGGCGGGGGTCCTGCAGGTCACGGCCGTGCACGAAATGCTGCATGCTGCGTATGAGCGGCTGGATTCTGACACGCGCCAAAAGGTAGATGCAATGGTCCGCCGCGAGGCCGACAACCTAAAGAACGACAAAAAACTGCAGGATTTGCTGGCAATCTACGAGAAGACAGAGCCGGGTGAGCTGGCAAACGAACTGCACTCTATTCTGGCAACCGAATACCAGACGCTACCTGCCGACCTTGAGGAGTATTACAAGCAGTACTTTACCCAGGGGCGCGCGAAGGTGATTGCACTCCAGCGGGCTTATAATGCTGAGTTTGATGCGTCCAAGGCCCGCATCGACGCTTACCAGCAGCAACTCGACACCCTAAAGCCGCAGATCGACGCCAATACGACCGACCTAAAGCGCCGCGACGCCGAGATTGACGCCGAAAAACAGCGGTTGGATTCGCTGCGCACCACCAATGTTGCCGAGTACAATAAAGAGGTTCCTGGTTTTAATGCCAAGGCCCAGGAATACAACCGGATTGCGCGAGCCACCCAGTCCATGGTAGCCCAGTATAACGATATTGTGGCCAAGGTTAAGAATGAGGTTGCGCTGCAGCAAGACCTTAACAAGAGCCTGGATAGCCAGTACACACCTGTCAGCACGCAGTAGTATTGACTTATTTGTATATTTATTGTAAAATATTATCATCTACTTAAGGTAGAGTCCTTACAAAATAGAATCGCCAAAAGCATGCGGCTTACGTGGCCGTATACTCTTGGCGATTCTGCATGATGGAAACGCCGAGGTCCGCACCCGAATCCCACCCAGTCTGGGTGGAACAGTGGAATGAGGAGCTCGAAATGGCAACGTTGTACCGTAGCGACGCCAACAGTGGCGTTACGCCCGTTCTGACCCAGGACGCCTACGAGGCGGCCATGGAGCGGTGGGCGTACTACGAGCTGTACGGCACGTACGAGGGCGTCGACCCCGAGTTGACGCAGCGCCTGCGGGCCGGTACCCTGACCTTCGTGTCGGTGGGCCAGTACGCCGGCGAGCGCGCCAAGAAGGTCTTCAGCGGCTCGTACGAGCTGCTCGACCGGCTGGCCACCATCCACGAGATCGTCCGCATCGGTGGGGTCTTCGTCCCCTTCAGCAACGGCCCCATGATCTGGGACGAGGAGCTGGAGGACGGTTACGGCCCGCAGACCGAGCAGATCGCTGCTCTCCTGGACAACCGCGTCCCGGCGGCGCTCGTGGCCTGACCGTTCCATCTGCATTATGAGTAAGGACTTCCGCCCGCGGCTTTTGCCCGGGCGGTTTTCCTTTATGGCTAAGAATGCGAAAGCCCCACTGGCTGCAGGGTTCGCAGGGTGGGGCTAGGTGTGCCGCGGACGGATGGGCGCGAGCAACTTGCTGCTGGGCGAGTGCATTGGCATGCGGTGCCGCCGCAGGTAGCGGTACAGTTCGAGCTGAAGCGCCGCGAACACCTGGACGAAGAGGTCTTCTTCGAGCGGCTCGTCGTCGGCTTCGATGTCGAACTGCAGGTATGCCAGGCTCATGTCATTGCCCTCGAACAGGTATTCACCACGGTTCCAGGCGAGGCCGATGAGGTTGTCCTCATTTGCCATGAGGTGTACGCCGCCGAGCGACGTATCTTTGAAGCGGATTGACCACGAGAGGTGGATCCTCCCGCCGCCAAAGTGGCTGACGTGGATCGTCCACGTCGCTCTCGCGCTTTTCTCGACCTCATAATCTTCCTGGTGGCCGCCGCTCAGGTATCCTGCCCAGAGATCACTCATGTAGTACATGTTCAGAAAGGCGTCGGCGATGCCGGCAAGCGCCGCTCGCTGGATTGCGCGCGCCATAAGCCTGTCCATTACTCTTCCCTTCGGTACGAGGTATGTAGATTATACTATTCTGCAACGTAAATTGTAATAGTCAAACTATATTATAATAGAATAAATACATGGTGAAAAAACCGACAATACAATTTGTTTGCCAGCAATGTGGTGCTGTCCGTTCCAAGTGGGCCGGGCGGTGCGACAGCTGTGGCAGTTGGAACAGTCTGGTGGAGCAGGCCGTCGAGGTATCGGGCGCAAGCGTTGTTGCGAGCAGCCACGGGAAGGCGCTCAAAACAGAGGCAATAGCCGACGTTGCTGCGAGTGACCAGGCCGGCCGCATTGGTACAGGTATGCCCGACGTCGACATGGTGCTGGGCGGCGGCATTGTGCCAGCCAGCGTGGTGTTAATTGCGGGGCAGCCGGGCATCGGCAAGTCAACACTGCTCATGCAGCTTGCGTATCTGGTCGCCAAAGACCAGCCGGTCTTATACGTGAGCGGCGAGGAATCGACTGGCCAGGTTAAAGTGCGCGCAACCCGCTTGGGCGCAAGCCACGAGAACCTGCACCTTGTGTCATCGACTTCGGCCGACGATATTGCGGCTACTATTAAGGAGGGCAAGTTCAGGTTGGTGATTGTTGACTCCATTCAGACGCTGGCTATGGAGGCGCTGAGCTCGGCGCCTGGCTCGGTGGGACAGATCACCAATTCTTCTAATTTGATTACACGTGCCGCTAAATCCAGCAATACCGCCTTGGTGCTGGTTGGCCACGTCACAAAAGAGGGGAGTATTGCCGGGCCAAAAGTGCTCGAGCACATGGTTGACGTAGTGCTAAACCTAGAGGGTGACCGTTATGGCGGTTTTAAGGTGTTGCGTGCCGTCAAGAACCGCTATGGCTCAACCAACGAGGCGGCCATCTTCGAGATGAATGACGCTGGCCTTGTGCCCGTCCTCAACCCGTCTGCGGCATTGCTGGAAGAGCGTCAGAGTAGCGATGGGTCGGTCGTGATGGCGACGCTCGAAGGCAACCGGCCGCTGCTTGTGGAAATCCAGGCACTTGTTAATAAGACTAACTTCGGGTATCCTAAGCGCACAGCCTCGGGTTTTGACCTCAACCGCCTCAACGTACTGGTCGCCGTGTTGGAACGGCGCACCAAACTGAACTTATCTGATAGCGATATCTACATTAACGTGGTAGGCGGCATGAAGTTGCAGGATCCGGCAGCAGATCTTGCCGTATGCATGGCCATAGCATCGGCAGCAACAGAGTTTGCCCTCGACCCCGGCGCAGTTGTCTTTGGCGAAGTTGGTTTGAGCGGAGAAGTCCGCACAGCCATACAGTCCGACAAGCGCATTGCTGAGGCTAAAAAATTGGGTTTCACGTACGCTATCGGCCCGAATAGCAATAAAAAGAATGCTTTTATTAAACCTGTCAGCAGCATGCGTGACGCGCTGACAACCTTTTTAAAGAAGTCATAAAGGAGAAATCCACTATGGGATTAGAAATCATAACAGCGGGGCTAACAGCAGTTAACTCCGCCGCGCTGGCATATGTTGTGTGGTTTGCAAACAACACACGCGGCAAGCTTAAGAACCAGATGGTCATAGACACATCAGGCCTCATTGACGGCCGTTTGGTAGACATTGTGCAGTCCGGCTTTGTGCCGCAACGCATTATTGTCCCGCAATTCGTGGTGGCCGAACTTCAGCTGCTTGCCGACCAAGGTGACAGCTTCAAGCGCGAACGCGCCCGTTTTGGCCTCGACGTGGTACGACACCTGCAGGATATGCGCCAGACCGAAGTTATTATCAAGCCGGGCATGGCTCGCGGCATTAAAGAAGTGGACGACAAGCTTGTTGCCCTTGCCAAGCGCACGGGTGCCATGCTCTACACTACTGATTTTAACCTGAATAAGGTCGCAGAGATCGAGGGCGTGCGCGTGCTCAACGTGAACGAACTTGCCCAGGCGCTTCGTGGCATGCATTTGCCGGGCGAGAAGTCTGAAATTAAAATCACCCAGGTTGGCCAGGACCGTACGCAAGGCGTCGGATATCTCGAAGATGGCACAATGGTAGTCGTCGAAAAAGCCGGCAATAAGATTGGCCAGAAAGTCCATGTTGAGTTTAGCCGTATGCTTCAGACGCAGGCAGGCAAGATGATGTTCGCAACACTGCGCGGCGAACACATTGCGCACGACCGCGAGCGCAAGCCTCAGGCGGTGTACCATGCTGCCCATGCCAAGCCTGAGCACCCTAAAGCTCCGGAGCCTGTTCACGAGCAGCCACAGCAACAGCCCAAGCCTCGCAACACACAGCGTCGCCGCAGGCGCGCGAGTCCCAGCGAGGACCGCAGCCTGTAAAAAAATCCCCGGTACAAATGCCGGGGATTTTTTTGTGCGCTAGTCGCGCCGTGGGGGCTTCACAATCGCGAAGTTGTTGTTGCCGCCTCCTGTTGACGTAATAGTCTTGTTGGTGCTGTCCGAGCCGTCGTAGAAGCCTTGGTCAACGACTGTAGCCGATACATTGGCAGACGTCTTGCCGGCAGGGATTGGGTAGTCGTACGTGTACGTACCGGCCCCGCCAACTGCCTGGCTGGATACGACCTGGCCATCAACGGCAATGTCTATCGAACTGAGCGGGAACGACCCTTGGGTAACGTTTGCCGAGATTTTAAGTACCTTGTTGGCGCCGCTGCCACTTTGGGTAGCGCTTACGGTAACGAACGGTTTGACGTCGCTACAGTTATGGCGGTCATCATCGTTCTTGGTGTCGTAGCCGTCGGGTGCCGTTGTGGTGGTGACTTTTGTCACTGGGTCCTGGAAGCTTTGGACCTTCAGTGTGACCTTGGCGCGGGCAGGGGTACATTGCGTTGCTTTGCGCTTAGATAGTTGGTCGAACACCATGTCTTGTTCCGATGTGGTCGGCTTGACGTACCACGATGGGAATATGTCTGTCTTGCCCGCGACAGTAAGTTTTTGGATACCGGCAGGCTGTTGGAACCAATCGCCAGCTTTCCAGGAGCCGTCTTTAGCAAAGACTTCCTGGTGGGCAAATTTTTGCACGTCCATGATCACGTTGGCGTTACCGGTGCTCGAAAGGCTCGTTAACGCCTTGGGGTCATTGCGGCCAGTCCAGATACCGAGCGCCATGCGCGGTGTGTAGCTCATCATCCAGCTGTCTTTTGCGTGGCCTGCACCATCGTCGGTCGTACCGGTCTTGGTGGCAGTCTTTACGCCTGGAACGTTAAACCCTGGAGGGTTGGGGCCGAATACTGATGAGCGGGCTGCTGGGTCGGTCAGGACATCGCTCAGCATGTAGGTGATCTGTGGGTCGAGGACCCTTTTAGATTCGGACTTCCACTGTTTAATTACCTGGCCTTGGGCGTTCTTAACCTCAAGGATGTATGATTCGGGTTCGTAATTACCCTGGCGGGCAAGGGTAGCATATGAGTTGACGTGCTCTACCTGGCGGACCGCACAGCTACCAATGGCAGCCGAGAGCCCGTAGTCAACGCCAACACAGTAGCTGCGGTTACCAACTTCTTGAGTGGTTTTAATCGCGTTGTTCAAGCCGCCTGCGATAGCTGCCTTTACAGCTGGCGGGTTGCGGGAGTTACCCAGGCCCTGGCGAATAGCAATGTTGCCCATAAACTTGCCATCGTAGTTGCGGAGCTGGCTGCCATACTGTTTGTCGATGTTTTCGTCGGAGAGGATGGTGCCTGCACCGTAGTTCAGCCCCTCTTTTGGCTTAAAGAGGTTTGCGTAGATGAACGGCTTAATGCTGGACCCTGGGTTTAACAGCGCCGTAGCCGCATTTACTTCACCGAATTGCTTGTTGTTGTAGTCGTAGCTGCCCACCATTGCCAGTACCTGGCCGGTCGGTACATCTACGGCTGTCACGGCCATGTTGGTTGCGCCGATGGCGGTTGCAAAGCGGTAGTTTTTGGTAACTGATTCTTCGGCCTTTTGTTGGATGCGTGAGTCGAGGGTGGTCTTAATGGTCAATCCGCCATCACGTACCAGCTTGGTCCCGAATTCTTTTTCGAGCTGGCTGCGTACTTCAAGGACAAAGTGCGGGGCTTTAATGTCTTCGGTAGCAGTAAGCTCTGGTTTAATGGTGTCGAGGATTGGCACCTTTTTAGCTTCGTCGGCCTGGTCCTTGTTAATGTAGCCCTGTTCGCGCATGTCGTTAAGGACTTTGTGCTGGCGCTCAATCAGGTCTTTGTTGCCATCGGTATTGTACGGGTTGTAGTAGGTTGGGTTCTGCGGAATAGCGGCGAGCAGTGCAGCCTCGGGCAGTGACAGATCCTTGGCGTGCTTGCCAAAGTATGTCAGCGAGGCTGATTCAACGCCATTGCGGCGCCCACCATAGGGCGACTCGTTTAAGTACAGCGTAAGGATCTGGTCCTTGTTGTACATCCGCTCAACCTCGATTGCCAAGATGATTTCTTTGACCTTTCGCGATATGTCTAAGCGGTTTGCGGCGGCTTCGTTTGCAAAGAACACCTGTTTAATAAGCTGCTGCGTGAGGGTGGACGCGCCTTGCACGTTGCCGCTGCCGGCGGCGTTGTTGAGGCCGGCGCGTATCAGGCCGGTAACACTAATGCCACCATGGGTGTAGAAGTCGCGGTCTTCAACGGCTACCGTGGCCTGTTTCATGACGTTATTAATCTCGCCAGATTGAATGACAAGCTTGTACGCATCGTCACCCTTGTCGTCCCACAATAGGACACCATTGCGGTCCACATACTTTGAAACAGTAGTCTGGACGCGCTTGGCAAGCTCTTCTGGGCGAATTGCGTCGAGCTCGCGACGGTAATAGGCAAAGAGGGCAGCAATAAAGATCGCAATTATAATGAGGCCGACGCCCATGAGTTTTGCAAAGGTAATGGCGCCTTGCTTGCTGAACCAGAACTTTGCGACGCGCTTAGGGTGCAGGCGGTAGGCTAGACGCTTTAAGGGGTGTTTTGGCAATGTGGCAAGGTATTCCGCTTTACGGCGGGCTTTGGCGTCAATCTTCGACTTGCGACGAGCTGCAAGGTTTGCATAAAGGCTCATCGTTTTCGAACGACGGTTTGGTTTCTTTACCATATGGTATGTATTAGCTCCATAAACCTAATAAAAATCTCTCTCATTATACCACCCTCCGGCGCGACGCAAGTTGGTATGCTACAATAAGTTCAAGATCATTCCAGATGTGAAAAATATGCATATTGCGCATCGCCATACCGATTATCTATATACGTGCCAGCTGAAACCAAGCTGTAATTTTTAATCCGGAGCTGACATGAAACTATCTGAAGAACTAAAGTGGCGTGGGTTCGTAAACCAAACCACCCTCAAAGACCTAAGCCGCCTCGACGGCGAACCAATCACTTTTTACTGGGGCGTTGACCCGAGTGCCGACAGCATGACCGTCGGCAACCTTGCCATGGCCATGATGGCCCGTCATTTTATTGACCACGGCCACAAAGCAGTTTTGCTGGTGGGTGGCGCTACAGGTATGATTGGCGACCCCGACGGCAAAGCTGAAGAGCGTGATTTAAAGCCTCTCGAAGAAATAGAAAAGAACAAAGCTGGCATTGCTGCAGAATACAAACGAGTGTTCGCCGGCCAGGACTTTGATTTCGTTGATAATTACGAATGGTTCAAGGGCATTGGTTACCTGGACTTTTTACGCGATGTCGGCAAGCACTTCTCTATGACGCAGTTGCTTGACCGCGAATTTGTACAGTCACGCATTGGCAAGGGTGGCAAGGGCATTAGCTACGCCGAATTCAGCTACTCACTTATTCAAGGCTATGACTTCTTGCACCTTTTCCGCGAAAAAGGCGTGACGCTACAGCTGGCCGGAGCTGACCAGTGGGGAAACAGCATCTCTGGTGTCGAGCTGATCCGCAAGCTTGAAGGCCAGGAATCGCATGTTTGGACTGGACCACTCATTATGAACACCGCCACTGGCAAAAAGTTTGGCAAGACCGAAGACGGCGCCGTGTGGCTGAACCCGGAAAAAACATCGCCATTCCAGTTTTACCAGTTCTGGCTGAATGCCGATGACGGTGGTGTCGAGACATACCTTAAGGTCTATACCCTCCTGAGCCGCGAAAAAGTTGAAGCAGTGCTTGCTGAATTTAAAGCCGACCCTTCCAAGCGCGCGGCGCAAAAGCTGCTAGCGTATGAAGTAACACGATTGGTCCACGGCGAGGAAGAAGCCCGCAAGGCAAAAGAGGCCACCGAACAACTGTTTTCGGGGAATGCCAGCGATGCCGCTCCTGCAGTTACGGTTACGCCTGGCGAGCACGATACCGTAGACCTGCTCGTAAAAGCCGGGCTTGCTGCCAGTAACTCTGAGGCCCGTAGATTGCTCGAACAGGGTGGAGTGAAGCTGAACCAGCAGAAAATTGAGGCTCAAAAAGTGACAGTAAAGCCAGGTGACCTACTGCAAGTAGGCAAAAGAAAGTTTGTGAAAATCACCTAGCATGCCAGAATTCAGCCTCGACATGCGCGAATCCATTACGTCAATCGAACAAAGGAGGGCTGCGCATGGCTGGGTGACGGGCTTGGCCGAAGACCTGCTCGCAAAAGCCGAGACCGACAGATATGTTGAGTTCGGATTGCGCACCGACACTGCCAATGCCGCAGAAATGCTAAAAGTCATGGCTTTGGACGATCTGTACATTCCACCGGGCGAGCGCATGGGCCAGCCCGTGCCAATTGACTGGGATGATGACTACGAAGGAAAGTTCAGCCTGTTCTACGGTTTTACGTTTGTAGTGCCGCCCGAGGCCGAAAGAATATACGTTGTATCCTCTGTTGAACAATACGACAAAGACGATCCGCCCGTTCGGTATGTCGCGCTTGGGCTTCAGTATAAGTACAGGAACGTGACATTCAGGCAGCTCATGGGCGTTGCGGCGCATCCCAATGGACAGATTGATGCCACACAAGTCAATTATGGCGAAAACGCAGCAGGCGATACACTATTTAAGGACGGCTCGTCGCGCCCTATTACATATAGCGACGCCTGGATGTTCGTAGATTGCATGCGCGAGCTGTTCGTCCTGCCGCGCTAACCCGTATGCTTAAACAACCTGTCACTACAATCAAAGGAGTCGGCAACGTTCTGGCCGACAAGTTGTACAGCCTCGGCGTCGAAACCGTCGAGGATTTGCTGTATTTCTTTCCGCGCAAGTACGATGACTTTTCGCAGGTAGTCCCGATCGCCCAGCTCAAACCCGGAAAAGTGACGGTAAAAGGTATGGTTGAGTCGGTAGCCGGGCGGCACATTCGCCGTGGCCTGCACATAACCGAGGCAGTTATTGCCGACGGCTCCGCCAAAACGCGCGCTGTGTGGTTTAACCAGTCGTACCGTGCGGCCCAACTAAGCAAGGGCGAGGAGTATTATTTTTCGGGCACGTACGATTTGCAGCGTAACCGCTACGTGCTCCAGAACCCGGCCAGTGAGCAGGTAAAATCCATGAGCGTCAGCACGGCGCGCATTGTCCCGATTTACCGCGAGACCGCCGGACTAAAGTCCCATCAGCTGCGCAAGGTTATGCTAGAGCTTGTGCCGCTTATGAAGATGTTGCCCGAAACGCTGCCATCCGACCTTATAAAGCGAGAGAATCTGCTAGATATACACCAGACCCTCCAATCAATCCATTTTCCCGAAGAGGCAAAAGACCTGGAAGCTGCCAAGGCGCGCATTTCGTTTGAAGAGATTTTTACGCTCATGCTCGCCAGCGTGCTCAATAAAAAGGACGTGGCTTCGCTGAAAGGCTGGAAGGTGCCATTTTTGCCAGAGGTCGCCAAGGCCTTTACGGGTGCGTTGCCTTTTACTATGACCGGCGCTCAGCGCAAGGCCGCCTGGGAGATTCTGCAAGATATGGAAAAAGGTGAGCCGATGAATCGCCTGTTGCAGGGCGATGTTGGCTCGGGCAAGACGCTTGTCGCGGCAATGGCGGCGTTTATGGCGGCCCGTGGGGGCTTGCAGACCGCCTTCATGGCGCCGACTGAGATTCTGGCAACGCAACATGCCAAGGGATTGGCCGATTTGCTGGAGCCGATGGGCGTGCGGGTGGCGCTTCTTGTTGGGTCTACCAAGCCAAAGGCAAAAGAGAACCTGAAGCTGCATATTGCTTCTGGCGATGTGGATGTTGTAGTGGGTACGCACGCACTCATCCAAAAAGACAGCGCGTTTCATAAGCTTGGACTTGTGGTAATCGACGAGCAGCACCGGTTTGGCGTCGCCCAGCGGGCCGAGCTGTTAAAACATGGCGACCACATGCCCCACTTGCTTAGCATGACTGCCACGCCAATTCCCCGCAGCCTGCAATTAACGGTGTATGGCGAGCTTGAAGTCTCGATTCTGAACGAATTACCAAAGGGCCGCCAGCCAATCACCACAAAAGTTGTTTCGCCGCTGGCCCGGCATTCGGTATACGAACACATCGACAAAGAAATTAAAGCCGGACGCCAGGCGTATGTGGTGTGTCCGCTTGTTGCCGATGGCGGCGCAAACGTCGAATTAAAAAGTGTCGAAGCCGAGCATGCCCGCCTGACAAAAAGCGTGTTTAAGCATCGACGCCTCGGGCTGTTGCACGGGCAAATGAAGGCCGACGAAAAAGAGTTGGTGATGCGGTTGTTTAAGAATAAAGAGCTCGACGTCTTAATTAGCACGACTGTCATTGAGGTGGGCGTAGACGTTCCAAACGCCACAGTTATGCTGATCGAGGGCGCCGAACGGTTTGGTCTGGCCCAGCTGCATCAGCTGCGAGGCCGAGTGGGCCGGGGGAGTGAGCAAAGCTATTGCTACGTCGTGCCGACCACTGTACAATCAGTCAGCCAGCGTTTGCGTGAGCTCGAACAGTCTACAGACGGCTTTTACCTGGCCGAAGTCGACCTTAAGCTTCGCGGCCCGGGCGAGATTTACGGCCGGGCACAGCATGGCGCCCTGAATCTGTCATTTGCCAACCTCGCCGATACAAAGCTGCTAAAACGCGCCCGAGATGCAGCGGCCTGGCTGGTGGATACCCAGGTTAATTTGTTACAATATAAGAGATTGCACGAACATGTCGACCGTTATCGGCGACTCACAAAGTTAAACTAACATGTACTCAGGAACAACCCTCCGTAAACATTCTGGCCGCATTATTGGCGCGCACCAGAAGCTTGACCGTGTGGCACGCAAGGCGCTCGAATCTGTGGCGCCAGGCACTTATTTTCCGACCAATAAAGAAATCCTGCAGTTCGAGGGCAAAAACGGGCCCGACGGCATTAAAAGCAAGTCGCCTGCCCGCGACGAACCATGGCATTATTATGACCCAATGGACGAGCGAGACACCGAATTGCTACGCATGATTGAACGTCACAGTAAAAACCTGACCGCCGCCCTTAAAAAAGGTGAACGCGAAAAAGCTGCGTTCGAGGCAGCCTGGCAGGCGCATGCAATTACCGACGGTCTAACACCGGCGCACCATTTTCCGCTTGCAGAGCGCCTGGAAGAACTGAGGGGTGAAGGCCTCGAGACCCGCACAAGCATTAAAGACAAGCTCATAATTAAGGGTGAAGGCGACAAGCCGTCTAAAGTATTGGCCAAAAACTGGGAAATGTGGGGCGCAAAAGGCGTTATGACAACCCACGGGCTCTACGAATTTGGCGTCGCAACCATTATTGCTCCTTTGCGTCTAAAGCGTGGATACCCAACCAAGGCAGAATGCCGCCGGGTGCTTAAAGTGGGCACGGTGCAGGTATTCCAGGAGGCTGCTCGCGAGATTTACGAGCTTAAAATGTATGACCGCTTTAGCCATAAAGGCTGGACCCGGCAGCTGGCCCGCGAAACACGCGAGCAACTGGCGCCGATCATTGTAAAAACAATCGCCCTTGCCTGGTACGAAGCACTGCAGCGGGCTGAGGGCAAGTAAATGCGCATCCGGGTGATCGCGGGTGAGTTCGGGGGCAGGTTTCTGGATTCGCCCGGCTCCGACGCGACCCATCCTATGGGCGAACGTATGCGTGGCGCTCTATTTAATATGATTGATGCCGAGGGCAAGACCGTGCTCGACCCGTTCGCGGGCAGTGGAGCGGTCAGCTTCGAAGCAGTAAGCAGGGGTGCAAAAAACAGCCTTGCCCTTGAGCGCGACCGAATTGCGCAGAAGGTTATCCAGAAAAATATTGAGTCACTTGGGGTCGAAGACAGAGTGCAGCTTGTAAAAGCAAACTGCCGCATGTGGAGCGAACAAAACCCTGACGCTACCTTCGATCTTATCCTTGCAGACCCACCGTACCAGGATCTGCAGTTATCCACAGTTTCGTTGTTAATTCGTCATTTAAACCCAAACGGGCTTATGGTATTATCATACCCAGGTAGAGGCTCAGCGCCGACCGTTAATGGAGTTGTTGTGGTGGACAATAGATATTACGGAGATGCGGCGCTGGCATTCTACCGTCAAAGACAGTCCAAATGAGGGCTGTCTTTATTGGTTAGAAATGCACTAGCTACTTACTTTTTTGACAAAAATACTGTAAAATGGTCTACGGTCTAGGGCGCTTCGAAAGAGGCGCCCTGACTCGTACCTAAGTGGTTTTGGTTCTGAGAAGGAAGGGGGTTCGTCACGAAAGTCGCGACCGGTAGGGGGTCCAGCCCTCGTCCACCCCCACCCGACGCAGAACTGCAGGGAAACCTGCCGAGTCCTCCGACGGACCGCGAGAAATACAGCTATGTCAAGCGGCGTCCTCTGGTAGTTACAGTGGTGTCGCTCGTCAGCTTTACGTGTCTGATCATTAGCCAGGGCAAGTTCCTTTTGCTCAATCCATGGCTGGTGTCGGCGTACTCGTTGTTCTTGGTCTTCACGGTTGCGTACTACTTCATCTCGTTGGCCGTCAATTTCGGAGCTTCCAGCTTCGATGTTGCCGCTCACCGGGTAAAGGTGGCTGCGTGGCTTGCCAAGGCCATTGTTGAAGGACTTCCCCCGATTGACGTCATGCTGCCGATCGCCGGTGAGCCGACCAGGACCCTTCGGAATACGTGGCACTATGTTGCCATGATGATGAAGGCCTACACGCTTCTCGGCGGGGAGATCACTGCCTACGTGCTGGATGACGGACAGTCGCCGGAGGCCGCCGAACTGGTGGCCGAATTCCGGCGTGCTGGTGCCAACTTCGAGTATCACACACGGCCCCCAGTGCCGATTTACGGGGGGAAGAACATCCGTGGGTGGTTCAAGAAGGCGGGGAACCTGAAGTTCGGGTTCTTAATCAGCCGAAAGAAGGAACGCCCCGGCAAGTACCTGCTAGTGTTCGACGCGGACTTCTGCCCGCGGGAGGATTATCTGACGGAGATGCTGCCGTACCTGGAGGGAGACCCCCGGCTCGGTATCATTCAGTCTCCGCAGTACTTCCACGTCCGAAGGGACGTTCAGAACTGGCTCCAAAGCGGGGCGGGAGCAGTACAGGAACTGTTCTACCGCTTCATTCAGCAGTCACGCAATCAGCTCGACGGAGCGATCTGCGTTGGCACCAATGCCATCTACCGGCGCGAAGCGCTAGAGGAGAACGGCGGCGGTCCGACGTTGATCGGCCACTCCGAGGACGTTCACACGGGATTCGACCTGCGTTACCTCTCGAAGACAGGCTGGGGATTGTTCTACCTCCCCATCAACCTGGCAACGGGAGAGTGCCCTGATATGCTGGTGAAATTTATCCAGCAACAATATCGGTGGTGCATGGGGTCGATGTCCCTTCTGGGTAGCCGCAAGTTCTGGGCTGCCAAGATGAGCTTCCGCACGAGGTGCTGCTATCTATCGGGGTTCTGTTACTACCTGCACACCGCCATCTTCACGATTGTGGGTCCGACGATCCCGATCGTGTTGCTGCTGGTATTCCCCGATCAGGTGCTGCTCGAAAACTATCTGTGGATCTTGCCATCGTTGATCTATAACATGGTGATTTTCCCCGCATGGCACAGGTGTCGCTATGGGATCGACGCGTGGGCGGTGAAGCTCGTCTACGGATGGGCACACGCGTTCGCGCTCATGGACATCTTGCGGGACAAGCGGCTAGGATGGAGCGCAACGGGCTCAAAGAAGGGTTCCACGAGTCGCCGGATCAAGTACTCCCGCACACTCATTGGGGGCTGGGGCTTCGGCACCGGTCTCATCTGGGTCGGCGGGTCGGCGTACTACATGGCAGCCTGGAGTCTGTGGGACTTCCTGCCCAACCTCCTCACCGGTCTGGTGTACGTGGCGGTAACGCTGCGTGCGGTAACTGGGCCGGTGACGGAGAAACAGTCACAAGTCCAGGAACCGAAACCACAAACCAAGAGGGTACGAAGCCGAGGGCGGCATGCCCGCTCGTAAGGCTCAAGGGTGTGTCGGGGTGGCCAGTCATGGTCACTCCGACACACTCCGTTACAGATTTTGCACTTATTATAAGATTGACATGCGAGGGAGCTTCGCCTACCATTAGTCGAGTAAAAAGCTTATGATGTAAGCGGGGGTAGAAGAGTAATTCATGTCGCGGCTTCCAAGTCCTGGTGGCGATGATGGTATTTGGGGACAAGTCCTCAACGATTTCTTAGCACAAGTCCATAAGTCAGATGGATCGTTGCGCTCAGGAATTGTTGCAGATGCTCATATTTCTGCTGCGGCCAATATTGCCCAGAGTAAGGTGAATGGCCTCGAGGGTGCGCTCGCCTCTAAAATCGATAAAACTGCGGCAACTGCCAAGGGCGATTTGTTTGTCGCGGCTGGTGCCTCGAACGTACAGCGCCTTGGTGTCGGCACAGACGGGCAGGCACTTGTGGCAGACAGTGCGCAGGCGGCGGGTGTGAAGTGGGGCAACCCTACCGTTGATACATCGGCATTGGTCAGTAAGGGTGATGTCGAGATTAACGCCCGCGATTACGGCGCCCTTGGCGACGGCAAACGCGTAAACAGCGTTGTGGCGGCATCGGGAAGTTCTACTGTTACCACAAGCGCCGGTACGTTTAGTTCGGCGGATGTTGGCAAAATAGCCATTGTATATACCAGCGGGAGCGCGGGTACAATCACAACCATTCAATCTGTGCAGTCGGCCACTCAGGTAACGCTTGCGTCGACAGCCGGCATTACAACCAACTCCGGCAACGGCGTTATGGTGTACGGCAGCGACAACACGGCCGCACTGCAGAACGCCGTCAACGCCGCCGCAACCGGGCTGCAATTTATTGCTGGCTACATGACCAACCCAAACCAGCCAATGGGCATGGGTAATGGTGTTGTTACGTTGCCAGCCGGCCCGACACAGGCGATTTATATTGTCACGTCCCAGGTTTCCATTCCGTCTGGCGTTATCTTTGACGGCTTGGGTATTATTGTGAATGCATTGGCCGACCGCTTTGCTCCGTGCGTGGTGGTGCAGCCCTATGCCGTAGTGCGTCGGATTCTTGTTGAATGTCTGCATGGCGCAGGCATCCAGGCTGGCATTACCTCGAACCAGCAGGCGCATATTTACTTAGGCGATGTGCGGCTGTGGCATGTGGGTACCGCAATTGAGTCGACCGGGCTGCTGCGAGGGCAAGATGGACTGGCGCTCCTTGGGTATCACTTCGAAATTGGCGGCGTGTTTATAAAAGGTGGTTACCGCGGCATTTACCACAATGCCGGGAGCGACTGCGTGGTGAATTTTGTGTATGCCATTGGCTGTAAGACGGGCGTGCATTTAAACCAGAGTAACCAGATCCATTACACGAGCCTGTTTGTCGATAGCTGTACGGGTGTAGGCGTGCCGTTCGGCGGTCTGGTTATTGATAACGCATGTAGCAACGTGTACGCCAACGTGCAGGCTTTTGAAGTTATTGGCGTAACCACAAGCTGTGACCCGGTTGTGGCAATCGGACAAATTAACAGTGGCGTGAATAAAGACATTGTTTTGGACATTCAGGCTAACAACACCGGTGGAACAGCGTTGGCACTGGCAAATGCCCAAGAGGTTACAGTTCGCATGCACGCAGGCAACACCGTTTTTGGCTCAGGCGTTAACAACCCGATTACCGTCGGCGTTGTATATGGCAGTAACGTACTGACGCCAATCCAGATCGAGGCCAACCTTTCGGCAACTGTTACACCGTTTACCGGAACTATTATTGGTACGTTGCGCTACAGCCAGGGCAGTAACTACGTGTTTGCAAACGCCATGCTGACTTCGAACGTCCTTGTAAAGCCAGTCAACAACGCATCGAATGTATTGCAAGTGCAAAACGCCGCAAGCACCACCATTTTTAACGTCGACAACCAAAGCAACCGCGTGGGCATTTTAACGGCTAGCCCCGACCAAGCTTTAACGGTTAATGGCGGCACTATCAACATTCGTATGTCGCCACCTGGCGGGCTTTCGGCAACTCCTGTTGGGAGCGGTGGAACGCTAGCGAGCGGCACATATTATTACCAGGTTATCTCGCTCGATGGTGCTGGCGGCACGTCTGTGGCCGGCTCAGAAGTAAACGCTGTCGTTACTGGCCCCAGTGGTTCGGTCAACTTAAGCTGGACGGCCGTTGCCGGTGCTGGATCGTACAGGATATATCGCGGCACTAGTCCGGGCGGCGAGAACGTGTACTACACCGCTACCACAAACAGCTTTACCGATACCGGTGGTGCTTCTACTGCGGGCACAGTGCCTGCACCGAGCGCGAGCGTGGCAAAAGTGGCGCCGAGTGGCAACACATGGTTTACCGGCGGCAATGTTGGCATTGGTACGGCTGCGCCTACTGCTACTCTAAGCCTCGGCGGAGGTATGGCTATTAACCGCCGGGGTGTCGCCGACATTAACTACATTGCCGTCGCCAGTGACTACCTTATTGCTTACACAACACTGACCGCGCCACGTGTCGTAACGTTACCTTTGGCTGCGGCTGGCAATACGAACCAAACGTACATCATTAAGGACCAAACAGGGAACGCCGGCGCCAGTAACATTACCATTCAGGGAACAAGCGGTCAGACTATCGACGGCGCGGGCTCGCGGACTATCAATACCGCATGGGGCTCGGTACAGGTATATAACAATGGCTCGGCCTGGTTCACTATGTAGTTGACTTTTTGGTTATTTATTTTACTCTTGTTTTAGTGCCAAACAGTTAGGGGAGACTATGCCCAGACGAGCTATGGAGGCAATTCGTGCCGAACGCGCTTCTGCGCTCGCCCTGTTGGACGAGACTGTAGCTGCAGCCGCCGCCGAGGTAAGTGCCTCGGCAGCCATTGGCCTTGCATACCGCACCGAGATGGAGGAGATAGACGACACGATTACACGCCTTCGCGCGCGTCGTGGTGAACTGTACGGGCTCAACCAGCAGCACCCGGCCGACCACCACCGTCTCAAGCAAACGGCGTACAAGAGAGTCAACGAACTCTGCAACATCGGCGAAGTGCCCACCAGCCAGAAGCTGGCAATAGCGGTCGAGGTGGTGTTCGGGGCCGGTAATCCAGCCATCCTCACTGCTCTGCGTGAGGGTCGGCGGCTCCTGCGGACTCTCGACGACGAGCCGTTCCTGTGCCACGGATACGCACGGCTGCTGCAGCACGGACTGTGGTTTGGCGCCCGTACCACAGGGCCGCCGCGGATCGATCTGGTCACGCACCTCTTCTGTATTGTGGTGCCCCTTGTGGCCGACGGCCATAAAGAGGTCTGTAATATCCCGATCGAGGACCTGGCGCAGCACACTGGCGCGGGATTCGAGTCCAGGACACAGGCACATATTGGCGATGAAGACATTGCCGCGTGCCTCAAGAAGAAGCTCGCGGGCCGTGATCCCGAATCGCGCGACTACGCTAACGCCCGAGCCGCGCTGGCCCACGCCGGATACACGGCCGAACAAGGTGCTGTGCTACTGAACGGCGTCCACAACTGAATGGTGCTGCCCGAGGCCGCGAGGTCTCGGGCCCACCCCATGTACAACATCTGTCATTTTCGATATAATCGCACCTGCACCCACATTCTGCGCGAGTGGTGGAATGGTAGACACGCATGCCTTAGGAGCATGTGCCTTCGGGCGTGGAGGTTCAAGTCCTCTCTCGCGCACCAAGTAAAAGACCTCAGTTACGCCTGAGGTCTTTTACTTTGTTGTTGCTTCTGCCTTTTTAGCCTTGGGTCGCATTGGCGCGCCGGTTTTGATACAATCGCGCTATGTCGAAGGGGCGTCAATAGTGGCTCAGCAGTTTACTCTTGAAGAGAGGCCGTCGGATTCGCCATATATCCAAAAAGTATGGCGGGCCCGCAGCTTGCACGAGAGTATCTTTACCTCGGTAGCAAACAGTTATTGGGAACTGGTCGTGTCGAGGATTGATGGCAAAACAACACTTACTCTCCGTGGGCCAGAAACAAAAGCGACAGAAATGACCTGTCCTGCCAACGCTGAGTTTGTTGGTATTGTGTTCAAGCCCGGCGTCTATATGCCTTATTTCCCTCCTCACGAATTGTATGACCTGAGGGACCGGGAGCTCCCATCGGTAACACCCGCAACGTTTCGGCTCAACGGAGAACTCTGGCACTTTCCGACCTTTAATAATGCCGAGTCGTTTGTGGCTCGGTTAGTGAGAGAGGGGCTACTGGTCCATGATTCGGTCGTAGAGAATACGCTAAAAGGGGAATCCCTAGAGGGCACTCAGCGCACGGTGCAGCGTCATTTTCTGCAGACCGTTGGACTACCCAAGCGTACCCTAAAGCGCATAGAGCAGGCGCATTATGCCGCCAACCTTTTGGCGAAGGGCATGTCAATTGATACTGTGGCGATAGAGGCAGGCTATGCTGACCAGTCGCACCTTAACCGATCGTTGAAACACTTTCTTGGGCTTACGCCGGCCCAAATTCAGGCCAAAAACTCCAAACAGTAATGTCGTTTTCATTCAAGACGGGGCGTCCGTTGTACGCTACAGTGGTCTCTATGCGAAAGATTATTGTATCCGAATTTATTACCCTTGACGGTGTTATGCAAGACCCAGGTGGTAGCAAGGAAATCCCCCGCGGTGGCTGGAACCTGCCCTTCATGAATGAAGAAGCTGGTCAGTACAAAGTTGATGAGCTGTTGGCTGCGGATGCGCTGCTTTTAGGGCGAGTTACGTACCAAGCGTTTGCCGAATTTTGGCCCACGGCTAATATGGGAGCGTTCTCTGATCAAATAAACAGTATGAAGAAGTATGTCGTTTCGTCTACGCTTACAGATGAAGATTTGATCTGGAATAATACAACCCAGATTAAGCACGACGTTGTCGCAGGGCTCAAAAAGCTCAAACAATCAGCCGGCGGCCCTATTCTAGTGAATGGCAGCGCTCAATTGGTGCAAACGCTTATTCAGAATGATCTTGTCGATGAATATCGGCTGCAGCTTCACCCGATTATTCTCGGTGAAGGCAAGCGGCTTTTTAATGAAGGGCTAGATCAGAAGACGCTGGGATTAGTCGAAACTCGGGCACTCAACAACGGCCTCCTGCTTCTTACATACAAGCCTAACTAAAGGAATATATTTTAATGTCACACCATACATTTACTGCTGAGCCAGATTCTCTTGTCATGCTCTCTACCTATATTTTTGATGCGCCAGCGAGCAGAGTGTTTGCAGCATATACAGATCCCACATTAATCCCCAAGTGGTGGATCGATCCAAGTAGCCCGCTAAACGTTGAGGTAATGGACGTGCGCGAAGGGGGTCAATGGCGCTTTATTAATACGGTTGGCGGCGATGAGTATTTGTTTCGTGGCGTCTACCACAAAGTTGTAAAAGGCGAGTTGCTTGTGGGCACGTGGGCTTTCGAGGCGGTGCCGAGCGTGATGCTCCACACGGTGACCTTCGAGGAACTCTCTGGTGGCAAGACGAGATTGACCGATCAGATGATCTTTCAATCTGTCGAGGAACGTCAGGCTATGATGGAGTCTGGAATGAATGAAGACTCGGTTGTGGCTATGATGGATCGGCTGGCGCGACTGGTATAAGGCTGTCGCGGCGCGGAGATACAAGATTCGTTCATTTGAAAAGCGGCTCCGTTCAGGAGCCGCAGAGGGATAGGTCATCGATGCCTATCCCTCGCCGCCGGTGTTACTCGGTCTCGATGGTCGCCATCACCGGAATGTGGTCCGATGGGCATTCGGTCGAGGGGATGTCGTCGGGCTTGAACTGCAGGTCGATTCGCGTGGCGCGAACCCCACGGTAGGCGAGCAAGTCGATCGGCGCCCGCTCCTCCCCGATGAGTGCTGTCGGGTCATCGCCACTGACGTTGGTGAAGCCTGCGGCCTGCACTAGCGCCCGAACCGGTCCACCTGGGCGGTCGTTGCAATCTGCGAAGATGACCGCTGGGCGTGTAGACCCCAGGTGGTCGAGCATTGCCCTTGTCTGTCCTACGCCAACGTGGTCCGGGCTGTCTGCCGGGGCCCACTTGATGTGCGTGTTGGCAAAGACGACACCCTCGACAGTCACCATTTGCAGGATGTGTCCGGTGCCATCGGCATAGCCGTGGGTGGTGAAGCCCATGGCGGTAATGCCTCGCCGCACCAGAGTCAGACAGCCGTCCGGTTTGTTGTTTTGCTTCTGTGACCAGAAGACCTGCCAATCGCCGGCCATGCTGAGCGCGGCCACCAGAGTCGGCTCGGCCTCCTGCAGGCCCACAATGTCGGCCCCTAGGCCGTTGATGAGCCGTACCAGATGCGGTGTGCGTGCGCCCGGCACCAGAAGCTCCGGTGCTGAGTCGTAGCTGCCATAGCCCAGGTAGGCGTCGGCGAGTACGTTCAAGGTTGCGCATTGTCGTTGCAATGGTACCTCCTGCGTTGTGGTCGGCGAACTAACAAATTAAAACATGGGAAGACAATAGGCGCAAATAACGAAGAATGTTTTTGTATAAAATCTTGAAAGATTATATAATTTTGCCACGCCGTTTACTGAGAGGATTAGCATGACAAAGCGTAAGGTTGGCATCATCCACCTGGCGCGCGGCAATGATGTAGCTATGGCCACGTGGATCGCAGCCCGGCTCGCGGACAAGGGCTTCGAGGTTGTCGTGTCAGACTACGTGCCGGGCGGCAGCATCTATGCGGCATTCGGCCGTGGCATGCTCGACACCGAGTTCTCGCTGGTGCTTCTGAGCGAAGCTTCAATGCGTGACCTCGGGCTGGGCTACGCGGAAATCCGATTCCTCGGTGGCCGCGAAAAGCTTCTGCCCGTCAAGGTGGAGCCCTGTACGTCAGCAGCTCTGCTCGCCGGCATCATGATGGGCGAGATCTACGGGCAGGACGAGGCTGCCGACCTGGCTTGGCTGGAGCGTATTGTGCGCGCAGGCCTTGGCCAGCCCGAGCCCCACCGGGTCTCCAGACCGCCTTTTCCGCAGTCGTAACGGCCAATTGTGGACCCCGGCGTGACACCCGGGGTCCACAGATCCGCCTTTTGGCGCTTTTTATGTTTCATCCCTATTGATACTGTTAAGACATGATACATACAACGATTGTTGCCTCACCTCACCTGGTGGCCGAAGAGGCTGCCCGGCGCACTGCCGAAGCCTTGGGCGACGCTGTGCGGTCCCGCGGCGAAGCCACATGGGTGCTGGCTGGCGGAACTTCGCCAATGGCAGCCTACGACATACTCGCTAAAACATACGCAAACGCGCTCGACTGGAGCAAGGTTACTGTCCTTATGGGTGATGAACGCTGCGTGCCGCTTACGCACCCAGATTCTAACTGGGGGCAAATACAGGGTTTCCTTGACGCACTTGGGATTGCCGACGAAAACCGCCTGGTACCGCCTGTCGAGCTTGGGCCGGACGCTGCAGCCGATGCCTACGAACAAGCCGTATTCCAAATTGCCCGTTTTGATGTGGTATGGCTTGGCATGGGCGAGGATGGCCACACCCTCTCGCTTTTCCCGGGACACGGAGTGCCTGATGTCCGGCTGGTGTGCGCGGTGCACGATTCGCCTAAACCGCCGGCGCAGCGCATAACGCTCACTTTTGAGGCGCTCAAGAAAGCCGGCGTCTGCCTAATCCTAGTCGCGGGGACGGGCAAGGCGACTACCGTGGCTGATGCATTGGCGAAAGGCTCGACGCTTCCTGTGGCCAGGGCCGCTACTATGGTTGACGAAGCTGGCGGTGCGGTTGTCTGGTTGCTCGACGAAGCCGCAGCAGGCAAACAGCGGTAAAGTCAACCGATTTTTCGACCTACACACGTATTGTGTTTGTGGTTAACTCAAACTACAATTGGGTTCTATATTAGAGGAGTTGCCGCATGACTGCAGTGAAAGAAGAGCTGGGTTACAGTGAACGTATTTTGGATCGTCATATTTCCGACATCGATGCCCTGAGGCCAAGCCAGGAAGACCCGTACCTGGCATTGGATGAACGAAAAAAACACGTAGCCGATTTGTTTGATCGCGGCGACCTGACTCCTGGAGACGCGCTGAGGCTCGCTATGTATGTAACCCATGGCGTGGGCGCGGGCAGGCAAGAGAGGCAAGCACGAATGGCATACATGGATGATGTTGTGACTCGTGCCCAAACTGGCGTGACAGCCTTGGCAGTTACTGTGCATGGTGCCACCGGCGGCATGATCGATGGTCCACTCGGCATGACTGTCGACCGTGAATTCGGTGTAAGATTTGCCATGGATGTGCCGTTTGCGCAACTTCCCGATGACCCACGGCAGGCACGCATTCACCTTGGCCACATGTTGCTCGACCCAGGGCACAGCAGTTCGCGACTGGACCTGAACGACGAACGCGCCGCACCACCGCTGGTGGTCATGGATAGGCTACTGGTTGGCCCAGACGAAATCGCCGATTATGTAAGAGGTATTCAATTTAAGTCTCTGCGCAAGAACGCGTTTGGTGGCGGCTATCTGGACGTTGAGCGTGACGGTAAGTTACTGACTGGTTTGTACCAGGCTGGCCTGACGCTGGCGGAATGTGGGATAGACGAAACGACGCGCCAGCAGCTTCACGAACGATTGGATTCCCGCATCGGCAGCCAGATGATCCCAACCCACGAGCAGGCACTGCACGTCGTCAGCATGGACCGGCTGACCTGAAATTGCATCCTCGGCGCGCCCGTGGTACGCTTTACCACGGTATGAAGTACGCAAACCTGCATCATCAGCATATCTTGCCGGCGCACATCGGTTAGTTTTGCGTACCTCAACGTATCAGCTCGCCGGTTTGCCCCGGCTTTTTATATATCTGATACAATCTAAGCAGGATAATTCTTATGGCAATGCTCACAACACAACCGTATAAAGGCTCACGCGACTTCTATCCGGAAGATATGCGCGTGCAAAACCACATTTTCAGCGTATGGCGCAAAATGGCGGAGCGTTACGGGTACGAAGAATATATGACGCCAATGCTCGAACCTCTCGAGTTATACGCCGCAAAAAGTGGCCAGGAGCTGGTGAACGACGAAAGTTATTTATTTGTTGACCGCGGTAACCGCCAGGTAATGATCCGTCCAGAGATGACGCCAAGCGTCAGCCGGTTGGTCGCTGGTCGTCGGCAGGAACTGCCGTACCCCGTGCGCTGGTATTCGGTGGCGAACTTTATGCGCTACCAGCGTCCACAACGCGGCCGGTTGCGCGAGTTCTGGCAACTGAACGTCGATATTTTTGGCGTGCAAACCATAGATGCCGAAGTCGAGCTTATTACCATGGCCGACCAGATCATGAAGCAGTTTGGCGCCACCGATAAAATGTACACCATTAAAATCAACAGCCGCAGCCTGGTGAACTTTATGATGGCCGAATATTTAGAGCTCGATGTTGTGCAGTCGCAACTCATGATGAAGCTGTTTGACCGTAAAGATAAGGTTTCGCCTGCCGAATTTATAGACCAGGCTTCCGAGATCTTTGACCGCCCTAAAGTACAGGAAGGTCTTAAGAAGATTGGCACGCTGTTTGCTGCTAAAAGCATGGGTGACCTGCCAAAGCAAATACTGGAATCGACCGCGATCCGCGAAGTGCAGATGCTGTTCACGTTGCTCCGCGAACATGGCGTAAAAAGCGTCACCTTTGACATTGGCCTTATGCGGGGCCTCGATTATTACACTGACATCGTGTTCGAGGTGTTTGACACTAACCCCATGAACGCCCGTTCACTATTTGGCGGCGGCCGCTATGATGGTTTGGTTGGCCTGTTCGGTGTAGAGCCGGTGCCGACTGCCGGATTTGCCATTGGCGACGTTACATTTGCAGATTTTTTGGAGACGCACAAGCTCATTCCGGGCTTGCGCACCAACACCGAAGTGTACATTGTAGTGCTCGGCGATGCGCTAAAAGGCGCGCAAAAGCTTGCCGACCGCCTTCGCAACCAAGGGGTGAATACTGAACTGGATATTACTGGGCGCAAAATCGACAAACAGATTAAGACGGCGATTAAAAAAGGCGTCCCATTCCTGTTGTTTGTTGGACAGAAAGAGCTCGATGAAGAAACATACACTCTTAAGGATGTCGCTCAGGAAAAAGAACACAAGCTATCGTTCAGCCGTGCTGTCAGCACCATTAAGGACTATCGTCACCAAGATGACGATATAGTCTAGTATATTTTTACTTTTGTTGTATAATATCATTGGTTTATTCGTTGTCTGACCACGGAGGTCTAGATGTTCGACGCCAGTAAGTACCGTGCCGCCGCTGCTCGTTTTGCTGCGGTCGCCACGGGTGGTGAGCCCAAGTCGGTCGCCGTCATGGCGGACTGGCATGGGATGACCAACGACGCCGCCAACAACGGGGCAGGAGAGGCATTCGTGCAGCTCCTCCGCGAAGAGGTGGAGGCGTTGCGTCCCGACCTGACCGTCGTCGCCGCTCACGCGCAGATGGCCGCCGAGTTCCACTGGGGTGGGTACCTCGTGGCAGTGTGCCCGTCCTCCGAAGTGGTGGACGGCGAGCTGCCGCAGCCGACCCTCAACATGCGGCTCTACCACTTCTCGGCGTTCGGTGCCAAGGAGGAGAACTGCGAGTTCGTGAGTGTCGTCGGTGTCGCTGAGTGGAACCTTCGCAAAGAGCGTGCCGCTAAGGCGCGCGAGGCGAAGGCACACGACCGGCCGCTGAAGGACCGGGCTACCCGGATCCTGCAGGAGGCGCACTCCGCGCTGACGGTGTACGCCGCCGCGCAGGAGCCGCAGTCGCCGCACGTCGCGCGGCTGCTGGCCGAACTGGCCACGCAGCTCACGCCGTCCGAGGACGCCGACAAGCCGGTCGAGGTCCGGGACCCCGACCGGGGTATCGGCACCGCCTCCAGGCTGGTCATCATGATCGCCCTGGAGCTGGGCATCCCGCTCGCCGAAATCTTCGCCGAGGCGGAGCACCGCGCCGGCGCAACCACCGCTCTTTAGGAGGCAGACATGTCCTACGGATACCGCCGCAGCCGTGACCTTCACGGCTCGGGCGTACGCACGTTTGGCTGGGTCATCGCCCTGCCGGTCGCGCTGTTCGCTGGCCCCATCGTGGGCGTTGCGAGCGGAAGTGCGGCCTGGGGTATGGGCGTCGGCGCCTGTGTGGCGCTGTTCGGCCTCGCCATCGTCAGCTTCGGCTACCTGGTGGGCGCCGCTCTCGGCGGGTACTTCCCGCGCCTGGCACTGGCTGCCGCGATCCCCATCGGGGCGCTGTCCTGGGCCATCGGCTCGGGCTACGCCTGGGTGTGGAGCGTCGGCTGGACCATTCTCGGGGTGGTGCTGTTCGGCATCGGTCGGGGCTTCGTGCTCCACCACGGCAGCAACAACTCCTGGCTGATCGCCGACATCTTCCGGGGCTTCGCGCCGCGGAACTGACCGGCATTCGTGCCCCCGGGCACTGTAAGCGAGTTGTCGGGAACGTGTGCACTGCGCACACGTTCCCGGCTCCTCGCTTTTTGAATTGTGCTTACGCTCGCAAACAAATCTGAACCACGGTATACTATCAGATATGAAACATGTGATTAAGAAACCATCCGACACCCAGGTGCACATGACTGTCACGCTGACCGCGGCCGACCTCGCACCTATCCAACAAAAAACGATTGCCCGTCTGGCAAAAAACGTTAAGGCCGCCGGCTTCCGCCCGGGCAAAGTGCCTGTGCAGGTTGCAGCCAAGCAGATCGACCCCAACCACCTAAGCCAGGAAGTCCTGGAAGACGCAGTAAACACGACTGCTGTCGATGTTTTTGATGCTGAAAAAATCGTACCACTTGACCGTCCGAAAGTAGACGTCGTTTCGTACGTTCCCGGCGAGTCACTGGAATACACAGCCGAGGTGGAAGTTATCCCGGCTATTACGCTTGGCGATTACACAAAACTGAAAGCTACCAAGGACGCCGTTAAGATTGGTGACACCGAGATTGATGAAGTTATCGAACGCCTGCAAGTCAGCATGGCCACCAAAGAAGACGTTGACCGTGCAGCCCAAGACGGCGACGAGGTTGTTATGGACTTTGAAGGTACCGACAAGGACGGCAAAGAAGTCCCGGGCGCAAGCGGCACAGATTACCCGCTGACGCTTGGTTCGGGAACCTTTATTCCTGGCTTCGAAGAAGGCCTTGTTGGCAAAAAGACTGGCGACGTGTTCGATCTGCCGCTTACATTCCCCAAGGACTACCACCACAAACCACTGGCTGGCGCAAAAGTTACCTTTAAGGTGACCGTTAAGTCGGTTAAAGGCGTCCAGAAGCCGGACCTGAATGATGAATTCGCGGCCAAGGCCGGCCCATTCAAGACACTGGCTGAGCTGAAAGCCGACGTCACTCGCGAGCTGACCGAACAAAAAGAGCGCGAAGCTGTCGACAAAATGAAAGACATGCTGGTTGAACAGCTAGTGAAGGGAAGCCATGTTCCTGCCCCCGATGTACTGGTTGACGACCAGATCGCCAGCATTGAGCGCGATTTTATTCAGAATCTTATGTACCGCGGCATTACCCTTGACCAGTACCTGGAACAGGAAAAGCTGACCAAAGAAGAATGGCACACTAAAGAGCTTCGCCCGCAGGCCGAGCGCCGCGTACAAGTTGGCTTGGCACTTGCTGAACTGAGCAAGGCTGAGGGTATTGAAGTCAGCCGCGAAGAACTTGATGTTCGCCTGCAGGAAATGCTGCAGCGCTACGGGAACGCCCCTGACGTGGCCAAGCAATTGGACACGCCTGAAACCCGTCGTGATATTGCAAACCGCATGCTGACCGAAAAAACCGTTGACCGCCTTGTCGACATCAACAGCAAGAAATAAACTGTTGTTCTGAGAAAATTAGCACTCTTGACGCTAGAGTGCTAATTTTATTACAATGAAACAAGCAACTGAGAGAAGGGTATATATGACACAGCAGCCAAAAAACTATCTTGTTCCAACCGTGATTGAACGCAACCCAATGGGCGAGCGCGCTTTTGACATTTTTAGCCGCCTGCTTAATGAACGCATCGTCTTCTTAGGCGAGGACGTCAACGAGCACACGGCTAACCTTGTTGTGGCGCAGCTGCTGCATCTTGCCTACGAAGACCCTAAAAAAGATATCAGCCTGTACATTAACAGCCCTGGCGGCGTGGTTTACGACGGCCTGGCGATTATTGATACAATGAACTTTATTAAGCCAGATGTACAAACCATTGGTATTGGCATGCAGGCCAGCATGGGCGCCGTACTACTGGCGGCTGGTGCGAAGGGGAAGCGGTTCATGCTGCCGAACAGTCGCGTAATGATTCACCAGCCACATGGTGGCACCCAGGGCGTTATGACCGATATGGAGATTAGCCTGAAGGAAGGTATTCGCACCAAAGAGCTGCTTGTTGACCTTATGACCAAATATACGGGCCAGAAGCGCGACAAGATCCGCAACGACATGGAGCGCGACTTTTGGATGAACGCCAAAGAGGCGGCTGAATACGGTATTGTAGACGGTATTATCGAGAAAGCTTAGATGAACCGGCCAGCTCCCGGTGACAGTATTGGCAGTGCCTCGGCGTTATTGAGAATTCTACAATGAAAATAAGCCTAACTTCTTGACAATAGTGGAAAACTCCCCCAGAATGGAAAGTAAGAAGTAGTGTAAGGTAGGTAAGTTCTACCTGTGAGTCGTCTTGGCCAGCGGCTTTTTACAGGACCTACCCTAGTGGATCTTCGGGGCGCCACTAATAACTAATACGATAGGGGCATTTTTGGATGAGCAAGCCTGCTAGCACCAAGCCAGCCGCTTCTGCTCGTGTCCTCTTTACACAAGACGACACCGCATTAGCGCTGCCAAACCTTATCGCCCACCAGACCGACAGCTTTAAATGGTTTGTCGAAGAGGGTCTGGGCGAAATCTTTGCTGAAATTAATCCGATTGAGGATTACACCGGCACAAAATTAGAATTGCGTTTTAAGGACTACCACTTTGAAGCGCCTAAGAGCAGCGAAATCGATGCGCGCGACAACAACGTCAGTTTCGAAGCGCCGCTGAAGGCAAAAATCGAACTCACCAACAAGGTAACCGGTGAAGTAAAAGAGCAGGAAATTTACCTTGGTGACTACCCGTGGATGACGAACCGCGGTACTTTTGTTATTAACGGCGCAGAACGCGTTGTAGTAAGCCAGCTGATCCGCTCTGCTGGTGTTTTCTTTACTGCTGACGCTGCTGCCGGCCGCAATTTCTACGGCGCAAAGGTTATTCCTGGCCGTGGTGCATGGCTCGAATTCGAGACCGCCCAAAGCGGTGTTATGTACGTTAAGATCGACCGTCGTCGCAAGATCCCTGTGACAACTTTGCTCCGTGCCCTGGCCTACCCGACCAACGCCGGCATCAAGGAATTGTTCAAAGACGTCGACACAGGTGAGATCAACTACATTGACACCACCCTCGACAAAGACCCAAGCAAGGGCACCAACGAAGCCCTCATCGAGGTCTACCGTCGCCTTCGCCCCGGCGACCTGGCCACCGTTGACAACGCCCGCGAGCTGATCCAGCGCATGTTCTTCGATTTCAAGCGCTTCGACTTCAGCCGCGTTGGCCGCTACAAGATTAACCAGCGCCTCAGCCTGGATGTTGCAAACACGGCTGAAAACCGCGTCATGCGCATCGAAGACCTGGTTGCAATCATTAAAGAGATCGTTCGCCTGAACAACACGCAGGAACACCCAGACGACATCGACGCCCTGGGCAACCGCCGTGTCAAAATGGTCGGTGAGCTCGTGCAGCGCCAATTCCGCATTGGCCTGCTGCGCATGGAGCGCAACGCACGTGACCGCATGAGCATGTGCGACATCGAGACTGTTACTCCTGGCCAGCTAATCAACGCGCGCCCTGTCGTTGCTGCTGTCCGTGAGTTCTTTGCCAGCTCTCAGCTGTCTCAGTTCATGGACCAGACCAACCCGCTTTCAGAGCTGGCCCACAAACGCCGCCTGAGCTCGATGGGTCCTGGTGGTTTAAGCCGCGAACGCGCTGGCTTTGACGTCCGTGACGCCCACGCCACCCACTACGGCCGCCTTTGTACTGTAGAAACTCCAGAAGGTGCCAACATTGGCTTGGTGTTGAACATGGCAAGTTACACTCGCATTAACGAGTATGGCTTCCTTGAAACTCCTTACCGCAAAGTAGTAAACGGCAAAGTAACCGACGAAGTTGTGTATCTGGACGCTGTTCAGGAATCTGTCGAGGTTATCGCCGAAGCCGGTAACGACCTCGATGCGAACGGTAAGTTCGTAGCCGAGCGCGTGTCGGCTCGTGTGAACCTGAAGCCAGGTGAAATCGACGCCTCAGAAGTCACCTACATCGACGCCGCCAAGAAGCAGATCCTTGGTTCTACCGCCGGTCTGATTCCATTCATCGAAAAAAACCGCGTTGACCGCAGCTTGACGGGTTCGAACATGCAGAAGCAGGCAGTGCCTCTTATTAAGCCAAGCTCGCCAATCGTTGGTACCGGCATGGAGCAGGCAATTGCCCGCAACTCCGGCCAGCTGGTTGTTGCTGACGCCGAAGGTGAAGTTGTAAAAGCTGACGCTACCGAAGTACAGGTTAAGTACAAAGATGGCGTGACCAGCTACCAGCCTCAGCACTTTAAGCGCTCGAACGATGGCGAAAGCATGAACGACCGCGTTATTGTTACCCGTGGCCAGAAGGTCCAAAAAGGCGACACCCTTATCGAAGGCATGAGCATTTCCGAAGGCGAACTCGCCGTTGGCCGTGACCTCATTGTTGCCTTCATGCCTTGGGGCGGTTACAACATGGACGACGCCATCATCTTAAGCCAGCGCATTGTTAAAGATGACGACCTGACCAGCATTCACATTACCGACTACATGGTAGAGGTGCGTGAAACCAAGCTGGGGCCAGAGATTGTTACCCGCGACATTCCAAACGTATCCGAAGAATCACTGCGTCACCTCGACGAAAACGGCATTGTGCGCATTGGCGCCGAAGTCCACGCCGGTGACATTCTGGTGGGTAAGATTACGCCAAAGGGTGAGCAGGAGCTCAGCTCTGAAGAGCGCCTGCTGCGCGCTATCTTCGGTGAAAAAGCCAAAGATGTCCGCGACACCAGCCAGCGCATGAGCAACGGCAAGCACGGTAAGGTTGTTGGCGTGAAGGTCTTTAGCCGCGAAAACGGCCACGAACTCAAAGCTGGTGTGCTGATGCAGATCCAGATTTTTGTGGCTCAGATGCGCAAGATCAGCGTCGGTGACAAGCTCGCCGGACGCCACGGTAACAAGGGCGTTGTCGCCCGCATCCTGCCTGTCGAAGACATGCCATTCATGGAAGACGGTACGCCAATCGACGTAATCCTGAACCCACTGGGTGTGCCTTCACGCATGAACCTTGGACAGTTGTTCGAAGTCCACCTTGGTATGGCTGCCCGCGCCTTGGGTTACAAGGTTGCGACTCCTCCATTCAACGGTGTGCCTCAGCCAATCATCGAGGAGCAACTAACCAAAGCTGGCTTCCCAAGCAACGGTAAGGTACAGCTGTTTGATGGCCGTACCGGTGAAGGCTTCAAGGAACAGGTTGCCGTTGGTAACATGTACATGATGAAGCTGCACCACATGGTTGCAGACAAGATCCACGCCCGTTCAATTGGGCCATACACCATGGTCACCCAGCAGCCGCTCGGTGGTAAGGCGCAAAACGGTGGTCAGCGCTTTGGTGAGATGGAGGTGTGGGCACTCGAAGCATACGGCGCCGCAAGCACCCTGCAGGAAATGCTGACCATTAAGTCTGACGACGTATATGGCCGCGCAAAAGCCTACGAATCGATTATTAAGAAAGAGCCAATCACCGGTCCTAAGGTTCCAGAAAGCTTTAACGTGCTTGTAAAAGAACTGCAAGGTTTGGGTTTGCGCGTTGACTTGATCAACAAGCAAGAGGCAATTGACGCCGAAGACGTACTGGCGAGCACTATCCGCGAGGAAGCCGCTGCTCCAGTAACCATCGACGCAAGCGCTGTTTCGCCACTTGATGTATCTGTTGCTGACGAAGTTGACCACTTTGGCGACCTCGACCTTGGCGATGGTATGAGCATTAAGGTTTCCGATGACGATGATGAAGATGTTACGAATAACGATGACGATGTAAAGGAGGTCGCGTAATGAGTCGTTTAAGCCATATTACGACCAGCATTGCCGACTTTGACGCAGTGCGCCTGGCTGTTGCTTCTGCGGATGACATTCAAGAATGGTCACACGGCGAAGTCCTAAAGCCAGAGACAATCAACTACCGCACCCAAAAACCAGAACGCGACGGTTTGTTCTGCGAACGCATCTTTGGGCCAGTGAAGGACATTAACCCTCACGACGCCAAATACAAGGGTGTTCGCTCCCGCGAAGCCGCCGTCGACAAAAACGGCGAGCTGGTAACCAAGAGCATTGTGCGCCGCGAACGCATGGGCCACATTGGTTTGGCTACTCCTGTCGCTCACATTTGGTTCATGCGCGGTACTCCAAGCGCAATGGGCTTGCTGCTCGGCCTGACCGTGCGCAACATTGAGCGCGTCGCTTACTTTGCCAGCTACCTCATTAAGAACGTGAACGTTGAAAAGCGCGACCAATTCGCTGCCGACAGCGAAGCTGAATTTGAGGCCGCAAAGCTCGCAATCAAGAGCCGCTTCGAGAAAGAAGGCGAGGCTGAAAACGCTGACGTTAAGGCGTTGGCAGTAGCTCAGAGCAAAGAACTCGACGAGCTGACCGAAGGCTACCTGCTTAAGAAGACCCAACTGGAAAGCCTGCAAAAGGGCGCCCTGATGAGCGAAACCGACTACCGCAACCTGCCAGAAGACTACCGCGAAATTGTTGCTGTAGGCATGGGTGGTTCTGCTCTGCACGAGATGCTTGCCGAAATCGACCTCGACGTTTTGGTCAAGGAACTGACCGAAGAAGCCGAAGCCGCCAAGGGCCAGCGCAAGAAGAAAGTGCTGAAGCGCCTTAAGGTACTCGAAGGCATGCAGCGTGCCGGCATTAAGCCGACCAGCATGTGTCTGACCGTTTTGCCAGTTATTCCTCCGGACCTTCGTCCGATGGTGCAGCTGACCGGTGGCCGTTTTGCCACATCTGACCTGAACGACTTGTACCGCCGGGTCATTAACCGCAACAACCGCCTTAAGAAGCTGATCGAACTGAACGCCCCAGAAGTCATTCGCCGCAACGAAATGCGCATGCTTCAGGAAGCTGTTGACGCCCTGATCGACAACAGCGCTACCCGCAGTGGCCGAGCCGTCTCTGCAACTGGTGGCCGTCGTCGTCTTAAGTCCCTCAGCGACATGCTGAAGGGTAAGCAGGGCCGTTTCCGCCAGAACCTTCTTGGTAAGCGCGTTGACTACTCTGGCCGTTCGGTCATTGTTGCCGGTCCTGACCTGAAGATCCACCAGTGTGGTCTGCCAAAACTGATGGCCCTCGAACTGTTCAAGCCATTCGTTATTGCGGAATTGCTGGCTAACGAGCACGCCCACAACATCAAGAGCGCAACCCGCCTCATCGAGAGCGGCGACAGTCTTGTATGGGACGCTCTGGACGAAGTAATTAAAGAGAAGTACGTACTGCTGAACCGCGCACCATCACTTCACCGTTTGTCGATCCAGGCCTTCCAGCCAAAACTGATCGAGGGTAAGGCTATCCAGCTGCACCCATTGGTCTGTAAAGGTTTCAACGCCGACTTCGATGGTGACCAGATGGCCGTGCACCTTCCATTGAGTGACGACGCTCAAAAAGAAGCTCGCGAGCTCATGAGCGCTACCAACAACCTGCTGAAGCCAGCCGACGGTTCACCAATCCTGAACATCAGCCAGGACATCGTGCTTGGTTGTTACTACCTGACCTACCCTAAGCCAAGCGCACAGGTTGCTACCCCTAAGAACTTTGCCAGCGTGAACGAAGCTATCTTCGCTTACGAAGGTGGTAGCATTATGCTGCAGACTCCAATTCGTGTCCCTGTAAAGGGTGAAACCCGCGAAACTACCCTGGGCCGTGTGTACTTTAACGAAATCCTGCCAGAAGACTTCAACTATGTCGAAGAAGTCATGGGCAAGAAGAAGCTCGCCAAAGTATTGGCACGCATTTTCGAAGGCTATGGCTCCGAGATTACTGCCCACATTGCCGACGAGGTCAAGGACCTGGCTTTGGAATACGCAACCTTGGGTGCTGTCTCGACCGGTATGACTGACTACTTCGAAGTAAAAGAGATCGACGGCATCATTAAAGAAGGTGACGAACGCGCCGCCAAGATTAGTGAGCAGTACGAACAAGGTCTGATTACCGACGAAGAACGCTACAGCCTGACCGTTGCCAACTGGCGCGCAGTCGACAAGAAAGTGCTTGAACTGCTGCAAACCCGTTTGGTCAAAGAAGACACCAGCGTTGCCGTGATGGTTGACTCCGGTGCCCGTGGTGACCTGAGTAACGTCAAGCTTGCGACCGCAATGATTGGTATCATGGTGGACGCAACTGGTAAAGAAATTGAGCTGCCAATCCGTTCCAGCTACAAGAAGGGTCTAAGCCCGCTTGAAGCCTTCGTTGCCACTCGTGGTACACGTAAAGGTCTGATTGACACCGCCCTTAAGACCGCCGACTCCGGTTACCTGACACGCCGTCTGGTAGACGTGAGCCAGGACGTCTTTACGGTTGACGACGACGCCGAAGACAATGGCTTCGCAATCTACCGCGCTGAATCTGATGAGACCATGATTCCGTTCAGCGACCGCCTGTATGGCCGCTATGCTGCCGCAGACGTGAAGGGACACGTTAAGAAGGGTGAGCTGATCACCCGCCCAATCGCTGACGCCGTTGAAGCAGACACTGCTGTTGCCGACGTCAGGATTATGAGTGTCCTGAGCTGTACCAGCCTCCGCGGCATTACGCCAAAGAGCTATGGTATCGACATGGCAACGAACAAGTTGATTGCTGTTCACCAGCCTGTCGGCGTTATTGCCGCCCAGTCTGTTGGTGAGCCTGGCACCCAGCTGACCTTGAACACCTTCCATGCTTCTGGTGTGGCTGGTGAAGACATTACCCAGGGTCTGCCGCGTGTCGACGAGTTGTTCGAAGCCCGTTCACCAAAAGGTCAGGCATTCCTCAGTGAAATCGCTGGTACTGCCGAAGTTTGGGAAGACGGCGACAACTACATCGTGCAAATCACCCCAGACAAGGGCCGCACAGAGAAGCTCGAGCTTGACGGCCGCAAAGCCCAGGTCAAGACTGGTACCGAAGTGCTGGCTGGCGACGTGCTGGCTGCCGACAAAGACGATAGCCGTCCGCTGACTGCTCCGTTTGACGGCGTGATCGAGGTTACAAAGACGCACATTGTCCTGAACCTCATCAACCAGACTCCTGCCCGCTACGAAATTCCTGGCTTCAAGCAGCTCACCGTAAGCAGCAACGACCACGTTGAAGCTGGTGACCGCCTGACTTCTGGTTCGATCAACCTGCACGACCTAATGCGCCTGAAGGGTGTAGAGGCTACTCAGCGCTACATCATCAACGAAGTACTGCGCATTTACGCCGCACAGGGTCAGAACATCGCTGACAAGCACCTGGAGATCATTGTTCGCCAGATGTTTAGTCGCGTTCAGATTGAAGAGCCAGGTGACAGCCTGTTCGTAACTGGCGACATTGTATCGAAGGCCGCTGTGGTTGAAACCAACAAGCAGCTTGTAAAAGAGGGCAAGTCTCCTGCTGCCTTCACTCAGCTGTTGCTTGGTATTACCAAGGTCTCGATCTGGAGCGACAGCTTCCTGTCAGCCGCTTCGTTCCAGGACACAACCCGCGTGTTGATCAACGCTGCTACAAGTGGCCGCGTAGACAGCCTGTACGGTCTGAAGGAAAATGTGATCATTGGTCGCAAGATTCCTGTCGGTACCGGTGTTCCAACCGAAGAACAGTTCGACGAAGAAGTCTAAACCTTCTTAAGTCCCAAAAAACACCCGCACGTTCGCGGGTGTTTTTGGTTTATGCAAGATTGAGTGCGTAGTGCGCCAGACTGGCCGGCGCACTACGCTCACCACAGCCCCGAATTACAGGGGCGTCGGAAGGAAGAAATCGCACCCGCACTTGGCTGGTGGCGGTGTGGTTGAGGCCCCTCGGAAGTGGCTCATGGTCCGCCACGACACACCCCATGGCATGCCCAGCAGCTTGAGGCTGTTGAAGACCTGTTCGCCGCTGGAGCCCGATGGCAACAAGGCAGTGCCCGTCACCCTCATGCTTGGCCGCAAACGGCTGGGCGCGCGGCTGACCTGTACGACCGCGAGGATGTTCCCATGCGCACACCGCACAGCAATACGGTTGCCTTCCCGAAGGTCGGCGATAGCCAGTGACATCTTTACCCCTTTTCTCGTGGTATACATACTGTAATACGGATGTGCGTCATGGTCAAACTGATGGAAGTGTATGGATTTCGTTTCAGATGTGTGGTAGAAATAAGGACACCCGTTACACACACGAAGGAGTGAGTGAGTTGGCAGAAGACGAGGGCCCGCCCTTCGGCGGCATGTTCCCATTCTCCGAGGGCGATCTGCCCCCGGAGCTGGCGGCCATGATGAGCCAGATGCAGGGCGCGATGTCCGGTCTGGCCGAGCAGGGCGCCCAGCAGAGCAAGGCCACCAAGATCCAGGCCGCACTGGAGCTGCAGGAGATCGAGACTCGGATCTCCGTGGCTCGGGCTGAGGCCGAGGTGGCGGCGGCTGAGACTGCCCTGTTGCAGGCCGAGCTGGCCGACCAAGGGGTTTCGGCACCTCGCCGGCAGCTCCTTGCGACGCGGATCACTGCCCAGCAGAAGCGGCAGGCGGCCTACACGGCGCTGGCCGACGGATTGCAGAGCCTCTACGACGCCAAGCACAAGTTGGCCGAACTGGCTCTGACGCAGGACCCGATGGCCTTCTTCAACCTGTTCGGCGCCGGAGGCCCGCAGAAGCCGGCCGACGGTTCGGGCATGCCCGGCAAGCCCGACGATCCGCGATTCGATGCGCCGCCTGGCGGTGACGTCAAGCCCTAAGGGGCCTGGCACGGGGAGAGGTGAGGTGCGGCCACATGGCAGCACCTCACCTCGCATCAGTTGAAACATTGGTGATAATCTGTTACACTAAAAAACGAGTTTCACTTTGATGAATGTGAGCAGTTTTTAAAGGTGTGTACGCTGACACGTTTGTCTTATAAGTAAGAAAGAAGTAACTGGGCGCTTACCACGTCTGGCCAACCTTTAACCAAGGAGAAAGCACTACAGTGCCAACTATTAACCAGCTAGTCCGCAAGCCCCGTAAAACGGCTGCAAAAAAGAGCAAATCGGTCGCATTGGGCCGTATTCATAACGCTCTTAAGGGCCGCTACTACGACGCAAACGCTCCGCTTAAGCGCGGTGTTTGTATTAAGGTAACGACCCGTACTCCACGTAAACCTAACTCTGCCCTCCGCAAAGTTGCACGTGTTCGCCTGAACAACGGCTACGAAGTCTGGGCATACATCGGCGGCGAAGGCCACAACCTGCAAGAGCACGCAGTGGTTCTGATCCGTGGTGGCCGCGTGCCAGACCTTCCAGGTGTGCGTTACCACATTGTTCGCGGTACCCTCGACCTTCAGGGTGTTAAGGACCGCAAGAACGCCCGTAGCAAATACGGTACCAAGAAGGAGACTAAATAATGCCACGCAAAACTACCAAGTCTCTCATTCGTAAGCTGAGCCCAGACCGCAAATACAACAGCGTGCTGGTGCAGCGCCTGATTAACAAGACCATGCTCGACGGCAAGAAGCAAGTTGCTGAACGCGCCGTGTACGACGCTATGGAAATCGCTGCTAAAAAGCTGAAAGCTGAAGACCCAAGCGCAGTTTTTGAGAAAGCAATCAAGAACATTTACCCGAGCCTGGAAGTAAAGAGCCGCCGTGTCGGTGGTGCTAACTACCAGATTCCATTCCCTGTGACTGGCCACCGTCAGCAGCACCTTGCCTTCATGTGGTTCATCCAAGCCGCTCGCGCCCGCAAGGGTATGCCAATGGCTGACCGTTTGGCTGCTGAAATGGTTGACGCTATCAACCAGACCGGTGCCGCATACAAGAAGAAGGAAGACACTCACCGCATGGCCGAAGCTAACCGCGCATTCGCGCACTTTGCCCGGACATAACCTATGCCTGGCGAGACCTTGGGCCGGTCTTACTCTGAAAAGACAACCATTGACGGGTTCCCCGCCACCCAAAGTGCACGCATCGACAGTGCGCCGAGCCGTATTTACGGCGGTGAAGCCGCTGGATACATGGTGCATGGTAATGCCGTTCTGGACCGTTTGCCTGCCGAAGACGGCGAGGCGCCGGAGTTTCCAGACGGCATAAGCCGGGCTTCAGTCTCTTTCGAAGTAGGCGAGCCAAATGAGGAGTTTCTGCACACCGCAGCCGCAGCCGCTGCTTTTGCACTGGAAAGCCTGCGCGTGCAGGCCCAGAACCGGCACCGTGCCGAAGAAGAATCTGCTGCGCAACCGCTAGAAGCATTACAACAAATTAACGAACGAGGATAATATGGCAGCATCCATTCCACTCGCGAAGTTTCGCAACATTGGTATTATCGCGCACATTGACGCCGGTAAAACCACCACGACCGAAGGTATTCTGTACCGCACAGGTCTGAGCCACAAGATTGGCGCCGTCCACGAAGGTGAAACCACCACTGACTGGATGGAGCAAGAGCGCGAGCGCGGTATCACCATTACCAGCGCCGCTGTGACGTGTTTCTGGAAAGAACACAAGATCAACATTATCGACACCCCGGGCCACATTGACTTCACCGCTGAAGTGGAGCGCTCTTTGCGCGTACTCGACGGCGCCGTTGTGGTGTTCGACGGCAAGATGGGCGTAGAGGCCCAGACCGAAACCGTATGGCGCCAGGCCAACAAGTACGGTACGCCTCGCATTTGTTTTATTAACAAGATCAACTCAACCGGCGGTGACTTCTACAAGTCTTTGGAATCAATCCACAACCGCCTGAGCCGCCGCGCGCTGCCTATTCACTTGCCGATCGGTTTCGAGCAAGAGATCAACGGTGTCGTTGACTTGGTAAGCATGAAGGCCTACACCTACAAGGAATTTGCCGACCACGAACTGGTTGAAGGCGAAGTGCCTGCCGACATGCTCGAAAAAGCCAAGAACGCCCGCACCTTGCTGGTTGAAGCTGCTGTCGAAGCCGACGACGCACTGTTTGAGAAATACCTCGAGAGCGGCGAAGAGTCGATCACCGAAGACGAACTGAAAGCTGCAATCCGCAAATCAGTCCTGACTGGTGAGTTCTACATTGTGACCGGTGGCGATGGCCGCGGTGTGATTGTAGAAAAAGTCCTCGACCTCGTTGTTGACTACCTGCCAAGCCCAACTGACATCCCTGCCATTTGGGGCATCCACCCTAAGAGCGGCGACCAGGTTGAGCGCAAACCTGCCGACGACCAGCCAATGGCTGCCTTGGCATTCAAGGTTGCAACTGACCCATTTGTCGGTAAGCTGATCTTCGTTCGTGTCTACAGCGGTAAGCTGACCGCTGGTAGCTACATCCTGAACGCTACTACTGGCGACAAGGAACGCGTCGGCCGTCTGCTGCGTATGCACGCCGACAAGCGCGAAGATATCACCGAAATTGGTGCTGGTGACATCGCTGCCATCGTGGGCCTAAAGGGCACTACTACAGGTACGACCCTGAGCGACCCCACAAGCCCAATCATCCTTGAAAGCATTGACTTCCCAGAACCTCCAGTCAGTATCGCAATCGAGCCTAAGACCAAGGCCGACCAAGAGAAGATGGCAATTGCCCTGCAGCGTCTTGCCGAAGAAGACCCAACCTTCCGCGTGCACACCGACGAAGAAACCGGCCAGACCATTATTAGTGGTATGGGCGAGCTCCACCTGGAGATTATCGTTGACCGCATGAAGCGCGAATTCAAGGTTGAAGCCAACATCGGCCAGCCACAGGTTGCCTACCGCGAAGCGATCAAGAAGACGATCGAGAGCGAAGGCAAGTACATCAAGCAGTCCGGTGGCCGTGGCCAGTACGGTCATGTCTACGTTAAGCTTGAGCCAAACGAACCTGGCAAGGGCTTTGAATTTGTCGACGAAATTAAGGGCGGTGTTGTTCCAAACGAATACCGGACCCCTGTTAAAAACGGTATTGAAGAAACGCTGAAGGGCGGTGTTATTGCCGGCTTCCCAGTGATCGACGTAAAGGCGACCCTGTACGACGGTAGCTACCACGAAGTTGACTCCAACGAAATGGCCTTCAAGATGGCTGGTGCCCTCGCTGCCCGCGAAGGTGTGAAGAAAGCAAGCCCAGTGCTGCTTGAGCCTGTTATGAAAGTCGTAGTTGTGACTCCTGAAGACTTCATGGGCGATGTCATTGGTGGCCTGAACTCTAAGCGTGGCCGCATTGAATCAATGGAAGACTTATCTGGCGGCGTGAAAGAAATCACCGCTATAGTCCCACTTGGTGAGATGTTTGGTTACACGACCGAACTGCGCAGCGCCACCCAGGGCCGCGCAAGCTCCAGCATGGAGCTGGCACAATACGAAGAAGTGCCAAACAACGTTGCCGAAGGCATTATTGCCAAAAAAGCAGCGTAAGGCTAACCCTTTCCAACAAAGCGCCCAAGTCGGGCGCTTTTTGGTATTGCCATACTGTTGACATGGGTGTATTTTTAGGACATGACAGAGCTTGCGCTCCAACACCGGCCACACGAAGAACAGTACGAAGGCGGACCATCGCCCTTTTTGACTGACCGTGAAGGTGCCGAGCTGACGGCTCTGAGTACACTTGGCCCTCTGGCCTTGGTGGCATTCGACACCGAGCCTCAGACCGGCCTGCGTCCTACCCCTGAACACCACCAGGTGCCTGACACCATTAACGACACCGTAGACGGCTTCGCGGTAGAAGAACTGATGGTGGCTATGCGCCGCCAGGAAAACGTTTCCCGAGCCGCCCTGATGTTCGCTGCCCGTGACATGAACTAGTATGGCCGAGACTGCGCAATCACCAGAGAAGACTCCGTACGAACGCTCACTCGACGATTTTTTCAGGATGCTTCGCAACAGCGCGGCCACGCAAAGCAGCATTCGCATGACCGTTGCAGGTATCCTCGACAACGCCACAAGCCCCACCTTCAATCGCCAGAAATACCTCGATGTCTGGGCAGAGCGCCACGAATACGACGTTGACGGCATCCTGGTAGACGCTGGTGGTCCGGCCGAGTTCGACGACGACGGCCAGGCGTACGAAAACGACAATGATTTTATTCTTATGCGTAAAATGCAGCTGGCATGTGATGTGACGGCTTTTGTTGTGGCCAGCGAGCATTCGGCCTTGAGCGACCCTCAGAAGGAGTACTTGCTAAACCGCGTCAATTCGTTCCTGGAGAACCGCCGCGAGGAGGTTTCTGACAAAGCACTTGTCCGCAGTAGCTACTATATGATGGGCGAGGCCGCCGCACCCTATATTGCCCTCGATGTCGACCGTGCCGAAATGGGCAGCGATAAGCCTGCGCGTCTGGCGCGCGGCCGTTTTGTGCTGCGTGCGCTCGAGAGTCGCAGCTTTATTCGGAATGACCAGCGGCACACTCTTAGCCGCACTCTGCGCCTTGCTGCCAAAAACTAGAGAATCAGCTCTTTACATAAGAGGGGGCTCTCTGTATAATTTGCTCATACGTCATGTGACGGTGCTATTGCCACGTCCCATGCGATATTAAGAAATAATTGTAGGAGAAATAATGGCTGCAGCAACTTTTGACCGTAGCAAGCCTCACGTCAACGTTGGTACCATGGGTCACGTCGACCACGGTAAAACCACTTTGACCGCTGCTATTACCGCAGTACTGGCTAAGAAATTACCAAGCGACGTTAACAAGCCAGTCGCTTACGACCAGATTGACAACGCCCCAGAAGAAAAAGCACGTGGTATTACCATCGCTACCTCGCACCAAGAGTACGAGAGCGAAAAGCGCCACTACGCCCACGTCGACATGCCTGGTCACGCCGACTACGTTAAGAACATGATTACCGGTGCCGCTCAGGTTGACGGTGCTATCTTGGTTGTGTCTGCGGCTGACGGCCCAATGCCTCAGACTCGCGAACACGTACTTCTGGCTCGCCAGGTAGGCGTGCCAAAGATCGTTGTGTTCCTGAACAAGATGGACATGGCCGACGAAGAGCTCGTTGAGCTTGTTGAAGAAGACGTTCGCGACCTGCTCGCCAAGAACGGCTTCGACCGCGACGCTCCAATCATTAAGGGTTCCGCTCTTAAGGCATTGGAAGGTGACGCTAAATACGAAGACGCCGTCATGGAACTCGTTAAGGCAATGGACGACTACATCGAACAGCCTGCCCGCGAACTCGACAAGTCATTCCTGATGCCAATTGAAGACGTCTTCAGCATTAAGGGTCGTGGCACTGTTGCTACTGGCCGTATCGAAACTGGTATCGTTAAGATTAACGACGAAGTTGAAATCGTTGGTATCCGCGACAGCCGCAAGTCTGTTGTAACTGGTATCGAAGCCTTCAAGAAGCAGCTCGACCAAGGTCAAGCTGGTGACAACGCTGGTCTGTTGCTCCGCGGTATTGAGCGCGACGACATTGAGCGCGGTCAGGTTATCTCGAAGCCTGGTACTGTTACTCCTCACACCGAATTTGACGCTGAAGTGTACATCCTGAACAAAGAAGAGGGCGGCCGCCACACTCCTTTCTTCAAGGGTTACAAACCTCAGTTCTACTTCCGCACAACGGACGTAACCGGTGAAGTTGAACTTCCAGCCGACAAAGAAATGGTAATGCCAGGTGACACCGTAACCTTTAAGGTTAAGCTGCTCGCCCCAATCGCCATGGACCAAGGTCTTCGCTTCGCTATCCGCGAAGGTGGCCGTACTGTTGGTGCCGGTGTGGTTACTAAGATCGTAAAATAATCTTAGCCACCAAGCATAAAAAGAACCGCAGCAATGCGGTTCTTTTTTGTGGCTGGGAATTGTAGACCGGCTCAAAATGTACTATAACGAATATGCGGCACACCGCCGTGCACGTTGGATGGAGAGCCATGGAACAGGACAGGGGTCTGCACATCTACGCCGACTTGGCGGAAGCGCCCGACATTGACCTCGCGTCACTCACCTGGACCAACACGACAAGCCCGGAGTCTGGCGGTGAGGCCATTCTGGTGGCCGACCTGCCCGATGGCGGTGCTGTGGTGCGCAAGCAAGCTGATTCGGGCGGCATTGTGTTCACAGCTGCGGGATGGGCGTGCTTCACGGCTAGCGCCTCTAGAGGGGACTACGACGTGGGCTGACTCGCGTGCGGCGTGCTGATTGACCGGACACCCCGGCCGTCAGCACGCCAGTGTCCTTCGTTGCCTATCTAAAGAACATATGCTATAGTTTGTTTATACATAAATCGCACCGAGAACTCGGCCAGACATGAGCCTGCAAGGCCATGAATCGAGCAGAGGTTACGGCGCACAACAAGAGGAGTTTTACTCATGGCAACGCCAACCGAGCAAAAACAGCGGATCCGTATCCGCCTGAAGGCCTATGACCACAAGGTCATCGACCAGTCTGCAAAACAAATTATCGACACAGCCCTTCGTACTGGCGCAACAATCGCCGGTCCAGTGCCCCTGCCGACTCGCCGCAGCACATACACTGTGGTAAAGAGCCCGCACGTATACAAAAAAGGTGGTGAGCACTTCGAGATGCGCGTCCACAAACGCCTCATCGACATCACCAACCCAACTCCTAAGACTATTGATTCTCTGCAAAACCTCAGCCTGCCAGCTGGTTGCGACGCAGAAATCCGCATGTAGCAGCAGAGCCAAGTGTTCCAACAAAAGAGATGTTTACGCATCTCTTTTGTTTTGTATGCAACTATATGTGATAAAATATGAATCTACATGTCGTACGAAACACAGGACTTTGATCCCTGGGATCCTATAATGCGCACCGCTTCCGACGAAGCCGACGAGACGGCAGTTAAGTGGACTCTTTACGAGAAAGGATCACCCAGCGAACACTACCTACAAGTCATGGGCGACAGGCTTGCCGAACATACGGGCAGCCGTACAACGTATCTGACTGCTGAACAGGAGCACGAGCTCGCTGCTGTTATTCAGGATGGGCTGGCGGCAGCGGCACTTCTTGAAGAACTTGAGAAGAAGGTCGAAGTGGCAAAGCGACCGCTCAAGCGTGACCTTCAGCAGCTTGACGCACTTCGTGCCCGATTCGACGCCGGCCGCGAAGCCGAACGTGTCCTCATCGAATGTAATTTGCGTAACGCCACGTACCTTGCCCGACTGTCTATGAACATACGGCCGGGCATGGGCCGGGTTCCCGATGAAACCGACGATGCTGGTGTTAAGCCACGCAAGCAACCGCGCTCGACCAAAATGCACATCCAGGGATCGGACTACTCATGGGCGCCTGGTGATATGACGCGTCTTCGCTCGCCCTATGCCGACTACGACGAGCGCGTACAGGTGGTAAACGAAGCAATTGTTAAGGCTGTGCGCAATTTTAAACCCGGCATGGTCCATACGCGGGGCGACAACATCGGTAAGCCGGTGCGGTTCCGTTCATATGCTATAAATGGCCTGCGTGGCGCACTGGCCAAGCATGTTAAGGCGTACGAGAAGCCAGGCCTGTATATTCCTATAAACCGCGTCGAAGAAATGCAGTCGGCCATGTACGATCCCGACAACGACGCTGGTCGCACCCCTGAGGAGCTGGCTAATTTCCAGGAGTGGGACAAATACCGTGATCCGATTTTTATTGATCATCTGGTAAGTTTTGGTGCTGCCGACGAAGAGATCGAGGTGGATGGTGAGGTAAGCGCGCTCGCTTTGGAAGAAGTTGTCGCCGATACAGATACGGCTTCGATTGAGGATATTGTTATGGAGCGCATGCGCGTTGATGTTATTGCTGAAGCCCTGGGGACATTAAGCGAGCGTGAAGCTGGTGTAATCCGCCTTCGCTTCGGTCTTACCGATGGCGTTGAGCGCACGCTCGATGAAGTTGGAATGGTATATGGCATAACGCGGGAGCGTGTCCGTCAGATCCTTACAAAGACGCTCGATAAGCTGCGGCACCCCGCACGTAGCCGTAACCTCGAGCCATTCCTTAACCTGGACGTATCGGTCGAAGCGCCTGTACACACCAGGACTTTTCCCGTACTAAAAACTGAGCGCGTATTAGGTGCGAGAGCCATTCGCTTGGGCAGGGATGCGCCGCTCGGTTATGAGCCGCCAGCCAGTGGCCTCGCTGAGCCGCGTGCCCGTTGGCAGGCATATCCGGGTGAGGCCTGGGATGAGCCCGTCCGTATAACTCCCGAACAGGTTTTGATTGAATATGAGGCCACCGCCGCTCGTTTTAAAGATATCCTCTATACAACCGGTGCATACAGCTTCCAGCAGTCATTCGTCGAGGCTGGACATGCTTCCGAATACCCCAAGGTGCTTGTCGAAGCCTTGCAGTCCCAGATGGGCGAGGCACTGACGGTACGCCATATTGCCGGCTTCTGGAATGCAGAGGTAGAGAATTTCGTGACGCACTTGCAGGAGCGGATGGGCGACATAAGCCTCGACCGCGTTGGCCAACTTTTCTCAAGGCTGCTGGCCGAGCGCATGAACGACAACACCTTTGTCGAACTGACAATCCCCGAAAGCCTCCAAGGCAAATTGGGCTATATGGGTGCCGGGTTGGAGCACGGTGAGCTGGTGATCCATGGCAACCTTGGCGATTATGCAGGGTACAAGATCGGTGGATTGGCTCTTGTGAAGGTAAACGGTTCGGTTGGTAACTATGCCGCAGCAAAGGCAAACAAGATGGCGCGCTTGGAAGTCATGGGCGACGCCGGTCATTATGCGGCAGCACAGGCTCGCAACCAGGCTTCGTTGCATGTGTATGGCGCGGTTGGTGATTATTGCGGCTACCAGGCGCGCAAAGACATTGACGTCCAAGTGCTGGAAGACGCTGGAGAGCATGTGGCACACGAGGCAACCGGCGGCAGCTTTATCATTTCGGGAACTGCGTTAAGTAGCAGTCCGGCTGGTGATTTCTCTGGAACAATATCGGCCAGACTTAATAAGCGGTAACCGCAACCAGGGGCCGCAAGCAGCACGGACTCTGGTTGCGGGGCAGAAGGCCCCGCGCGTGCACCGGCCCGCCAGGTCCGCACACGCTCATGCTCTTCAGGCGGCGAGCCGCTCATACAAAAGCATGCCAAGTCGGTAGTGGGGGATGCATACACACGAAAGTCGTAGAGGATCGCGCTCCTCGTCTGGCACCAAGCCGAGCGAGAAAGCACTTTGCAGTACGGGGAGAGTCCAGCCGCGTTTGACGGCTCTGAACCGTACCAGTACTACCTGTTCGCCAGGGCGCATGCCTTTACGAATGCCTTGTGCCGCTTCATAGGGCGCAGGGCCCGCCAGCACACGCACGCCCGCATGGATTGCGGGTGGCCTGATGCCGCCGAATTCGCTGCGACGCACGTAGGCATACGTCGTCTTGATTTGAAGGTTACCGCCATGGATCACCAGGTCGCTTCGGACAAGCTCGTCCCAAGCCGCGACCTTGGTCATGCTGTACACCTCCGCCATGACCATCTGGGGCCTCCTGCCATCTCTTGTAAGAGAGTGCTTCATTATATACTGATAATTTTTTGCCTTGCAAAATTTTGCCCATGATGTGTGTTTGCCTCCCCCACGGTGGTAGGGTAAAATAACAAAAGTACTATGGCAAAAACCAAACAGAAACAAGCGACCGAACGAGACAGCACCTATTTTTTGAAGATAGTCTTATATATTGTGCTGGCATCATTTTGGGTTAAGTTCCCACAGCCTATCCAGCTGGGCGATTTTACTGTGTACGGCTTGCCGCTTGGCCTCATGATCGGGCTACTGTTCGCGACTCATGACCATTTTCAGATTGACCGCAAGATCGAATATGCCCTGCTTATAATTATAACCATCATAACGTTCTACATCCCCGCCGGAATAGTGGTGTAATGCGCCGGATACTGTTGCCTCTACTTGCCGTTATTGGAGTCGCCCTGGTGCTTGCTACACCAACTGTTTTGGCAGAAGAAGGTACCAAACCGGCACCGCTGGAATGTAACGAGGCGAGCCTGTACTGTCCGGTGAGCTCCGCAAACGAACTAAGCGGTATTCTTAAGAACTATCCAACGCCCAATGTCACACCGCCCCAATCGCCAATTGTCATTCCTACTATTACGGTACGCAAGCCGGCCACACGCACGGTAACCTACGACGTAGCGACACGCGGCGCCATAACTGCCGACCTGGCTACATTTAAATCGCAAGCAGCGGCTACTTATGCCGACGAAAAAGGGTGGTCACGACTGGGAGTCGTCTTTAAAGAGGTGGCGAGTGGTGGCCAGTTTACTCTGGTGCTCTCGGCTGCCGACCAAGTCCCGACATTCGGATCGCCATGCGACGCACAGTATAGCTGCCGCGTTGGACGGTATGTCATTATTAACCAGGACCGCTGGATGGGTGCAACGCAGCCATGGAACGACGCGGGCGGCGATTTGCGTAATTACCGACATATGGTCGTGAACCACGAGACTGGTCACTGGTTAGGCCATGACCATGGTTCGTGCAGTGGCGCTGGCCAGGCGGCAGCTGTTATGCAACAGCAATCAATCAGTTTAGGTGGCTGCAAGTTTAACCCGTGGCCATTAGATAAAGAAATAACCTCGAGTACACTTGGCATATGATGCAACTCAAAACAGTTGGCCGTCGCTCACGAAAACCCCTGTTTATAGCCCTTGGCATTGCACTGTTTGTTGGTGTTGCCTGTGCCGGTGGCTGGTGGTATAACGCCGCGGAGGCGACCACTAAATATAATGAGCAGAAGGCTGCGTACATCACGCAGTCCAGGAGTGAGCTAAAGACGCTTGGTGATGAGTTTAAGGCGTTAGCCCAGCAGGCCGATACCGCAAAAAGCATTGAAACCTTGGCGAAGTTGCAAACGCTCATCGATGCGCAGGTCGGCAAGGCGCCCGTACTACCGCAGCTGTTCGGCGTCACCCTTACCTCTGCCGCAGATTCCCAAGTGCGAGCCGATCACATCGATCGCCTTATCGAACTTAAAAAGACAGCTGGTGCCGCCCGCGCATTCATGGCATACCAGCAGCAAGTGTCTGCCATATTGCAATCAGCGACTACCGTTACCGGACCAAATGCCGCGCAGCAAAAAGCACTTGCCGACGCTTGGGCTGTTATGGCGACGAAGCTAAAAGAAGTATCGCTGCCAAGTCAGGAAGTCACCTCCGTTCACCAACAAGTCATTGCTGCTGTAGAGGCTACTCAAGTAACACTCGCCACATTGCCGGATTTGTTCACGAAAAAAGATATTCCAGGGTTTGCAGCAAAACAAAAAGAAGTAGAAGCCCACGTAACCACCCTCCGATCGCTGAGCGAGACGGTGCGTGCGCTTGCGGTCACCCATGACCAGGCGATCGCCCGCGATTTTGCTGAACTCAGCGCAAGCCTAAAGTAGCGTACTACAACACAAATTCCGGCATCTATAAAATTTGTCTATGTAAGGTGTTGACGCAGATAGCCGCCTCTGGTACAATACCAAGCGTAACTTTCTATCAAGATTTAAACGAAAAATCTTGGTACGTTTGCAGGTCCCAGCCACTCGGCTAATCAGGGAAACCGCAGAATACCAAGTTTTTTCATGCAATTGGGAGCACTATGAAAGCGCTACTAGGTACCAAATTAGGTATGACCCAGCTCCTCCAGGAGGATGGTGTTACTATTCCTGTAACACTTATCCAAGCTGGCCCTTGCACTGTCACTCAGGTGAAGTCTGTCGAATCCGACGGCTACAGCGCAGTGCAAATTGGGTTTGGAGAGGGTAAGAACCTGAGCAATGCCACCAAAGGCCACGTTGCAGCCAGCAAAGCAACACCAAAGCACCTCCGCGAGGTGCGTGTTGAAGAGCTGAGCGAAGACATGGCAGTTGGCACAACATTAGATGTCACAATGTTTGAAGTGGGCGACCACGTCAGCGTTACTGGCACAAGCAAGGGTAAGGGTTTTGCCGGCAACATCAAGCGGCACAACTTTAACGCCGGGCCACGCAGCCACGGCGCCGGCCACTATAGCCGTCGTCCAGGTTCAATTGGTTCGATGTACCCGCAAAAAGTGTTTAAAGGTAAGCGCATGGCTGGCCGCATGGGCGCCGAACAGGTGACTGTCAAGAATTTGGCAGTCGCTTTAGTAGATGTCGAACGCGGTCTTATCGGCCTCAAAGGTGCTGTGCCTGGTCCACGCCGCGGCTTGGTAATGATCGGAGGTAGCAACTAATGGCTACAACTACTACAAAAGCTGCAACTTCGGCATTGCCAACAAGCGTGTTCGACGTTGCAATCCCTAACCACCAGCTACTTAAGCTGGCCTACGAGGCCTACCTGGCTAACGGTCGCGGCAACTACGCCCGCACTCTTAAGCGCGGCGAAGTAAGCGGTGGTGGTAAGAAGCCTTGGAAGCAAAAAGGTACCGGCCGTGCCCGTTTTGGTAGCTCACGCAACCCAATCTGGCGCAAAGGTGGTATCGCTTTTGGTCCTACCGGCGAAGAGAACTACTCTAAGCAAATGCCACTCAAGGCTAAGCGCGTTGCGCTGCGCCAGGCATTGACGCTTGCCAACCAGGCTAAAGAAGTCGTCGTTATTGATGACATCAAAGCCAGTGGCAAGACCGCGGACATGGTTAAGTGGCTCGAGACTCAGAAGATCGAAGGCAAACGCATCGTTATCGTTGTGGACACCAAGACTCCTGAACTGACCCGCAGCACTAACAACTTGCAGAACGTCCAGTTGGTCCAGGCTACATACCTCAATGTGTTTACTATCCTGAATGCAGACAAACTAATGATGACCAAACCAGCTGTTGCTGCCATTGAGTCATGGTTGGGAGCATAATCATGGATCTTAAAGTAATTTCACGCATGAGCGAAAAAAGCTACCAGCAGTCGCAGAACGGTATTTACATCTTTGATGTTCCAACCACTGCCACTAAACAGCAGATCGCAGATGCAGTTGCCAAGCAGTTCGACGTTAAAGTCGTGACTGTGAACGTTACGCTCGCCAAAGGCAAAGTGAAGAAGAGCTACCGCAAGGGTGGCGCACCAGTCATCGGCAAGCGCCGTAACGTTAAAAAGGCCTACGTTCGTTTAGCTGAAGGCAACAGCATTCCAGTATTCGCTGCTGTCGAAGGCGAGGAGAAGAAATAATGGCTATTAAAGCATATAAACCTACAAGTAACGGCCGTCGTAACATGACGACGCAGGACTTGCAGATGGTCACCGCCAAGCGCGGTGTAAAGAGTCTGCTTAAAGTCCGCAAGCAAAATTCCGGCCGTAACAACATGGGCCGCATTACCACCCGTCACCGTGGTGGTGGCGCAAAGCGGTTCTACCGTCTGGTGAACCACCGTCTGGCACCTGGTACTGTTGCGACCATCGAGGCAATCGAATACGACCCGAACCGTTCGGCCCGTATTGCCCGCGTTAAAGACCAGAACAACCTGTACCACTATGTTATTGCAAGTGGTGACATGCAGGTTGGCCAGCAAATCCAAAGTGGTGTCGAGGCTCCTGTCGAGACCGGCAACCGCATGCCCCTTTCTGCAATTCCAACCGGTACTTTCGTGTACAACATCGAACTTCAACCTGGTAAGGGCGGTCAGATTGTCCGCTCAGCCGGCACTAAGGCTCAGCTCGTCGCCAAAGAAGGCGACTACGCTCAGGTCCGTTTGCCATCAGGTGAAGTCCGTAAAGTGCGCGTTGAGTGCATGGCGACCCTGGGCGTTGTCGGCAACGAACAACACCAGAATGTTAAGCTCGGTACTGCCGGCCGCCGCCGTAACATGGGTTGGCGCCCAAGCGTTCATGGTAAAGCCATGAACCCAAGCGACCACCCAATGGGTGGTGGTGAAGGTAAGACCGGTCCAGGCCGCAACCCGAAGACCCCTTGGGGCAAGCCTGCTCTTGGCTACAAGACACGTCGCCGTCAGGATACAACTAAGTACATCGTGCGTTCTCGTCACGAGGCGAAGAGGAAATAAGCCATGAGTCGTTCACTGAAAAAAGGCCCATTTATTGACCCTAAACTAGCTAAGAAAGTTGCTGCCCTAGGCAACGATGACCGTACGGTCATTAAAACCTGGGCACGCGCCAGCACCATTACTCCAGACATGGTTGGCCGTTCGTTTGCCGTACACAACGGCCGCGTCCACGTGCCAGTATTCGTATCTGAAAACATGGTTGGCCACAAACTCGGCGAGTTTAGCCCAACACGTAAGTTCCGCGGTCACGCGAAGAAGGATAAAAAGTAATGGCTGAATTACAAACTATTGTCCGAGCATCGGCAAAGGGTGTACGCCAAAGCCCACGTAAGATTGGCCTGGTTGCCGGTCTGGTACGTGGCCGCAGCGTAGCTGACGCCTTGACTATCCTGGAATTCACTCCTAAGCGCGCCGCCAAACCTGTTACCAAGTTAATCGCTGCCGCCAAGGCCAACGCCGTCAACAACCACGGTTTGGTTGAAAGCACCCTGCAAATCACACAACTGCAAGTTACTGCCGGGCCACGCCTGAAGCGCTTTAACCCAGCTGCCATGGGCCGTGCCTTGCCATACCAGAAGAAATCCAGCCACATTTTGGTCGAAGTCAGTGGTGAGATTAAGCCTAAGAAAGTAAGCGAAAAACCAGCCGCTAAGCCGGCTGCTGCAAAGAAGGAGACTAAGTAATGGGTCAAAAAGTAAACCCCATTAGCATGCGCCTTCAGGTCAACAAAGACTGGCGCAGCAAATGGTTCGCAGCTGGTAAGCACGAATATGCCGAGATGCTGGCCCAGGACTTGAAGGTCCGTGGTCTCATCGAGAAAATGTTCGCTACCCGCGCGACTATCCAGAAAATCGACATCGAACGCGCACCTAACCTGGTGACTGTTACTGTTCACACTGCGAAAGCCGGTGTGGTCATTGGCCGCGGTGGATCCGGTGCACAAGCGCTGAAGGCAGAGATCGAAAAGATCATCCAGAAGCCTGTCCGCCTTAACATCGAAGAAGTACGCCGTCCAGAACTGGCCGCTAAGCTTGTTGCCGAGAACATCGGTCGCCAGCTCGAGCGCCGTATCAACTGGCGCCGTGCTGTAAAGATGGGTGCACAAAACACCATAAATGCTGGTGCCAAAGGCATCCGCATCGAGGTGTCTGGCCGCCTTGGTGGCGCTGAAATGTCACGCCGCGAAAAAGAAATTCAGGGTTCAGTACCTCTGCATACCCTGCGCGCCGACATTGACTACCATCTTGCTACCTGCCAGATTCCTGGTGCCGGTACTGTTGGTATTAAGGTCTGGATCTATAAAGGGGAGGTAGCCTAAGATGTTACTTCCTAAGAAGACCAAGTTCCGCAAGGTACGCATCGGCAAGAACGTAGGTATCGCCACTGCCGGCCACTACATTGCATTCGGCGACTTTGCGCTTCAGTCTCAGGGCAACGAGCGCATTACCAGCCGCCAAATCGAATCTGCCCGTCAGGCTATGACCCGTTACATCAAGCGTGGTGGTAAAATCTGGATCCGCATCTTCCCGCACACTCCAGTTACCAAAAAGCCACAGGATGTAAAGATGGGTGGTGGCAAAGGCGCACCAGATTACTTCGCAGCCAAGGTAAAAGCTGGCACAGTAATGTTCGAGATGAAGGGTGTGAGCGAAGAAATTGCCCGTGAAGCCATGCGTCTCGCCAGCCACAAGCTGCCAGTAAAGACTAAGTTCATCAAGCGAGAGGAAGCATAATCATGGCTGACAAGAAGCAAAAGCAGAACGTCGTCGAAGAGCTCCGCAAACTTGACGGACCAGCATTAACAAGTAAATTAGCTGAACTAAAGCAACAATTGGTCGAACAGCACCGCGCGCACGCAGCACAAGAGCTTCCAAGCGCTCACGTTATCCGCAAGACCCGCAGGGAAATTGCCAAGACGCTGACACTTATGGGCGAAGCCGCACGCAAGCCCGCCGAGAAGAAAGAAGAGGACAAATAGTATGGCACGTAAAATGGTTGGCGTCGTAACATCCGACGTTCAAGACAAGACTATTACTGTTTCTACCGTCCGCAGCGTTACTCACCCTAAATATGACAAGCGCTACAGCGTTACCAAAAAGTACGCCGTACACGACGAGAAGAACGAAGCTCACGTTGGTGACAAGGTTGAGATCAGCGAAACCCGCCCGATCAGCCGCCGCAAAAGCTGGACCCTGAGCAAAATCGTTGAAACCGGTCACGCAGCAGAAGAGTTGAAGGAAGAGGCATAAGTCATGATCCAACAAGAATCACGCCTCAAGGTCGCTGACAACAGCGGCGCCAAAGAACTTCTGTGTATCCGTGTGCTTGGTGGCACTGGCCGCCGTTACGCCCACGTTGGCGACATCATTGTCGCAAGCGTTAAGGACGCTAACCCAGCTGGCGCAGTCAAGCGCAAGAGCGTCGTTAAGGCGGTTATTGTTCGCACCACTGCGACCATTAAGCGCAAAGACGGCTCGACCATTAAGTTCGACGAAAACGCCGCTGTAGTTATTGGCGATGACAAGAACCCTAAAGCAACCCGCGTATTCGGCCCAGTGCCACGTGAGCTGCGCGACAAAGGCTACATGAAGATCATTAGCCTCGCACCGGAGGTACTCTAGTATGAAGATCAAAACTGGCGACGTAGTGAAAGTTATTGCAGGCGCCCACAAGGGTAAGACTGCAAAAGTGTTAAGTGTCCTTCCTGCCAAAGGTGCAGTAAAGCTTGAAGGTATTGGCGAGCGCAAGCGCAATGTCAAACCGAACGCTATTAACCCTCAGGGTGGCACGAAAGACATTCACGTAGCGATCGACGCAAGTAAAGTTGCCTTGGTTAACCCAAGTGACGCCGCTAAAACAACCCGCGTAGGCTACGAAGTAAAGAAAGATGGCGCCAAAGTGCGTGTTGCACGCCAGGCTGCCAACAAGGAGATTAAGTAATGGTAACGAAGACGCAAGCAAGTCGCGCGACTGCTGATACTGCTCGCCTCAAGGCTCTGTACAATACTGAGCTGGTGCCACGTCTCCAGAAAGACTTAGGTCTTAGTAATGTTCACCAGGTGCCGAAGCTCGAGAAAATCGTGCTGAACGTAGGCCTTGGTAAGAACAAGGATGACAAGCATTATCACGAGGTTGTAGTAAGTACGCTGCGCAAGATCACTGGCCAACAGCCAGTTGACCGCATGGCTAAGAAATCTATTGCAACCTTTAAAATCCGCCGCGGCATGAACCGCATTGGCGTGAGCGTTACATTGCGTGACGCCCGCATGTACGAATTCCTGGACCGCTTGGTACAGGCCGTACTGCCACGTATGCGCGACTTCCACGGTGTAAGTGCTAAGGCTTTCGACAAAGCTGGCAACTACAGCCTGGGCCTGACCGACCAGTCGATCTTCCCAGAACTTGGTTTTGAAGACACAACCACACTGCATGGTTTGCAGGTGAACTTTGTAATTAAAGCTGACGAACCAGCACATGCCCGCGCTCTTTTGACCGCATTCGGCATGCCATTTGAGAAGGAGAACCGCTAAGATGGCTAAGAAATCTATCATCGCCCGTGACCTAAAACGGCTTCGCATGATTGCCAAGTTTGCCACTAAGCGCGCCGAACTCAAGGCAGCAGGCGACTACGAAGGCCTGGCACTTTTGCCACGCAACAGTAGCCCAACCCGTCAGAAGAACCGTTCGTTGGTTGGTGGCCGCCCACGCGCTTACATGCGCCGTTTCGGCCTCGACCGTATCACATTCCGCGAAAAAGCCAGCAAAGGTGAAGTCCCTGGCGTAACAAAGGCCAGCTGGTAGGAGAACCATCATGAGCATGCAATCTACAGACCCAATCGCAGACTTGCTGACCCGCATCCGTAACGCAATGGCTGTTAACAAAACAGAAGTTACGGTTCCTGCAAGCAAGATCAAACTGACCGTTGCCGAACAGCTTAAAAAAGCTGGTTACTTGTCGGCAGTCAAAATGGTGGAAGGCTCTCCTCGTGGCACAATCGTGATTACAATCAACGAGCCAGGCGAGAAAGCCACAATCACAGAAATCCAGCGCGTGAGCAAACCTGGCCAGCGCGTATACGCAAAAGCCACCGAGATCCCACGCATTAAGAGCGGTCGCGGCATTGTACTGGTTTCGACCAGCCAAGGTGTCATGACCGGTACCCAAGCTAAGAAAGCCCGCCTTGGTGGCGAAGTGCTTTGTAAGGTTTACTAAGGAGTAACATAATGAGTCGTATCGGAAAACTACCGATTCCAATCCCGAGCGGTGTGACAATCACGGTCGACGACCACAATATTACGGTCGCCGGTCCAAAGGGCACACTCACTCAATTTACGCTTCCATTTGTAAAGGTTGACGTAACCGACAAAGAGGTTATTGTAAGCCGTGAAAACGATGAAGCAATGGCTCGCGCAGGCCACGGCCTGATGCGCGCATTACTGAGCAACATGGTAACTGGCGTCACGAAGGGCTTCGAGAAGAAGCTCGAGCTGAACGGTGTCGGTTTCCGCGTAAGCGGCAGCGGTCAGACGCTCGACATGGCGCTTGGTTTCTCGCACCCTGTTAAATACACCGCCCCAGAAGGCATCCAGCTGACCGTTGAGAAGAACCTCATTACAGTTGCTGGCATTGACAAGCAAAAAGTCGGCCAGGTAGCCGCTGAAATCCGCGCACTTAAGAAGCCAGAGCCTTACAAGGGCAAGGGTATTAAGTACGTTGACGAAGTCATCCTGCGTAAAGCCGGTAAGACGGGAGCTAAATAAGATGTCTATGGTAATGAAAAAACTCGCTAACCGCTTGCTCCGCAAGAACCGCGTCCGCGCTGTTGTTGTAGGCACCGAAGCCCGTCCACGCCTCAGCGTGTATGTGAGCAACCAGCACATTCACGCCCAGATCATTAACGATGAAAACGGTAAAACACTCGCCAGCAGCACTACTGCAACCGCCAAGGATGTAAAGGGTAGTCTGAGCGAAAAAGCCGCCTGGATTGGTGCCGACATTGCTAAAAAAGCAAAGAAGGCCAAAATTACCGCTGTTGTGTTTGACCGCAACGGCCGCAAATATCATGGCCGCCTTAAGGCGTTGGCAGATGCTGCCCGCCAAGGTGGATTGGAGTTCTAATTATGGCACAACAAGCAGCAGTAAGTATTGACCCAAAGAACCGCGCTGGTGGCCGCCCAGGCCAAGGCCGTCGTCCTAACGATCGCAACCAGCAGCCAAAAGAAGAGAAGATCTTCCAGGAATATGTCATTGGCATCGACCGCGTTGCCCGTGTGGTAAAAGGTGGACGCCGCTTCCGTTTCAAGGCTCTTGTAGCTGTTGGCGACGGCAAGCAGCGCGTTGGTGTGGGCGTTGCAAAGGCTATGGACGTTCAGTCTGCAGTCAGCAAAGCCGTTGACCAAGCCAAAAAGAACCTGGTTACAATTCCAGTTGTAAACGCAACTATCCCTCACGATGTTGAATCTAAAATCGGCGGCGCTAAAGTGCTACTGAAGCCCGCAGCTCCTGGTACCGGCGTTATCGCTGGTGGTGCTGTGCGCTCAATCATCGGTCTGACGGGTGTGACCAACCTGCTAAGCAAGGCTCTTGGTTCAACAAACAAAGTGAACAACGCCTACGCAACCTTGGATGCGCTGAAGAAGCTCGTACCTCAGGACCAGTGGGTGCAAAAAGTAGCCAAGAAAGCTCCTGCAAAAGCTGCAGTAGTCAAGGAGGCTAAGTAATGAAAGTCCACGAATTACAGGCCGAAGGCCACAAAGACAAGAAGCGCGTCGGTCGCGGTATTGCTGCCGGTGGCGGCAAGACTGCCGGTCGCGGTACTAAGGGTCAGAACTCTCGTACCGGCAAGAAGCTCCGTGCTACCTTTATGGGTGGTCAGGGCTCGCTGATGCAGCGCATTCCTAAGCACCGTGGTTTCAAGAGCCTACACGTTCCAGCGCAGGTCGTCTACACCGACATGCTGAACGAATTGGCCGGCAAAGCTGCCGACAACAAAGCGATGGCTGACGCTGGCCTCGTCTCTACTCCTTACCACACTGTTAAGATTATTCTTCGCGGTGAAGTAACGGGCAAAGTTGACGTTAAGGTCCAAGCTGCAAGCAAGGGTGCTCAGGAAGCTATCGCCAAAGCTGGCGGTACATTCGAAAAGACACCAGTGCCAAACCTGCCTGCAAGCACACGTGCTAAAAAGCAGGACGCTAAAGAAGAAAAGTAGGGATTCCTCCCGCCACCAAAAAAGCCACGAGTGATCGTGGCTTTTTTGGTGTAAAATATCAGATTATGAGGCGACATACTGATCAGTTCGAGTTGCGCACACCAGAAGGGCGGGTGTCCATTCCATTTTCTGACATAGGGCGGCCAGGCGGCGTGGCTGCAATAAGCGTTCACGGCTGGGGTTGCTCGAAGGAAGATTTTGATCCTATTGCCGAACGCTTGGCGGACGAGCACCGCATTATTACCCTGACGTTGCCCCATGAAGTCAGTGGCAATATGGAGCGCAGACTGCATGTTATTGACGCGCTGGCCGCCAGGCATGGGCTGGGTCAGTACGCGCTCATTGGGCATAGCCGAGGGGGCGACGACGCAACCGAACAAGGCTTCCGACGCCCTGATGCTGTGGTCGGTATTGCTGGCGTTGCCGCAAGTTTCGAGATGAGCGACCGCTATTTAACGGGTCTGGTTGCTGATATGCCAAAAGACGAGTTTGTGTACGGCAATGGCTATGATGTGCACGTAGCACGGCTTGTGGGCAGCCAAAATGCTGGCCTCAGAAAATATGGCCACCATGTCGCTGCATTTACCGAGTCAGAGAGGCTTGCGTACCATACGTCTGCAGTGGAGAGCGTTGCGCGGGCACGTGCCGGCGGGTCGTTGCACCAGTTTTTAGGGTTCCAGGGCGTAAAGTGGTATGTTCACGGCGAGTTTGAGCGCGCGGCGTATTTGCCGACGCTGCAAGCACATCCGGAAGTAACCGTTGCCGAGATCCCGGGTGCTGACCATTTTCCCGACATCGATAATCCCGAAGGCTACGCATCTGCCACGCGTGGCTTTATGCGGGCAGTAAATCTGGCAGCGAAATAGCCACGCCCAGGATCGCGCTAACAATTGGCAAAACCTACCCCCACAGTGCCAAAAGTGTGATATCTTAAATAAGTACTAAGGCGAAAGCGAATACCGACATGAACTGGAAAAATATCCTGAAATCCCTGAAAAGCCGAGACATGCAGAAACGCCTGCTTATTGTTATTGGCATTATTATCGTTTACCGCTTTTTGGCGCATGTGCCCGTACCGCTCGCAGAGCCAACTCAGCTGAAAGAAGTGTTGAACAACCTGCTTTCACAAAGTGACTTCGGCGGGTTTATAAATATTCTTTCCGGTGGAGCGCTCGCCAACCTTTCCATTGTGTTGGTTGGTCTTTCGCCATACATTACTGCATCTGTTATCACGCAGCTTCTTACAAAAGCCATCCCTAAACTCGAGGAGCTCCATAAGGACGGAGAGGTAGGGCGGCGCAAGATCCAGCAATGGACGCGTATTATTACGCTGCCTCTTGCAGTTATGCAATCGATTGCGTTTATCTTTATCCTGCGGCAGAGCGTATTGGCTGGCAATACTGGCGTCGATATAACCGCCTCTACGACTGTTCTGCAATGGGTCATTATGGTGGGTGCCATGACTGCTGGCGCCATGCTTCTTATGTGGCTTGGTGAGCTTATGACCGAGCAAGGCGTAGGGAACGGCATGTCGCTGCTTATTTTCGCGGGTATTATTAGCCAGTTGCCGCAAACCATGGGTACGCTTGTCACATCGCTCACGAGTATCGGTACTGAAGCGGATAAACTCCATGTCTTTAACTGGTTCACGCTGCCGGTGAATGCCTTTGCATTCTGGGTGTCGCTGGGCTTAATAGTGGGTGGACTGATAGTCCTGTACATCATTGTTAAGATTAACGAGGCGCAGCGCGTTATAACTATTAACTACGCAAAGCGCGTGCAGGGCAACCGTGCATACGGTGGTGTCACGAGCATCCTGCCCGTGAAGCTTATTACCGCTGGCGTGATTCCTGTGATCTTCGCGGTCGCGTTCCTTGCACTGCCTGCCTTTGTCGGCCAAGTGCTTAAGGGTGTCGCTGACCCGTATTGGGCTGAAGTTGGCCAGAACCTTTCAGTCTGGTTCCAAACGCCGAACGCGCAACTGTTCGCACAAGGTGACATCTCGACCATTATTTACCCTGCAGCCTATTTTGTGCTGGTTGTGGCGTTTACTTACTTTTACACGAGCATCGTCTTTAACTCGACCGAGATTGCCGAGAACCTGCAGAAGCAGGGCGGTTTCATCGCTAACATTCGCCCTGGTCAGCAAACCGAAAAGTACCTGCGCCGCACTGTTACACGCCTGACACTGTTTGGCTCGGTTGCCCTGGGTATCATTGCGGTCCTGCCATTTGTCACGGAATTCATATTTGCCAAGTTCGGTGTTACCGGAATCCAGAACCTCGCCATCGGTGGTACTGGACTGCTCATTGTCGTGTCGGTGACGCTCGAGACGCTGCGTCAGATCAACTCGCGCGCGCTCATGGTCACCTATGACCAAGATTATTAGACTGATACAATAGCTGTTATGAGCAGCTCAATACAAAAACAAGTCGAAGAGTTCATACGAACCAAAGTCCGTCCCGAATACCGCCCACTCGTAGAGGCATTCCGGACATTCATCAAATCAGACTTCCCGCAGCTTAAAGAAGAGATGCGCGGCGGTACCGAAAATTATTATGGTACGCCTGTCTACAGGTTAAAACGTATCGTGCTGGTAATCAGCCCTTCGCAACACGGCATAACCTTTGCCTTCAGCGAGGGAAAATTATTCCAGGACAAGTATGGCATGCTTGAAGGTGTGGGCAATAAAACTCTGAATATCAGGCTCTCAAGCCCCGCTGAGTTCGATGAAACGAAAATGCGGTATTACGTCCAGCAGGCCATTGATCTGGACGAGCAGCGTCCGTAGAGTCCTGCGCAGGCGCTGTGGTGATCAATCTTGACTGCTACGCTGATCGTGCTAAAGTAAAAGTATCGTTCTGCGCAACGCGCAGTATTCTTGCAGATAGTGCTTTACAACAGAGTGAAACCTCTGTATAATCATCTCTTGTAGCTTATGGCCATTAGAAAGAGAGATAACAAGCCAAATGCTGGGAACCGTCGTCGCGCTAATCCGCAGACGCCTGTCGCTAGCAAAGAGGTGATTAAACTGACTGGCCGGGTAGTGGAATCACTCCCGGGTGCTAAGTTTAATATCGAACTCGAAAATGGTCATATCATCCTCGGACACGTTGCCGGTAAAATGCGCAAGCACTTTATCCGCCTAGTGCCAGGGGACAAGGTGGAAGTTGAGTTAACCCCTTACGATCTTACAAAGGGCAGAATCACCTTCCGTCTCAGAGATTAATTTTAACGGTATAGCGCAGGAGAACGCACGCGTGAAGGTTCAGGCCAGCGTCAAGAAAATCAGTCCAGATGACCAGTTTGTCCGCCGCAAGGGCAGGCTTTATGTCATCAACAAGAAAAAACCTAAGCACAAGCAGAGGCAAGGTTAGTTATGGCTCGTATTGCAGGAGTAACTGTTCCTACTGATAAGCAAGTGCAGATCGCCCTTACCTACATTTATGGTATTGGTCCTCACTATGCTGCAGAAATTTTAAAGGCTACCAAAATTGAGCCTACCGTTCGTGTCAAAGATTTGGCCGAGAATGAGCTGCAGCGCATCCGTGATGAAATCAACGAAAACTACACCGTAGAAGGTGAGTTACAACGTGTCGTCACAACCAACATCAAGCGCCTGAAAGAAATTAAAGCCTACCGTGGTCTTCGTCACCAAGCCGGCTTGCCAGCACACGGCCAGCGCACGCGTACCAACGCACGCACTCGTCGCGGCAAGAAGACAACTGTTGGTGGCACTAAGAAGAAAGTCGCATCGAAGACTTAGGAGCAATGAACTAAATGGCAGATTCTAAAGTATCGAAGAAGAAGCAAAAGCGCAGCGTTCCTGCGGGTGCCATGCATGTCAAGGCAACCTTCAACAACACGCTGGTGACTTTTACTGACAAAAAAGGCAATGTACTGACCCACGCCTCAGCTGGTGAAATGGGCTTCCGCGGTAGCAAAAAAGGCACCGCTTACGCTGCCCAGGTTGCAAGCGAAAAAGCTGCGACTGCCGCAAAGCAGACGTACGGTCTGGCTAGCGTTGACGTATTCGTTAAAGGTATCGGTCTTGGCCGCGACGCAGCAGTCCGCGCTTTGCAGGGTCAAGATATCGTCGTTGAAAGCATTAAAGATAAAACCGGTGTGCCACATGGTGGTGTGCGCCCACGTAAGGCTCGGAGGGCTTAAGTATGGCACGTGATCGTAGCCCTATTGTTAAACAATCCCGCCGTGAAGGCTATGCGCTCCACCCCAAAGCGCACAAGATCATGGCCAAGAAATCTGGCATTCCAGGCGTTCACGCCCACGGTCGCCAGACTAAGCCAAGCATGTATTCTATCCAGCTTCGCGAAAAGCAAAAAGTACGCCGCCTATACGGCATGCTCGAGAAGCAGTTCGCTAAGCTCATGAAAGAAGCTGGCCGCACCAAAGGTCAATCTGGCCAGGTACTGCTGCAGCTGCTTGAGCGCCGCCTCGACAACGTCATTTACCGTGCTGGTTGGTCTGTAAGCCGCCGCGGCGCCCGCCAACTTGCGAGCCACGGCCACCTTATGGTTAACGGTACCCGTGTAGACGTTCCAAGCATTCGTGTTAAAGAAGGTGATGTCATTACTGTTCGCCCTGCTAGCATGAAGGGTCATTACTTTACCCACCTGGATGATGTGCTCAAAGAAACCAACCAGTCAACACTGTCCTGGATGAAGAGCGACCCTAAGAAAATGGTTATTACAATTACCGGCCTGCCGAAACGCGAAGAGGCAGACCCAGATATTAACGAACAGCTGATCGTTGAGTATTACTCACGTTAAGACTTTGTAAGAAGGTAAGGAGAAAACTACCGTGTCGAAAGTCATTCACAACCCTACGCTCGCCCAAGTAGACGAGCACACAAAGACCAGCGCAACGTTCATTGTTGAGCCGCTTCACACCGGCTACGGCATGACACTGGGCAACAGCCTGCGCCGCGTCTTGCTTAGCAGCATTGCTGGCAGCGCGATCACCGCTTTCAAGATTGAAGGCGTAACTCACGAGTTCACGACTGTTCCTGGTGTCAAAGAAGATGTCGTTGACATCATGATGAACCTCAAGAACGTTCGTGTTAAGAACCACACCGACGAAGCAATTACGCTTCGCCTCGAAAAGAAGGGCGCTGGTGTCGTTACTGCCGCCGACATTAAGGCTAATGCCGATGTTGACGTTGTAAACCCGGACGCTGTTATTGCAACCATCGACGACCCGAAGGCCGGCATGATTATCGACATTGTTGTCGACAGTGGCCGTGGCTACCGCACCATCGAAGAATCAGCTGCAAAGCGCACCCACAGCGACTTTATCGCTCTGGACGCTCTGTTTAGCCCAGTCCTGCGCGTTCGCTACAAAGTAGAGAACACCCGTGTTGGCCAGGCAACTGACCTCGACAAGCTGAGCCTGACCATCGACACCGACGGTTCAATCAGCCCACGCGACGCATTCGAAGAAGCTGCTGCGATCCTGATCAACCAGTACACTGCCCTTGCTGGCAGCACCCGCGTTGAAGCAGGCCCTGCCGTTGGCAGCAAGAACCTCGATGGCGACGCAGCACAGCTGATGACCCCAATTGAAGACCTCAACCTGAGCGCTCGTACTACGAACGCATTGATCAATAACGATATCCGCACGATTAACGACCTCGTTACCCTCAGCGACACGGAACTCCGCGAACTGAAGGGCTTTGGCAGCAAAGCACTCGACGAAGTTAAAGAGAAGCTGGCGGAGCTGGAGCTGTAAATCATGCATCGTCACGCAAACCAAGGTAGGAAATTCGGCCGCGAACGCGACCAACGCCGCGCTCTGTTAAAGGGCCTGGCTACGTCAGTCGTTGAATACGGCAAGATCGAAACAACCCTGCCCAAAGCAAAAGAGATCGTTCCTTACGTGGAAGACCTCATTACCAAGGCTAAGAAGGGCGACCTTCATAACCGCCGTCAGATTATTGCAGCATTAAGCACTGTGAGTGCCGCTCACAAGCTGGTCGATGAAATCGCACCAAAGCTTACCGGTCGCAACAGCGGTCATCTGCGCATTACGCAGACCCGCCTGCGTGTTGGCGACAACACACAGATGGCAACCGTTAGCTTTGTTGATGACATCACCACTGCTGCACCTGCAGAGAAGCCAAAAGCAGCTAAAGTTGCAAAGGCTGAGGAGAAATAGCAATGAAGACCTATACCCAGAAACCTGCAGAAGTCAGCCGCAAGTGGGTGCAGCTTGACGCAAGCGAAGCGCCACTTGGCCGCTTGGCTACAACTATCGCCAAATACCTGATTGGTAAGTACAAACCAACCTACACTGCGCACATTGATGGCGGCGACTTCGTGGTTGTTACCAACGCGTCTAAGCTGGTTGTTACCGGCAACAAGCTGGAAGACAAAAAGTACTACCACCACAGTGGTTTCCCGGGCGGCATTAAAGAGCGTACGCTCGCCGAACAGATTGTTCGTGACCCAACCAAGGTTATTTACGATGCTGTACAAGGCATGCTTCCTAAGAACAAACTGATGGATGGCCGCCTTAAGCGCCTGAAGGTATACGCCGGTGAAGAGCACAACCACAGCGCTCAAACCCCAGAGAAAGTAAAGGTAGAGAAATAATGGCTAGCAACGAATACTTCTACGGCCTCGGCCGTCGCAAAGCCTCGACCGCACGTGCCCGTCTTATGGGTGGCAAAGGTGTGATCACCGTAAACGACAAAAAAGCCGAAGAATACTTCTGTGGTAACGAAGCTTGGCTTGCCGAGCTGATCATCCCACTGCAGCTTATCGGCAAAGAAAAGGCCTACGACGTAAGCCTGCGCGTTGACGGTGGCGGTCTGGCTGGCCAGGTTGACGCCAGCAAACTTGCAATCAGCAAAGCACTGAGCGCCATGAACGATGACCTGCGCGGCACCCTTAAAAAGGCTGGTCTGCTTATGCGCGACCCACGCGAAAAGGAACCAAAGAAATACGGTCTCCGCAGCGCGCGCAAAAAAGAACAGTTCTCGAAGCGTTAATCGTACTCGACCAAACAAAACACCCGCCATGTGCGGGTGTTTTTGGTATGAAACATAGATAAGCCTTGGTCGAATGTACGACGACCAGCCACAGGTGTGGCGGTGGTCCGAGAGGGACCGCCGCCACGCCTGCCTCTGTTGCTCAGCATTCTCCGTTGTCGTTGTAGCCGTTGCGGAGACTGGCGCTGAGCGTGGTTGCCTTGGCGCTCTCCAGGATGGCCGTGAAGTTGTCCATCAGGGAGTTGGCGGCGCCGACGCTCAGCATGGCCGTGATCCGTAGGTTCAGGATCGTGCGGCCGATGACGCAGGCGACCTTCTCGAGCGAGAAGCCGGATGAGTTGTGCGTCTCGACGTAGGCGTAGGCATAGGCCACGGCCAGCTCGCGCAGCAGCTTCTGCTGGTCATCCTTGTGGTCAAGGATGGCAGCGGGGGAGCTGAGCAGAAGCTTGTGCGCCGGGCACCACCAGGCCACCCCGACGGTCTCGTTGCCGTCGATGATGTACTCTTTGCCACACTCGACACCTTCGCCCACGCCCACCTGGCCGAATCGGTAGGAGCCGGTCAGGCCGGCACGCTTTTCGGCACCGCACATCGCGTTGAAGACGGTGAGCGGGTACTCGTTGGCGTTCGTGTCTGCGAGCTTGGGCAGGCTGGCCGGCATGATGCAGGTCAGCGCCACCGTGTTGCGCGGGACGATGATCGGCAGGGTGGGGTTCTTGGAGCGCGTCTTGGGAGACGGCTGCGCCGGCGAGGGCGACGGCTCGACTTCGGCCGGCGACTCCTCGACGGGAGCCTCCGGCGTGGCCGGAACAGTGGTGGCCGGGGGGCTGGGGAGTGACGAATTGTTGTCGCCATTCCCGCCGAACGCGCATCCTCCAGTGAACAGGAGGACGACGAGGGCGGGGACGGTCCACGGGGGGACGCGCATGGCATGCCTCCATCAATCTATCGATGAACTGGTCGTCGTACGATTACATATTATACTATAAAATACTCATTTTTACAACTTACCGTATAATTAAGAACAATATGACAGACCAAACCAAACGACCGCGCGTCCTTACCGGATTACGCGCCAATAACGACCTGACCATTGGCAATTACCTGGGAGCATTGCTGCCTATTGTAGATATGGCCAAACAACGTGCCGACGAGTACGACATAAATCTATTCGTGCCCGACCTACACAGCTTTACGACGCCCATCGATCATGCGCAGCTTCAGGGCCAGATCATGCAGAACCTGAAAGTCTTTATAGCTGCTGGGCTGCCAATAGACCACAATGGCGTGTACATTTACCGCCAAAGCTACCTGTCTGCGCACTCTGAGCTGACATGGATTCTGGATTGCTTTACCGGGTTTGGCGAGATGAACCGCATGACACAATTTAAGGACAAGTCTGCCAAAGGCCTACCAGAAGGCGATGTCCTGCACGCCGAGTACGACGCGGTGGTTAATCCGACGCGGGTTTCTGTCGGGCTATTCAACTACCCGGTCCTCATGGCTGCCGATATTCTGCTGTACAACACCAGCTACGTCCCAGTTGGCGACGACCAGACCCAGCACCTCGAATTCACCCGCGACATTGCCCAGCGTATGAATACTCGCTTCGGTGATCTGTTTACTGTGCCGCTGCCTGTGCCAAAACAGCACGAATTCTTTGGCAAAGACCAAGGCCTGCGCATTCGCGACCTGGTTGACCCTACGAAAAAAATGAGCAAGAGCGACGAAACCGGCAAAGGTGTCATCTTTATGAGTGACTCGCCCGAAGCTGCAACCAAAAAAATTATGGGCGCCGCGACCGATAGCGAGGCGTATGTGCGATTCGATTGGAAGAACCAGCCGGGCGTCACCAACCTCTTGCAAATTCTTGCGCTTTTGACGCACCGCGACACGCAGGAGGTGGCGGCTGAATGGGAAGGCAAAACCAGCTACGGCGAGCTTAAAAAAGCCGTCGCAGAAGTCGTCGCCGGTTTCTTGCGGGACTTCCACGCGCGCCTTGCCGAAACCGATGACCAGGTGATTCTTAAAAAGCTCGAATCCAGCGAAGCCGCTATGCGCGACATCGCCAATGCAACGCTGCTGCGCGCTCAGCAAGCGGTTGGTCTGCGTCCACACAATGATTAATGTTACTTACGAACCAATGATTTTCACTGCCGACGATCGCGAACGCCTCGACGTCTTTTTGGTGCGCGTTCTGCCAGAACATTCACGCAGCTTTGTCCAAAAGCTGGCCCGGGACGGCGGCGTGCAGGTGAATGACGTGCCTCAAACCAAATCCGGCGCCATGTTGCAGGGCGGCGAGACGATTATTGTCATGATGCCGATTCCCGACCTCGCGCCCACCGGCGACATGGAGGTTATATACGAAGATGCCGACGTGGCCGTATTAAACAAACCAGCGGGCATGCTCACCCACGCCAAAGGCCTCCGCAGTGAAGAATTTACCGTCGGCGAATATATGCGCACGCGGACAACCGATGGCCCCGAAACAAACCGTCCAGGTATTGTACACCGGCTCGACCGCGATACGTCCGGGGTAATCATTACCGCCAAAACACCCGAAGCTAAGCGCTGGCTGCAGAAGCAGTTCTCGACCCGTAAAGTCAAGAAGACGTACTTGGCGCTAGTGAAGGGGCATCCTAAAGAACCAACAGCGCTCATTCAGCTGCCTATTGAACGCAACCCTAAAAAACCGCAGATGTTCCGCGTCGGCGGCAACGGAAAACCGGCCGAGACCACTTATGAAACGCTGGCAAGCTACAAAGACACCACGTATGTACAGCTAAAGCCTCGCACTGGGCGCACGCACCAGCTGCGGGTGCACATGCACTATTTGGGCTGCCCGATTGTTGGCGACCCGGTATATGGATCGCCCGAGCCAAAGTTGGGCCGTATGTTCCTGCACGCTGCAGAACTTGAATTAACGCTGCCGTCGCGCGAACGCAAGGTCTTTACCGTGCCGCTTCCTGCCGAGCTGCAAAAGTACCTGGATTCGCTCAAATAATGGACCAGCTGCTGCTCAGTCCGCAAACACGGCGTCAGCTAGAGGCAATCATCGCAGACGCCCCCCACGCCATCGTGCTGGTTGGCGCTGCTGGTATTGGCAAGCGCACCGTTGCGGCGGCTATTGCCAGCGCGTTGACCACCAAGGCCTTGGTGACTGTTGTTGAGCCCGACGAGAAAGGCACGATCAGTATCGAAACAGTGCGCTCGTTGTACCAGCGGACGCGTTCGCGCCAAGAGGGCCGCCAGGTAATCATAATTGACCACGCCGAGGGTATGGGCATTGAAGCCCAGAACGCCTTTTTAAAACTCTTAGAAGAGCCCAGGGAGGGTGTTACGTTTATCCTGACGGCCCCCAATGACGACGCATTGCTGCCAACCATCAGCTCCCGCGTGCAAACTGTTGGGTTGCCGCGCATGAGCCAGACGGCATTGCAAGCCATGGTAACGGCTCGCGCTGTGCAATTGCAGCCGCAAGAGCTCGCCCAACTTTTGTTTGTTGCCGACGGTCGCCCGGGAACGCTAGCACGCTTGCTCGACGATCCTCAGGCCTTCGAGCACTACAAGCAGCTCATGAAACAAGCGAAGGAAATGCTTGCTGCCTCGCCGTACGAACGGTTGTCGCTCATCACCACCCTTACTAAAAGTCGCGAGGACGCCATTGCGTTGCTCGAAGCCATGGCGCGCATGCTGCACATCCAACTTCTGCGCGATCCCAGCGAAACAATGTTGTCGCTGGCCGAGAACATACAGGAATGTCTGGCGCGCCTGGCCCAGAACGGCAACCCGCGCGCCCAGCTGACAAGCCTGTTTATCCGGAATTAGTGGTGGTATACTGAACCTAAATATGTACACGCTACTATTGCTGGCTGCTTTTGGCGGCCTCACCATCTGGATTTTCTTCCGGGATACCAGCGAAACGCCGGTAGAGCAAATGCCTACGCGCATCACCGAAAGACTCGACAAGCTCTGGCAGATCGCCCAGGAAGGGCTTCGCGATAAAAAATACCTCAGCGCCGAGAAGGCATTGCTGACAATTTTACGTGTCGATGAACGCAACGCTGCCGCCTACAACAGACTGGGCATTTTATACGCCAAACAACGGGCTTTTAACGACGCAATCGAATGTTTCGAGATCGCCCAGAGCCTGGAGCCAAGCGCCAGCAGCCTGCACAACGTCGGCCTTATTTATTACGAAACCGGCCAGTACGAAAAAGCTGCCATTGCTTTTGAGCAAGCCATCGAGATGGAAAGCGGCCTTGCTGCACGCTACATTGCCTACGCTAAAGTGCAGGAAAAAATGGGTGACCACAAGAAAATGGTTGGATCACTCGAAAAAGCTGTCGAGCTTGAGCCAAACACCCAGAGTCTGCGGATTCTAGCTGACGCCTACGAACGCGTTGGCGAGATGGAGCTTGCAGAAACCATCCGCAAAAAAGTTGAAAAAATCATCATCCCACAGAACGCGCCAAAGCAGATTCGCCAGCCGCGCAAAATGGTGATGTAGCGGCACTTATTATTCTGTGATATAACTCCATCAGTTGCACGTACACCTTTGGAGGTTTGCACTATGAAGATGGAGCGGGTTATTCTGCTTGGCACTGCAGCGGGTACTGGCTGGCGTGCCGAGATGATCGGCCGCTTGGTGGCACGTGGCGTTGCTCTGGAGAAGATCGTCAACCCTCACCTGCCGCCCGGCATTCGGTGGACGCCCGCGCACATGAAGGAGGAGCAGCGGGTCAAGCGTGACCCGCAGACGATCATCTTCATTTACGTGTGCCCTGCTGTGGTTGACGTCACCAAGTTGGACTCGGTGTCTGCTGCCGACAAGGCTGAGTGGCTGGGCCCGGCAAGCATGAAGGAGATCGGCCAGTATGGCTGGGGCGCACCGCAGCGGACCGCAATCGTGTTGGACTACGAGTCCTTTGTTGACGGCGGGCGCCCCCGCAAGGTTCTGCTTGGCTTTGTCGACGAGATGAACGAAGACTTCGAGGGCAGTGGCCCGCCGTACTTCGCCACTCAGGCTGAGGCCGAGGACTGGATTGTCGGGCAACTCACTGGCGAGTAACCGGTGCTGTACTGTGGCCTGCCCGCGAGATGCGGCAGGTCACAGTACGAGTAATTTGAATTCATAAGGGCAGCCAGTGGCGGTTGCAGTTGAAAAAACAGATAAAATTAGGTAGTATTCTTGAGTAGCCGAGTATCCGGCTTAGTTGCCGACGTAGCTCAGTGGCCAGAGCGGCTGTTTTGTAAACAGCGGGTCGTGGGTTCGACTCCCTCCGTCGGCTCCAGATTGAATC
>DATEFB010000011.1:0-23066 GCA_035280845.1 Saccharimonadales bacterium (SeqCode) | reverse complement strand
TCCCTCTGTACACCGGCCCCATGACGATCACTCAGGACGGCACAGTTATAGATGGAGTGTACATAAACAATCGCGGCATTCTGGTTATAAACGCCAAAAACGTGGTTATTAAGAACAGTTTGATCCGCATTGATAACTCCGAGGGCAGCCCAAACAAAGAGGCAGTGCGCACCTATAACGATAGCGCCAACCTGCTTATCCAGGACACCGAAATTACGGGTGCAAACGAGCAGGGCCAGCCCACCGACTCGTCTGGAGGCGGCCAACCGCTCGTGTCCCGCACTGGGTACACGCTGCTGCGTGTGAACGCCCATGACTACGGCGACATCCTGCGTATTGACGGTCGCGCGACAGTCCAGGACTCGTGGCTGCATGACCCACGCAACAAGGCTGGTGCCGACCCGCACAACGACGTTATCCAGTCTACTAACGCAACGTATATCCGGATTCTACACAACCGGCTGGAACTAAACGCAACGCAAACGTCACTCATTCTGCTGAAGGCCGACATTGGCACGATCAGCGACGTAAAAGTAGACAATAACCTGTTTAACGGCGGTGGCTATTCGGTCTATTGGTACGATGCTAACCACAAGATCAGCAATGGGTCCTTCACCAACAACCGTTGGCAGCGCTCACCAACCGGCGGCTTCATGCCCAAGGGCGGTTACCATGGCACGCACGCAATCAATGCCTCTACCATGCCAGTCTGGACGAACAACGTCTGGGATGACACAGGCCAGGTTATTCCACTTTAATGCAGCCGCCTGTGTAGTCACGGAGTTTAGACGTCTTTGTTGATCTGGCTCTCGAACATGGCGTAATACGCGCCCTTCCTGGCAACAAGTTCGGCGTGGGTGCCGCGCTCAACAATGCTGCCTTCCTGCAGTACAACAATCAGGTCGGCTTTTTCGACGGTCGTCAGGCGGTGGCTGATGGTAATAACTGTTTTCTGGTTCGATTTGGCAAACAGCCGGTTAAAAATGCGCGCTTCGGCCAGGGCATCAATGGCGCTAGTGGGCTCATCTAAAATAATTATGGGAGCATTGCGGTAAAAGTTGCGGGCGAGCGCCAGGCGCTGCCATTGCCCGCCCGAAAGTGCGGTGCCTTTATTGCCTTCGTCGTCTTCCATCCAGGTGCTTGGGTAGGTTTTGAGCTTCTGGGGCAGCTTGTCTACAAACCCTTGGGCTTCGGCCTGTCGCAGCGCGTCGGCAATGCGCGCGTTGTTTGGCGGGCTGCTGACATCGCCAAAGTAGACATTATTTTTAATATCAGTAAACACATACTGTTCAAAGTCCTGCTGTAGCACAGATAGCTGTTTGTGCCAGGACTGCACAGAGATATTGCTGAGCGGCACGTCATCTAACGTCAGAGTGCCTCGGCTTGGTTCGTACAGGCCGGTCAACAGTTTAACGAGCGTTGATTTGCCGGCGCCATTCTCGCCCACAATGGCCACATGCTGTCCGCGGTGGATCGTGAGGTCTATGTCTTTTAGCACGGATACTTTGGCGTTGGGATAGTGGAACGACAGGCTGGTCAGGCTAATTGTCTGCGGCGGTTCACTCAAAACTGTTTCGCCGCCTTTGCGCACGGGCAGCGCCATGAATTTTTGGTAGTCATACAGGTTGGCGAGGTCTTCATCGATGGAGCTGAGCTGGCTTACGAAGCCATTTGCCCCGCCCATGGCGCGCGATACCAGCTGCTGCACATATACAAACTGGCCAATAGGCTGTTCGCGGGCGACGATCTGCAATATGACCCAAATAAGGGCGCCAAGCTCGGTAGCGGCCTCGAGCGCGTCTGCCAGGAGGCGTTTGCCAATGTAGCTGCGTTCAAACTGGAGCCGGGTTTTCTCGTCGCGGTCGCGGAGTGATTGCCGTAGGTTAAGCAAGTGGCGGACCAGGCCGTTCAGGCGCAGTTCTGCGATTGCTTTAGGCTGAAGCAGGTTCCATTCAATGAATGATTTCGAGCGCCGCACATCGACGTTTTTGTTCCAATGGTCTATCTGGGCACGCGATAGCTTGAACTGTAAATACACGCCGGGAAGCACGGCCAGTGTCACAAACAAGGCGATCCATGGAAGCGTTACAAGCAGCGCGACAATAGAGAATATAAGAGTGACCAGTTGCATGAGTATGCCCGCCAACCGGTCAAAGACATATGCAAAGAATTGGCTGAATTTTTGCGCGCGGTCGTACAGGTCGGCAGTGTCTTTATTGTCGTAGTGCCAGAATTCCAATGACAAAAAATGTTCGTACATGGCGTCGCTGACTTTTGCCTCTACTTTATAGCGCATAAGTTGCTGCACATATTGGTCGATGCTGCGCCAGGCGGTGGCTGCTAGTCCAAGCGCAGCGGTTATTGCGACATAGGTAAGGGCGCGGCCACCAGCACCCTCTTCGCCGTTGTACGCGGCTGCGAGCTCGGTTGTAGTGGTGGCCGCAAAAAATGTGACGGCAATAGGTAGCAAGGCGTCAATAAGTGCGCCGAAGATCTTAAAACTTACCGCAAGGGGCGCGGTTTTAAAGCTGAGGCGGGCAACGGCTGCAATCGCCTTAAGATAATCCTTGGTTGGAAGCTTTTTTTCTTTCGGCATACTTACCACAGCGTACTGCTAAGGTGTGCAGTGTTCAACAGTCAGGTCGGTTGTTTTGACTTCGCCAGTGTTCTCGATCCGGTAACCAATGCGGGCGGTCGCGTTGTTAGCATCGGGGTTGCCAGCGTCACCTTTAGCAAAGCAGGTGTAGAAATACGAATATTGCGCAGTTTGCGCGAACGGGTCGCCTGTAGCGTTATTTATGGGGTCTTTTGGCAATTTGCCAGAAGCTTTGCCTTCCAGGAACGTGAGCCAGCCACCCGTAGCGCTGGTGTCGTAGCCGCCACTATTGTTTTCGTTATAGCTCGATGGCCGCGGTACGCCGTTTTGCGACGTGTTGTAGTTAATGACCAAACCAGTCATGGTGTGCAGGTCGTCACTGCGTACGGCATCGCGCGCCTTTTTTTGGCTGCCGCCAAGGGCATTTATAACTAATGTGGCCAGGATGCCAATAATAACAATCACAGCGATAAGTTCAACAATAGTAAAACCGCGTTTGCGGCCGTAACGCCTACCCATACTGCTAGTGTAGCGTTATTTACATGCGCTGACTAGCGGTATTCGGGGTTATCAAAATCAAAGCGGGCGCCTGCGTCCCACTTGCTCCGCTGGTTGCCGTATGCAGGAATGCCGCCGGCATCTTTAAGCATTTTGGCCAGGTGCATAAGGTTCCAGGTCATGAACGTGGTATTGCGGTTGGTAAAGTCGTTTTCGGGGCCGCCAGAATTTTTGTCGAGGTAGCTTGGCCCAGGCCCAGCCTGTCCAACCCAGTATGTATCGGCTGCTGGCGGAATGGTGAAGCCAATATGCTGCAGGCTGTACAGAATGTTCATGCTGCAGTGCTTGCCGCCATCTTCGTTGCCGGTAATAATGCTGCCGCCAACTTTGCCGTAGTAGGCATATTGGCCTTGTCCATTCAATTCGGCAGAATTAGCATAGAGGCGTTCGATTATTTTTTTTGTTTGAGAACTGTTGTCTCCCAGCCAAATAGGGCCGGCAACCACCACGATATTGGCTTTTTGAATGCGCTTATAAATCTCTGGCCAGTCGTCGGTCTCCCAGCCTTGTTCGCGCATGTCGGGGTAGACTCCAGTGGCGATATCGTGGTCGATCGGGCGGATCACTTCGGTTGTGACGCCGTGTTTCTCCATGATTTTTTTGCTGACATTAATTAAGCCCTCGGTGTTGCTGACGCTCGGACTCTTCTTAAGGGTGCAATTAAAGAAAATGGCGCTGAGGCCGCTAAAATCCCAGGTTTTTTGTTCGTTAGTCATGCTTCCAGCATACTACTCGGCGTCAAATAGCCACAACCGCACGCCCGCTGTTTGCCATTTGGCAATTGCATCTTGCAGGATTGGTTCGGCGGAGCCAAAGTAAGACCAGTCGGTACCCTCGCTGGCTTTGCTTTTATCTTCGGCGAATAAGTTGATGGCTACGTCGTAACCCTGCTTCTTGAGCTTTGTGGCCTGGGCGGTTATGCCTTCCAGAACCTGCGCGCGACGGTCGGGCGCCATGACAACCTTTGTGCTTGGCTTGTTGGTGTGTTGTCCGGCAAAGGTACCTGTATTCAGCCAGATCGTCCGTACGCCAAGCGTATCTGCTGCGCCTTTGGCAATGCGCGTATCTAGAAACACCTGCGCGTCGAGTGATCCAACACCTTTTGCGTTAGCCGGGGGCAGCCACGGAAAGCCTTGAACACCCACGCTTTGCACCAGGCCCCGCTTAATGCCGCGCAGGTATGGCGTAAGGCTCAGGTATTGTTGGTTGCTCCAGGTTGTGTCGTCGGCGCTGTAGGTGGCAGCATTCAGCATGACGCTGGCCTGAAGGTTGGGGTACACTTTGCGGGCGGCAAGCAAATAGTGGTTAACGCCTTCAGTAAAGGTCTGAGGCGTGCGGTTTTTTGGCGTCCACAGCGGCACGTTTGGTTCGGGCAATGGTACCCAGGTGCCCATTTGTTCAGGGGTGACGCCAGCCTTTTTAATATTGGCAAAGTAGCCGGTTAGCCATTCGTCATAAGTGCCGGCGGCCAGGTCGGTCATATTCACTTCGCCCATTGGGCCGGTGGGTTCGGCGACAACAAGTGGCGTTACGCCAAAACTGGCGAACTCGCGCAAGGTGGCGCCCATGTCGCGGGCCATGTCTTCGCTCTCGGCCTTGGTGGTAGGTATGCCAGTAAAAACCATCAGGGTTTTTGTAACGCCCGATGCACAAAGCGATTGGTATTTGGCGAGTTGCCGTAGCTGGCCATTGTCTGCGACGTTCAGCCCCACAACCTGGGGCTGGTCGGTGCAGCCCGAGCCATTATGTACTGTGAACTTTGGGGTAAACGACATAGCTTTTATTGACTGAATAAAATCAGGAATCGAGAGCGCCTTGCCAGAAACTTGGAATGCAAAAGCAACGCCCAAGACAGCAATTACGGCACAAATTACCAATTTACGCTTATCCATGTTTTAGTAAGTATCCCTCGTCACATTATAGTAGCATTCCCAGCAGAGGTAAACTGTAGTAAAATTATGCCTGATGCGAATCCTCGACGGCCTAGACCTAGCCAGCTTTGTTAAAGAACGCCAACTCCACCAAGTGAGGGGGTTGCGTCAGGCGCATAATATAATTCCTAAGCTGGCAATTATCCGTACTTCCGAGGATTCAAGGATCGCTGCATATGTGCGTCTTAAGAAGGCGTACGGCGACGACATCTCGGTAGAAGTCGAGGAACATTTTGTGCCTCAAACAGAGGCGCTCGACCTTATTAAACGGCTCAATGCCGATGACTCTGTGACTGGCATGATTGTGCAACTACCATTGGCAGATCCCGCGCACACTTCTGAATTACTTAACGCAGTCGCGCCCGAGAAAGATGTAGACGGCCTTGGCGAGAATGCTATTTTGGACCCGGCAACGCCATTGGCAATCCTGTGGTTGTTGGCTGGTTATAACGTCGAAGTCAAAGGCAAAAATATTGTCGTCATTGGCCAGGGCAGGCTTGTTGGCGCACCGCTGACCAAAATGCTCCGGGCGAGTGGCTGCACAGTGACTACTGTAACTCGCGAAACCGACGACCTTGTGGCGGCTGTGCGCTCCGGTGACATTATTATTAGCGCGGCAGGCAGCCCTGGGCTTTTGACCAGTGCCATGATCCAGCCCGGCGCTGTGGTTGTAGACGCTGGCGTTGCCACCGACAAAGGCAAACTTGTAGGCGATATTGCGCCAGATGTGCGTGACCGCCACGACCTTATTATTACGCCCGAAAAAGGTGGCGTAGGACCACTGACCGTAACCGCTTTGTTTGATAATGTGATCCGCGCAGCGACGGCAAAGACCAAGTCTTAAGAACTTTACCTAAAAAACGGCGACTATACCTTTACAGCAAGTAGCACCTTTAGCTAAAGTTCTTTATTTGTAATAAAGCTTGTGGTAGAATGCATGACCATGTTACGATAAACTTAATGAGCGCTGGCACTCGGACAAGATTGGCAACGATTTCACCAAATTACAAAAACATGTTAAAATATAGCTACGATATAGGTCAAACCTGGACGCAGGAGGCGCCGCAGACATGAAGATACCACTGGCGAAGCTTAAAGCAACACTGCTTTTCTTTGCTAACAACACCAACCCTACTTACTTGGGGAAGATAAAACTTATGAAATTGTTTTACTTCCTAGACTTCATGCACATAAAAAAGTACGGCATACCTGTTACTGGCGACACCTACTACCATCTTGAAAAAGGTCCAATACCAACGGTTATTCTGAATCTGGTTGATCAGCTCGTAGTGAATCCAGAAGAATCGAAGTTATCCGATTCAATACAAATAGAGACCCCGGCCGGCACGCGGATGCAAAGGATTACGCCAACCAAATCATTAACCGATGACGATCTAAAGATGTTCTCGAAGAGCGAGTTGGACACCCTGGCCGAGGTAGCAAAAAGGTTCAAAGACACTAGCACTGACGAAATCATCAAAGCATCGCATGCAGAAGCGCCATGGCGCATGACAGACTATCTGGACGTGATTCCCTACGCACTAGCAGGCAACGACACAGACAGCCAATATACCAGTGAAGAGATCGAACTAGTGAATAGTATATAATAGACGTATGTCAAATGGTGTTTTGGTTAATTTTGGCGATGTCTTTACCTACGAAGAGCAGGATTTCGTATATTTAGGCGAATCAGTCGAAAAAAAGATAGTTTATGCTGCTCGCATTTTAGATGACAAACAGTCCTTTGCGCTTAAAAAATTCTCCGAAGATGCCCAGTATAAACACAGTTACAACCCGGACAGTATGCTATATAGCTTCGTAACCTTGGAAACCCAGGATTTTAAAGACAAACTTGCCTGGTTCAAGGATACCGGTAGAGACGGCACCAAACCTACCAGGCCACACTGCACGTTAGAAGCTAACGACTTAACGAAAATAAAACAAGAGATATTAACTGGACCATTGCCACAAGAGCTAAAAGAGATAGTTGAGAAGACTACATAAGATGTCCAAAAAACTCTTCAAAAAGTTAATCAAACGCGCCTCACAGCCCGTTCCAAAAGAACCGGGCCAATCGCCACGCCCCTGAAGTTGTAACGGAAGGCGAACTCGTTGACGTAGTGTTGTAGGTACTTCGGGCTGACGGCATGGTATGTACCATCTATGGAGCGCTTCATTTGTGACCAGAAACCCTCTATGGTGTTGGTGTGGACTTTGCCCCGGCCCCATTCTTCGGCACTGTGGTTGACGCTGTCGTGCTGGTAGCCCAAGCGTTTGAGGGTTCGGTACACCCGTGCTTGGTCACTGTAGACAGTTGTACCAACGGCTACGCTGTCGCGCAGGCGGGGTAGCAACACGCGGGCACCGTTGCCCTTGACGTGCTCGGCGCGGACTTCACCGCCGCGCTCAACGACGCCAAAGACAACAGCTTTGTCCACGCCGCCTTTGGCGCTCTTTTTGTATCCGCCAATATACGTCTCGTCCGCCTCAACAGTGCTGTCCGGGCCGCCAAAGCTAACGCCTTCCTCGGCCATGAGCAGGCGGATTTGCTTGGCCATGCGCCATGCTGTTTTGTAGGTCACGCCCAACGTGCGTTCCAGCTCTTTGGCGCTGACGCCATTCTTGGCAACTGAAAACTGGTAGATGGCGTAGAACCAGCTCCACAGGCTCGTCTCTGACTTGCGGAAGATAGTGTCGGCGAGCGGATATACATGACCACGACAACTTAGACAAGCAAAAGCCTTGCGGCCTTTGATCGGGTAAAATTTTGTCCCAACCGTACCGCATTTAGGACAGGTATCGCCGTAACGATTTTCGAGTACAGCCTTTAAGCAGGCTGCGTCGTCGGGGTATTCCTTTTTGAACTGAGTGAAGGTGTATCTCATTGGTTTAATTGTATCTCCAAAAAGTACACATGTCAAGGTATAAATATACCTTGTGGAACAAGTAATCTGATATGGTTTGCTTGCGCATTTAATAGATCCTGGAGTTAGGTTTGTCCGTGTCCATCACCGTCTGCTACAATTAGAGCGGTGATGAAGCCGAGTGAGAGCTGCGCAAACAGCTCTTTTCTTTATTTATGGCTAGGGCGGTAGGATTCGAACCTACGATTTCTCGGGTGATGAGCCGAGTGCCTTACCGCTTGGCCACGCCCCACTAGCATGATTAAAAAATCATACTCTAAGCGTAGCTGCCAATTCCCTCAGTTGCCGTTTTTCTGATTACTTCTACTTGTTTCTACCAATCTCTACCTTCAGGTGTTCGATGTCGGCGGCTTTTAAATGTTCGGCTGTTATGGGATTCCGATACTCTACGAAACGAGTGCTCGCCTTTGGGAAGAACAACAGCTTGAAGTTACCTTTAAACCCCAGATCATCGAGTATTTGGTATATGGTTTTCTTATTGCCGCTATGCCCCAGCTCTACAATTAGCTGTTTCACATCATGCTGCTTATTCGGGTTTTTATAGACGTAGTCGAAGAAATCATAGTTGATGGAGCCATATTGTGGTTTTGAGATGTAAAGGTTGTTCAGAAGTATCACACCATCTTTAAACTTAATCTCATAAATTGGTTGCGCGGCAGTTCGTGAGGCAGAAACGGGTGCTGGTTTGGTTGCTGCAAGTACACTTTGAGTCTCGGCGATAACTGTTTTGAGCTCATGTGTTTTTAAGATTTCATAGAATGCGTAAAATTTATCTCTATCAACATACAGGCTCGCAGTTATACCAATGTCCTGCACCCCTTCAATAACGCCTAATTCTTGCAGATAACGAAGCATGCGGCGCTTGATGTCTCTAATTTTCGCAGAATTCAGAGTAGTCGCACCTTCGGCCTTCCATATATTTGGATAGGGCTGAAGTAGATGTATCTCGACCTGATCGCCTTCTGTCAGATTTAACATTTTTGCTATTTCCTGACTAATGCCGTAGGCATGCGTACGATTCGACGGCTCTAACCGAGCGACCTCTGCGCTGAAATCACCATGATTCATATGATTTCAGTATATAAACTAGGGCATTAAAAGGCTATAGATGTCTACTTGCTGTAAAGGTATAGTCGCCTAAAAAACCTATTGAAGTCCGAGGGAACCTATGGTTTAGTATCGGGCGTACTCACAGTGTTTCATTCACGAGAAGGTGATTCATGCCAAGGACAATGGTCATCTTTCTACATGCTTCTGCGGCTGTGGAAATGGCGAGCGGTCGCGTAGCGGGGATCCAAATCCATCACGCGGGCGACGGCTTGCGGACTATCGAAAAGCTACAAGCAGGCCGGAGGGTGTGCAAGAGGCTGGCAACACCTGGGTCGATGGCCACCCAGCCTACTACGAAGATGGTGGGACTACTGGTAGATCTGGGCACAGGGATCGTTACCGCGGCCCTAATGGTCCGTTTGGGCCTGGGCATCATCATGATGGCTCCGACGACGGTGGCCAGACATGGGAGAATTATCACTGAGAGTACTGCATGCAAGGTGCTGCCAAGCACCTTGCATGAAATCCTGTATAGTATACGAAGCACATATGTTTAAAAATATTTTAGATAAATTCCTAGATAACCTAGATACGAAGGCACCTTCGCTTATTGTTGATACGACGAGTCAATACGAATTCAATATGCAAGCAATTCGAGTAGGCGATGTTTGGTATGTATTAGTTAACGACGCCGACTGGTCGCGAGCGGAAGATATAGATGAGATTATTAAAGACGAATTTAACGCTACGACTGAAGGTTGGTGTTCACTCGGAGGCGCGGAGCAAGAATTGGTGCCTTTTGCTGAAGGCGATGCCCAGTTGGAGCGAGTGACCTACGAGGTCGGAGCCAATAGTTACTGGCTTCTCAAGATATCTCCGGAGTCTGACAGTAGACTCCTTGCAATAACGGAAAATTGATGACTTCCCAGAGATTATGTTAATGAGCAAGACAGCGAGGATTTGGAATCTTCTGGCGCAAAACGAGCAGCCGTCCAAGGGGCTCATCGTTGAGTGTCTTAAGGAGCTTGCACAGACAGCAAAAGAATTACCCGCAAGCGAGCGGGAGGCCAAGGGCGACTATAGCGATGCCTCCATCAAATTCCCGCAGACACCCGGTGAAGACATGGCATCGGATATAAGTAGTATTCTGGCCCAACAGGAATGGATAGACGCAGAATCCGAACCTGAGTTCGAAGAGATCGGCAGCATTGCAGGTAGTCTAGAGACCAATGTTACGGACGCGGCGCTATGGTCGCAGCTATTAGAAAAAAATTGAACGTCTTAAGTGAGTGATTGAGGTTGGCATCATGGCTGACGAGCATCTACAGAGTTTTTACACTTCCGCCGTCCTCCCACAATTCGGCATTGAAGATGATGCCATTACGTGGGAGGCAAGCAGAGAACTCGGCCCCGACGAACTGACTTTTCGCTTCAAATCAGAAGGCCAAACATACGTGCTTATTTTTGAAGACTATTTTGGCCTGGGCAGGAGCGAAGATTTTATTAAAGAACATCTTGACTTCAGTAAAGGCGAATATGAGTTCATGCCGCCATTATCTGCAGAAGACAAAGACCGACTGCCATCATACGTTGGCTTTAAGTTGCCGGTGCCATTCAAATATTGCGAAGGTGTAACTGGCACCTTTACGCTACTTAAGGTTCTAAAAGCTAGTCCTGTAAAGCCTGCTTAACACGCTCAGTCACCTGCCGCGGCGTAAGTTCGGCCTTCACAATGTACGAATGAATACCCAGCGTCTGCAGGTTCTTTGGCGCTTCTTCCTCGCCCAAGTTGGTCAGAATAATAACCGGCACTGTTTTGCCCCAGTTCGACTGGCGGATGCGTTCCAGCGCTTCCTCGCCAGACATTTCCGGCATCTTTAGATCCATCAGGATCATGTCGGGGCGGAACTTTTCGCACAGCTCGACGCCAAGCTTACCGTTTTCTGCAGTTTGAACCTCGAAGCCCTCAGCCTCGAACTTCATTCGGTACATCTGGGCGATGACTGAATCGTCTTCGATGATTGCGATTTTGATAGGTTGTGCCATATAAGACGAGTATACCCTTATAGGGCAAAAACGTCATCCATCAGCTTTTCGGGGTCGTCGTATTTGGGGTTCTCGATGAGCTTGTAAGTAACAATGCGCCGGTTGCCGGTTAGCCACGCCCCAAGGCCCTTGTTGTACTCGATGTGGCACAGAATCATTGGGATCTGTGGCAGCGCTGCATGGATGCGAATAACCCCACTGTGCGCCTCGCCCCGTGGTTTGTGGTACACACGAGTGCCCTCTGGGAAGATAAAAATGCTGAATTGTTTTTGCAGCATCTGCACGGCGCCGTCGACACCAAACAGCGTGTGCTTGCTGCGTGGGTTGCGGGCGGGGAAGCAACCAGCCAACCACATGAGGGGCCGCAGAGGCGAATCGTAAAAGACGTTGTGGCTCATAAACCCAATGGGCAAAAACTTGGTCGAATAGCGCAGGGGAAGGTTGGCGCAAATGATGAACGGGTCAAATGCCCGGCGGTGGTTGGCCACAATAAGGTAAGGTCGGTCAGCCAGCGTACCTGTTGACAACTCCTTAAAATCAGTGCGTGTTGAAAATCGCGAGAGCACCTTGACTATAAGAATGATTAGTATTTGGAATGCTCGTGTGAGGTGATAGCGTGCAGAGCGAGTAGTGTGTGTTGCCATAATCAACCTTTTATAGTATAGTATATTAAGCGAAAGATTTTGTAAATGCCCAAATATATTGCCAAACTGCGTTACAAGCTACGAGATCTAGTTGACTATTTAAGAGCGTTCCAAAAAGACGAATACAGTAGCTTTAAAGTGATGGAAGTTGAAGGCGACGACTATCTTGTTGCCGCCAAGAAGCTCCATGCAAAAGTATACCTCGACCGCGGCTTTATACGCGAGCAGGACATTGTAGACGGTATAATCAGCCCTTCGGCCGATCCGCACCAAATGCATTCTAAATATTTTGTCGTGATCGACACAAAAGCGTCACGCATGGTTGCCACTGCCAGGCAAATAGAACTCAGGCAGGGCAGGGGGCATCATTCCTTCGCCATGGTCAAAAAGGCGAATCTGTACAAGCGAGGATTAAAGTTGATACGGAAGCATGACCCAGCGAAAAGCATCGAAATATCAGGATTGGCGAAAGAACGTGGCGTGAGTAAAATTGCGCCACTTCTTTTATATAGAGCAATGTGGCACCGCAGCCTGCGCGAAAAACACACATTGTGGCTGATGGCCTCGGATGTGCGGCTGTTCATTCGGCTGAAGCTGTTGTTTGGTAAAAGTATTACAAAGGTGGGCCGGGTTACGCCATACTATGGGGGCAATGTTGTGCCGAGTATTATGTGCGTGCAGGAATCGATTACCGACCTTAAAAAGTCGCTCGACAGCACGCCATGGTTCGAGCGCCCGCTTCGTCACCGTATTGCCCGCTTTATGTTAAATGGCCTGCCTATTGATTCGCTTAGCGCCAAGGAACGCAAGGCGCTTGAGCAGCTGGTCAGCACCTACAAGCCGTTTTATTCGGGCATTAGCATTAAACCATCGAAAGATACATAAGGAACTGATATGGACCCTTGGCTGCTTATACTGATTTTTGCTGCGATCTGGGCTGCGACATTCTGGCCCGCATGGAAGTTATTCATGGTTCTGGCCTCAGAGGTTGTTCGGCCCGGCACAGTGCGATGGGCTCGGTTGGTCTGGATTTTTGTTGTGTACCGGCTTGTCATCGCCGCTCCGTACCTGGCGGTGCTTGTTTTGGGGTCGGGTACGCTTGGCCCGATTATCTCTGGCCTGCTTGTTGGCCTGATTATTCTGGGGCTAGTGACCTCGCTCTTGCGTCTGTTTGCTACCCAGACCGTGCTTGGCTGGCTGTGGCGGATTTATGCGAATGTATATGACGGCTTACTGTTCTTTTATCCGTACCGACATTTGTTGGAGCTTCAGGCGAACCGAATAAGGGTCGGCGCAAACGCACACATTATTGATCTAGGTTGTGGCTCGGGCAATATGCTACCTCTCCTGGCTGCACAGTTCCCCAAGGCGGCAATAACCGCTGTTGACCCAACGCCCGGCATGCTCCGCCGGGCAGAACGCAAAGCCAAAACATTGGGCCGCGAGATTACCTTTAAACAGTCAGACGGCCTTGCGTTCCTGCGCACAGTCCCCGACGCCTCTGTTGATGCAGTGGTAATGAGCAACGTTTTGTACACCTTCGATAACCGTAAAGACATGTGGCCTGAGCTGCTGCGCACTCTTAAACCGGGTGGGATGGCGGTTATCACAAACTCGGATAGGCCAGGAAGTGGCGCGATCATTAAAGAGCATCTTCGGCACGATGCCTGGTGGAGGTTACTGCACCCCAAGCTGCTAATGACCGGCATCGTAGACGCATTTATTAGCGAGCTATCAAAGGTTGGGGCGTTCCATTTTGTCGACCAAAAGACACTTCAGAAAGAGGTCACGGCTGCTGGGGGCATCATCTCTGACCCTGTTCGTTGTTATGGTGGCGAGGTTGACGGCGTGAATCTTCTTTTTACTGTTACGCGCCGCTAATGCTACTATAAAAGTATGCAAACCTTAAGCTTTGTGCTGACTCTCTTTGCTGCTATTTTGCTGCTGTTGCTTGCCTCTGTTGTGTGGCTGAGCAGTACCCGTTCTGCAGCCAAGCGGTGGTTTGCGGCGCTCTGCACGACACTGATTGCCTGGCTGAGCGCAAATTACATGGCCGATGCCGACCTTTCCAGTTCGCTTATGTGGACCCGCGTCACATTCTTTGCAATAACCCTGGCCGCGGCCTGTTTCTTAATGTTTGTGCGGTCGTTCCCGACGGTTACCGCGGTCAAGCGTTCCTCGGCGATCATTTTTGCGGGCGCCACACTACTTGCGACGGTTGTTATTTGGACGCCAGCGTTTATTCCCAGTGTAGAAGTGTTAGACGACACCTCTAACGTTATTACCGGCCCGTTGTATTGGGTGTTCATTGTGTACTTTGGCGCCGTGCTTGTGGCGGCGATTGCCTGGCTCATCCACAAAATGCGCAGCGAGCGAGGTAGTAACCGTGAACGTATTCGTTTGGTCATTATTGGCATTGCGGCCATGAGCTTTTTTGGTTCGCTCACCAACCTTTTTTTGCCGCTCATTTTTAACCAGAATCCGTTGGCGCGCTATGGTGGTTTTGCTGTCCTGATTTTTGTGAGCATTGTGGCCTACGCTATTGTGCGCCACCGTTTGTTTAGTATCCGTGCGGTTATCGCCAGGTCAGTAACGTACACGTTAACGCTGGGAACATTGGCCGTTACGTTTTCGGTGTTTGTCTTTGGTATTACCGACCTTATTTTTAAACAGCCGCTGACGCCCGAACAGCGTGTTATTTACAGCCTGCTTGTGGCGGTAGTCGCGGTGACGTACCAGCCTATTAAGCGCTTTTTCGACCGGCTGACGCGCCAGGTGTTCTTTCAGGACTTATACGACACTCGTGACGTGCTCGATGAATTGAGTGGAATCGCGGCCCACCACATGCTGCCACAAAGTCTGCTGGATATGTCGCTGAAGCAGCTCGATAAGGTATTGCACCCGTCGTTTATTTCGACACTCGTGGTGCGTGAGCGTAAGCTCCGCGAGGAAAGTAGCCTGGGCACGTCGGTTGCGGTCACTGCCGATATGCTTCATGGCTTACCACAAGAAACGGTCGTGGTAACCGAAGAAGACCACCGTACTGTTGCAGTGCACCGCATGTTGGAGCGCCTCAGCCGGCAGGGGATCGCCGTTATTGTGCGCCTGCGTACGGCCCGCGAAACAATCGGCTACATTGTTATTGGGTACAAGCGCAGCGGCAGCGGATATACCGCCCAAGACCTTTCGATGTTAAGCACTGTGGCAGACGAACTGGCCGTGGCGGTACAAAACGCCCTCCGCTTCGAAGAGATCTCGCACTTTAACGAAAAATTGAAGCAAGAGGTCGAAGAAGCCACCAGCCAGCTCCGCGACAGCAACCGCAAGCTGAAGAAGCTCGATGAAGCCAAGGATGAGTTCATTAGCATGGCATCGCACCAGCTCCGCACGCCTCTTACGAGCGTAAAGGGCTACATTAGCATGGTGATCGATGGCGACGCCGGTAAGTTGACTGCCCCCCAACAGAAGCTGCTTGGTGAGGCATTTACGGCGGCACAGCGCATGGTGTACTTAATTGGTGACTTCCTGAATGTGTCCCGTCTGCAAACCGGCCGCTTTGTGCTCGAGGCAAAGCCTGCTGACCTTGCCCAGGTTGTGAGCGACGAAGTATCGCAGCTTGGCAGCACAGCCGCCCGCCGCGATATTACTGTGCATTACCATCACCCTGTCCAGTTCCCAATTTTGACGATAGACGAGAACAAGATGCGGCAGGTGATTATGAACTTTATCGATAACGCCATATTTTATTCCCGGCCGTCTAGCAGCGTCGATGTGACACTGGTAAATACCGGCAAAGACATCCGCTTCGAGGTTCACGACACCGGTATTGGTGTGCCTGAGGCCGAACGACACAAGCTGTTTACTAAGTTCTTCAGGGCAGAGAACGCCCGTCGTGTGCGCCCAGATGGCACGGGCATCGGTTTGTTCATGGCTAAAAAAGTCGTCACCGCGCACGGCGGCAGCATTTTATTCGACACCAAAGAGGGTAAGGGAAGCACCTTTGGATTTGTTATGCCGATTGCCGGGCTAAAAAACCATCATTAAGAGTTCGTACAGCAAATAGGCGACAATTATACTCACGCCGCCAATCTTGGCGCCAAGGATAATGCCTTTTTTGCGGGTGTGCCACCACTCACCGAGTGGAGAGCGCTGCACAGCGATATATTTATGCACCACTGGCTGGCTCGGAGCAGCATCGGCGCCGGTGTATGGCTTATTGCGTTTCTTGTTCTTTTTGCTCATTACGTATAGTATATCGCACAAATCAAAACCGCCCCAGTAGTGGGGCGGTTTTTGCCAGGTGGCTACGCTATTTTAGTTTCGCGCCCAGCAACAGCTCTACGCTGATAACGGTCATTTTTTCGTAGCTCATGTGAGCTTTGGCGTACACAGTGGCCCAGTCGCCAGCAACCATGGCGTCAATTGTGGCCAGAGTTTCGGTGGTGTGCTCTTTTAGCTTTTCGGTTAAGCCGGCGCGGTACAACCGGTCGCTAATGGTGTCGAGTAATGTTGGAGCATCATTGCTAAAGTCTTCGAGCTTCTGCTTGGCGGCGTCCTTACCGGCCTGGTCGTTTGCTTTCGCAGCGTTCAGGTAGTCGGTGTAGGCGTTAATGTGCTTGCGCCACAGGTCGAGGAATTGGTCCTTGCTGCCTGGGTACAGTTTGTCGACAGTCTCGGCAACCTGGACGCTGTTTGCGTCAACGGCTGCAGTGACTGCCGCCAGGTCTGCACTACCCTCGCTCTGGGCTTTTAGCAGTGGCACGACCAGCGAAGTGTGCTCGTGCAGCAGTGGGCCGCCCTTCTTAACTTCTTCAATATTCTTTTGAAGGAAGTGGAAGACTTTCCACGGATCATTCGGTGCGTTATCTTTTTTATGCTTGCCTTGCCGGTTCCAGTCGTCGCCGTTATTGTTGGCGCTTGCCGAACCGGCAAAGCTGGCCGACCCCACGCCGCCTACAGTCAAAACTGCCGCGCTGACGATGAGGAACTTCTTAAGCTTGTTCATTCTGAACCCTCCCTTAATGGTAGCTTAATGGTACGGGCATTTTGCAGGGGCTGCAGTTAGATTTTTGGCCTACGCAAAAGCCGCCCGGATGGGGCGGCTTTGCATAAGAGCGGTCAGCAGGCTAATTAGCGGTTAAGGATCTGGTCAACCAGATTGCGGCGGCTTGCGCGGTAGTACATACCGGCACCAGCGATGCTACCCAGGCCCAGGGCGCCACCGATGATTTCGGCAGGACCAGTGCTTGGCAGAACTTGTGGGGTGTTCTCGCAGGCTTTGTCGCCCTTTGGCACACCAGGCTTACATTCTTCAACAGGTGGTTGGCACTCAGGAGCGTTCGGTTTGTCGGCACAGGTCTCAGCGTTAATTGTGACCTTTACGACACATTCTTTCACTTCTTTAGTGGTGCCTTCCTTGTAGGTCAGGAATGCTTTAACGGTGTATGTGCCTTCTTTGGCGTATTCGTGAGGAACGGTAACGGTTTCGTTTGTACCTTTAAGGTCGCTGGCAGACTGGCCATCGCCAAAGTCTACCTTGGCTGAAACGAAGGTCGCGTCGGTGCTCTTGCCTTTAACGGTAAAGGTGTACTTGTTGCGGCTGTTCTGAAGTTTGGTCAGGCTTTCGCAGGCGAATACTGGCACGACTGGCTTGGGTACTTCTACAGGAGTCGTACATTTAGCCTGAGTGTGCTGTTTTTCTTTACCATTTACGTTAAAGAAGGCAGTTACCTTAGCGGCCCATTTACCAGGGGCGTAGGTGTGCTCGACAGCTTGGGCAAAGTTGCTTGTAACAACTTTTGGCTGGCTGCCATCGCCAAAGTCATATACCAGTTTAGTCAGGTTTGCGTTGCTTTGGTATGTGGTGGTCTTAAAGCTGTACTTATTGTCAGCGATTTTAGTCTTTTGCAGCTCGCTACATTTGTAGGCCGAAGTCTTGCCCCAAATAGGGTTGGCACATTCGTTCAGGGCAGCAAACTGCATGCTGTTGTCGTCTGGGTTTATGAGGACGTAGCCCGGAATCGAGTTAGCAGCAAAGTTATCTTGGGTGGTACCGTACCAGTATTCAACGTTGCCGATCATAATCTTGATGCGGTTGCCGTTGATTGGCTTGCGGCCAAGGCTTTTAGCCTCGGTTGCAACAACAGTACCATCGTCTAGGACAACACGGCCGTCTTTGTAGACGGTGGCGTGCTTGGCGTTGGCTTTCCAATAGTTCATATCGGTGCCAATACCATAGCCAGCGGTAAAGTCGTGGTTATAGAGCGTTTTTAGCTCATTACTATTTGTGACCTTGTTGGCAAGGTCGGTTGGGGTGCTGTAGCCACCGCGAATAACGTCGTTATCGCTAGCGGCACGAGCAGGGGCCTGTGTGGCAATTGCAAAGCCAAGTACGCCAGTAATGGCGACGGCGATAGCGGGTACCAGCATCTTGGGGCTGAAAATATAACGCAACGCGTTCATATTACTTCTCCTTATTAAACTCACTTGTTTTGTATATTAACATATATTTTACATTCGGTCAACTATGCTTACGGTTATCTATGCATTTTTCCACAGGTTTGACCTCTGTTGTGGCATAATAGGTAAAGACATGAAAAAAAGCTTGACACCTCTTCCGCGACTCATGGACACCCCTGTTAAAGCCGGCTTCCCGAATCCGGCCGAAGACGCTAAGGGTGTGGCCTTAGATCTGAATGAACTGATGATTAAGCATCCTATTAGCACGTACTACCTGCGCGTCGACGGCGATTCTATGACTGGAGCGGGCATTACCACGGGAGATATTGTCGTGGTGGACAAATCGCTTGAGCCAAAAACCGGCGATATTGTGGTCGCGGCAGTAGACGGCGATTTTACCCTGAAATATTTAAAGCGCCGTGGCCAGGAAGCCTGGCTGGTCGCGGCACATCCCGACTACCCACCTATTGCGCTGCATGAGGCCACGGATGCACAATTATGGGGCGTAGTTACCTATACTATTCACCAAACCAGGAAATAATATGGCAGAGCAAAACTTTGAACACTGGCTGCATCAGCGCCACCAAACCATGCAAACTCCCGCCGACGTTATAAAGGCATATGTTAAAAAGGCGACTGGCGCTGAGCCCGCGCAGTTAACGCGCCATATCGTGGGCATGATGAACGAGGTCCACAAAGCCGAGTTGCCAGATGGTAGCCGGGTTATTGTGCGGATCTCGCACTGGGACGACCCGCGGTTTGTGGCCGAAAAATGGGCACTCGAAGCCGCAGCCAGCCATGGCGTGCCTACGCCCAAAGTGCTGCTTGTAGAAGACACGAAAGTAGATGGCAAGAACCGGGGTTTCTGCATTGAAGAAGACGTTCCCGGGACATCTTTGGAGCATCTGATTGAAGCGGGCGACGAAGCTCAGGCTAAGGCTGTTATTCCGAAGATCGGCGAAGTGCTCGGGCGTATCCATGCTACCCCCATACAGGGGTTTGGCTATCTGCAGCCAGATGGCCGTGGGTGGGACATACCGTTTTCGCACATAATGCTGGATTTGCTTGACCACAAAAAAGACCTGGCCCGTGCCGCCGATTATTGGAACCTTTCGCACAAGCAAGTGCAGCACGGCTTGGCGTTGCTCGAGACACACCAGGATTATTACACATGGGACACGCCCGTGTTGGTGCACGGCGACTTTAACCCGGCGCACATATTGGTAAAAGACGGCGAAATTACCGGGATTATTGATTTTCAGGAGTGCTCTGGCAACCATCCTGTGCTCGATTTTGCCCGATGGGAGATGTATTGGGGTAGCCGCATCCCTATTCGCGACGTTATGGCTTCGTACACAAACCAGGCGCTGTTCGATGATCGTTACGAGGCGCTGTTCCATTTGGTCACTATCCGCATGGCACTGTGGATGTACACTGTGCAGGCCGACCGGCAAACCGCCGACCGCATTAACAAGGTTTCAGAGGCGCTCGACAAGAGTCTGGCGTTTTTTAAGGTGTAATTTGTGGCAGTTGCTAAGCCGATTTTTGCGCTCGTCGATTGCAACAACTTTTTTGTCAGTTGTGAACGGGTGTTCAGGCCGGACCTGTGGCACAAGCCGGTTGCCGTGCTTAGCAACAACGATGGCTGTATTGTTGCCCGCAGTAACGAGGTAAAGGCGCTCGGCGTCCCCATGGGAGTCCCCTATTTTAAGGTGCGCGATGTCTTAAAAAAGGGTGACGCAACGCTGTTTTCGGCTAACTTTCCGTTGTATGGTGATTTTTCGCAGCGCGTTGTGCAGATCCTGCAGCAAGCCTGCCCCGACATGGAGGTATATTCAGTTGACGAGTCGTTTTTAGAGATTTCCAAACTGCCAATTGATGACTTTGCCGCCTGGGGCCGCGAGCTCCGCCAGAAAATTTACGACTGGACGGGCCTGCCGGTATCGGTGGGTGTTGCCCACAGTAAGACCCTGGCGAAAGCGGCAGCCGATTACTGCAAAAAGAACGATGTCGGCGGTGCGTTTTCGATAGTCAACGACGACGCAGCACGGGAGCATCTTTTAAAGTGGATGCCGGTTGGTGATGTGTGGGGCATTGGCTGGAGGACGGCACCAAAACTGCATGGCCGGGGTATTCGTACGGCGTACGATTTGGCGCAGGTAAGTGACGCGTGGGCCCGCGAGCAGTTGAGCATTCGCGGCGTCCGCACCATTAAAGAGTTGCAAGGTGGTACGTGCTATTTCCTAGAGGACACGACCGAACCGCAGCAAACAATCTTGCGCAGCCGCAGCTTTGGCCACAATGTCCGCGATTATTACGAACTTGAGGGCGCTGTTGCAACATTCGCCTCACGCGCGGCTTCCCGGCTCCGCCAGCAGAATGAGGTCGCGAGTGCGGTTATGACCTTTTTATATACCGGCAGGCATGCCGAGGTGTCAGCGGGAGGTTCGCATGTTGTGCAGCTGCACCCGACCAGCGCCGACACAGGTACTATTATTACCGCCGCACTCAAGGCGCTCGAACAAGTGTACGACCCTGATTTTGCCTACAAAAAAGCCGGCGTCGCGTTATTGGATTTGCAGAGCGTGCAGCAGTTGGCGTTTAATAGCGACCCCGTGGCCATGGACCGACAGGCGACCCTTATGCAAACCGTAGACGGTATTAATAAGCGGTTTGGTACGCGTTTGGTGCGTCATGCCAGCGAGCATATAGAATCGGCAAAGTGGCACAGTAAGCGCGAACAGCGCAGCCAGGCGTACACGACAAGTTGGCGCGAACTGCGCACGATAAAAGCATAGTGTATGTACCCGGCGACGACTCAAGGACGCCGCCGGGTACTGGTCAGGTGGGCAGGCCTCTGACCTGAGCCGCTCGAAGCCTGGCGGGGGAACCAGCAGGGAGGAGCGCATACGTTCCCATGCCTGGGATCTCGAAGTCCAGCCTGCCGTCTTCGCCCTCGTCCACAATCATGGTGGCGAGTGCCCGGTCGGAGGTTTCGATAGGGAAGTGCCACACGAAGCCCATTGGCGGCGTTATCGACTGCCACCTCCCCGGGCTGGGCTGCATCGCGAGCCACTCGGCACGAATGCGCAGCTCGGTGCGGCTGATCCTGATCGAAGCCACCGGGCCACGACACTCATGTGGCAGCTCAGTGATCTGGAATTCACCGCCCCTGTACTCGTGTGCGGCGAGGTAAAACTCCCACAGCTCGCGCAGATTCAAGACAGCTCCTCTCGGTAGTAAACCTGCGAAACAGTATAGCAGCAAATATGCAAGGCGCGAGTATACTTGAAGTATGTGCGGAATCATTGGTTATGTAGGCTCTAAGCCGGTCCAGCCAATCCTGCTTGCGGGGCTGGCGCGGATGGAATATCGGGGATACGATTCGGCAGGGATTGCCACGCTCCACGGCAGTACGCTCCAGGTTGTGCGTGCCAAGGGTAAGGTTGCTATGCTCAAGCATAAGCTAGAGGGCACGCCAAAAGCAGGTACGCTTGGTATTGGCCATACTCGGTGGGCAACGCACGGTGAACCAAGCGAGCGCAACGCCCACCCTCATAAAGCGGGTAAGGTTGCCGTGGTGCACAACGGTATTATCGAGAACTATAAGGAGCTCAAGGCAGAGCTTACTACTAGCGGCGTGGCGTTTAAGAGCGACACCGACACCGAAGTTCTGGCACAGCTTATTAACCAGTTCCACCAGGCCGAAGACCTTGTTGCGAGTGTACAGCACGCTCTAAAGAGAGTGAATGGCACTTTTGGTATTGCCGTGGCAAGCACCGATGAGCCCGAACGGTTAGTTGTCGCCCGCCGTGGTAGCCCATTACAGATTGGCACCGCGCCAGATGGTACATATATTGCCAGTGATGCATCGGCGCTTGTGGGCTATGTCGACGAAGTGGTGTATTTGGCCGATGACCAGCTGGCTGTGTGTACTGCGAACGACATCGACTTGTATAACCTCGACCTTGAATCGCAAGAAGTGCAGCGCGAAAAACTGGCCCTCGAAGTCGGAGCAATCCAAAAACAAGGGTATGACCACTTCTTGCTGAAGGAAATTATGGAGCAGACCGAGAGCGTGCAGGCCACGCTCCGTGGGCGGCTCAATAAAGATGAGGGCACCAGCCATCTTGGCGGACTTAACCTGACCGACGACCATATCCGCAAGATTGAGCGGTTCGTCATTATTGGCTGTGGCACGGCGTCGTATGCCGGGGTGCTTGGTAAATACATGATTGAGCGGCTGACGGGTATTCCTGTAGATGTAGAAGTGGCTTCCGAATTCAGGTATCGCGGCCCGGTCGTTAGCCCTAACAGTGTGGCGGTCTTCATTTCGCAATCGGGCGAAACAGCGGACACGCTGGCCTGCGTCGAAGAAATGAAGCGCCGCGGTGTACACACTTTGGGAGTCGTGAATGTGGTTGGGTCAACAATTGCGCGTACTGTCGACGGCGGTATTTATTTGCACGCCGGCCCCGAGATTTCGGTTGCCTCAACCAAAGCGTTTACCAGCCAGGTCACGGCACTTATGCTGCTTGGTCTGCACGTAGCACGTCGCCGTGGATTATATGTGCAGGACGGCAAAGAGGTTGTTGAGGCGCTCAGTGCGCTCCCTGCAGACATTAAGGCCGTGCTTGCCAAGCGCGAGGAAGTAAAGACGCTGGCTGCAAAAGTCAGTAAGTATAAAAATGCCTTCTACCTTGGCCGTGATACGCTGTACCCAATTGCCCTGGAGGGCGCCATTAAGCTAAAAGAGGTGAGCTACATCCATGCCGAGGCGTACCCGGCGGGCGAGGCCAAGCACGGCCCAATTGCGCTTGTTGACCCCGAAATGCTGATTGTCTTTTTGCACGGCAAG
>DATEFB010000010.1:0-5094 GCA_035280845.1 Saccharimonadales bacterium (SeqCode) | reverse complement strand
CAGCGATCCGCCCACCCGATTTTTTTATGCCAGTAAAAAAGCCCGCGGATGCGGGTAGGGCGGAGTGTCCACCCGAGGCATGCTCGATGCCACGGGTGGACGGAGTTCGTTTTGAGAAAAGGGCGCGTGCTCAGTTGGGGGTGGCGAGCGTCTCCTCGAGCACGCTCAGCACCTTCTGCTGCACGGCCCAGGCGCCGTGCAGGCCCTGCTCGGCGGCGGTGTCGTTGTGGACGACCACCGTGAACTCGCTGTAGTCGCCGTACCGGTAGCTCCAGCGGTGGGCGCCAATGGCGTTGACCACGGCCGTGCGCTGCTGGGGCGTCTCCTCGGACAGATCCACGATCACGTGGGTCGCGGCGTTGGTGGCGCTCCCGAGTGCGATGAATTCCATGGCGAGACCTCTTCCTCAATGGACAGACTGTTAAGATTATACTATAAAACTAACAAATTGTCAATAATCCTCTAACATTCCAATTGTGTTCAAACAGAGCTATACTTGAGGAAGTCCGATACGACTTTTTTCTAACTGTTTTGGGAGTAAAGATGAAACAATTTTTGACAAAGATTTTTGGTGATCCGCAGAACAAGACCCTGCGCCGTCTACGCAAGCGCGTTCGCCAGGTGAATGACCTTGCCGATGACTACAAGAAACTGAAAGACCCGCAGCTTAAAAAGCAAACCGCGGTTTTAAAAGAAAAACTGGCAAAGGGCAAGACGCTCGATGATATTCTGCCCGAAGCGTTTGCTGTTGTCCGCGAAGCCAGCTCCCGTGTGCTTAAGATGCGCCACTTCGATGTGCAGCTAATCGGTGGCATGGCTCTGCACGAAGGCAATGTGGCCGAAATGAAGACTGGTGAAGGTAAGACGCTTGTCGCCACTTTGCCGGTCTATTTGAATGCCCTCGAGGGCAAGGGTGTGCACGTTGTAACAGTCAACGATTACCTGGCCCAGCGCGACGCCGCCTGGATGGGCGAGCTGTACAACTGGCTTGGCCTGAGCGTGGGTGTGCTGATCGCTGACAAATCATATATTTTTGATCCCGAATACGACAACAAAGAACATGACGACCCCCGCCTGCGCCGGCTCAAACCAGCCACCCGCAAAGAGGTGTACGAAGCGGATGTTACCTATGGAACCAACAACGAGTTCGGGTTCGACTACCTGCGCGACAACATGGTGAACGAAGTCGAGCTGCTTCGCCAGCGCGAGCTGAACTTTGCGATTGTAGACGAGGTTGACTCGATCTTAATCGACGAAGCCCGCACGCCACTTATTATTAGCGCCCCCGCCAGCGACAGCGGCAGCAACTACGGCACGTTCGCGGCCATCGCCCGCAAACTGGCGCCCGAAGACTACACGCTCGACGAAAAACGCAAGGCCGTAGCCCTGAACGACCAGGGTGTGGAAAAAGTAGAGAAACTACTGAGCATTGCTAACTTCTACGCGCCCGAAAACGTCCGTGCTGTGTACCATATGGAGCAGTCATTGCGCGCCCAGGCTTTGTTCAAAAAAGACAAAGACTACGTTGTGACCAAAGAGGGTGAAGTCATTATTGTCGATGAATTCACTGGCCGCCTAATGCACGGTCGCCGCTACAACGAAGGCCTACACCAGGCAATCGAAGCCAAAGAAGGCGTGCCTGTGCTGCAAGAGAGCATGACGCTCGCCACCATTTCGTTCCAGAACTATTTCCGCCTGTACAAAAAGCTGAGTGGTATGACTGGTACGGCATTTACCGAAGCCGAAGAATTCCAGCAGATTTATGGCCTCGACGTGGTGCAGATTCCAGCCAACAAGCCGGTTATCCGCGACGACCGCCCTGACCAGATCTTTAAGACAGAGGTCGGCAAGGTAAAAGCCATTACCCGGCAAATTAAGGAATACCACGAGCTTGGCCGCCCTGTACTTGTGGGTTCTGCCAGCATCGAGAAGAACGAACAGATCAGCAAGGCGCTTACTAAAGCCGGCGTGCCGCACGAGATGCTGAACGCCAAAAACAACGAGCGCGAGGCTGCAATTGTCGCCAACGCCGGTCAAAAAGGTTCGGTCACGCTGGCCACAAACATTGCCGGTCGTGGTACCGACATTGTCTTGGGTGACGGTGTGCGCGAACTTGGTGGGCTTGTGGTTATTGGTTCCGAGCGCCACGAATCACGCCGTATCGACAACCAGCTGCGTGGCCGCGGTGGCCGCCAGGGCGATCCAGGTTTGACTCAATTTTACGTAAGTACCGAAGATGACCTGATGCGTATTTTCCAGGGCGAGCGCATTCGCAGCTTAATGGACCGTTTGGGCGTCGACGAAGACACGCCAATCCAGAACCGCGCCGTGTCGCGCACACTGGAAAGCGCCCAGAAAAAAGTAGAAGGCTATAACTTTGACGCCCGCAAAAACGTGGTGCAGTACGACAACGTTATGAACCGCCACCGCAAAGCCGTATACAGCATTCGCCGCGGCATCCTGCACGGCGAAGACATTTCGGAGCGCATTCAGGAACTACTGGCCGAAGAAGTTGGCGTGTTGACAGCAATCAACCCCAAAGACAACCCGCAAATGGCGCAAGAGCTCGAGGCGGTTATTCCTATCGAGAGCAAAGTGCTAAAAGAAATCGTTAAGGAAGAAAAAGACAAAGAACGTACCAAAAAAGCACTGACGGCTGCCCAAAAACTGTATGCCAAGCGCGAAAAAGATCTGGGCACAGAGCTCATGCGCCGTGTAGAGCGCGAAGTGTACCTGCAGGTCATGGACACGTTGTGGATGCAGCACCTCGAGAACATGCAGCATTTGCGCGAAGGCATCCACTGGCGTTCAGTCGGCCAGCGCGACCCATTGGTTGAATACCGCCAGGAATCGCAGCGAGTCTTCGAGACATTGCAGGCGACGCTTCGCGAAGAAGTTATCCGCGCTATGTTCCACATTACCAAGGGCGAAGTAGCCCAGGCCAAAGATGATAAGTTTGATACCGCTTTAACTGCCGCTGCCGAGCAATCCGTAGAACAGGGCGTGAACGAAGTAAGCGAAGTTGAGCGTAAGGCTGAGTTTAAAGATGAACTGAGCGACGAAGCCAAAAAGAAAACGCACAACGACCTTCGCAAAAAACGCAAAAAAGAGCGCCAGAACCGCAAGAAGCGTAAATAGTTACATCGCTTCGGCATAGTAATTTGTAAAAGAGTCAAATTTGTTATAGCCTAGTACCGATGCGGCTGAACCTAGCCGTTATGCATTTTCGGACGAGAGGGTTAGGCATAATGACCGAAGCGACACCGTTCGTGCCGATCACCGATGTGACGCCGAGCGAGAAGCACTGCTTCCTGCGGGTGGATCCGGCCATCATGGCGGACCCCGAACGGCTGGAGCGGCTCAAGCTCATGCTCGCGGCGCTCTTCCACGGGTCACGGGTGATGGGCAACGCCGAAGTGTCCGGCATCAAAGGCGATCTGGTGATCGACGGTGACCGGTACATCGGCTCGCTGGCCACGCTGACGCTTTCCCGCGTCAACAGCCAGTTGGCGGCGCTGGCCGTCAACCCGGTGCGTCTCCTGACGCGCGGCACCAAGCCGATGCAGTGGTTGCTGATCCTGAGCTTCCAGGCTAGCGCGCAGCACTTCGAGGCGCTGCGGCGGATCCCCGAGATCGACAACGCCATCACGTCGCCGGACCTCTTGTACGGCGGCAAGATGGTGGAACTGTTCGTTCCCGAAGACCAGCCGTCGTACGACATCGTCACCCCTCTGGAAGAGGACGACGCCGCGCCGGATGACGACTGGCTGGGCGTCTCTGAAACAGAGCTGCGCAAGCGGATCGAGGAAGTCCTGAGCTTCGATCTCGGCGTGAAGGCTGACTGACCTGTCTGGTCGGAAGAACGGGTGTGGGTGGCTAGCAAGGCCGGCCACCCACACCCCGTAACATTGCTTTTATTCATTTTTAGTTTATTGTTAGAATGTCTTGCCATTAGGCTAAGATTACCTCTGGAAGATTTTGGAGGTGCGCGTGTCCGATTTTACCGCTTGGCATGAAGGTCTGCCCGCCATGCCCGGTTTCGGGACCGACGTACGCATCCTGCTGAGGGGCCGCAACAACGACGGCCACGAGCTATCCATTGTGGTCGGCCCCTGGCCGACGCGATGGGAGATCGGCTATGTCCATGAGGCGCGGCCCGAGGAAATCGGCGACATCGCCGACGATTGGACCGTGGGCTTCACGGTCGAGGAACGGTTCGGCTCCCTGAGCCTGGACCTGTTGCTTGAGCTTCTGTGGAGCCAACCGCACTGGGAGTACACCTGCGACCAGAAGGCGGCGGACCTGGCTCGGCAACTCATGTACGTGAGTGCCGTCGACCCGGAGCAGTTCGAGGCGGAGATCGCCGAGATCTACGACGACCCTCGCAATCGCTGGTTGACGAGCGGTTTGCCCGACTCGTCCAACTTCGAGGACCGCCTGGCTTACGTGCTGCGCACCGAGGCTTTCCGCCGCCATCCGGGTGGGGATCCGCGCCATCTGGTGCGCGAACTGACCCGCGAACCGATTGGCATGGGCGGTGGGCACGAGATCCCGCATATCCGCGTTTTCTTCCAACCGGGGGTGATTGCGAAGTGGGAGGAGTGCTCGGAAGCCTTCGAACGCCGCCTGTTGGCGGTGCTCCGGGGCGCATCGATCGTCAGGGGCGGGCATCGCTCGACCGCTGAAGAGGTGGCCGAGAACGGTCTGGTGCTGGAATGCGGCACCTATGACCGTGAGGTCTGGAGTGACCTGGACGAGGAGCTGGTGAACAGCGGGCTCATGCTACTGCCCAACGACCCGGTCGTTGCGGTGGAGCGGGGCAGGCACGCCATGCAGGTGCTGGTGGTACTCGCATACGCCGTGGACGACGACGACCTGGAGCGGCTGCGGTCGGTCGCTGGGGTACAGTTCGCCGGCATCGCCAAGCCCGACCATGTCTACAACGGACTCGTCGCCACGCTGCTGGTGCCCGGCATCGGCAGGTCACGCCTGGACCTTCTGCCGGTGTATGACGGCATCCGGCGCGAGATGGCCTTCTTCGACTGATCCAGAGACGGGCCCGAGCCAGCAGCAAGACGCTGGCTCGGGCCGACC
>DATEFB010000009.1:0-37965 GCA_035280845.1 Saccharimonadales bacterium (SeqCode) | reverse complement strand
CACGCTCGCCGAAACAACATCAATCAGGACGGGCTTCACAGGTCGCTCCTTCAACCATGGAGATGACAGCACCACTCTACTACAAGTCTGTTCTTGTGGCTAGAAGAAGAAGTTCCAGATGTTGTCGAGCCAGTTTGGTTCGTTGCCGGGCAGCGTGGCGTTTTGTGGTGTCTCTTCGGTCGGCTGAGGAGTTGTTGGCTGTGCGCTGCCGCCTGGGTCGGGGCTGATTTGGTCTGCAAAAATAACCAGTCGTTTTAGGGCGGTGCCGGGTGGCGTGCAGGTTACCAGTGTGGCTGTGGGTTTGGTGCTGCTGCGCTGCAGCTCGTTTACCTGTGTCGGATCGATGACTTTTGTCTCGGTGACTTTGTAAATGTACCGCTTGCCCTCGTAGTTCAGGTAAAACGTGTCGCCAGGGCGAAGGCGGTCCAGAAGCACAAATACAAACTTGTACGCGCCCTGGTTAAAGATGTCGTTGCTGGAGTGCCCTAGAATGACCGTGTTCCCTACTTGGCCCGGCAACGCGTTTGCCCCAGGCAGGTTGTAGTGCGTGGCGCCATCGCGCAGGGAGGTCTGGATTTGCGCTTCGCTAAGGCCCTTCACTGAATAATCTACAGGCACATCGACATTAATCTTAGGGATGATAAGCTTTGGCTCGGGGCCAACGTTGGCGGTAGCCGTTGGGTCGACGATTAATGATTCATTGCTAAGGTTGCCCGGACTCACATATGCGCGCACCTGGGCAATCATAATGCTGTTAAACTGCAGGAATAAAAACAAAAGTCCCACCCCGAACGCGCTGGCAATTGGCACAAAATGATGGCTTTTCCTTGCCTTCGTGGCCTGGGCCTTTACGGTGTCGGTGATGTCTTGTTTCAGTTGGGCGACTTTGGCTTTTTGGTCGGCTGCTGGGTCGGCGCCAGTAATGATCTGGTTTTTTGGGTCGGGAGGCGCCGCGGCGTCCTCGGCCTTACCGGCAGCCAGTTTTTGGCGCTCAGAATGCAGCTGCTGCCAATAGTAGCGCTGGTAATACTGTTGGTAGTAGTTCTGCCAGGCGGAATGGTAGTTGCGCCAGTCAAAATTTTCCTGGTGAGTGCGATGGTATGGGTTTGTATCTTGCTGCGCGGCCACAGGGGCGGCCGTGTGCTGTTGTGCTGCCACTTGCATCTCTTTGGTCTGGTTGGGCGGATTATTCGCGTAAATGTGGTCGAGTTCGGCACGCGCAGAATCTGCCACCCTGTCATGAGCGGAACGGTCGGGCACCAGCAGATGCCGGTCCTTCGGAATAAAAGCCGGAGTAGTGTTTTCGTCCTTTTGCATAAAAATACGTGATCTGTTGCTATAGATAGTATATAATATGCCGTGATATACGCGGCAGAATCCGCGTTCGGATTTACGGGCGAGTGGCGGAATTGGTAGACGCGCTGGACTCAAAATCCTGTAACAGCAATGTTGTGTGGGTTCAAGTCCCACCTCGCCCACCAAAGAAAAAGATGCTCATGCGAGCATCTTTTTCTTTAGTCGCTGTATTCGCGGCGAGCGTGCGTGACGCTGCCGTATAATCCCGCGCGAATGTCTACCAGTTCGCGTCGCGCATCCTGTGTAAGGCTGCGGTGGCCAAAGATGCGTGGCAGGTTGCGGGCGTGCAGGTTGAGGTCTTTACCGGAGTGTACCAGCACAACATGGCGGGGGCTGTAGCGGCTTTCGGCCTTCAGGCGGCGGCCCTGGTGGTGCTCACTCTTTAGCTCTACGGGGGTGTTTACTTTTACGTAGCCGTGTTCGTCGAGCTGCAGGTAGTTAAAGTCGTAGGTGGCGTGGCTGTTGTAGTGGCCGCTGCCCGCGCGTGACATAGATGGAGTCAGGACGCCATCGTCGGTCAGACCGCCAAGGAGGGTTGCGATTTCGAAGGTCAGTCCCGCCGCCTTCTGGCCAAAGTTTTGGGCGTACTGCGAGAGTTCGTTGCTATAGCGGCCAATCTTAACCAGCTTAGTGTAGGTTTCGTCGCGTGAATGGTCAGTAATTTCGCCGCACACAAGGTCACGGTAGATGCTGCCGAACGCCAGGTGTACCTCGGCACGAAGCGCCTTGGTTTGGTCGTCGGGGTGCTGGAAGCCACGCTCCAGGTCGTCCCAGTAACCCTGAGCCGACTGCTCCATGAGGTGCATGGCGTAATCTATAGCAAAGATGCTGTCATCGATTGTGTCGATATTGCGGTATGGTGAAAGGATGGTAGCTTCAATAAGCGCGGTCGAGGCATACTCCAGATCATCGGGCCGCGAAGAGGCTTCGAGTACATCGCTCAGGCGAAGCAACTGGTCGGTCGGCACCGCGCCAAACCCTTTGTCCAAATTTAAATACTGGTCACGTGGGTGCCAGTCGGTTGGTTGAATTTCACCATTGTACGCGATTTCTTGCAACATACTCATGAAGGTCACATCATTATAAAATAAAGTAGCCTCAAAGACTAGTGTTACTGACTATTTTGCAAGAGAAGCTGTTACGGCTTGCAGTATATTCTTGTGCTGGACCACATATACGGCAGCCGCCGAGGCAACGCTCCCCCGCCAGATTCTCATGGGGTCATCCCATGGCGTAGTGGTAACCTGCCCGCCCGTTGCCACGATCAACTGGTTCTGATGAAAGACGACAATTGTTGCCGGATACGTAATGGTGAATTTATGCAGCGCCTCTACTAATGACAGTAATTGCATGCTGAAAAGGATCGTTTTAGGGTAGTACACACTCTGAAATAGCTTTTGCAGCTGGGCAAAAGTGGCAATAAAGATCGTCTGCTCGTGCTGTAGCATTGCTGGCCATGCGCCTTTCAGCAGGTCAACTGCATCGCGGGTAATGACCGTCTTAGTGTCGGGAAAGGCTGCCAACAGTTCCTCGTATACAATTGCGGTTTCGCTGTTACGGCCGGCGTCGCCAATAAGTAATATGCCAGTAGCCCAGGCTGTCGCTGCCTTTAACTGCGGTAGTGCGTCCTTTGTAATGCCGCCGCTGGCATTGGTTGGAACGAATACACAGTCGAGCGCTAAGGGGTCAATGTTTTTCTTGAGGGCGTCAGGCAATACAACGCGGCACTCGCCTATCCCTGCCCGCACGGCATCCTGGTGGGCTTGGGCGACGGCCGCAAAACCGTGGGCGTTTCCGCCAATAATCAAAAGCCTGCCAGCGAGCGCTTTTTGCTCGGGCTTCTGCCACTCAATATCTGGATACAGGGGTGAGGCTGGATCTTGTTTGTGCCAATAATCTACATTCATCTGTTTCATTGTAGCGTAAAAATGGAGACGCCGCCCCCGGCATGGTGACCGGGGGCGGCGTGAGAGCCCTGAGTCTGACTGTGTCAGCGTTCGTGGGCACGGGTTACCTCCGAGCTGAGGGGTTGATGAAGCGTTCGTTACGGCGTGGTCCCCGGGGGAATCTGTCCCTGGAGCAGCGCCCGAACCTCGGACTCACGGTAGCGGCGATGGCCGCCCAGAGTCCGGATCGAGGACAGCTTGCCAGCCTTCGCCCAGCGGGTCACGGTCTTGGGGTCGACGCGAAACATCGCGGCAACCTCGGCCGGGGTCAGCAGGGGCTCAGGCTCGTAGGTCCTGCGTGTCATCGTATTCCCTTTCGTTGCCGTTCTTGCCCGCATAGATGTGCGGGCGTGTGCAGTGCGGGGGCCGCATGGCGGCACCTTACCGGATGCGGCAGTTCAGCAGTCGGTTTGCGCAGGTGTCCACATCGAGACGTTCACCCTCTTCGCCGCGCGGAACCATTTCGATGGACCGTTGGAGGAAGCGGGCGAATCTGCTGCGCGGGACGTGGAACAGGGCGTTTCCGTCCGGGGACGAAAGCGCCAGAGCCACGAATCGCCCCCTGGTGCTTCTGATCGGCCAGAGACGGACATCGCAGAGCCCGGACGGGCCTTCGAGGCCGTCCAGCGCCAGATCGCGCCCGAAGTACCAGTCGATTACCGCGCCCATGTCATGGAAGCGGAGATGAACGGCGTACGGGTCGTCCGGCTCGTAAATCAGCTCTGTCCGAACTGGAACTGTACTGCCATCGGATTGGACCAGCCGAAGCGTGGCCTCTGCCTCAACTCGGGTTGGTTGGGATATACCCATGGTACTCCTCTCGAGCCTAAGAATGGCTTGCCATGGGATTATGGCATGCGAGGGATTTGATTATAATAAACTCTTTATTTACAGATGTCAAATTATCTTATATATCCAAAGTAATGCTGACAGGACAGTGGTCTGAACCCATAACATCCGGGTGGATCTCGGCTGCCTTAACCCGGTCTTTTAGGCTCGCGGAAACAAGTATGTAATCAATACGCCAGCCAACGTTGCGCGCGCGTGCGTTAGCGAAGTGGCTCCACCAGGTGTAGTGGCCATTGCCTTCTTTAAACATGCGCATTGTATCTATGAAACCGGCATCGAGGAAGTTCTGGAAGCCTTCGCGCTCCTCTAGGGTAAACCCTTTTTTGCCCTTGTTGGGCTTAGGATTTGCCAGGTCGAGTTCGGTGTGGGCGACATTCAGGTCGCCACAAAAAATAACCGGCTTGCGCTTCTCGAGCTCTTTACAGTAGGCCAGGAAGGCTGGATCCCAATGCTTGTGGCGGAGTGGAATGCGGCTCAGGTCGTCTTTAGCGTTGGGGGTGTACACGGTCACGACAAAGAATTTTTCGTATTCGGCGGTCATGACACGGCCTTCACTCGAGGAATCGCGGTCTAACTCGTCGATCAGGGTGTATTTTTTGGCGATTTCATCGGTAAAACCATTCGTGACACTGATGGGTTTGATCTTGCTGAAAATGGCTGTCCCCGAATAGCCAGGCTTAGTAGCGGAGTTCCAGTATTCCTCGTAGCCGGGAAGGTCGATCTCGGCCTGTCCCTGTTGCGCCTTGGTCTCTTGTAGACAGATGATGTCGGGCTGCTCTTTATCTATAAAAGGCTTAAACAGTTCTTTGCGCACAACAGCGCGGATACCATTGACGTTCCAGGAATATAATTTCATACACCCAGTATACCCCTATTTGCTTTTTTACGGATACCGTATATCGTATAGCTATCGGCCTGTAGTACGGAGGTGAGTCCGATGAGCAACCCGATGCTAACGCTTCTGGGTGCCGTGATCGCCGCCCTGGCGATTGGCATGGCAGTCCTGGCTGGTAGTAACCACGTCCGGCGCTGGTGGGTGGCAGCAGCCATCTTTGGCGCAATTGCCGTGGTACTGCTTGGCCTGGCGGTCATCCGCAGTGGCGTCCTGATGCCCGAGTTCAAACCGCTGTTCGACCTCGAGCAGTGACCCGTCCCTACACCGAGCCGCCCGGTAGCCCTTGCCCTAAAAAAGCAGGACTGCCGAGGCGGCGATTTTCATTTTCTTTCCTTGGTTTACCATGCTACGCTAGGAGCCATGAAGTTAAGCTATACACGTATTCTCCTCAAGATGTCCGGCGAACAACTGGCCGGCGAAGGTGGCACTGGCCTAAACGCCAAAACGGTTGCCTGGATCGCAAACGAAGTGGCCCAGGTCGTGGACCTGGGAGTGGAAGTCGTCATCGTTGTCGGTGGCGGCAATTTTGTAAGAGGGGCAGAGTTCGAAGGCTCTGGCCTGCGCCGCGTAACAGCCGACTTTATGGGAATGCTCTCTGGAGTCATGAATGCCACCGCTGTCAGTGACATCTTTAATGCCAACAGCGTACCAGCCTATGCCCTGACTACTGTTAAAGTCGACCAGGTAGCGGACTTTTATACGCAACGGCGCGCCCTGCACCACCTCCGTAAAGGACGGGTCATTATTGTGGGCGGTGGCATTGCCCGGCCATACGTCACCCATGACACCGTTGCCGTAAGCCTGGCCCTCGAGCTGGACTGTGATCTGGTCTGCAAAGTCACCAAGGTGGACGGTGTGTATAGCAAAGATCCTACCAAGCATGCAGATGCCCAGAAGCTCATTACCATGAGCCTGCAAGATGCGCTTCAAGATGAGCACATTAAGGTGATGGATAAAACTGCGCTTGGATTAGCCCTCGATAACCACAAGCCAATTGTTGTCTGCGAGCTCGCCAAAGACAACATTAAGCGGCTTGTCGAAGGCGAACAGATTGGTACGCTGATCAGCTAGCGATTGGCGGCCATGAGGCGCTGGCTTTCGCGTTCCTGGTCGCGCCGCTTAATTGTTTCGCGTTTGTCGTATAGTTTTTTGCCTTTTGCGGTGGCGATCGTGACCTTTAGGTATCGTGTTCGGGTGGTCATTTTTAGAGGCACAATCGTTAGCCCCTGGTCTTTCGCTTCCTGTAGGAGCTCGATCTCTTTTTTTCGTGCCAATAGCTTACGCGCGCCCGTTTCGACTGCCCTTTCACTTTGGCCCGGTTTGCTGTGCTGTACAGAGAAGGAGGCGTTTATAAGCCATAGTTCATGGTCTTTAAGGGTGACGTAACTACCCTTTAAGCTCACGTGCCCGTTACGGGCAGCTTTGACCTCCGCCCCTGTTAAAACGACCCCTACGCTGAACTCATCACGCACATCGTAATCGTGGCGCGCCCGGCGATTCTGAATAATGGCGTCAGGTTGTTTCTTGGTCATATTGGTATCTATTGTACCCCACATGCAACAGGGGTACCTAGTATTGACTTTTTTAGACTTATATAGTACAATATATTCCAGCGTCACCTCCCGGTACGCCGCGACCTAGCGAAAGGTGCACCTACCATGCTCAACTTCGGATACGACGACATCGTTGGCCTGCCCCCTGGCCTCGACCTGCTCGTTGCTGGCCCCCGCTGGCTCGCGCCCTTCGTTCCCGCCCTGCTGCTCTTCGGCCTCTGGCTGATGGCGCACCTGGTGGCGACGAAGCGCCTGCCCGCGTTCGGCAAGCAGCCCATGTCGAAGACCCTGGGTGCGGCCTTCGCCGTCACCGGCCTGGGACTCAGCATCTACGTGATCCAGCACCACACCCCCCTCAACCAGAACCTCTGGTGGTCCGGGTTGCGGTGGCACCTGATCGCGCTGCTGATCTCCCTGATCATCCTGGGCTTCACCCTCCTGGCCAACATCATGGACATGAAGGGTGAGGACGCGGGCGAGAGCTGGGTCTACCGTTCCACCACCTTCCGGTCCCCGGTCAAGGTCGTGTGGTACGGCACCACGCTCCTCTCGCTCTACCTGGGTCTGACCGTGGCCGTCGCCGCGCTGTCGATCAACACCGCCCCCCGCTGGGAGCAGTACCTGATCCTCGGCCTCGGCGGGACGTGGCTCCTCACGGTCATCGCCTCGGTGGTGAACCAGGAGGACATCCACATCCACAACGTCTACCCGTCCTACCTGTTCGGCAACCGGTTCGGCCACTCGATCTCCGTCCCGCGTTCGCCGCAGTACGACGACCTCGTCGAGGAGATCAGTTCGGCCCCCCGCCGCGGCCCCCTGCGCGACACCCGTCACGACCTCGGTCGTCCTGGTGTCCCGCAGCGCGACGAGCGTCCCCTGACCGGCACCATCTACGGTGACGGCCTGCGGGAGAACACCTACGGCGACTCCGGCCTCAGCGGGTACTCCGCCCCCGTCGCCCCTCCGCGGGGCGGCGAGGAGATCCGGCGTCAGCCCCGCCAGGTTCCGACCGCCGCGAGCCCCCGCCTGCAGCAGCCGGCCGGCCCGCGGTACGACGACCTGACCGGTACCGGCACCCCGGCCCGTGACGGACGCACCCCTGCGCCCGCCCCGACCGGCCGTCCGGCCCCTCGCCGTCAGTACGACGATCTGCACTGAGCACTACCTTCGCAAGGTCGGATAAGCCGTCCGGCGTTCCCTCATCGGGGGAACGTTGGACGGCTGTTCGATTTCTAGGGGGTAAACCGCTATTATTATTACGAAATATTTGATACAATATGGCAAGCACTACACCGCACCGTCAGGGTGTGGTTTCTGTGTTCTTCGACATTACGAATGAGGTGAAAGTGTATCTCTCGCGACGGCTCAACATCATCCCTGGCTTCCGGTGGATGGTGGATGCGCCGCACCGCCTGCGACAGATGATGGGCTTCATCATCACCCCGGTGATGTTGTTCCTTATCGCTGTGGGCGTCGAAGGTCGTCTGCCGGTCATCAGCCAGCAGTACGCCGGGCTCATCCCCGGTGACCTGTTGCTGGCGCTGGCATGGGCAATTGCCATCTCGATGGCCGCACGTCATCTGTTGGTGCCTCACAACCAGTGGTATCAAACCCGCTGGTTCCAAGGCGTCAAGCTGGGCGTGGGCCTCTTTTGGCTACTCCTGCTGACGGTTCCCGAGATCACGGTGACGGCGCTGCACTATGGCGAGCCCAACATCATGAGCTGGGGAATCATCTTCAGCCCGACCAAACTGTACCACACCGCCGTCCTGGTGGTGTACGGGTACCTGATGACCGCTGTGGTTTTTCCGGTGCTCATTAGTACGTCGTGGCGCAAGTCACGGTTGGTGGTGGCGAAACTCGTCATCATCGCCTGCCTGGGTGGATGGGCGTACTGCGCAATCGTGTACGACAACACCCACCCACGCCCCGACATTAAGTACGTGCACGTCGACAACGGCTGGTGGTGGCAACGAAGCCACTTCTGGCAAGGATCCCCGGACTAGGGAGAAAGACATGGACATCGCCGTCCTCCCCTGGCTGGCGCCGCTCACGCGGTTCCTGCTAGAGGGGAGCCCGCTCGAAGCGGGTATCACCGGTGCGTGTGTCGGGTGGCTGGTCTGCCCGATTTACATGTACGTGCTGGCGCTGGCTTCCGAGTGGCGCTGGCCGAAGTACGAGGACCAGTTCAAAGCCTTTATGCCCGGAAATCTGTTCCTGGGCATGGCGTTCGGCGCGGCCACTTATCTGGCGGCGCGGGCCCTCCGCAGCGGGAGCGGGTTCTTCTCGCACTTCCCGTCTACGCTGACCTGGATGATGGTTCCCGTGCTGCTGAGCGTGCTGGTGGTGCTGGTGTTGTCCGCACAGGACGTCATCGGCGCGATCCGGCACGTGCCCGGCGACACGCACACCTTCCACTGGCGGCAGCTTCTGGGCTGGACCAAGATCTACCACAACACCGTTGTGTACGGCCTGTACACCTGGATGCTGGTGGCGCTGGGTGTGCCTGGGCTGTTGCTGGCGCCGGCCGATGTGGGCGGTGTGCTGGGGCGGGTCATTCTGGTGGTCTTCGTGGGCCTGTGGGTCCGGATGCTCATCGTGGATGGCAAGAACCCCAAGCACCGCACCGGCCACATCGCGCTACACGGCGCCGCCGGTGTTCTGATGTGGGTCAACGGCCTCCTGGTGAACATCCTGGCGTGCGTGCTGATCAGCATCATCCTCTGACGTGTGTCGACAAAAGCCGTCTGCAATGGGTTCTATTCCCGGCGCAGACGGCTTTGTCATTTCCAAAGCTTATTTTATGTGGTATAAATACCCCAACTACAAACCGACGGAAGGTGCAATGTGGCAACACAGAGGACGCAAGACCGGTGTGTAGCGGCCCTTCTCTGGGGGCAGATCGCCCTGGTCGTCATGATTCTGGTGAGCCAGGTGCTGGGAGCGGCTCTCGGCTTCAGAACGGCACCGTTCACCACCGGCCTGGTGACGGCTGGTGTGCTGGCGGGCCTGGCCTGCCAACCCCTCCTGCGTATGCTGGGAGCGGCTAACGACCCCTATTACGCCGGATCGGCCTCGGTGGCTGACCTGGTGTTCCTACTGGGCGTGGCCGCAGGGTTCCTGTTCCTGCCTGTCCAGTGGGCGTGGGTGCCGTTGCTGGTGTACTCGGTACTGGTGTGCTGTGGGCTCTTCCTGCTCATGCGCAACTGGGGGCTGTGGAGCATCAACACTGGCCTGATCATGGTCGGCATTGGCGTGCTGGTGGTGCTGGTGCTGACGCCGGTCTACGCCGTCTCGTCCCTGGGGATCCTGGGGTCGTGGTGGTCGTATGGCCTGGCCTGCATCGTCATGCTGGGCTACGGCGTGTTCGTGGCCCACCGGTTCCTGAAGTCGATTGAGTAACCAGAGTAAGGGCAATGGCCCCGCGTCCCTATTGGGAATTACGCGGGGCCACGTCATTTCTGGTACACTTGAATCTAGTTATGCAACCATCAAAACTTACAGTAAACATGATCTCTGAAAGCACATTCACGGTGCAAGGCCACGGTGTCCATACTGCCTTCCAGGAGATGACTGACGCCCTTGCCGCACGCCCCGATATAGACGTAAAAGTAAACAAGTTTCGCCGCCGGGCAGACATAACGCACATCCAGACCTTCGGGCCATATAGCTTGCTGCATTTGTGGTTTGGATCGGGTAAAAAGGTTATTTCTGTGCACGTCGTGCCCGATTCGCTAGTGGGGTCAATCGTAGGTGCTAAGCGTTTTTATTGGTTCGCCAAGTGGTATATGAAGCATTTTTATGGCCGCGCCGACCTGCTCTTATCTGTTTCTAAGATGGTGGACGACACGCTGCGCGAACAGCTTGGTATCCATAAGCCGTCGCGGGTTTTGTACAACACGGTAGATATGCGGGTGTACCAATCTTCCCCAGGCGATAAGTCTAAAGCCCGCACTGCACTGGCGCTACCCGCAGACGCGCAAGTTGTGGTGAGTTGCGCCCAAATACAGCCCCGAAAACGGTTTGATATATTTTGTGAGGCGGCAAAAGCTATGCCTGACGCCCGGTTTATCTGGATTGGGGGCATTCCATTTAAGCATCTTGGTGCTGACTATGGTTTGATGCAAAAAATGCTCGACGAGAAACCTGCCAATGTTACCGTTACAGGTGTTATTGATCACGACGATGTGCGGCGCTACCTGCAGGCGGCCGACGTGTTCTTTTTGCCATCAGACCAAGAAAACCACCCCATGGCAGTGCTGGAGGCGGCCGGTGCCGGCTTGCCGATTGTGGTCCGTGACATCCCCGAATACGACGACACATTTAAAAATGATGTCGTCCGCGGCACTGACGACACATTTATTGAGTTGATAAAAAAATTAGCCTCAGATGAGGCATTTCGGGCTAAAGCTATTGCTGGTTCGAAAGATATCGCCAAACGCTTCGACAGCCATGCGGGCGGTGAACAGTTGGTTGAAGCATACAAAAGCATACTTTAGGGGGTGACCAGACCGAATCGGCGGCCCGTAACAGTCATCGGTGCTGTCACGGGCGGAGGCTTGCACTACTTGTGGGCTTTGATACGGGTCGTAAGGGCAATGATCTCGTCGTACAGCTTGCCGCCACCGCATAGATCAATGACGTCGTAGGCGAGGTCGTCGGATGGGTTCGACTTTTCCCCGTTGAACGCTTCCACCATCTCGCCGAAGGCGTGGAGGTGAGCGGGCCCATGCACTTGGCCGGCAACAAGCATGCTTGCTGCCCGGCTGCTCACATTGAACTCGTCGCACCACTGCCGTACGGTATAGAAGCCGTGCGGCGCGTCGGCATCGGCGAAGCGCAGTCCGCGCGTCCGCATAGCGGCACAGATCTGGATGAACTGCGTGCCACCTCGGAAAGCTTTGCCATTGCCGGAGCGTGTACGCCCACCGAAGCGTCGCCAGGCGACCATCAGCGTCATGCGCTGGACGTCTGCTAGCGTATGCTCTTTCCAGCGCCGTAAGGTGGCCTCATTTGCTGTGTCGAGCGAGGTGCATTCGCCCAGCGGCGTGGGGTCGAATAACCGGTGTTCGCCACCCACCACTTCGGTGGTGTATGTGACGCTGACGCGCCACCCTTTGCTTGCTGCGAAGGCTGCGATGGCAGCTTGGTCTTCCTCGCTGGCAGGGCCAGCGAGAATGAGTACCTGTTGCAACGAACCTCCCACTGTCGGTCTGGTCATGCTTTTTATACCATAAAATCAAAGAAAATGCCAGACTCATGGCGCCTGCCCATGCACCGTCGGTGGTGCATGGGCCGTCTTTGTGGCCGTTATGCCTGCTGGGACTCTTCGATAAGGCGGGTCCGCAGCGCAGTCAGCAGCTTCATGGCGCCTTCGCCGATGAGCCGAATGCTGTCCAGGTCTTCGAGTGTGAGTGCCGTCAGCATGTTGGCACCGCAGATACCGTCACGCAACAGAGCGTGACTGATACGGGTCGGCAGGCCGAGCTCCTGCCATTGCTCGGCAGAGTTCAGAGCGGCCTCAGCAGGGTTGAGGTCGCTGAACGTCAGGTGCGCAGCCGACATGGCCTTGCGCAGGGTGTCGATGTCGGACCTGAGGACGCGCCACACGGGAGCGAATTGTACCCGCGTCAGGTCGGAGAGGCAAAGCACGTTGAGTTTCGCCAACCCCAACAGTTTCTCGTCGTCCAGGTACATCAGGTAGGACAGCGGCAGCTCAGGGGCGTATGTTGCATTCGGCTTCGTGCAGCGCACGACCTCGAACCCCTGCTCTGCCAGTTCATTCCTGAGGCGGCCGGACAGCTTTGCGTCGGCGTGGCCGACCAGTACTGCGTAGGTGAAATCCACTACCCCTCCTAAAGGGTCATTGAGTCTGGCGTGCTCACTATAAACACAAACTACGGACGGCGCAACTCTTGGCGGACGGTTTCCCAAACAGTCGGGTCATTGTGGACGGTTTTGCGCCAGTACCACCACTCGGCTCCCCACAGGTAAATATCTTTCATGCCGATCTGGCGGGCAAACATGAACGATTTTGGAATTTGCCGGAGACTCATGGACTTATCCTGCTCTTTTATACTGAGGTTTTTGAAGTCCTGCTGGCCCCATGGCTCCATTTGCAGTTCATGAATAAACAGCGGCCGTTTTTGCATGAACTTAATGACTTCGCCGCGCAGGCGGTGGTACCAGATTGGCGTCGGGTAGTACATATAACCGTTTGGTGGGAACTTATCGTTCCAGACCACCCGGTATACCGAATAGCCGTAGGCGTCCGGGACGGGTGGATTTATAGGTAGCCCGTGCTGGTCACTGAGGCTCATCATGACTGGGTGGTTTGGATCCCATTGCTTCATGAGGGCGAATTCTTCGTTCAGCCGTTCGCGGTCGGGCAGGTCACAGGTGCCGAACCAGTTATTCATGCCTTCGTTCTCGAGCTGCCACGTGTCGAGTGCGGGGTGGTTTTTATAACGGTTGGCAACAATTTCCATGTAGGCGTACAGCGCTTGCTTCCACTCGTGGCCGGAAAGCTCATCGGCCCAGGCGGGTTCGTGGCACTCTGGCCAGCGGGGTTGACGCAGGCCTGCACCAAGCGAGACGTTTACACCGCGTTTGGCGGCTTCATCCATTTGCCAGTCAAGGTCGGCAAAATCAAGCTCGCCACGCACGCGCTCGCTTTCGTCCCAGTAGCTCATGAGGCGCAGGTATTTAAAGTCCAGGTCATCTACGACAGCTAGGAAGGTGGCTTTCCAATCCAGGCCCAGGTTCCGGGCTTGTTTAACAGAGAAACTAACGCCGTAATTGGGGTCTTTGACCGGCGTAAAAACAAAGATGTTGAGTAATTGAAAGAAAGCCAGCAGCGCTGCAAATCCAAGTATGAGCTTGCCCACAACGCGTGTAATGCGGTGACGCTGCCAAAAAACCGGCCACTCCGGATCTTTCCAGAAGAATTTTGCAATCGGTTTTGGTTTAGGCATAACTGTTATGTCTAGTGTAAAACAGATGGCAAAAAAGTTCCAGAATGACGGATGGCCGCGCGCCCGGCCAAAAGGGGCGCGCGGCCGATGCCTACGAGGCTCAGAACGTCTTGAAGGTCACTGCCTCGGCAATGGCGCGCTTGAGATTTTCAATCTCACTACGCATCTCGCCCGGCCTCAGCAGACCCGACAGGTTCCACCCCAGCGAGATCCTGACGGCCCGATCGATGTGATCATCTGTCAGTTCCTCGTCCGGCAGGTCGGGGACGAACATGTACTGTACGGCAATTCCCCTGTCGCTCGTGTTCCGCCGCCAGGCTGCGGCCGACAGAATGATGCCCCACGGTCCAAGCCGCCTTGCGATCCCAGTAGAATCGCTCAGCTTCTGGTTCATTGCCTTGCGCAGTGACGGGATGTCGATGCGCGGAATGTAAAGTGTTCCCTTTTCGGGGTCTGGCGTGAGCCCATACCCCTCCAGCCGTTGCATCCCGCTGACGACGCCCAGGAGTAACTCGTTGTAGTCGAGTACCACCTCCTCGCGGATGTAATGCGTCATCAGGCCGAAGAAGCTGGGCAGCAATGCCTCCAGCATCTCGAGTGGATACCAGGCCGAATAGCTCCCCATGATCTTGGCAGTGAGTGGCGGCGTTGTCCGAATCAGTACCAGCAGACCTTGTGGGTCATCGGTTTGAAGCGGCGCGGACTGCAACCGGCCAATGACCGCGGCGGGTGGTGGCCCCATCTCGAGGCCACGCAAGATATCCTGTACGAGTTGTTCGGGTGTGACCATACGCACGCACTCCTCGCAAACAAAAACCGCACCGATGTGCGGATAGGCTTTACTATAGATCAGAATAAATACCGGTGCAAAGATCTTCTACCAGCTGCGCCTTTTAAGGGCGCAGCTGGCTGTCGCAGAAGACCTCGTCAGAGACCGTGTTCCTCCAGGATGCTCAGGACCTCACGGATGCTCGGGACGAACTCGCTGGGGTTGTCCCCGGCGGTGAAGCTCCAGCCAGGCTGGGAGCTGTTCACTACGGCGAGCAGGTCGTGCGGGCGCATCTCGGCCAGCGGTCGCGCCGGCACAACCATCAGGTTGAGCCAGTGCTTCGGCGGCGGGACGAAACCCCTCTCGGTGAAGACGCCCTCCGGGTTGTAGAACCCGAAGCGCGCCAGTACCCTCGACCACGGGTCGAAGGAGGCGAAGAGCTGCTTGAGCTGGGCATCATTCATGCTGGCGATCCACTTGTCGTCGGCGGCCTTACTCACAGTGGAGTAGTTGGCTTTCGGGACAGTGCAGGGCCCGTACATGTTGACGCCAGCGGCTTCGAGCGCCAGGCGGTCGGTGGAGGCCAGGGCCACCAGCTCGTTCGGCATCCACCCGTATGTATTGGGGTGGGCGCGCATGAGCGACTGTGTGGCCTCGACGATCTTGCGCACGGCGTTCAGTACGGGTAGCTGGTACACGTACTGTCCGGACATGGCGATGTCGGGCCACAGGGTGGTCTCGTTGGCGTAGAGGACGATGTGCATGCCCAGCACGCCGTCCCGGTCACCGGGGGTGACGTTGACGTGCACGAACTCCTGGTCGTCACCGGTAAAGGTACCGGCGGCAGCCAGCCATGCGTCTCGGACGCGGGCCAGAGCTTGCATCTGTTCCTCGATTCTCTGATCTAAAAGGTCATCTTGCGACTAAAGAGTATTATAACACAATTATGCTTATTTTTCAACTCGTGTATACTAAGCGTAAGATGAAAATCGGTATATTTACGGACACATACCGCCCTTCTTTGAACGGGATTGTGTATGTTACAGAAATTCTGCGCCGGAACTTCGAAGCAGCCGGCCATGAAGTGTTTATTTTTGCACCTGCCTCGAGCCTGAGTGGTAAGGACGACCAGCCGGACTCGCACATTATCCGTTTTCCAGCAGTGGGCGGCATTGTGTACGACGACTTTAACAGCTCACTGTTCTTCCCGCCAAAAGTCCTGAATCGGATCAAAGAAATCGACCTCGATGTCATTCACTTTTTAACCCCTGGCCCCGTCGGACTTATGGCTATGCTGGCTGCCCATAAACTGGGCAAGCCGATTGTCGCTGAATACTGCACTGACTTATTTGAATACGTCGAGCACTACCCCCTCGCCGCCCCCGGTATTTTTGCGTTGGGTGCTGTGCTGCCGTTTACTTTTAGGCCGTCACGCTCTGATCTGTTAGATATGATCAAGGCTGCCCGGCCGCGACTAGGCACAACAAAGTGGAACCGCGAGATGGTCAAGCATTTGATTACGGTCATCCATAGCCACTGCGATGCTGTTATTGCTCATAGCCGCAAGAGCGCACGACAGATGACAGGTTGGCAAAACGACGACGAGCATTACAAGATTGATATCATCCCCACAGGTGTTGATCCAATCCCTGCAGCGACCCCGGCCGAATGCCAGAACTTTAGGCTGCAATGGGGCATTGGCTCCGACGATGAGGTGATGACGTATGTTGGTCGCCTGAGTCCCGAGAAAAATCTCGATATGTTGATCGAGATGACAGCAGAGCTTATTAAATGGCGCCCGAACGCCAAGCTGCTGTACGTTGGTGACTTTGCTGAGTACCGGCCGAAGCTCGAAGAAAAAGCAGCTGCCTCGCCCGCCGCTGACCACATTATTTTTACGGGTCGCCTGCCCCGCGAAGAACTGGGCACTGTTTTTGGCGTTACAGATGTATTTGTGTTCCCGTCGCTTACTGACACCCAAAGCCTGGCGTTGCATGAAGCCGCCGGTGCCGGTCTGCCGATTGTTATGATTGACGAGCCAGTTACAGAGGTTGTGCACGATGGCGTGAATGGCTATTTCTGTAAGAATGATCCAATAGACATGGCTGCAAAGGTGCTCGATGTTCTTGAGGATACGGCTGGCTACAAAAAAATGAGCCAGGCCAGCCTGAAGGTTGCAAAACAGTTTTCGGAGAAAATCCAGTGCGATAAAATTTTGGGGATGTATGACGACATTATTCGATCAAAAAAAGCTGCCACTCAAGCGGCACACGAGTAGTATTGCTGGCATCCGGACAGTCTATTGGGAGGGCGGCACGCCAGGCGCCACCCCAGTTATTATGCTGCACGGATTAAATGGTACGCACCACGGCCTATGGCCATTGGCGACGCGTTTTGCGGACTACCACCTGTTTATGCCGGACCTGCCCGGCCACGGTGGATCGGGGCTGCCTGGGCACGCTACGGTTGCGGGTGTTGTTGGCTGGTTCGACAAGTACATCCGCAAAGTAACCGAGCTGACCGGCCGCAAGCCGGTTGTCCTGGCGCACTCGTTTGGATCGCAGATCGCTTTTATGTCGTGCCAACAGCTACCCGGAGAATATCTGGAATGCATTCTTTTAACCCCTGTGCCTCGTGTGAGCATTTTGCCGTATATTTTTGGCAAGTCGCTGGCTTTGCTTCCAAAGCGCCTGGCGCTCGAGCTGGTTGGTAGTAGTGAGCAAGCGCGCTATTGGCGTGGCACTTTTTTGCTCCACCGCCGTTCTCCGGAAATAAACGATCTGGTACGTTGGATTGGCGACCAAAGTGCCAACAGCCCTGATAAATTTGCCTATTACGTGGCAATCAGCCAGGAACTGATGGGCATTCCTGCATACAGCCGCGAAGGAGTCCGGAAGGGCAGCTTCTATTGCATTGCTGGCGATAACGACCGCATGCTTACCGGTGATAGCTTGAATGAACTGAAAGAAATGTTCGGGTCCAAGCACTTCTCTATCTGTAAATCCACTGGCCACCTGATGCCGATTGAAGCGCCCGACGATACTGCGCGGCTACTCCGCAAAATTTTGCCGCCCGCCTAAAGCGTTTGCCAGCGCCCGCCGGATTCAGACGTCTTGCAGGCCGTCCACAGGCCCCGTTTTTGTGTTTGCGCCTCTGTCTGGGCGTGTATAAAGTCGTCTTTTTTCTGGAATGGAAAGCTGGTGTAGGCAAAGCCGTAGCCTTCTGCAATGAGACGACGTTGGTATAACGTGCCGTCTTCCAGGTACACGTAGCGTAGTAGCCGGTCGTAGCGGTCGCGGTTATCGTTGGTGGGGTCGGCCTCGAGGCGAATATTCTTGCCATCCAGGTTCTTGTGGGTAAAATCACTGGCCTCTGGGCCAAAACATTGCACAGGGGTGTTGGGCTTGTGGGTTTCGGGCGTGTCCACGCCAATCATGCGTACGGATTCGTGTTTGCCATTCATGTCTACTGCTATGGTGTCGCCGTCGCTGACTTTGACGACGCGGTAATAACCGGGAGCTGGCGCAGGTTGCGATTGGCCAAGCAGGTTCGGCAGGACGATCGGATTGGTATCGAGGTAGGTTTTGCCGCTCACACCTGCCAGCACAAAAATGGCTGCAGTTATGATCATCGAGACATATGCTTTGCGTCGGGTCATGCCGCTCATGGTAACAAAAAATCGCCCAGAGGACGATAGCTTTTGGTGGAGAGAGGCGCGGGAAAGCACCTACTCCCCACAGCGATTATAGCAAGCGGGTCACGAAACAACCAGATTGTGCGGTGCGCGGGTGTAATTGACGGTTTGTGCTGGTTCCCCAGTCACTTTTATAAGGTGAGTGTGGACGTGCGGGTATGAGCGTGCGCCACTTTGCGGGGCGCGGCTGTAAATGTTGTAGCCCTCGGATTCGTACTGGGCGTAGATATCAACCATATCTTTGCGTTCGGCGTCGTTTAGCTGCCGCAATGAACTTGCGTGCCGACGGGGAATAACCAGGAGGTGGTCGGTAACTTTATAACCCTCCCAAATGTCGAACGGAAATATGTTTTGGATGACGAGTGCGTGGGTAGCCTCGTGGTACACCGTGCGAGTTTCATCTGCCGGGTCGCAGAACGGGCAGGTTTTACCTTGAGCACTGGCCAGGTAGTCGTTGTAGGCCTGCTGGTGTTCGGGGAATCTAAACATACTTGCAGTATACTCTGCTTGCTCCACTAGATAAAACGTTAAAAATGTTGTATAGTTTATTGACCGCACAGTGTCGAAGCTGAGGAGGAATCAGTGCACATCAGTTGGTCGCAGGACGACACCGAGCCGAACAAGCCGAAAGCCGAGATTTACCCGGACACGCCGTTCTACGGCAGTCTGACGGGCATCACCAATGTCCAGGTGGCCTACGGCAGCAACCCGATCACGGTGATCTTCTACCTCGAGTCCACCCTGGACCTCGCCATGCGTGAGATCCTGGGGCGCCTCAAGGGCGAGGGCTGCATCATCGGCGGGTTCACCGACTCCCGGTCGGGCGCGTCCGTCTACTGACGAGAGAGCCCGAGCACTACCGCGGTTCCCGCGCGGCGTATGGACCACTTCCCCGGTCCATACGCCGCCGGGCATAATTTGAAATTTTATTTATCTTGTTATACAATCGCCCCCTAGCTGCATCGCGCGGCTACGGGGAAGATTGCAAGGGAAGAGGATGATGTCAACCCACATCAGCTGGGATGCGTCAGGGACGCACGTCGTGGTCATCCTGGATCACGCTGTTCCCGCGGACGAAGACGTGGAGGCTGCTTTATGTGCTTACCACGGCGTCGAAGACGCACGCCTGCAATGGGACCGCTCGGTTATCGAGCTGGTCATCAGCCACCCGGCACGCCGAGTGTGCGCCGAAGTGGCGATACTTCACCTGTTTGCCCGGGGTTTCATACGCCCCGTGCTGTGGTTCGGCGAACTGTCGGCCATGTGCCGCTAGCGCGGTGCCAAGGTGGTGCACGAGTATTTTAGGGTCAAATACTCGTGCACCACGCGCAACTAATAATCGATCCCTTTGTTGGCAAGGAATTTGTCGTCGAAGTGGTGCTTGATTTTGGTCATGTTGGTTGCGATATCAACCTTCGGCAGCAACGCCGCGGGAAAGTTCCGTCCTGTCAGGCATATGCTTGTCTTTTGTGCTCGCGTGTCGAGTAGTGCTTCCATTTGCTCATATGTTAACAAGCCGTCATAGACGGCATTATTTATTTCATCGCAGATCACCAGGTCATAATCGCCGGAGCTGACGCAGTGCAGGGCAAATTCGTACGTTTTTTCGGCGGCGGCTTTATGCTCGGCTTGCGAAACGTCTTTGGCGCTTATTTCGCCAGCATTAAAAAAGCCCTTCCCGCCTTTGTAAAAAGTGAGCCGGTCTTTAAAAACAGGTTCGATTGCGTGGATGAACGTGTGCTCGCCCACTTCCCAATCCTTTATGAATTGGACGTACGCCACCCGCCAGCCCCGGCCGAGCGCCCGGCACATCAGGCCAATGCTGGCGCTGGTTTTGCCTTTGCTGTCGCCGGTGTACACAATAACGACATTTTCTTTTGTTTTGAAATCTTCGAAAGCCATATGTATAAGGTAACGTGCCATGGAGGATGCGACAAGCGGAGTGCTTGCGGTGAGCGTGCCGCATCCAGCCCACAGGGCAAAATTATGCAGCGAATCGCCTCAGCAGCTCAGCGGGCGGGTTTGGGGTAAGGCAGGATGCGAACTTCTGCCCTGTCGCCTTCTCCGTACGGAACGACCTCGATGCTCTCGATGCCCGGCAGGTTGAGTGCCAGCAGTTTTTCGGCCAGGGTCACCGCCCGGTCTTTGCTGGTGCTCACCAGGACGTGCGTACCACTGTGCGGTGCGTGTAGCACGTCGTTGTGGTCGTAGCCCCTGCCTGTTGAGCTGGCAACCAGCGCGCCGGCGATTGAGCCTGACTTTGCTGGCTTGCTATCGGCTTGCATGATGGCGTTGGCCGACGCTTTGAGCGCGGCCTGCCATTCTGCGAGTGTTGCTGGCGCCGTTGCCCGCTCACTCGGTTCTTCAGTCATTGCACTGTGCCTTCCGCTTGTCGCGTACCGGTGTGATTTACCGGTATCGTAATAATAAAAACAAAGTTGACGATTTGGCAACTATTTGAGAGACAAACTACTTAGCGGCGTTGGGGTGAGCGGCTTCCAGGGCTTCGTCGATCTTGGGGCGGTCGAATCCAACAATAATAGTATCGCCAATAGTAATGATTGGCGTGACGGCCTGGCCGACTTTTTCGAGAACAAAACGCAGACCCTCTTGGTCAACGCTAATGTCTTTTTCGGTGTATTCGACACCTTTTTTGTCAAAATAATCCATTGCCATGTGGCAATAGGCACAGGTGGGGCTGCTGTAAACGGTAACGGGGACTGTGGTTTGTGCTGTATCCATATGTGCTTTTAGTATAGCATTTCTTGTTCGTTTTCGCTCTTATGAGCTCATCAGCATAGTGGCGTAACTATGGAACGAACCGAGATGTGTTCGCCCCTGCGGGTGAGCATGTAGTTGCCCTCCATCGGCGCTCGCTCGCTGCCGTAGACGACGGTGCATATCAGGTGCTGGATCTCCTCGATCAGCCGAGCCGTGCCTCCTAGATGAACAGCGGTGTTGCTGTGCTTATACTCTACAATTTTATTGTAAAAAGTCAATGAACGTAATCTGTTAAAACAGTTGGCGAACCCGTGATAAGTTGATATACTGTCGCCAAGAGATGCAAAAGCTTATTTACACAAATGGTTACGCTTATGCAGCATCGGGGACCGCCGATGCTTAGCTTCTTCGCATCCGAAGGCCCCGGCGTACCACTGGCAGCAGAGCCAGTTTTTAATGTCGGACCACTGGTTATCACCAACTCTATGTTTTTTGGGCTCATTGCGGCGGCAGTGGTTATGGCCATTTTCATCCTGGCTGCCCGTCGTACGCACAAACGCCCGAAGTCAAAGTACGCCTTTGGCGTCGAGACAATGGTAGAGGCAATCTGGGGCGCAATCACCGAGAATTTTGGTGGCAGCCGCGAGCGTGCCCGCAAGCACCTGCCGCTTGTCCTGACCCTGTTTACATTTATTCTGGTAAACAACCTGGCCGGACTGTTGCCAGGCATGGGCTCGATTACTATTACTACCGACGACGGTGTACATCCCCTGCTTCGTCCGTTTACGACTGACCTGAATGGCACTTTGGCGCTCGCCATCCTTACTATTGGCCTTGTGCAGTTTTATGCAATCCGTGAATTGGGTGTGATTGGGCACCTCAAACACTACTTCACAGACAAACCGTGGCTTCCTATGAACTTGTTTATCGGCCTTATCGAAGTCATGGGCGAATTCATCCGCATTATTACTCTAAGCATGCGCTTATTCGGTGTTATTTACGCCGGCGAAGTACTGCTGCATGTTATTGCCGGCTTGGCTGGTGACTTTGGCTGGGCGGCTATGGTGCCGGTCTACTTTATGGAAATTTTCTTCAGCTGTATCCAGGCCTACATTTTCATTATGCTGACCACGGCCTACCTGGGCATTGCTACCGCCCACAGCGATTCACATTCCGACGATCATTCAGATTCCGAGCTTAAACCCGCTACGGCGAATGATACGTTAACCAAGTAAATAAAGGAGAAATAAACTAATGGACATCGATCCTAACCTTATCAAAGGTATTACCATTGCAGCCGGTGCCCTAGGGCCAGCCCTGGGTGTAGGCATGATTGGCGCTTCAGCTGTTAAAGCTGTTGGCCGTAACCCTGAAGTACAAGGCAAGGTACTTTCTACCGCCCTGATTATGGCCGGTTTGGTCGACGCCGTTTTGGCCTTCGTGCTACTTATTGTCTTCACGACCAGCTAGGAGCACTACGTGAGCGTACTCACCTACTTAGCAGAAGCTGGCCATGAAGCCACCGCCGCAGCCGCCGAACACGCCCCTGAAGCCTCGGGCGGCATTGCTGCGCTTGGCCTTAACCTGCAATCGTTCCTGTTTCAGCTGATCACTTTTGTGATCGTGCTGGTTGTGTTGCGCCAGTTTGTATTTAAGAAGCTGGTAGCAACACTGGACGAGCGCCGTATCGCTGTTGAGTCAAGCCTTAAGCACGCCGAAGAAACAGAGGTTAAGCTTAAGAAATCCGAAGAAACAATCGCTGGTTTGCTGGCCGATGGCCGCAAGCAGGCCGACGACATTGTTGCAGCTGCCCATAAAGAAGCTGTGCAGATGGTTGAAGAAGCTGAATCCAAGGCCGTTAAGCGCGCCGAGCACATTGTGGCCGAAGCTAAATCGCAGATGGATGTTGAAGTCGCCAAGGTTCGCGAGAGCCTGAAGACCGAAACCGCCAAACTGGTTGCCGCTGCCACTGAGCAGATCATTAAAGAGAAGCTCGACCCTGCAAAAGACGCCGCACTGATTGCAGACGCACTCAGCAAGGCCAAGGGGAAAGCAAATGGCTAAGATCGGTCGCCGCCGTTTGGCCCGTGAGGTCGTGCGACTGCTCGTCGAGCAGTCCGGCCGCCGTGCTGACCTTGTGCAGCAAATTGCTGCGTATCTTATTGACACTAAGCAAGTCCACCAGGCTGACCTATTACTGAAAGACGTCGCCGACGAGCTGTACGTGCAAAACAAACAGCTCAGCGCCGATGTGACCTCTGCCTTCGACCTGACTACAGAAGCCAAGGCTGCCATTACCGACCTACTGCGTGCCTCTACTGGCGCTACTGAGGTGCAACTAGAAACCCGTAAAGACCCCGACCTGCTTGGCGGCGTTATTGTGCGCACACCACGCCAGGAAATAGACGCCAGTGTGCGTCGCAAGCTTAAGGCCCTGAGTGCCGGAGGAATGAATTAAATGATTAACGTAAAAGAACTCTCGAACGAGCTGCAAGGCGCGATTGAGAAGCTCAAAAGCGAGCAAGGCCTGGAAGAAGTCGGCGTTGTTACCCGCATTGGTGACGGTGTTGCCTGGGTATACGGCCTGACGAACGCCGGGTTTAACGAAGTGCTCGAAATCGAAGCCACTGACGGTTCAACCGTAGAGGCATTCGCCCTGAACTTAATGGAAGACGAAATCGGCGCCGTGCTGCTTGGCGAAGACTCGCTGGTGCGTGCCGGCGCTGCCGTGAAGCTGAAGGGCACCGTTTTAACAGTGCCTGTTGGCCCAGAGCTCTTGGGTCGCGTTGTTGACCCGCTCGGCCGCCCACTGGATGGCCAAGGCCCAATCAAAGCCACTCAGCAAGGTCTTGTTGAGCAATCTGCCCCTGGTGTTATTGCCCGCAAGTCTGTGCACGAGCCTATGATGACCGGCCTTATGGCGATCGACGCTTTGGTACCGATCGGCCGTGGTCAGCGCGAGCTGATCATTGGTGACCGCAAAACCGGTAAAACCGCTATTGCGCTGGACACCATGATTAACCAGGGTCGCCAGAAAACCGGCGTTGTGAACATTTATGTCGCCGTTGGCCAGAAGCTCAGTAAAATCAGCCGTTTGGTTGAGCGCCTCAAAGCTGAAGGTGTTATGGATCAGACAATCGTGGTTGCTACTAGCCCTGCCGACCCAGCTTCGTTGCTGTACCTGGCGCCATACGCCGGTACTGCCATGGCTGAATACTTCCGCGACAACAAAGGTCACGCCCTGATTATTTACGATGACCTTACCAAGCACGCTGCGGCCTACCGCCAAATGTCATTGCTGCTCCGTCGCCCACCGGGCCGCGAAGCCTACCCTGGTGATGTTTTTTACCTCCACAGCCGTTTACTGGAGCGTGCCGCCAAATTGAGTGACGACCTTGGCGCAGGTAGCCTGACTGCCCTGCCGATCATCGAGACTCAGGCTGGCGACATTAGCGCCTACGTGCCAACCAACGTTATTTCGATCACCGACGGCCAGATTTTCCTCGAGACAAGCCTGTTCTACCAGGGTATCCGCCCTGCTATCTCGGCTGGTCTTTCGGTCAGCCGTGTGGGTGGTTCTGCCCAAACGAAAGCAGTTAAGAGTGTGAGCGGCCGCCTGAAGCTGGACCTTGCGCAGTTCCGTGAACTCGCTGCCTTTACCCAGTTCAGCACCGACCTCGACGCCGAGACCAAGGGCCGCATTAACCGTGGCCAGCGCCTGACTGAGCTGCTTAAGCAGGCCCAATACAGCCCAATGAGCGTTTGGGAGCAAGTTGCTGTGCTTTTGCCTGCCAACGAAGGCCTGTTCGACGCCGTGCCAGTAGAAAAACTGCACGACGCAGTGCGCGCCCTGCTTGCCGCTTTGTGGACTGACCACAAAAAAGACATGCAAGAGCTGAGCAAGGGCGACAAGCCTACCGAAGAAACCACCAAGCTGATCCTTACCGTTGCAAAGAAAACCGTTAAGGGGTTTGAGGGCTAAACGTGGCGAATACCATTGCCATTAAGCGCCGGATTGGCTCGGTCAAGAACACGCGCCAGATCACCAAGGCAATGCAGCTGGTGGCGGCTTCGCGTATGCGCAAGGCCCAGGAAGCGGCGAACGCCAGCCGGCTCTACAGCCAAATGGCCCGCGAATTGCTGACCCGCCTGGCGCAACTGACCGACATCAACGAATACCCGCTGTTTGCCAAACGCGCCGTAAAAGCCCGTCTGCTTGTGGTGATTACCAGCGACAGCGGCCTTGCCGGCGCCTACAACAGCAATGTACTCAAGGCCTACCTCACCCGCGTGAAAGCCGACCAAGCGGCAGGCGTAAAAACCTACACCATTACGGTCGGCCAAAAAGCGGCGCAGTTTGTGGCCCGTATTAAAGAAACCGAAGTGCTGGGCGCGTACCGCAACCTGCCAGACGTACTGAGTGTTGCTCACCTCCAGCCGATTATGGCAACTGCTACCGAGAAGTTTTTGGCTGGCGAAGTTGATGCTGTGGAGGTGGTGTACACGCATTTTTACACTTCCATCCGCCAGGAGCCAAACACGCTTCCCCTGCTGCCTGCCGGTTTTGCAGAAACAGAAGTGAGTGACAGTCTGCGCGTATCTGAATTTGAGCCAAGCACTGGTGCTGTGCTCGATAACGCCGCCCGCCGTTTGCTTGACGCCCAGTTGCTGCAAGCCGTGCTGGAATCTGTTGCATCCGAACAGAGCATGCGCATGATGGCCATGAAAAACGCCACCGACAACGCCACCGATTTGGTAGATGACCTAACCCTCGCCTTCAACAATGCCCGCCAGGCCAACATTACGCAGGAACTGGCAGAGATTACCGGCGGCGCGGAGGCAATGAAGTAATGAACCCGAAGAACAAGGAGAACGTAATGAATACAGCCACCAAGACCGGCGGCGCGATCACCCAGGTTGTGGGTGTTGTTGTAGATGTGGAGTTTGGCAAAGACCAACTACCGGCGATCAACAACGCGCTAACCGTACATATTAAAGACCGTCAGCTGACGCTCGAGGTTGCCCAGCACCTGAGCGAAACAACTGTGCGGGCAATTGCCCTAAGTGGTACCGACGGCCTGAAGCGCGGCGAACCTGTAGCCGACACTGGCGCACCAATTAGCGTGCCTGTTGGTGAACAGACCCTCGGCCGCATGTTTAACGTGACCGGCGAGCCAATCGACGGCGGAGAGGCCAAGTTCACTACTGTCTCGGCCATCCACCGCACGCCGCCACCATTCACTGACCAATCTGGTAAGACCGAGATCCTGGAGACGGGTATTAAGGTTATCGACCTGCTCGCCCCAATTATGAAGGGCGGTAAGGTTGGTCTTATTGGTGGTGCTGGTGTGGGCAAGACCGTGTTGATTCAGGAGCTTATTAACAACATCGCCAAGTTCCACAATGGTAACTCGGTGTTTGCAGGTGTTGGTGAGCGTACCCGCGAAGGTAACGACCTGTACCACGAAATGAAAGATTCTGGCGTGCTCGACAAGACCGCCATGGTCTTTGGCCAGATGAACGAGCCACCAGGCGCCCGTTTGCGCGTTGCCCTTTCGGCCCTTACAATGGCCGAGAACTTCCGCGACGAAGGCAAAGACGTGCTGTTGTTCATCGACAACATGTTCCGCTTTACTCAGGCTGGTTCAGAGGTCTCTGCCCTGCTCGGCCGTCTGCCAAGTGCAGTGGGTTACCAGCCTACGCTGCAGCAAGAAATGGGCGCCTTGCAGGAGCGCATTACCAGCACCAAGAAGGGTTCGATCACCTCAATGCAGGCCATCTTCGTGCCTGCCGACGACCTTACCGACCCAGCGCCTGCTACCCTGTTCGGCCACCTCGACAGCACCATTGTGTTGAGTCGTCCTCTGACAGAAATTGGTATTTACCCGGCTGTTGACCCGCTTGATTCCAACTCGACCATTCTTGACCCGGCTATTGTTGGCGAAGAACACTACAGTGTCGCCCGCGAAGTCCAGCGCGTTCTGCAGCGTTACAAAGAGTTGCAGGACATCATTGCGATCTTGGGCATGGAAGAGCTAAGCGACGACGACAAACAGACCGTCAACCGCGCCCGCCGCATCCAGCGCTTCTTAAGCCAGAACGTCCACGTTGCCGAACAGTTTACTGGCCAGCCAGGTGTGTACGTCCCTCTGAAAGAAACAATCGCCAGCTTCAAGGAAGTCCTTGAAGGTAAGCACGACGACAAACCAGAAAGCGCCTTCTACATGAAGGGTGGCATTAAGGAAGTCAAATAACCTATGAAATTGGAACTTGTAACGCTCGCCGGGCCAAAGTTGCAGGCCGATGTGTACGAAGTAATCCTGCCGACAGCTGAAGGCAGTATTGCGGTGTACCCTCAACACATGCCATTGGTCACGACCATAGTGCCCGGTGTCGTTACTGTCCGCCGCAGCCGCACCGACAGCAATGACCAGCTAGAGGTGTTCGCGAGCAACGGTGGCGTCGCCGAAATCACCAAGGATTCCCTGCGAATCTTGGTGGACGAGGCCGATAGTGCCGAAGACATCGTAGAAGAAGAAGTACGCGAAGCCCTGGACCGTGCCCACAAGTTGAAGGCTGAAGCCAAAGACGCGTTAGAACTTGCCCAGGCCGAAACGCTTATCGACCGCCAGGCAGTTCGCCTTAAGGTTGCCGAGCTCCGTCGCCACCGACCGGACCGTCGCCCGCCTATCCAGTAGCGTCTTCGTTTTGCCAGATTTTCTGTTGCGCAAGTAACTCATCTGGAGGTACTTGGCGGATCGTGCTCTGGCCGCGGGAGGCGTGTGTATTCCATGCTGGCCTTGCAGCAAGTGGCCGCTGCCGACATGTACAACCTGGCTGTCGCCTGCACGCTGGCAGGCCCAAGCTTGCGTGCTGCCCGTCGTGCCGAAGTGGCAGTGGCTGCGTAGAATAACGATACGTTTAAAAAAGAAATTGCGCAGGCCGGTGAAGGCCTGCGCTTTTTGTAGGGAGTGCGGCGCAGTGGTTACGTTACGGGTAGGGTGATATCAGGTTTGTAGGGACTCAGCCCTCCTTGTCGGCACCACCCCCTTTGTCCGTTTCGGCAACCAGCCGTACCCTGAGTTCCTCGCGGAACCCGGGGTCGGCTGCTGGCCCCGTGCCTTGCCGTTCGGCAAGCCCGTCGACGAGTTCCATCGCTGATTGATCACCCTCAAATGCCAGGTGGGCTTTCAGCTCTGCATCGTCGGCAGACGCTTCACCGGAACGGATGGGGCGTTCTCTGTCGTCGTCCTCCGGAGGGGATAGATCGTCAGCGGCCATGCAACCCCCAGGGTTACTAACTGCGCCGCACTCGGTTGGGTATTATATAATTTTACTCAGTTTTTGTACAGCATTCAGACTCGGCGCTTTAACATCGATCCAAATTTGCCCAGCAGCCATCCAAGAGCTAAAAACGCCACCAGAATCGCCGCGCAGTACACCGCGACACCGCCATAGCCATCTACCTTTTCGGGATTCAAGAACGGATACGGGTACCATCCAACAATGCTGCCACGGATGAGCGAATATACAAGGTACACACCTGGGAATATGAGCCAAAGCAAAGCGCGTTTAAACGTGATTTTGCTGAGCGGCGGCTGGAAGAGCCAGTCGGCAATAACGGCGACCGGCATAATGATATGGGTCACAATGTTAACCCACGGCATGAGCAGGCCAAGGTCCTCGCCCGAAAGAAGCGTTACGTATACCAAGCCAGTAACGGCCATATACAGCGTGGCGGCTCCGCGGATAATGTCGTCGCGCGGCGATGGCTTGCGGTGTTTTACAAGGTATAGCGCGCTGAATATAAATACGACTGACGCAAAAATATTGCTGATGTTGGTAAAGTAGCCTAAGTAATTAAAGGGGTTTAAAAGCCCTTCGGTCTGCAGAAACACCGCCTGTACAATAATGGCAAGAAGCGCCAAGGACCCTAGGCCCAGCCGCGAGAAAATCAAAAAGGTGCGTGTATCCATAAGCGTTATTGTAAACGACCTTTGGTCTGACGTGAATGCTGAAGTTACTAAATGGTGCCGTCGAGCAGGTCGCGTTCAAATGCCAGTATGCCGTTGAACGTTGGCTCGTATTTTGTGGTGTCGGGGAAATCGAGCCGCATAATGTGGTCCCAGACCGCTGTGGCAAGTTGGCGGAGCCGCTGAAGATCGTCGGGATCGAAGGTGAGCTCCAGACTGTGGCACTGCTTGTTTTCGTCGTGCTCTACAAATTCCAGGACACCCTTTTGCACAGTGTAACCTGCAAAGTCGCGTGAGTTTTCGGCCAGGAATTTATACAGCATTAACTGCTGCTTGTATTTATGCATTTTGATGCGTTCGTAATCGGTGATCGCGCGCCAGTCAGAGTGGCTCTTGCCTGTTTTGTAATCTGTTACAATGAGTGTTTTTAGCTCTTTGTTAACGTCGAGCAGGTCGATCGCGCCAGTCAGGTGCACGTCGCCGATCCGCACGTTTTGGGTGCCAAACCCACGCTCGGCTTTTTGTTCAGGCACAAAGCTCTCATAGCGCTGGGCCAGGAAGGTGTGCAGCACGGCACTCCCCTTTTCGAGCAAGTAAGCAAAGTCGCGCTCGCCCAGCCGGGCGTTCTGTAATTGCAGCTCGTAGTCGTGCAGAATGTCTTCGATCGGGCGGCGTTCGCCGGTCGCGCTCAGGTGTGTGTGGGCCCGGGCCAGTACGGCGTGAATGGCGTGTCCGAAGGCCTGGCTTGGAGTCATGGCCTGAGGGAACCGCAGCATGTTCTGCAACAAAAAGGCCTGCGGGCCGCCACGGGTGACATCGAGGAAGTTGTTTAAGTGAGTCGCACTGAGCTGGTAGTTGTTAATCACTGGCTGGAGCAGTTCTTCGCGGGTGGTGCTTGGCAGTGTCAGGTGCCTCAGTTCCCAGCCAGGAGTCAGTTCTTCGATGCGCGGCGCTTCGATTTCACCAATAATCGGATTGAGGCTGCCGTCTTGCAGGAACTCGGCCATAATAGCTTCTTTGCCACTTGGGTCGGCCTGGTGGGCAGTGAGTACGAGGTGTTGTTTGGCACGGGTCATGGCCACGAAGAACAGGCGCAGGGCGTCGTCATAATGGCTGCCTGCCGGTTCGATTGGCAGATTGTATGGGAAGCCCAGGCTGCCGCTTGGGCGGCGCGCTTTGCGGCCCCAGACTTCGTCTTGGCAGCTCAATACAAACACAGTGTTGAACTCGAGGCCCTTTGCTTTGTGGGCGGTCATAAGTACGACGCCCTGCTGGCCTTCGTGGGCGGCGGTGGTGTCTACGACGGCTGTGTTGGTGCGTTCGCACAGGTCGATGAAATCTATAAAGCTACGCAAATTCAGCTGGGTGTTGGGGCGGTATGCGGCAACGGCGCGGCGGATGGCGCGCAGGTTGCTGAGCAAGGTCAGGTATTCGGCAGGATTCTTATCGAGCTTTTCTTTATTAAAGTAGAACGCGCGGTAAGGCGATACGAACTCTTCCAGCAGTTCTTCGGGGCGTTCGAGCAGCGTGTCGGCCTCGGTGGCTTCGGTTGGAGCCTGCACTTCGTTGGTGCCCAGCAAAATGTCGAGCATCGTTTCGAGCGGCTCGTGCATTGCCTGGTGAGAGGCTACAATTATAAACTCGGCAATTTGGCGCAGACGGCCCTGCGATTCGATCATAAGTTCCAGCCACATGCGGCGCTGTTTGTATGCGCTGATCGAAAGTTTCCACAGGTCTTCAGTTTTGATTCCCCAGAAATTATAGCTGAGCAGTTCGGGCAGCAGGCTCTCGGCAACGTCGTAGCGCTGCTCGCCCAGGGCCACCACTACCTCGGATAGGGTAATGAGCTCAATGATATGCGCACTTTCGAGCACATTGTTGCGGCGCTCGTAATTAACCGCTATATCGGCGGCGTGAAGATGCGGCAGAAGTGCCAGGAGTTGCTTGTGGTGGCGGGCCAGCACGGCGATTTCGCCGGGAGGCGTGCCGGCGGCAACACGTTTTTTAATCTCTTGCGCGGTCCAGTGCAGTTCGGCATCGGGTGTGCGGGCAATGTGCAGCTCGGTACCGGTGGGCGCGGCTGTGCTGTGGGCGGTCAGGTCTTTGCGCACATTCTCGAGCGATGTCTCCAGCCGGTTCGTGCCCTGGGTAATAACCCGGCGGGCGTGCTTTAGGATTTCGGCTGTCGACCGGTAGTTGTCGGTAAGGGTAATGACTTTTGTGTCGGTGTAGCGCGCGGCAAATTCCAGGATGTTGCTAAGTTCGGCGCCCTGGAACGCGTAAATAGCCTGGTCGTCGTCGCCCACCGCCAAAATGTTGGGGCGGCCTTCGTACACAGGGTTGTTAGTAAGGGCAGTCAGTAAGCGGGCCTGTGCGCCGTTGGTGTCCTGGAACTCGTCCACCATAATATAGAGGAATTGTTCTTGCAGGTTGAGCCGCAGCTCGGGCGTGGTTTCGAGCGTGTGCGCCACCAGGCTGACCATGTCGTCAAAATCAAAAAGCGCCTGTTCCAGCAGAGCCTCGCGGTATTTCTTGTAAATCTCGGCCAGCGCCCGCAGCTTTTTGGTTTTTTTGCGGTCTTTAAATACGAATTGGCCAAGGTGGTTTTTTTCGAGCCAGCGGTTGCGCCACGCGGTAACGGTAGTTGTTTTGCCGGTTTCGGCAGCGTCGGCCAGTGCGGTCGCGAATTCATGTGCGCACAGTTCGTGCAGCGGTTTAATGTAGCTCAGTGGGAGCGGTGCCGGAGTAAACGCCGCCATTTGTTCGGCCACCGGCTGGAACTTGGGCAAATCTTTTTTACTGAAGCGGTCAGCGAATACCTCGCCCAATACTGGCTCAATAACCTCGCAGAACGTTTGGTTGTGGTCGAGCACGGCAAGCAATTCTTCGGGCAACAGGCCGGCCCGCTTCAGGTGAGAGATTGCCGATTTGGCATCGCGCAGCGAGGTGTATTCGCCGTTCATGGTTTTGGCCAGCGGCGAGCTGTGCGGCAGCGACTCAAAGATCTCGCGCATAATCTCGTAGCCGGTCAGTTCGTCGGCAGGGGTAAACTTGGCGCCGTTATAAAAGTGTTCGGGATGTGAGTTTATAATGTCCGCACCAAAGCTGTGAAAGGTATGGATGGTGATTTTGTTGCCCTCGGGGCCCATAAGGCTAATCAGGCGCTGGCGCATGGCAGCGGCGGCTGATTCGGTAAAGGTCATGCATAAAATGTTGTTTGGCAACGTATCGGTTGAGCGCACAATGTTGGCGGCGCGCATGCTGAGTAGCTGCGTTTTACCAGTCCCTGGGCCAGCGACTACCAAAACGGGCCCATCAATAGTGTCTACGGCTTCGCGCTGGGCGTCGTTCAGTGCCCTGTAGGCCTGGCTAAAGTCTGTCATCGTTACCCTATTGTACTGGTGTCAGCTCTGCGCTACAACTGATGTTAAAAGTACTTGTGCGCCAGTAGTTTACGCGCTATGCTTAAGCTCATAACAACCTTGGAGGGTTTTCATGCAACAATTCGAAGTAAAACTTGATGAGCTTCTGGTCAAAAAGGCTCCGTTCCAGATACCAGACAGCGCTCGCCAGATCTTAGTAAAGGCATTGCCATGGCTCGTTTTGCTTGGCGGGTTCCTGATTCTGTTAAGCGCCTGGGGCCTGTACCAGGCTGTGAGCGTTGCCGACCGTTGGGCTGGCCTTGCCAACGAACTTGGCGCCGCCTGGGGTACTGGCTACGTTGAGCCGGTAAGCGTCAGCCCGCTACTGTGGCTGAGCCTCATCATTTTGGTAATCGAAGGCGTACTCTACTTTGTTGCCTTCCCTGCCCTGCAAACCTACCAGAAAAAAGGTTGGAACATTCTGTACTGGCTGGCATTAATAAACGCCGCACAGGGTCTGGTGCACACTATTGCCTACGCAAACGTCTACTTTAACGTTGGCCAGCTGCTTATGTCGTTGCTTGGTACGGTGATTGGCCTATACTTGCTGTTCCAGGTTCGTGCCTATTACACCGGCGAAAAGAAAGTCACCACAACGCCTGTTGCTGGCACGACTATGACCGTTCCAAAAGAGACACCAGTGGCTCCGGCGCCAAAACCAGCCGCCGAAAAGCCCGAGACAAAAACTCCCGAAACCAAAGCCTAGCAAAAAGCCCCGCCACGAGCGGGGTTTTTCTTTTGGCGCGCCTCTTGCCCGCCCTGCTATAATCAGATCAGAATGAACGAAGAAATCTTCGGCGATCTCGCTATTGAGCAAGCCAGTAAGGACCGGTTTGGGGTAAGTTTTGCTATTAGCGAAGTGATTGTGCGTGGTATACAAACCGGCGTCGCTTCGCAGGCAACCATTTTTAAAACCACCAACGGCCAGATGTGGCTGTTCATTGCCAGTCAGAGTCCGCTGCTTTTAGATGATGTGCAGAAGATTGTCGCCCGCATGAATCTTGAGGCCGAACTGTTTTGCCCTCCCCACGGTGAAACTGATTACTTTAGCCGGATCGGCCGCGACAAGTTTAAAGGTATGTTCCCCGGCAAGCCAATCGTCAGCGACGACGACCTGCGCTATTACAGAAAACTGGCGCCGTACAACCCGGCACTTATTCGTCTTGGCAAAATTAAGGGCGAGATCCGCGGCTACAACAGCCAAAGCAAAGCCTGGCACAAAGTCAAAGATTACAACTACAGCAAGATAAAAACAATTTAGCCTAAGCAAAGAACAAGGCCCGGCGCGTGGTGCGCCGGGCCGAGTCCGTGTTTCTTGCTGTACTGTGGTGCGTGCGGTCAGCCCGCGGCCACCAGGCGCTTGCGCACCACCAGGAACATCGCGTTGCTGGGCAGGCGGCGGCCCGAGGCGGCCAGGTTCTGGTCGCCCAGCAGCTCGCGCTTCGAGGTGTAGCAGCCCAGGGCGACCTTGGTGTTGTGGGCCAGCTCGCCCAGGTGGTGCGCCGGGATCCGGTGTCCGCCCAGGGTCACCTGCTGCAACCGGTACGCGGCCAGGCCGCGCAGGTTGAGCTGGTGGTACCCGTTCACCGGGTCGTACCGCTTGTGGCCTTCCGGGAACAGGTCCTGGTTGTCCGGGTCGAACGTAGTGAACGCCTCGAACGCCTCGGGGTCGATGGCACGGAACTCGTTCCGCACTCGCCCGTTGAAGTCGAAGTGCTCCGACGCGCCGGGACCGGTGAAGCCCCAGATGGCGTCGGGGATGATCTCCGCACCGTAGGCGCGGGCGACCTCTTCGATCTTGCGGGCCGTCAGCCGGACGATCTCGTGCTCGCCCCACATGAAGTGGTACGTGCTCATCGTCATGGCCTTGATGACCCGGATGCTGCCGTCGGGCATCCGCACCGGAACCACGATGGCCTGGGGCGGAGCGTCGGCGAACGGCATCATGAGGTCGAGGTCGAGGTTCTCCTCCGGCGGCACCACGACGGCCAGGCACGGCCGGGTGGGGTTGTCGTCGTTCCAGTAGCCCGGAGCGCCGACGACCTGCACCAGGTCCTCCTTGGGGAGGTTGTGCAGCTCGGGGTAGAACCCGACCGACGTCAGGCGCGGGATCCCGTTGTCGGGGATCTCCAGGCCCAGGGCGGTGGCGGCTTCGCGGACGCTGGCGCGGATCATGTCCGGCATGGCCTCGCGCTGGGCGAGGATGTCGGCGATCTTGTCGCGCGTCATGTCCGGCTTGACCTCGGGGAGGCGGCGGCCGAACGATCCACCGAAGTTGCAGTTCGCGACGGTGACGCTCGCATCGAAACCGTAGGACGCCAGGACGGCGGCCATGGTGCGCGAGCGCGGTACCGCCATGAGACCGGGGTGGTTCATGGTGTTCGTCACAGTAAGTACTCCTCGGGTGAGGTTGGTTGGAACACGAACGTACTGCACTATACCATAAAAATGATCTGTTGTCACTCTTCAGGACGACGTGAAGTACACTTTACTAGCTTTTCTTTTTTGAGGCGGTATAGTCAGGGCAGATAAGAGGAACCACCTATGAGCCTAGATATAAAAGTCCACGACGCCCAAACTGCGATTCTACGTGAGCTGCTGTTCCACCCTCACGCCGGGTTTGCGCAGATGCAAAAACCAACCGGCCTTACGAGCGACCATTTTAATTTTCACATTGCCCGGCTGGTAGAGCTTGGCCTGGTGCATAAAATCACCCGCGGCCAGTACGCCCTGACACACAAAGGCAAAGAATACGCCAACAAAATGGACACCGACAACAACACCATTGAGCGCCAGCCTAAAGTTGCGGTGCTGCTTATACTCGAACGCGAAGACGGCAAAGTGCTTGCCCAACAGCGCCTCAAGCAACCCTATTACGGCTATTGGGGCCGCGCCACCGGCAAAATCCGCTGGGGCGAAACCATTTTGCAGGCCGCCGAACGTGAGCTTATGGAAGAGACTGGCCTCACGGCTGATCTGGAATTTAAGGCAATATATCACAAGATGGATTACAACCAAGAGTCCGGCGACATGCTGGAAGACAAATTATTTTTTGTGATGCACGGCGTTAACCCGCGTGGTGAGTTAATCGAAGAATTCGAAGGGGGCCGCAACGCCTGGATGAGCCAGGACGAAGTGAAGGCGCAGGACAAAGTGTTCGATGGCATCGACGCATCCCTGCACATGGCGCGCGGCGACGGCCCCATTTTGGTTGAGAAGGCGCACCATTACCTACCCGCCGACTACTAGTGCTAGTTTGGCGCATCTGAGACTTTGGGTATACTAGATGTAATGATTCGTTCGCAGCTCGACCGGTTCGCGGCCACCATTAAGGCCTCGCACAAGCGTCAGCCGGTATTGTTCTGGATACGGGTGGCAATTGTTGCCGTCGTTATCGCCCTCTTTTCTGTACAGCGCAGTATTTGGACGCCAGATACATTGTTCCTTATTTTGCTGGCGCTGTTTGTGGTGCTGGGCCAGGCGCGAACCTTTATTATTCGGTTCGCCCCGTTTTTGCTGTTACTGCTGACCTACGATTCATTCCGGGCCATTGCCGACGACCTGAATAATAATGTCCATTTTTGGGAGATGATCCACGTAGACATTTGGATGTTCGGCGGCCTGCCCACCGCCGTGCTGCAGGACTGGTGGTGGCATGGCTACCTGCAGTGGTACGATTTTTACTTTTACTTTTTGTACACAATCCACTTTTTAGCCCCCGTGCTGTTAGCGGTATTGTTTTGGAAGTTGCGCCCCAACCTGTACTGGCCGTTTGTGTGGGGCTTGGTGGGGCTGTCGTTTGCGGCGTTTGTTACGTACGTGGTGTTCCCCGCTGCGCCGCCATGGATGGCCTCGGACCTGGGCTACATAGAGCCAATCCACCGAATCTCGAGCGACGTGTGGTACGCCATGGGCGTGACCGATTTTTCGAAGGTGTATTCCGAGCTGTCCCCTAACCCGGTCGCGGCCGTGCCGTCGCTGCATTCGGCCTACCCAATGTTGTTCGCGCTGTTTTTGGTTAAGGCATTTGGCTGGCGGCGCATGGGCTGGGTGTACGTGTACCCGGTTTCGATGTGGGTTGGTGTGACGTATTTAGGCGAACATTACGTGATAGATGCAATCTTGGGAGCACTGTACGCCGTGATCGCCTACTTTGTGGCAATACAGTTCTTTAACTACGGCCGCAAGCAGTCGTGGTGGGACTTTGAGGCCCAGTACAACCGTGGCCACGACAAGGCAACAACGTGGGTGCACAGCCGGCGCTACAAAAGCTAAGCGGTGACGCTTGGTAAAAGCCGTGTAATCTTGTATAATCTACCACTGTTCTACCCAAGTATTGGGGAGTCGCCAAGTGGTAAGGCACCAGGTTTTGGTCCTGGCATTCGGGGGTTCGAATCCCTCCTCCCCAGCCATGAAGAACGAATCTCATTTTCGAGGTTCGTTTTTTTAGTTTCACCCCCGTTATTCTGGTCATTTTTCATCTCTCGCTCACCTCCTTTTGGGCCACTTAACTTATCGGTAGTTTCTTGTGATTTTTGTGCAATAACTTGTGCCAGATTCGTGAGCCTAACAGATATGACATCGCCGCTCAAAGCTATACTATGAAACATTTCGCTCATAATTAAACGCTTTTGTTCGATTGACTTGTTAGGGTAAATTTTTGCAGCCTTTTGCGACAGTTCAAGCAGTGCTATACCGTATTCTGCTTGCATTGCTGACGACTCTTCTAAACCATCTAACTGGTCATTCAGCTCTTTCTTATCGTGAATGAGCTGCTGCCGCTTCGTAAGGTACTTTTCGGGTGTTATAAGACCCGCCAGTTTGTCGTCGTATAGCATTTCTTCCATACGCTCAATGCGTGCGACTTTGCTTTGCATGGTGCTTATAAACTCTTCACGGTCAACGTGATTTTGCTCCTGTCGTGAGCGCATGGTATTAACTACCCACCCCATTATTTTCTCGGAAGGACAGATGAGTTTCTCCAATGTAGATTGTATTTTCTGGTCGGCTTTGTCTTCGCGCATATATTTTTTACCCATACAAGCTTCATTGCGGCGCTGACAGGCACCATAATACACATCGCCATGTCGTTCCCAAGTGATGCCGTTAGAGCAGTCGACGCAGTACATCATATTCTTGAAAAGCGGATTGTGTTTAACTTGTTTAATCTGTCGCTTATTAGCGAGCTTGTCTTGCACGGCTTCAAAGAGCGACTTGCTAATAAGTGGCTTTTGAGCGCCCGGATAGTCCTTGCCATCAAAGCGGTTTATGCCTATATAGAATGGATTAGTAAGTATTTTTTGCACCTTACTCTTAGCGTAGGGTCGCCCTTTACGCGTCACTAAGCCCATAACCTTTAACCGCTCCGTGACGGAAGCCACGGAATGATTGGGGTCTAGGTATAGCTCAAATGCCTTTCTAACCAGCTTCTTTTTCGCCGGATCGGGCACATGTATACGTTTGCCGTTTTGCACTATAGTCATATAGCCCGGAGGAGGTACTGACGGAAGCCAGCCCTGCGCCAATTTCTCAGCCCAGCCTTTCATTGCCTCTTCGCGGAGGTTGTTGGTGTATTTATTGGCAACTGCTAAGTGAATGTTCCACATAAACTTGACGTCGGATTTGGCATTCTTGTGTAGCAGTAAGTTTTCTTTTACGGCATGCAACATGCGGCTTTCATCTTTTTGCAGCCAATCATCAACTGCTACTGCATCGCGCATATTGCGCGTAAGGCGGTCTGTTTTCTCTACCGCGAGATGGAAAATGTTGTTTGACTGGATGTATTCGAGCAGTTCTTGAAATATTTTTCTGCT
>DATEFB010000008.1:0-33556 GCA_035280845.1 Saccharimonadales bacterium (SeqCode) | reverse complement strand
GTAGGAATTCTTGTTCACGGCAATCTGTTCCGGTGTGCCCTCGGCCACTACCATGCCACCATTGTCGCCGCCTTCTGGGCCCATATCAATCAAATGATCAGCGCTTTTAATAACATCAAGGTTGTGTTCAATAATAACCATGCTGTTGCCGGCAGTCACCAGCGCCTGCAGAACATGCAGCAACTTTTTAACATCGGCACTATGCAGTCCAGTTGTCGGCTCGTCTAGAATATATAACGTCCGGCCAGTAGCGCGACGGCTTAACTCGCTGGCAAGTTTAATGCGCTGCGCCTCGCCGCCACTAAGCGTGGTTGCCGGCTGTCCCAACTTAATATACCCAAGGCCAACCTCGTTCAGAGTCAGCATTTTTCTGGCGATGCTTGGAATATTCTCGAAGAACTCCACCGCCTGTTCTACCGTCATCTCTAAGACATCAGCGATGGTCTTACCTTTATAATGAATCTCTAGTGCTTCGCGGTTGTAGCGCTTTCCCTTACAAACTTCGCAAGTTACATAAACATCTGGCAAAAAGTGCATTTCGATTTTAATAACGCCGTCGCCTTGGCAGTTTTCGCAGCGTCCGCCTTTAACGTTAAAGCTAAACCGGCCGGCTTTATAGCCACGGATGTTTGCTTCTGGCGTGCTGGCGAATAACTCGCGAATTGGCGTAAAAACGCCCGTGTACGTGGCTGGGTTACTGCGTGGAGTCCGGCCAATTGCTGACTGGTCAATAACAATAACCTTGTCGAGCGCCTCGATACCTTCAATGGAATCGTGACGGCCTGCGACTTCATTGGCGCGGTGCAGACGATGGGCAAGTTCTTTTGCAAGAATGTCGTTCACGACAGTCGATTTACCAGATCCAGATACACCAGAGACCACCACCATTTGACCAAGCGGCACACGCACGTCGATGTTCTTTAGGTTATGTTCGCGCGCGCCACGAATAACCAGCTCCTTACCGTTACTTGGACGGCGTTTTTTGGGCACTGCAATTTTTTCTTTACCAATCAGGTATTTGCCGGTCAGGCTGTTTGGATCTTTGGCTACTTCTTCAGGAGTCCCTTGTGCGACAATGCGGCCACCGTGGATACCAGCGCCTGGGCCAATATCTATCAGATGGTCAGCGGCGCGAATCGTATCCTCATCGTGCTCTACCACGATAACGGTGTTGCCGAGGTTGCGTAGATGATGCAGCGTGGCAATGAGCCTGTCGTTATCGCGCTGGTGCAGCCCAATGCTTGGCTCGTCCAAAACGTACAACACGCCCTGCAAGCCCGAACCAATTTGTGTCGCCAAACGAATCCGCTGCGCTTCGCCGCCACTCAATGTGTTGGCTGCGCGGGCCAGCTCAATGTAACTTAGCCCAACGTCATCGAGGAAGGTCAGGCGGGCGTTTACTTCGCGCAGAATTTGCTTGGCAATGAATAGCTCCTGCTCGCTAAACTTGAGGCCTTTTTCGAATAAGTGCAAAGCATCACCGACGCTTAAGCCACAAACATCCATAATATTCAAATTCTGAACAGTCACTGCAAGCGCTTCTGGTTTGAGTCGCTGGCCTTTGCAGGCGTTACAAGCGCGTTCGCGCATAAAGCGTTCAATGTCGCGGCGGATAAAATCACTTTCGGTCTCACGGTGTCGGCGCTCAAGGTTAGGGATGACACCCTCAAAGGTGGTCTCAAAGCTGCGGCCACCGCTTAGTGGGACGCGGTAGCGCTGAGCACCCGTACCGTACAGCACCTTCTGTAGCTGTTCTTCGGTCATGTCTTTAACGGGCATCTGAATCGAAAAACCGTTCGCCTCGGTCATTGCGCTCACCTGTTTCATATACCAGGTATCAATACGAATGCGGTTCCACGGACGGATTGCACCTTCGGCAATAGTCAGGCCGGGGTTCAGAATAAGTTCGGGGTCGACTTCGAGGCGGTTTCCAAGGCCAGTACACACTGTGCACGCGCCGTGGGGCGAGTTAAAACTAAACAACCGTGGGGCAAGTTCGGGAATCTCGACATCCGGGTGGTCGATACAGGCGTATCGCTGGCTGTACGTTTTTTCTGTTTCATCGTCGGCCAGCACAATGCGCACCACGCCCTCGGCAAGATCCAACGCCTGTTCGGTAGACTGGGCAATACGGCCGCGATTCTCGGCGTTATTAACCACACGGTCAACAACAATTTCTATGCTGTGCTTTTTATTTTTATCGAGTTGCGGGAACTCTTCGAGCGCATACATAATGCCATCCACGCGCACACGGGCAAACCCAGCGCGCTGGTATTGTTCGGGAATGTGGGCGAACTCACCCTTTTTGTCGGTAATAATTGGCGCCAGCACAATAAGGCGGCTGCCTTCGGGCACGCCAACAATCTCATCGACAATCTGCTGTGGCGCACGACGCGTCACTTCTTTTCCGCATAGTGGGCAGTGCGGAATACCAATGCGGGCATACAGCAAACGTAAATAATCGTACAGCTCTGTAACTGTGGCGACAGTACTGCGCGGGTTGCGGCTGGTAGACTTTTGGTCGATGCTAATGGCCGGGCTTAAGCCGTCAATCTGATCAACATCAGGCTTTTCCATAAGGCCCAAAAACTGGCGGGCGTAGCTAGAGAGGCTTTCAACATACCGGCGCTGGCCTTCGGCATAAATTGTATCGAACGCCAAAGAGGACTTACCCGATCCGGAAAGTCCCGTAATAACTACCAGTTTATCGCGCGGAATAGTAACATCAATATCTTTGAGGTTATGTTCCCGAGCGCCACGAACCACTATTGCGTCAGCCATATCCCAACTATTATATAACAAAAGTAAAGAGTCTGCGCTTACTACTGGTCACCTTTTTGCCAAGGCACAGATTCAAGGAGTGGATTGTACAAATCCTCCTCGAACGCAATGACCAAACGGTCCAGTTCTTCCTGGCTAGGGTCACCAGGCTGGAACACCACAAAGGGCACGTCTTCTACAATCGCCAGTGGCGTCTGCTCGTTTCCCTCGCCCATCACTAAAACGGCGGCGGCGGCCAAACCATTCATTATGTTGTTCATCTGAAACTGCAGATCCCTGCCAAAAATATCTTTGGTGCCAATGTAATTTTTAAGCGCCTCAAAACCACTATGGGCAATTGCTAAACCGGTTGTCCCCCACTGAAAAGGCCGGGTTGTGCTATCGGTTATAACCACGCCAACCTCTTTTAGTCCGAATTTTTGAGCCAAATGGGTGCGAATGGCATTGGCGCTCGCCTGCTTGTCGGCGGGCCATAAAACGTAGTGGCCATCGGCATTCGACTCATCAATGCCCCCGGAAGCTACTAGTAAATTATGGGTTACGCTGATTGTAACGCCATACGGATTAAGCTCAGACGGCAGGTAGCGTGATGTTTCTTGTTTAATAAGGTCGTCTTTCTGTACACCTTCGACAGGCACAACCCTGCCCTCGCAAATAGAAACAACCTTAGAAGCAATAGCAACCACCGAGCGCTCTGGCAGGGCAGTAATATAGGTATCCAAAAATTCGGTGAGTGACGGGCCACCGGGACGAATAGCGTCTGTCTTAAGAACGGTTACTTTCATGTCTATTACTATATACTAGAGCTCGATATGTACCTTACCCAGGCAAAATTACTATGGTCATTGTGCCTGTTCGAGGCGCAACGTTTCCGGGCTTACCCACTCGAGTTGGTAGCCTCCATTTTTGGCAGGCTGGCAGAAACCGCGCTGTACACCAGCTTCTGGCTTATCGTGGCCACGCTTTCTGGCGGGAGTATTCAGCCGATCGATATTATTAGCTATTACCTTATTATTTCAGGTTTGATTCCGTTTTTTAACCTGAACCTTGGCGTCGCATCCATGACGTTGGACCGCATAAAAACAGGCGAGCTCAGCCAAACCCTGCTAAAACCCGTCAGCCCTATCTTGTTTCCGTGGGCAACACGCACGGGGCGAAGCCTGTTTAACTATGTGGTTGGCATCCTGCAAATTATAGTAGGCATAAGTCTGATTGGCGGCATACGTAGCGAGGCGTTGCCATTCTTGATTCCAGTTTTGCTTAATACATTCTGCATAAACGCATCATTTAACATTATGGTGGGGGCGCTAGGGTTTTATTTTACCGAGGCCCGCAACCTAAAAAACGCCTGGCTGCACATTGCCAGCTTTGCCCGCGGCGAAAAAATGCCGCTTCATTTTATGCCGCCTGGACTCGCCAGCTTTCTGCTTTTTACCCCCTTCCCCGCCAGTCAATACCATCTGACAATCGTGTTGCAGGGCGTGCGCTACCCCGCCTGGACCGACGTCCTTATTGGCTGCGTCTGGAGCGTCATATTGCTTTTTGCGGCAATTAAATTCTGGAAATACTCTTTGCGCCGCTACGAGGCAACCGGCTTATGAAACGTATCCTGCGCGCATTCCGCCTTATAGCCGCCGCACTTAAAGAACAGGTCCGCGCCGAAAAAGCATTCCTGGGCAACTTTTGGTTTGGCATGATTGGCCGGATCATTTATAACATCATGTTCCTGCTGTTTATTGACGTGCTGTTTAAGCGCGTGGGCAATATTGCGGGGTATAGCCAGAATGATTTCTTATTCATGTACTTCATGGCACAATTTGGTTTTTACATTACGTACGCCTGTATTTTTCAGGCAGCACAGCGGCTTCTGCTCACTGTTCGCACGGGTAACCTGGACCTACTGCTGCTAAAACCCGTGCCACACCGTTCGTTCTTGTATGTTCAGGGCTTGCAGCCCATAGATCTGTTTTTTACGCTCGTAACCACGCTGCCGCTTGTTGCCTCACAAATAAACTGGGCAACACTGGATATCGCCGCCGGGCCAGCGCTGATAGGTGTGATCATTTGGATCTGCGGTATTATTATTTGCAATACATTCGTGTTCGCGCTGGTGCTGCCCGCGTTTAAAACCGGTGACGCTACCGACACGCTAAACGTCTTCTATTCGATTACCGCACTTGGCTCAGTGCCGTATGGCAAGCTCCCAGTCTTTATGAAAATTCTCAGCCTTAGTGTGCTGCCGCACTTACTTCTTTCTGGCGCGGCCGTCGAGGTAATGTTGCAAAAAGGCGATACACTCGCCATAATCCTGCCTGTACTTGCAGCCACTGTTTTTTCACTGGGAATCTACCAGTTTATGTGGCGGTATGCCCTGCGTAATTACACGTCAGCGTCGTCGTAAAAAAGGAGCTTATGCCAGTTATAACAGCTACCAACCTTCGTAAAACGTACAAAAGCCGGGGAAACCCGCGCATTATTAGCGGACTGTTCAAGCCAGAATGGAAGTACAAGCATGCCGTCGAGGACGTTAGCTTTAGTGTGGAAGCTGGCGAATCGGTTGCGTTCCTGGGCCCTAACGGCGCTGGCAAAACAACGACTACAAAAATGCTGACCGGCCTCATTTACCCGAGCGGCGGCGAGCTATCGGTGCTTGGTTTTACGCCATTTGACCGCAACTACACGTTCCTCAAAAAAATTGGGCTCGTCATGGGCAATAAAGCCGGGCTTAACTGGGATCTTTCTGCAAAGCAATCCTTCGAGCTGCTGCAAAAAATATACGAGATCCCAATGCCAACATTCAAACGCCGCGTCAAAGAGCTTTGCGAGCTGTTGCATGTAACGCATGTGCTCGAAACACAGGTGCGGCGCCTAAGCCTGGGCGAGCGCATGAAGCTCGAACTTATTGGCGCCATTCTGCACGATCCAGAAATCCTGTTCCTCGACGAACCAACAATTGGCCTGGATATCGGCAGCAAAAAGAATGTCCGGGAATTTCTGCGGCACTTGCACAAACAAGGCAAAACACTCCTTTTAACAAGCCACGACATGGACGACGTATCAGAGGTATGCGACCGCGTAGTTGTTATTAATCACGGCACCATTATGTACGACGATTCTATGCAAACGCTCAATCAAAATTACGCCCACACCCGCTTTGCCCGGTTGGAATTTGCCGACGCCATACCAACCAGAAAAAACCTGGAACGATTCGGCACTGTCGTCAGCCTCGACGACAGTGTGGCGGTGCTCGGCGTGCACAAAACCAAAGTCATGAAAGCCGCCAGTACGATTGCCGAGAAGTACCCCCTCCAGGACATCACCATTGAACAAGTACCCCTAGAAGTAATTATCAGCGACCTCTACTCGCGTCCTGCGCACAAAAGCTAAGGTATACTAACACTATGGAACGCATGAAACGCGGCTGGGGCCGTACCCCCAAACACATACGAATGCCTTTTATATTTGTTATTGGCTGGATTGTCGTACTTGCCGGCATTATTATGCTGGCGATTCCCGGTCCAGGCTGGGCTACCATATTTTTAGGTTTCGCAATCTTGGCAACCGAATTTGCAAGTGCGGCCAAAGTCCGTGACTGGCTGGTGCGCACGCTCAAAGCGATTATCGCCTGGGCGCAGCGCCTGTGGGATCGACTGCGAAGTAAGCGCTAAGGCTTATATTCGCCTATGGACTGGACATCCTTTACTTTCTATAGAAAAATGAGACGCGGACCTACTGCCAGCTGTATAGCGGAAGGAAGTCATGCTCTCCGAGAAGGCCTTTGAAGCACTGTACCTACCGGCAAGAACCGCGCGGCTTGAAGGCCGCTACCGCACAGCAATTGTGCTATGCACCGAGATCCTAGAACGGTATGCCCTGACGGCACGCCAACAAAGCGTGCTTCTGGAAATGCGCGGGATCTGCTACACCGGGATCAAGGCCAAAGAACGCGCCGAGTCCGACCTGCAGCGTGCGCTCACGTTCGCGGTGGATGCAGGTCTGGTGCACGAACAGGCACACGTGCTTACGAGCGTCGTGCGCCTACGGCTCGTGCAGGGTCGCCACCATGCCGCCGCTGAGACCATTCTGCCTCGGGCGCGGCAGGTCTTGTTGGGTCTCAATGACCATGAGAGCATGGTGCTCAGGGCCTCTATCCATGGCCTCTACGGTGTTATTCGCTTCCGGGATGGACGACCCGTCAAAGCGTTCCAAGAGCTCCAGAAGGCAGAGACGATCCTCCGGGAATATCCGGACGACGTGCGGATGCTGCGTAACGTCCGACGCATGGCCTACCTGCTGTGCTGGTACGGACGCCGTTCTGATGCACGGTTCTATGCCGTAAGGATCAGGCAACTGGCGCAGCGGATCACCGAAAACGGCGATCCGCGGTCGCTTCGTCTGAGTACGTACATCACGTTCTGCACCTGGGTTCCGTTCCCCAGCAAGTGGTTATTGCGCCCCATGCGGCGGGCGTCGGGGCTGTAGGGCCTTCTTGCTGTGGCTCGCAGATGTGCCTTACTGGTCGTCTGCGAGCCACAGCCGCTCAGATTTTCTGCGCCAAGCTTGGCGTATTTTTTAATCCCCAGCAGGTGCAATGCTCTCGGCCCACAACTGCAATTCGCTCAATAAAAAGTGCGTGTCGGTCGTTTGGGCTTGCGCCGAAAGATGCGCCAACTGCTCCATGTATTTCGGCAGTTCTGCATGCAGCCGGCCACTACGATATTCTTCCCATGTGGCGCGTTCAGTATCGCTGAGGCTTTGTGGGAAATTACGGGCTTTGTAGCGAACCAAAAGCTGCGCAAGCCGTTCGTCTTTAAAACCAGGATCAAAATCAGCCAGGTCGTTAGCGCTTGCCGATCGCACGGCACCCATTTTTGGCTTGTCACCATCGGCCACGAAGCCATCGTATAGCTGCGCATCAGGATCGGTGCTTTTAGAAAAGGCGGTGGCGTCACGGGCAAAGACTTGCTGCAGTTTATTGGCAAGGTCGCCGTGGCGCAACGCAGACAGATTCCTGGCAACCATAGCCATATCTAGCTTAAGCCGCTGCTGCGTAGCTTCATCGAGCACACCCACGGGCGCGACGGCGGGGCACTTATTGTACGCCAGCTCTTTTGCCGGCAGTGGCACAAACCCTTCCATTTGGCGTTGGTCCCAGTTGGCAAAACGAATCTTTTTCAAATCATCAATCGACATTTTCGCCCAATCACTTGGATCGTGCCGCAAGTCGTATACAATGATCGAGCCTGGCGTACTGCCAGGTGCCAACGGATACGCGACCGTTGTATGTAGCGTGCCCTTAGGATACCGCCCCGAGGTGTATACAAACGGCTGTGGATCGTCCAAGCTCACCAGCTGCATGACTTCTTTTTTATCGCGCAACTTTAGCAGGTAATCATACATTTTAGGCTGCTTCTCTTTCAGCAGTTTTGTAACAGCAATAAGTGCCAATACATCATTTAATGCGTCGTGGGCGTGCTCGTGCTCGACACCGTTTTGCGAGCTTAACAGCTCCAGCCGGTTCGTTGCATGCCCGTCTTCGGTAACCGGCCAGTTAATGCCATCTGGCCGGAGCGCGCGGACCATCCGTACAACATCAAGCACATCCCATCGGCTGCGGCCGTCTTGCCAGGACCATTCGTATGGATCATAAAAATTGCGGTACAGCGTGTAGCGCATATATTCGTCATCGAAACGGACATTATTAAAGCCGGTCATAATGGTGCCGGGCTGAAAAACATCATCGTGGAGAATGCGCAGAAATTCTGCTTCGGTGTAGCCTTCTTCGAGCGTTTTTTGCGGCGTTATGCCCGTTACTAAAATGGCACCAGGGTCTGGCAAGACCTCTTCGGAAAGCCTGACATGAATGTTTATTGGCTCACCCACCGGATTAAGGTCCATGTCTGTCCGCTGGCCGGCAAACTGCATAATTCGTTGGCGACGCGGGTCGAGGCCAGAGGTCTCTAGGTCGTAAAAGAAAAAACTAGTCTTATTCACCGTTTCAGTGTAGCATGTGTTCCCCACGAAAAAACCGCCCGCAGGCGGAAGGATGACAAGCTGGATAGAGGCCGCTGGGTGGAATGCTGAAAAACACATTCCACCCGTTGAGTCATTGGTTACACCTAGGCGCGGAAGTCGACCCGGAGGTCAACCAACATGGGCCAGAGACCGCCCAGGCCATCGGTGATGAACACGGTCATGACGTCCGGGCCGGACCGGACCCTGGTCCGCCTACCCTGCATGGCGGCCATGCGAAGGGTGCGGAGCGCTCCGACCCGCGGAGCTGCGAAGAGCCCATCGAGCAGACTGGCCGGTCGGAAGACCGGCGTGGTGCTGACGTACAGGGGACGGGTCACAGTAACCTCCGTGTAGTGCGAACACAATATATTGGAATTGGGCAACTTACTCGGACCGAAATCTATCCAGCTTGTCAAAATTGCAGGCAACTGGGTGTTGCCTCATGACAATACTATAACATAAAATACAAAAAATGAAAGCCTTTATGGTTGGTGCGGCAAGTGGTGGCCGCCGTGTTTGCCAATAACAATCGTGTCACCGGGCTGGGCGCCTTGGCGTTCAAGCTCATGCACAATACCCATGCGCTTCATAATATCGCGCAGACGGCGAACGCCTGGCTCACTGGTAAAGTTAGTACGTCCAGCAAACTTCTCGATTTTTGTACCAGTTATCACAAACTGGCCATCTTTGCGCTGGACACGCCACGCCAAGGCCTCGGCATTCGGATCGAGGCCAATAACAGGTAATCCGCCATCTTCTTCTTTTTGCTTCTCTACCTTTTTTCGCGCCGCGGCGACTAGCTTTTGCACTTCGCGTAACAGCTCTGTAACACCAATATGCGCTTGCGACGAGATGGCAACAACCTTCGTACCCTTAGGGACGGCTGCTTTAAGCCGCTCCAACTGCTGGTCTATACCGTCTTGAGGTAAACCCTCAATCTTAGTCAAAGCCACAACCTGTGGGCGCTTAGCAAGCTTCTTGCTGTAGGCAACTAGCTCACCCTGAATAGTAGTGAACGCCTGCGCAACGTCTTTTTCATAGATATCGATCAAATGAATCAACACCTGAGTGCGCTCGACGTGACGCAAGAACGCATCCCCTAAGCCCTTACCCGTGCTGGCACCTTCAATTAGGCCAGGAATATCAGCGATAAGCAGGCTTGTGTCGTCGATGTCGGCGACACCAAGATTCGGCGTCAGGGTCGTAAACGGATAGTCGGCAATCTCGGGCCTTGCGTTACTAACAACAGATAAAAAGGTAGATTTACCAGCATTCGGGAAACCTACCAGCCCCACGTCGGCCAACAATTTAAGCTCCAGGGTCAGTTCTTTGTCTTCGCCACGTTCGCCAACCTCGGCCACACGTGGCACTTGGCGTACCGAAGATTTAAAGTGGGCATTCCCAAAACCACCATCGCCGCCACGGGCAATAACGGCCTGCTGGCCAAGGGTCACGAGGTCGGCGATAAGTTCACCATCTTCGTACACCTGCGTGCCGACCGGTACTTTTACGAACAGGTCTTCTCCACCCTTGCCACGTTGTTGACGATGGAATCCAGCTACGCCATGCTGCGCCTGTAATTCTTGCTTATAACGGAAGTGAACGAGCGTGTTTTCGTTCTGGTCGGCAACAAAAATAACACTGCCGCCGCGGCCGCCGTCGCCACCATCCGGGCCGCCTTTATCGACGAACTTTTCGTGCCTAAAACTAACTGCACCATCCCCGCCATTGCCGGCTTTTACGTGCACAAGAACTTTATCTACAAACATATAGCCACATTATAACAGATTTGCAAGAAAACACCCCGACGCAGTGCCGGGGTGTTGGTGAGACTAGTGAATGTAGTTGAAGCTGCCGACCTGGCTGGCAGGCACTGTGCGGGTCGAGATGACGTTCCAACGGACATAGTTCATATCTGATACGGTCAGGCTACCGTCGGCGTTGACCGCTTCAACGATGCCCACGTGACCATACCCACCACCGTTCTGAATGACGGCACCAGGAGCAGGCGATTTGTCGACGCGGAAGCCACCTGAGCGGGCGTAGGATGCCCAGGTAACTGCGTTACCCCAGTTGCTGCCAATTGGGCGGCCGATCTCGGCGCGTCGGTTGTAGGCATACCATGTGCAATATCCGTAGGCGTATCCGTTGCCACCAAATACAGTAGCGCGGACAGAGCTGATGGTGATGCCGGCGTTGTAGCGGGAAGAAGGTGCTACGTATCCAGGGCGTTCGGTGGCCGGAAGAATACCACCAGGAATCACAATTTGGGCACCAGGACGCAGGCCTGATATTTCGAGGTCGTTGTAGGTGACAATACGGTCGCTGTCTGCTTTATACTTGTCGGACAGTGTTGCTGTAGTGTCACCAGCTTTTACGGTATATACAACACCGGTGGTACCAGGGATGTTCAGGGCACGGCCTGCAGGAATAGCGTCGCTCGTCAGGTTGTTTGCCCAGCGGATTGTGTCTTCAGAAACACCAAAACGAGCAGCAACGGTCTGGACGCTCTCGCTGCCAGCTGCAGTATAGGTAGTAACACCTTTACGACCACTGTTTTGCTCAATAATCTGAGGTTTTGTTAATACGTTACTGTCAGTCTGGGCCAAATCGGTCTTTGCATTCAAAGAAACTGCCAGGTTCTGTACGTTATCCTGGACTGATAAGTCTAAAGTTTGTGCGACCGTGGAAGCAACCGTAGCGGCTGCAATCTGGTCGACAGATGTATTTGGCTGTTCTAATACGTTTTGCGCGGCCAGGCCAGGAGAAGCTTCTACAGGGGCCTTGTAACCAAACGCAACAATACCAACAATACCAATGACTACTGCAACGTGCGAACCAATCAGGGCAATGTTGACCTTCTTGGATTTGCTACGCAACTGCGTAGCCTTCTTGGTTGCAATATCAGTCAATGCGTTGCCCTGCGAAAGGACGCTCACTGACCTATTCAGGGTAGAACCCTGAAACATATTGTCACTAATATTCGTCTCCGGACAGCCCTGTTACCAGGGCGTCTCTTATACTTCCGGTCGTGTCTTTCTTCCACATTTTTTTATTGGAAAGGAGATGTGTCGACCGTTATGCTATTACCTACTATTTATAAGATTATTAGCATCTCGTGCGACACGACTGGGAAGGAACACCAGAGTTCAGAGGTAAACCCCTTAAAACTCCGTGTGTATGACCTTATTTTACGCATGCTTGACACATATGTCAATTTATTACTGTGTATAACTCACCCCTGTTGGGCTAGAAGGTGGAGCATAACTTCTGGCAGTACTGCCTGATATTCCGCTCATGCTCTTCGAAGGTGCGCGAGAAATGGGTCGTGCCGTCATCTCCAGCCACAAAATACAAGAAGTCCCCGGTTGCCGGATTGCCCACAGCCTCGAGTGAATCAACAGTAAAGTTCGCAATAGGCCCTGGAGGCAAACCAGTGTTCTTATAGGTGTTATAAGGCGATTCAATCTCTGTTGAAGGAGGTATCCCTAGCATAGCAGCGGCATATTTATACGTCGGGTCCGAGGCCAGCCTGCCGCCCTCGCCCAGTCGCTTCAGGAACACCTGCGAGACCTGCCGCTTATCGGCTGTATTGTGCACTTCTTTCTCGATAATCGATGCCAGAGTCATCCCCTGGTACACGCTCAGATTATGCCCTGCCAGAGCTGATTTTATTCCCTTTCGCTCAATGTCGTTCTGTAACAGATCAAAGCCCTGAGTGAATACCGTTTCTAGGGGCGTATCTGAGCTGACGAAATAGGTCTCTGGGTAAATATACCCTTCCAACGTTGTTCCAGCAGGCTTGTCTGCCAAAAGAGGGTGATTGTACTGATGCGAGTACGCCGCATCGACAGCACCGGCACTATAACCGTCTTCCTGAAGCTTCTTTTTTATTTCGGCCAGTGTTTTACCAGGCAAAATGGTCAACTTAAAAGTATCCACCTTCCCTTGGGTAAGCCACTCAACAATCTCGAACGGCCCCTGACCAGGTGTAAAGACATAATTTCCGGCTTTTATACTGCCTTTGCCGTGCAATTTTATGTAAATCTGGAGCGCAAGGGCTGACTTGACCAGCTTCTTCTCTTCGAGTGTGGCGGCGACCTGGTCGGCCACTGCACCAGCAGCGACCTCTACTTTTATGCGTTCCTGACTTGTCGAAAGAGGCTGTAAGGCGTCTTTGTACCAGAAGTATGCACCGACACCGGCTGCAATTCCCAGCAGAACAAGCGTCATGAAGGCTAGGAACAACCGTTTGACCCATGTGCGTTTGGGACGACGCTCCAGCTCCAGTGCTTGTGGCGGTAACGCTGGAGGCAGATCTAGCGCTCCATTGTCCTCGATCGGAATAGTGGGCGCTTGTGGCGCTGCAGGGGCAACCACTGGCCTGGACCGCGCGAGTGGCTGGGTCCCTCCCAGGGGGCGTTTCGGCACCTTGGGTGCAGGCAAACGGCCTGGTGTTACGTCGTTCTTCATACGCGCTCCAGGAAATCCTGCAGTATTATGCTGGCAGCCTCTGCATCGATATCGCCTTTGACATAGGGCTTCTTGCGGGCCATTAGCCGCTCTTCGGCAATAACAGATGTAACTGACTCATCCTGCCAATGGATAGGAAGTCCAAGTCCAGCCAGTACTTCGTCGGCGAACACCTTTACCCGTTCGGTCTGCGCCGTAATATCACCAGATTGATTGCGAGGCAGCCCAACAACCAGATCCGTCACATCCGCTTCTGCAACAACCGTACGCAGGCCCTCCAGGATACTTTCATCAGCCGCAATCGTCCTCAGTGGGATGGCAATCCGACCAATCGAATCACCGATGGCCAAGCCTACTCGCTGCTCGCCAACGTCTATGCCAAGATAGGTGCGTTTATTGTCCATTCCCGCCGCTCGGCGCGACCGAGAATTTTATGTCTATCTTATCGGCACTTGGGGCAGTGGTCACCCAGAACGGCGAGAACGTAATGTCGACATTATTGACTCCTGATATCTGGTTCACAATAGCTTGAATCTCGCCAAATCGTTTGCCGGCAAGCTGTTTGGCAAGCTGGGCTGTGTCGATCTTGGGGCCAATCTGGCCAGTCGTAGACATGCGGGTGTTAAAAACGGCTCCCTGTTTTTCGAATGTCTGGAATACAATGGAGCTCTCGCCACTACTGTATGTCTGCTGGTCGACTTTATCTTTCAATGCATCGTTTATAGCACTCGTCAGGATGGCTTTTACATCTGCCCGGGCCAAGCCAACATAGGTATATGTAGTCTCTACTGTTAGCTTAGCGGTCTTGGCTTGTTCGCCAATGGCAGGACTTACAGATGGAGCAGCCTGTTCGGCGCTGTAACTTTCCTCGATGACAAGAGAATCATCAGTAAACTGCTTCTTGAGTTCAGCCTTTGCGGCGTCAGCATTCTGCGAGCCCAGCTGCTCTTTAGCCTTATCTACATCTGCCTGAGACACTACCGTGACCGTTTGTTTTGTGCCGCCCGCCATTGCCTCACCGCTTGCGCCTAGGTCGTCGTAGCTCTGAATGGTGTAGTTTTGGGCTGCAAGGTTATACTCCGGGCCAATATCAGCAGCTGTAACGGCAACGCTCGCCGAGCCCTTTTGAATACCACCGCTCACTACTTTTGCACCAGGTACAGTAACACTGGCATTACTTGTAAATTTAGGGCCACTCGCCGCAACAAAGCTAGCGCCGGCGGGCACGGTAATCGGGTCACTGCTCTCGCCGTTTGTAATGACCACCGTTCCCTTGGCTCTGTCACCAATATCTTTAGTGCCAGAGGCAGTGAATTCGGTAGCCACCGCCTTTTTAAGCTGTTGGACGTTTGGTTTAAGCACAAACTTAGTAGTGTCACTGGCTGCTGCACCTGGGTTAAGCGCCAATGTGCGTTCAATGCTAACATTGGTCGTTTTTGCACTAATTACTACTGTGGCGCGTGGCGCAAAGACAAATGCCCATACCAAAAGGATGACCAGTAGTATAGCGCCGCCGCCAATCAGGAAGAAGCGTTTTCTGAACACGTCAAAATTAGGTATGCTCAGCTTAGACTTGCCTTTAACTTTGGCGACTTGGTCGAGCTTTTTAGGCGCGGGCTTGGCAGCTCCTACCGCCGCTTCACCCAGGTCGACCTTCTCGTCTAGGTCATCCGCAACAGTGGCCGCGGTTTTTTCGGGGGTAAGGGATTTCTCAATGTCGCCCACAGGCAAATCTTTGCCATTAATAACCTCTTCTTCAGGGGTTTCAGGTACCTCAAGCTGAGGGATCTCTGGCCGGCTCTGCAGATTCTTGGCAACGGGCATCTTTACGCCGGCAGCAAGCGTTGTCAGTGAACGGTCGCTCGTAATAAGCACCACCCTCTTGTCGGCCTCTTGGGCGGCGCGTTGCAAAAGCTTTAGATTGACGACGCTCTGTAAAATACCGATCCGCTTTGGCGGTACGAGGGCAACAATCTTGGTGTCAGCGGCTTTTACCTTGCCGATTATCCCCGTTATGTCGTCTTCAATATCTATGTAAATAACGTCTTTATTCATAATCTACGTACTTAACATCCGGTTAAAAGTGTCGCGAAGGGAAGTCCGGGTATCTGCACTCCCTACCATCGTATCATAGCCAACCCGCAGCAAACCCATAGCGGTTATGTAGGTGTGGTCTTTTACCTGGCCGGTCGTGTCGGTAATGCCCGCGACCTCTGTTGGTTGAATACGCTGCACTGTTGGTTTGCGTGTAAATGGCAATGATTTGTACCAATTATCTGTCTCGAGCACCTCGACAAGCTTGGCTAGGCTGGCACCACCACCGCAGAGCAACAGGCGGTTTGGCAGATGGTCGATTGCGTCAAACTCGCTTAAGGCAAGCTCGATACCGTTCAGCCACACCTCGAGCGTCTTATCGAGGGCGCCATTTACCTTTTCGCGCACCTCGGGCTTAAGGTTTTCGTGCTCTACGTTCAATTTAAGCTTTTCGGCGTCCTCGAAGTTCAGGTCCATATCTGTAGCAATAGTCTTGGTAAAGCTCCGGCCGCCTATGCCAAACATTTTAGTGCCTTCAACGCCGCCGTCATTCACAACGCCAATGTCGCTCGTGCCACCACCGACATCAATAAGAATAGCCGTGAATGTGCTCGATGCATCTGTTCCCAAAACACTGCGGCTTACTGCAAACGGCTCGGCAGCCACGGCAATAAGGTCGAGGTCAAGTTCCTGGGCGGTACGCTCAAGAGCACCAATATGCACCATGGGCGCAAAAGCGGTGTAGATCTGGATGGCGACATCTTTCCCCTGGAATCCAATTGGGTTACTGACCTTGTAACCGTCTATATGAATACTGACGATCGCGCTGTTCACCAGCTTTATCTCGACGTCCTCGTTGCCAGTTTCCCAGGCAATCTGTTTTTGAGCTTTGGCATGGGCGCGCTCCTGCACCTTCTCGATAATAAATTCCATTTCGCGCATGTCGAGGGCGACATCTGGCTGAGGCCGCTTGTAGCGGATGGTGCTTGTCAGACCCTTTACCAGCTCACCGGCGATACCAATGACAACCTTTTTAGCCTGTACGCCGGCCTGTTGCTCGGCGTCACTTAATGCGGCCTCGCAGTTGCGCACAACAGCACCAATGTCGGCAATTGCGCCGGAATGCATGTCGCTCAAACCCTGGTGCTCGCGGCCAACGCCGATAATTTTAAGCTCTTCACCGTCTACTTCGGCTATTAACGCTTTAATATATTCTGTCCCAATATCAAGAGCAAGAAGATGCTGAGCACCCCCTTCGGAACGGGGTAAAACTTGTTTGAGTTTATCGAGAATCATCTGCCGATAAGTATAGCATAAGCACCTCGACATTTTCCTTTACAGTGCAGTTTGTACGTTGTATCCTAGCCCTACACTATGGCCTCGCACGAGAGGAAGTGGTCGGGTGGTCAAGAAGGTTCTGACATGGGGCGGTGTGGCGTTCCTCATCTACTTCATTGCCTACAACCCCCAGGGAGCCGCCAACGTCGCCAAGGCGATCGGTAGCGGACTCTGGAGCCTCGGAGATGGAATCGGAGAGTTCTTCTCCAGCCTGGTGGAGTAGTCCGCCGCTACGAGGTAGGCAAGAAGCAGGTGTGTGCCCGCTAGATCCCATGGGCTGGGCTGTGTATGTCTGGCGACGTATGCAGCCCAGCCCCCTTATCTTCTTAAAAAGCCGGTTGAGCAATTGCTCCCGGCTTCTTTCACGCCCCACGCTTATGGTTATATTGACTTTTGGCAGCTTATGTTATATCATAAGCACTGTCACCTTAACGTCTTGACTCCTTCCCCCCCAGGAGAGATCCCAAATGATGCAGCCTGCCACCTCCGAGCGCACCACGCGCTCGATCACCCTCAGCGGCTTCTTCAACTTCTTCCTGATCGCATTCGGCCTGGTCGCCGGGTTTCTGGTCTGCACCGGTCTCGCCATCCACTTCTCACAGACGGAGAACGCCCACCTCGCACCCTACTTCGGTTGGACGAGCCTCGGCTTCCTCGCCGCTGCGATGCTCTGGATTGGCTGGGACTACGACTAGCCCGCACCCGCGGGCATCAGAAAAAGGGGTTGTCAGACAACGAGGTCAGACAGCAGCCAGGTTGTGGCGAGTTTCGGGTTGATGCATCGCATCCCCGCTCGCCCACCTGGCTTTTCCCTTTTTTACAGGTTATTTGCTGTCTACTAATGCCGCTTTAATACGGCGCACACCAGCACTGCTGGCTTCTTCTTTTAAGATCTTGAACTGTTTGCCATCTTCGAAGAGCTGCAAGGTATGGTCTACATGAGGACCGCCGCAGATTTCGAAGCTGAATGGTTTTTCGGCACCATCGGCGATCATTTTGTATACCTTAACGGTTTCGCCATAGCGGTCGCCAAACTGGCCAAGGGCGCCCATGTCTTCACGGGCGGTTTTGGTTGGATATTCTGCCCAAGAGACTTTAAGATCGCGGCCAATCTGGTCGTTCACAATGTCTTCCACCTTTTTAAGCTGCTCAGGAGTAACTTTCTCTGGGTGGGTAAAGTCAAAACGCAGGCGTTCTTCGGTGATGTTAGAACCGTTCTGCACAACATGGTCGCCCAAAACGTCACGCAGTGCCTGGTACATAAGGTGCGTGGCGGTGTGATACTTCTTGTGGATCAGCTGCTGGCCGCCCAAGCCACCTTTAAAGGTGCCTTTGGTGGCGGTTTGGCTGCGGGCGCGTTGCTCGGCCATGTGGTCATTAAATTCTTTACGCCACGATTCGGGCACGGTGATGCCCTGCCTAAATGCCTCTTCCACGCTTAGCTCGACAGGGAATCCATAAGTGTCATACAGCTTAAACAGTTCAGCGCCGGTCAGGCCGTCTTTGGCCAGTTTAGCGAGTTCACGGACACCTTGGCGCAATGTTTGGCGAAAGGCTTTTTCTTCGCGCACAAGCGTGGCAATTACATCATCCCTTGCAGCTGCTACCTCTGGGAAATCAGCCTCGTACATACCGGTGATCACTGGCACGACCTGCTCCATAAAGTTCTGCTCGACGCCCAGGTCGAACGCGAAACGAATAGCGCGGCGCACCAAACGGCGCATAACGTACCCCTGCTCTTTATTGCTTGGTTTTACGCCGTCAACTGCCAAAAAGGTAGCGGCGCGCAGGTGGTCGGCAATAACGCGCATGGCGTTGGTGTGGCTGTCGTAGGTTTTGCCCGAAATTGCTTCGAGCTTCTCGACAATTGGCCATAGCAGGCTGATCTTGAATACATCTGGGTCGTTGTTCTTGGCGGCGGCAATGCGCTCCAGGCCAGAGCCATGGTCAATGTTTGGCTTCTCGAGCGGGACAAATACGCCCTCAGCTTCTTTGCGGTAAGCCATAAAGACGTTGTTGCCGATTTCCATAAAACGGCCACAGTCACAGTTAGGGTGGCAATGTTCGCCATATTCGGGATTGTGTGGCGTACCAAAATCGTAGAACATCTCGGAATCGGGGCCGCACGGATCACCAACAGGTGTTTTCTCGGGACCACCATTGCGGCTCCACCAGTTTTTTGAGCCATCATAATAAAAGATGCGCTCGCCGGTTTTAATGCCCCGCTTATAGCCGTCTTCTTCTGAGCCAATGTCGGCTACGCCCGAGCTCAACCCTTTTGCCTCAAACAGCTTGGCCCACAGTTCAGCAGCTTCGGTGTCTTTGGGGATACTGTATTCTGGTGCGCCAATAAAACAGGTAATATACAGTTTGCTTGGATCGAGACCAACGACTTCAGTCAGGAACTCCCACATCCAGGTAACTTGCTCTTGTTTAAAGTAGTCACCCAGGCTCCAGTTGCCAATCATTTCAAAAAAGGTGGTGTGGCGGTTATCACCAACTTCTTCGATGTCCTGGGCGCGGATGCAGGTCTGGCTATCGACAATGCGATTACCCTCAGGATGTGTCTCGCCCAGCAAGTATGGGATCATGGGTTGCATGCCGCTACCAGTAAACAGCGTGGTTGGGTCGTTGTATGGCACAAGCAGCGCGCGAGGAATAATCACGTGTTTACGCTCTTTGTAATACTCGAGATATTTGGTGCGGATGTCTTGTGCGTTCATATCTGGAGATTATAGCAAATAAAGAGGTGGTAAAAAATAGCGGCAAGGTTCAAAAAAGACCGGTATTACCGGCCTTTTTTGATTTTTAGCAGCACGTTATTAAACGGTGTCGCCTTCGTTGTCGTCGCCAGCAGGGGCTTCAACGTCTCCGGTTACATCACCGTCACCAGCAGTGGTGCCAGTACCCAATGTTGGGTCTTCGCTGCCTTCTGTTGGGTCAGTGGTTGGTGTAGCTTCTGTCTGGTCAACTTCTTCGTCATCGCCGCCCGTTACAGGCACTTGAGTGTTCTGTGACTCGTCCATGCTATCCCCTTTCTTTATTTTAGTGCTTACGCTTTTCAGTATAGCAGTCTAGTGGGGAGTGACACGAATGATTTGGTTGTTGGACGAGTTGTCGGTTGCCAGGTACAAATTACCGTCTGGACCTTGTACGGCTGTCCGCAGGCGACCGAACTGGCCCTGGAAGACATGGTCTTCTCCTGCCAACTTGTTTTGATCAGTCAGGTTCACCACCTTTAGCTGCTTGTCTTTTAGCATGGCGACCATTAGCCGACCGTCCCAAGCCTTCCACTGCGCGCCGTGCACAAAGCCAGCACCAGATGGAGCCTGAGTAGGATTGCCCGATTTCCAAATAGGATCAATGGCATCAGGAAAACGGGTTTTGTCGGTCATTGGTACGCTCTCGTCGTAGCCCTGCGCGGGTGGAGCCCAGCCAAAATTGCCTGGCCGCAAGACATTTATTTCGTCATCTACACTGCTGCCGTGCTCAACACTTATACCTAAGACACCTTGCCGAGCGCCGCCAGGGAAGAACGCCAGCCCTTGCACGTTACGATGTCCATACGAGAAAATACGCGCGTCATACTGCCCGCCAATATTGCCAGGCGCTGGCTTGCCGTCGCGGTCTACCCGCAGTGTTTTGCCGCCAAGGCTTTTAGGTTGGATGCTTGTGTCTCCGCGGGCAGTGTCGCCCGTGCCAATCCACACATAGCCATCAGGGCCAAATGCAACCCGGCAGCCGGAATGACGGCCAGATGGGTTGGCAGGAATGCCCGTCACGATATCCGTTCGGGCTTCCAGCGAACCAAGGTCGGCAGAAACGCGCCAACGCACCACGCGAATATCGCCTTTTGTGCTGTTAAAACAGGTATAAATAAACCGGTTATCAATAAATTTAGCGTCAACGGCCAGTCCAAGCAGCCCACCCTCGCCTTTTGCCGAAATATCTTCGATAGTTCGAAGTGTCGCAGGCTGGCCGTTCTTAACAATGCTTAACACGCCTTTGCGCTCAGTAAATACCATCTCTTTTGTCGGAAGAAACGCAACTTCCCAAATTTGCGTACGCCCGCTCACTACAACCTCTGTTGTTAGTTGCGGAGTAGCTGTCGATTTTGTGGACACGACCGGCTGCTGCGATTCGGCCAGCTGTACGCTTTGTTGGATTGTAGCCATTGCCGCCCACCAAATAACTAATGCTGCGCCGATGGCGACAACAATAACTATGGCAATGAACAGCCATGACTTTTTAGTACTGGTTACCGAAGAGGACCCACCGCTTTGCATGTGCCCATTGTAGCCTTAGATGGCTTCGGCCACAATGCCGCCGCCAACAACGCGGTCGCCTTGGTAGAGCACAGCCGACTGGCCCGGCGTTATGGCCCGCTCGGGCTCAGCCAGGGTCAGGAATCCATCCGCCCCTAGCTGGCAATCAATAAGGGCCGCACGGTAGCGGGTGCGCACTTTATACGTCTCACCCTCTGTTGGTGCGCCGTTAATCCAATGTAGCTGTTCGAGCCTGAGTTTGTTCCGCCACAACGAATCATCGTTTAAATTAGTGGTAACGTACACCACATTCCTGGCCATGTCCTTGCCTACGACATAGTATGGCAGCCCGCCGCCCACGCCCAAGCCATGGCGCTGGCCAAACGTGTAATAAATAGCACCATCGTGGCGGCCGACAACCTGTCCATTTACCTTATCGATGATATCGCCGGGATTCGGCGCCACATATTGCTGCAAGAATTCTTTAATACCCACTTTTCCCACAAAACAAATACCCTGAGAATCTTTTTTTGTCGCGGTAGCAAGGCCTCGCTCTAAGGCGAGCTCGCGCACTTTGTCTTTCGTAAAATCACCCAGCGGGAACAGCGTCTTGCGCAGTGCGTCTTCGGTGACGCGGTGTAAGAAGTATGTCTGGTCCTTGCCGGTGTCTTCGGCCATATGTAGCTGCCCGTTATGCACGCGGGCGTAATGGCCAGTGGCAATCATGTCTGCGCCGTCCTCTATCGCTGCCTCTAGGAAAACTTTAAATTTCACTTCCTGGTTGCACATAATATCTGGGTTTGGCGTGCGGCCAGCCTTATACTCCTCGATCATGTAGTCAACGACTTTTTGACGGTATTCCTTCTGAAAATCAAAGACTTTAAATGGAATATCGAGCTGCACGGCAACGCGCTTCGCATCCGCCAGGTCGTCGGCCCACGGGCATTTCATGCCGGGCAGATCCTGAGTCCAGTTTTTCATGTAGACGCCAGTGACAGCATAGCCCTGCTCTTTTAATAAGGCGGCTGTCAGGCTGCTGTCTACACCGCCACTCATGCCAACATAGACGCTTAGCGCCATGTCGATACCACCACTGTTTTTATGCCTTCGCTCAGCGCCAGGAACCAACTGTATGGCGATAGCCACCAGTATTCACTCCACGAAGAGTCCGATGGGGTTGGATGGTTAATAATCGTCACCGAATCGCCAAGCACCTTTTGGAATTCAACGCTGGCACGGCGCTGGTGATACGGCGATGTCACTAAAATGATCCGCTTGTCGCGGGCACCTAACAGCGCCAGGGTGCCGGTCGCGTTCTGGGCTGTGTCGGCGGCCTGGGTATCTAAAACAATGTCACGGTTTGGCACACCCGCATCCAACGCCTGGACGCGCATTGCTTCGGCATTCGACGGGCCCGATGTGTCGAGCGCTGCGCCCGAGAAAATAAGCTGCGGCGCCCATCCCTCTTTATACAGGCGGATTGCTTCGGCAGTGCGCGCACGGGTGTCGCCGCCACTAATGGCTACAATGACCTCGGCAGGAGCACAGCGGGCCTCGGCCATGGTGGGCTCAGCGCAATCCTTAAGGTCATCGATAACCAAATACGAAGACGTACCCCATACAAGCAGGCCCAGAGTAAGAAGTATTGACCCAATCATGAGCGCCAGCTTAACCATGGAGGCTCCTAACCGCATCGGCAACAAGGCCAGCGGCGCGTATAACATCCTGAGGGGTGGTGTCGCGGCCAAGCGTTAAGCGCAAACTGCCCTGAACCGAAGCGTCGTCAAGACCACAGGCCAGTAATACATGCGACGCAGTCTGCTTGTTGGCCGCACAGGCCGAACCGGTGCTTGCCATAAGGCCGCGCTCATCGAGCAGCATAAGCAAACGTTCACCGTCTAGTCCGGGCCAGCTAAGATGCAGGTTGTTGGGTAATCGGCGTTTGGGGTTGCCATTCACCTGCGTCTCGGGCAAGGCATGCATAATGGCTTGCTGAAGCTCGTCCCGCAGTGCCGATGTTTTGGCAATCGCCTCTTTGCGTTCTGCCTGGGCTATGTCTAGCGCGAACGACAGGCCAATGCTGGCTGGCACATTTTCGGTACCGGAGCGCAATCCAAACTCTTGGCCACCACCAAGCACCAAAGGACTTAGCTGAGTGCCGGTTTTTACAAAAAGGATACCACTTTGCTTAGGCCCATACATTTTGCCGCCATTAAGCGTAAGTAAATCTACCCCAAGACGGCTGGCGTGGATGTCCAGATAACACGCGCCCTGGCTGGCGTCTGTGTGCAAATAGAGCGGGCGAGGATTATTCTTAAGCTGACGCAGACGTCGGGCTTCAGAAAGGATGCTTGCCACTTCCCGGATAGGCTGAATAGTGCCAATTTCGTTATTGGCAATTGCGACGCTCACCACTACTGTTGTATCGGTAATTGACTTCTTGAGTGCGTCCAGATTAAGAGTGCCGTCGCGCAGCACTGGCACGAGCGTATGGTCATGAGCCTTAGTGGCCGCCAAAACGGCTTCGTGCTCAATGGCGCTTGTCACTACATGCCCGCCCGGAAACGCCTGTAGTACACCCAGGATGGCCAAATTAATAGACTCCGTTGCGCCAGCCGTAAAGACCACCTCGCGCGGTTTGGCGCCCAACCAATGCGCTACGCGGCCACGGGCGTCGTCCAGGGCCTGGCGGACGCTTTTTGCTGCCAGGTACGAGCTGGAGGGATTATAAAATTGCTCCGTCCAGAACGGTCGCATAGCATCAAAAACACGGCCATCAAGCGGGGTGGCCGCTGCGTAATCAAGATAAATCGAGCTCGCCATACTACTCTATTGTAGCCGAAACAAGCTGTTATTGTGCTTGGGTTAAAGGTTGCCCAGTAATAGGATCGCGGTGATAAATGCCGCGGATCACCTGTTCGCGGTACAGGCGGGTGGCCATGGCGAAGTTATTCAGCTCTTCACCCTCAACGACCTGATATGGCTGGCCGTCTTGCACTTTTAAGATGCCGTTAGGGTGGATCTCGTAACGGGTTGTCACGCTCTGCAGTCTGCCCTGCAGGTCAGACCATTCTTCGTACCAGATCCAAGTGTGTTCATCCAGGCAAAAAAATTCGCGGCGGTGACCTTTAGGAATTGCACCAAAAAGCTGTGCGCCGATCTTAGATTCCATTCGGATAAGATCACGATTGGTTACTTTCTTAAGTGAACCAGTCTTAGCCCGTGCAGCTGGCTCGCTGCCGGTGACGAGTTTAGTGAAGGCGTCAACCAGTTTTCGCATAATAATATACCGTTCTAGTTATAGTTGTGCTCAATGCCGGCGGCAGTGGCAGTGGCGCGGCGGACATCCATGATTGCGCAAGCGGCGTTGTAAGCTTCGATCAGCTGCGCGCCACTGGCGTATTCAGGACTTGGGGCAGTGTAATCACCCTCGGCCATACGGTCGAGATAAGTGTTGGTCTGGAGTGCTTCAGCGTGGTCGTTCTCTTGTTGCAGCATGTTCTCCATGCCGCCAATCAGTGCTGCACTTTCGGTGGCAACCTGGTGGTTAAGAACTTCTTCGCTTGGTTGGATTGTGTCGCCACGGTGGGCAGATGCAGGCTGCGCCAAGCTGGTAGCCTCAAGATGGGCGGCCTCAAGATGCATAGCGGGTTGGGCAGAGTAATCTTGGGCGTCAATCATGGCTGCAGGGTACTGCTCTTGGGTAGTCTGAGTTTCGGCATAACGCGCAAAATCACCGGGCTGGAGCGGCCGGTCGAGGGTGGGGGTGGGGCTGTTGTAAGCAGTAGGCATCTAAAACATCCTCTTGTTAATAAAGGTTTGTTTGAGCTTTTTATTTGAGTTTAAAGAGTGTCAGCGCATTCTCAGTAGTCTGGTTGGCGAGCGTTTGAAGCGACTCACCCCTCAAATCCGCCAAGAAAGCTGCTATGTGTATAGCATGCGCGGGCTCGTTTACCTTACCACGAAATGGCACTGGGGTCAAGAAGGGGGCATCTGTTTCTATTAGTAATTTTTGCAACGGAACCGCCTGGATCATCTGTAATTGGTCCTGATTCTTAGAAAATGTCATGATGCCGTTTGCGCCTATATATAAGCCGCGCTCGAGGGCCCTGCGAAGGTTCTCGCTACTGTCAGTAAAACTATGCAACACGCCGCGAATCCCCTCGTAGCTGTCGAAAACCGGCCAAAAATCGTCCAACGCTTCGCGGACATGGAAGATCAGAGGCAGATCGTGCCGCAGTGCAAGCTCAATCTGAAACCGCAGCGCTTTTATTTGGTCTTCCTTGGGCGAATGAGTGTAAAAATAATCAAGCCCGCATTCACCAACCGCTACTACTTTTGGCCGACCCGCGAGTGTGGCAATTGCCGCGAGTGCTCCGGGGCCGTCTTTAGCGTCGTGCGGATGCACGCCAATGCTTGCCCAACACTGGTCGCGGGATTGGACAAAATCTACAGCCAGCTTACTGTCTTTTGCGCTTGTGCCAACACAAATAAGGCGCGTTACGCCTGCTTCCGTTGCCCGGGAGGCCATGGCATTGGGGTTAGGATCTTCGGCCTTCTGCCAGATGTCATGCAAAAAATCCTCACCTTCATCTGCCGAGGCTTCATGTATGTGGCAATGCGTATCTACAATCTGCACATGGCTATCGTATCGCACATTCTGTGTTTGGGCACGAAAAAAGCGACTGCCGCAGTTGTGCGCAGTCGCTTTTATAGGTTGGAGTGCGGCCACTGGCCGGGGCGGCGTTGAGCACCGCGCCCGGCCGAACCATCTGAGAACTGATGTTTAGCACGTCAGATCCGATACGATGATCGTTCTGTCGTTAGACCGCCGCAGTTTGATGGTACCGCCACACGACGGATCCGCCATGCGGTAGACGTCGGCGGACCAGTAGAAAGCGCCGTTCTTGACAGGCTCCTGCTTGTGATCCAGATCGACGACGTGGTACCCCTGCTGACGCAGGTAGGTTCTGACGGCACGGCTGTCATCGCCCTCGCGGATGACGGCGCTAACGATCCCGGCAATACCCGCCACCGCGAAGGCAATCACGCCGACGACGATAGCCGCAGACGGAACCTTCGATGTCCGCGACCTCTTGGTGCACTGGTATGCCACATAGCAGACGGCGCAGACAAAGAAAGCGCCCATCACAATGGATCTCATGCAGCCCTTCCCCTCATATCCCATAGACAACGATAGTGTCAATAAGTATTTTAAAATAAAATCTTAGAAAAGTCAATATTTGGATATTTACTTTTTACCACTTTTGTTGTATAGTACTACTGATCCGTGCCACCTAGCTAAAGGATATGCCCGTGAGACAACGCACTACTCTCTACCAGTGCAGTTACACGCAGCTACTGATGCATTTGGGCTTTGGCCCGGGCTACATCGGTAGCGTGAACGTTCGGGCGGGAATGCAGATCCAGGAGTTCGTCGACCGCACCGGACAGACGATGGCGATCCAGAACTCCAGGGGCGCGCGCAAGATGCTCGTACGCATCGACCGCCTGCGAGTGATCGAAGACCACCCTCGTGGGGATTACTACCCCGTCCGCCGTGGCTGGATCAAGAAGCCCGAACGGCTGACGGAAGTCCCCTGGGGGTTGCTGATCGAGGGCGAGACGCTCGCCTACAACACCTACGACGACCCTCCGCACTACCCGATCGACATGCCCGAGATGGTGGAGCTTCCCGAAGCTCTCACGACGCGGATGCTTGTGCTGTGCACGAGCATGAGCTACATCCACGACACACCGATGGAGCACCGGGATGACCTGGTCCCGGGAGTGGTACAAGGGGTCGAAGTTCAGTTCCCCACTGCCATCGTTCGGGGTCCGCTCGCTGACATCATGTGGCGGCACTGACTCCAGGCAGGCACGGGCGCAAAAGCCCCGGCGCAAAACCGCACACGGTTACGCGCTGGGGCTTGCTCCATTCTTGGGGCTATTTTTTTTGCTCAGAAATCGGAGGCACTACAGGAGCTGCGACTTTAGGCGCCCGTGGGTCCTGGGTATGGTTAAAAATCTTAGGGAACAGCACGCCGTCGTACTTCTTAACTGTGCCGCCCTCAAAGATATGACGAATGGTTTCGCCTGTTGTTGGCAAAAACGGCCACAACAGATCAGCGATCTGCTGCAGGCTGCCGGCAGCGTATGCCAGGACTTCCTGCAAATGGTCAGCTTGTTCGGGCTTTTTAGCGATTTCCCACGGCTTCACTTCTTCGAGGTAAATATTGAGGTTACGGACCATCACCCACACAGCGTCTAGGGCGCGGTCAATGCGCAGGTTGGCCACTTCTTCGTGGTATGGGCCAGCGTCATGTTCGGGGCGAGGCAAATCGCCAATAACACCCTGCTGGTAGCGGTTAATCATGGCTGCGACGCGCTGTACAAGGTTGCCCAGTTCGTTGCCCAGTTCGTTGTTGTAGGCGTTCTCGAACTTATCCCAGGTAAAGTCGCCGTCGTCTATGGTTGGGACATGGCGCAAAAAGTAATACCGAAAGGCATCTACACCATAATTGTCGATAATATCCAGCGGAGCCACCACATTACCGATAGTCTTGCTCATTTTAGTGCCGCCGCTCAACACGTGGCCATGCACCAACAATGTTTTTTGCAGAGGCAGGTTGAGGGCAATCAGCATCGCCGGAAAAATAGCCGCATGGAAGCGCAAAATGTCTTTGCCGCCCACCCACACATCGGCTGGCCAGAACTTTTTAAATGCTTCGGCGTCTGGGTAACCCAGCACCGTTACATAGTTCATGAGCGCCTCAAACCAGACGTACATAACCTGGTCTTCGTCGCCCGGCACAGGGATCCCCCATGTCAGGTGCTTTTTGGGGCGCGAAATGCTAATGTCGTGCAGGCCGTCTTTAATGAGATTCAAGATCTCGGTTTCGCGGAACTCGGGTACAATCTTAAATTCACCAGCAGTTAAGGCCTGGCGGATTTGGTCGCCAAAAGCGCTCAGTTTAAAGTAATAGTTTTCTTCGCTCAGCTGTTCGTAGGGTTTGTTGTGGTCAGGACACACGCCGTTATTAGCAGTGGCCTGCTGGGCGGTTACAAAGCTTTCACAGCCCACGCAGTACCAGCCCTCGTACGTACCTTTGTAGATGTGTTCTTTTAGCTGCGTCCAGATAAGTTGTGCAGCGTTTTCGTGCTGTGGGCTTGTGGTGCGAATAAAGCCGTTGGCATCGATATTAAGTTTCTTTAGGAATTCCTGCCACAGCGGCACAATGCTGTCGACATATTCTTGTGGCTCTTTGCCGTTTTCCTGGGCTTTCTGGAAAATTTTGGTGCCGTGCTCGTCGGTCCCAGTCTGGAAAAAGACCTCCTCGCCCTGCTGTTTATGGTAGCGGGCCAGGCTGTCGGCCAACGTGTAATCGAGGCCGTGACCAATATGTGGCGCGGCGTTAACATACGGAATAGCGGTTGTTATATAGAATTTCTTCACGGGTTTGTCCTTACTTACGATGATAACAGAGAATTTGGGGTGTAAAAAAAGTATATGCGCTTAGCGCATCATAGCCATCATCGGTATCTGGTAAGAAATCCGTGTCATATCTTTAAACACTTTACCATATTTTGATACTATTACCAGACAGTCATCGACACGCACCTACCACTGAATAGGAGTACTCGTGGCATCTCAGCGCATGGTGCGTGGCATAACGCTACGCAAGCTCTTGCTCATCAACCCGTCGACACTGCGCCACTGGGGCATCACGTACCAATGCCTGGTTCCAAGCGCTCATGTCGCGACCGAACCGCTTTACAGTCACCAGGCAGTCAACCAATTTCTGGCTGCGGGCGCGCGTAATTTCGCCACCGCGCCAACCATCGAGGACTTGCTGAGCGGGCGCATACAGCTCATCCGCCCTGCGCATGCCGCTAAGTTGATTGGCCACCCAAAAGACAGCCTGCATACCGTTATCAGTAGGGGACACCTGGAGGCGATTAAACTTAGGGCTGAGCACCGCATTGTACTCGCCAGCGCGCTAGCATATATTGACGCCGAGGAGGACGAATCACGAGTCCCTCGCCTACTGGCAGAGAAAATCATCGGCGGCTCCCGTTGGACGCTAGACAATTTGGTCAAGACAGGGCGTTTGACCGAAGCCACCCATCCGCACAATCCCCATTGGCGTCCCATCACTCGCGATAGCCTTTTGGAATTACTAGGCGCACTGCTGCCTTCGTGGATTGCACCCGACGATTGGTTTGAGGACCGCATTGCACATGGCGGGCGACTGCTCAGCACCAAGGATGCCGCACAGCGAGTCGGAGGTAAACGACTACTGCAATCACTGTTCAGCTCACAAGAACTACAGTTTATCCGCTCTCCCGGTGGGCTGCGCATACTGGTCGCTCCGGAATCGATTGAAGCATATCTTGAACAGACTGTGCCACTAAGCACTGCTCAGCTGGCCCGGGTATTTGCGGTCTCTGACACTGCCATTGGGCAATGGCGGCAAGCTGGGGTGCTCACCTGTCCTGTTCACTCGCACAGCACGCCCGAACTGACTATGCCCTGCGTCTTGGCAATCCTGAAGACTCGCCTAAGCCCCGGCGCGTCAGCGCGTCGATGGTACAATGGGCGACTCTACGGATCAAGCACACTGGTTTCGCGCCAAGAAGCAGCCACACTGCTCGAGATCAGCCCCCACGAAGTCGCTCGCCAAGCCATGACTGGCGACATCCGTGGTCTACGTATGAGTGACGTTCGTCCGCGTTGGGTATTCTCACGAAGGCACATTATGCACGTCCGGCAGGAACGGAAGCGGTAGGTATGTGGGCGGCGCTTCGGCTCCGCCCACATACCCAGCGTGTCGATGACTTTACAAACCACATCATACGTTTGCTATTATTACAGCCAGGCATCGACCCGATACCCGTTCCTCGGACATTTGGAGGCGCAGTGCCCCGTCATATCCGCCGCGCCTCGCTTGTAAAGGCGCTGCAAACCACCTCGGCTACCATGACACGGTGGGAGAAGGAAGGTCTTTTCCAGGCCGTTACGACAATCAATAACGAGAGCCACTACGACGTTACCGCCATCAACGAGCGTCTTGCGCTGGCTGCCCGGGTGGGTAACATCACCGGCAGGCCGCCAGTCTACGACGACCTCGTGGGCGGCACGTACTTCGTTAAGACACCAGTGGTAGCCCAAGACTTGGGCGTCACCGTCACGCATGTTGACTGGTTAATCAACCATGGCAAGCTCGAGGCGTTTCGGCTGGCTAATGAATTCCTGGTCCTCTGCACCAGCCTGGAGCGTTACAAGGCCAGCGTTAACCGCGACCTGTTCCTGCTTCGTAGTGATGTCCAGAAAGTCCTGGGCGTGGGCCGCACCACGGTCGACGCTTTGGTCAAAGAAGGCAGAATGCACTATGTAAGCGGTGATAGGCGGCGGCGCATCCCCAGGGGTAGCTTGGCACGGTACCTGCATTCCCCCAACGCCCTGCCGCAGTGGATTGATCCGGAGTATTGGATTGATTTCCGCCTGACCAGCACGCAGCCGCTCCTGTTCATGTACGACGCCGCCCCGCAAGTGGGCGGCATAGATGAGCTGCAGGCGCTCATGAAGTCGCGCAAGATCTGGTACATCACGCACCCTGGTGGGCAAAAACGGCTCATCCCGAGTGAGTCGATCCAGCAATACGTGCGGCAGCTCCCTGTTATGCCGCACGGCAACATAGCCCAGCTGTTCGGTACAGACCCGCACACAGTCGAGCGGTGGTTCCGAGAGGCAAAACTGGGGTGTACGCTGCACAGGCATATTGACCTCTCACGCCATCTGCCATGCATACTGGCCATACTTGAGCGCCATCTGACTCCCGGCGTCTCGGTACAAAAGTGGTTTCGCGCCCGCAAAGAGGGCAGGACACCACTGCTGTCACCTGAAAAAGTGGGCGGCATGCTCGGCATGTCAGAGCTGCAGGTGCTCGACGAGGCAAATGCAGGCCTTCTCCGTGGCCTCTGCAACCCTGATGGCATCTGGAGTTTCTCTGAGGCGTATATCGAACACCTCAGGCACGAACGACGAAGCCGCTAAGGGAGTGGCGCAGCATTGCCGCGCCACTCCCCGCTCTACTTCTGTGAATACAGGATAGTTAGCGCGTGCCATTGCTCAAGGCTGAGCGCCTCGGCACGGGCAGACGGGTCGATGCCGGCTTTCCCGAGCAACAGTTCAATCTCATCTTTTTGCATGGCAAGCCCCCCGCTCAAACTGTTGCGGAGGGTTTTTCTTTTTTCACCAAAGCCTGCCTTTACGATTCGGAAAAATAATTTTGTATTGAGGTCTTTAAAAAGCGGTGCAGCACGCTGCACAAAAGTGACAACTTGCGAATGCACTTTTGGCGGAGGATCGAACTTGTCGGCTGTTACCACCGGGCCAAGCTGGACCTCGGCATAAAGCTGGGCGCTGATGGCCAGGATGCTCATATCGCCCGGTCGGGCAGCCAGGCGCTCTGCCACCTCTTTTTGTACCAGAAGCACCGCACGCGAAGGCGGCGTGGGCGACTCTAGCAAAAAACGCACTATCAGGCTTGTTATGTAGTACGGCACGTTGGCTACGACTTTGTAGCCCGTGGGCAGCTGGCTTAAGTCAAAGTGGAGCACGTCGGTGTGCACCACTTTTAGGTTCGCGGCAGGCACACGGGCAGGCAGTTCGCGGGCGAGCCTTTCGTCGAGTTCCACGGCGATCACCTGCTTTGCGCGGGCGGTCAGCTCAACAGTCAGCGGGCCGAGGCCGGGGCCAATCTCGAGCACCGTGTCATCAGGCGTCAGTTCGGCTGCATCACAAATATCGCCCAGGCTTTTACTATCGAACAGCCAATGCTGGCCGAGTGATTTTTTGGGAGCGCCACTCATATGCTTAACGTCTGCAACCCAACATCAGGATCTGTTTTACGGTGCAACGACTGGCTAAAACGCTGTACAAAAACTTCCACGGTCGCGGCCGCCACGAAATCTTTAACATGCCCGCCGATCATCTGGTAATTCTCGTCAGAAAACGACCCATGTAAATGTGCCATGGGTTCACCCTGCTCGTTTAGGGCAATGTTCCCCTGGATGCCGGTAATTTCGCGCAGACCTTGGAATGTTTGCCATTCATACTGTTTTTTCTCGAGGTCGTAATAGCCAAGCGTCACTTCTAAAACGCCGCCGATAATGGTCACCCACGCGCCGTTTACTTTAGTGGATGTAGTAAATTCGGCGAATGCTTCGGACCAGCGCTCGCCTTTGTTTAACCGCACGACGTGGATGTAACTGTTGGAATCGGAACTAAATACCATAATTTCAGTATACGCCTTAGCGATAAATGTCCTGTAGGCCGAGCTTTTTAGTACAGCCTGGCCATGGGCTCCAGCCGCGGCGCTTGTACGTTTCGTATACCTTTTGGTCTTGTACCTCTGGTGGAGCAAGGTCGGCGCGGGCGTACCCCTGGTAATTGCCCCATGTTGAGATGTCATATTGGTAGGCGCCGTAGTACCCGTTGCCGCTGTTGCGGTCGTAGCGGCCGCCAGCTTCGCAGGTGCGCAGCTTAACTAAAGCTTCCTGGAATGCACCAGTAAATCCGACCTGGACACCAATGACCTCTACCTGCTTGGCGGGCTGTTCGGTTACAACGCTTTGGATTTCTTTACGGCTAACCGTCTGACCGTTTTTAAGCTCTACCTGGAAGGTGACGAGTTTTTTACCTTTTTTACCCGGAGTCTGCACCTGCTTAAAGCTGACTGGCTTGTCGGTGGCGCGGATAAATTCAGTGGTAAATGCCACCTCCTGCTCTTCGGTGACGGTCTGGACGCCGTTGCGCCAAATCTCGACCATCATACCAGGGGTAATTGGCGTTTGGGCGGCCACGCTTGTGCCGTCTTGGGCGCCAAGCACAACGCCTTTTTCTTTCAGTAAATCGCCGACATTTTCGGCTTGAGTACGGATTGGCGTCGGCTTGCCGTACAGAACAAAATTGATCGGCGTCGCGCGGTCGATAGTCAGTTTTAATCCAACACCGCCCTCTTCGAGGAAATTATCGATGCGCGTCAGTTGGTGGGCGTCTTCGTTGTGGAGCGTCAGGCCAGCATCGGCAACAATCTGGCGGGCGCTGGTATGCGGGCTCATGACGACGTGGCGGCTCTGGCCGTCGACAACAGTTACGGGGCGGGCGCGGTATACGTTTACGTCGTAGCCGGGCGCCGTTAACTTCATATCACGCGCAGGCTCTACAGAATCATGTTCGCCCAATGTTACCTGGGCGCGTTTTAGGGCTTCTTCGATCGTCTCGGCATCTGTTACAACCGTTTGTTGCACGCCATCATGAAAAATAGTTATCACACGCGAGTTTTCGGCGTGCGACGCACGAGGAACCATCAACAAAAGCAAAGCTATTAGGGCTACAAATGCAGCTCCTGCCCACCATACACCTCGCGTTTGCATCAAACGATACGTTGTTCTCATAGGTAAATGCTGATACTCAGTATAGCAAACTCTGGCTAGCCGCGGAGCTTGAGCGCTTTTTTAACCGTGGGACTGCAATCGGCAGGCAGCCGGTTGAGCGGATACCATGCACTGTCGAGCACTTCGAGCCTGCGGTGCCTAGCCTGTGTGGGCTCCTGTTTTTTGATCGTGGCTACGTAGCAGGCAAT
>DATEFB010000007.1:0-72443 GCA_035280845.1 Saccharimonadales bacterium (SeqCode) | reverse complement strand
ACGCACACCAGCCTCGACTTTTGTTTTCTCTGACATATCATTCGGGATAAATTGCACCCGTACCATGGTAGCTCCCCGCTGGGTTACGATGCGCTGTTTCTGCTGCAGGATCGCAACGTCCCCAATACCACTCAACTGCTCATCATCTGGCCCGGCGTATTCTGCGTAGGCTGCCGCAGCAGCCTCTTTTGTGCGGTAATAGTCCACTTCAACGTAGGCATAATCTTTGCCCGCCAAGTCGCCCGGGTCGACAGTGTATGAACCGATGGTGCATTTGGTTTTTGTACTCTGATCGATCCCCTGCACTTCTTCGGCTTGCTCAATATCTTCGGCAAAATCCATCTTTATTTCGGCGGCATCGGCTTCTCCGTACAAAGCCGTAAAGTCATCGGGGCCCCACAGTGTGCAGGCATTTTGGTACGTAAAGCCTGGCGCCTGGAATGTGGCAGGATACGAAAAAACACTGAATTGTTTCTGGTTTGCGTCGCGCAATTTTACCGATATTTTTTGCGCAATGGCACGGGCCTTCACTTCGACATCACTGTCGCTCATGCCACTGTACCCCTGAATTAAAACGGTGACCAGCTTGTTGCCTGATTCAAAATGAAAGCTTGGCATGCGGAACCTGGCACGTCCGTCAAATTCGGGATCAACCGCCGCTTTGTCCAATGCAAAAAGAAAAAGTTGGACGTCGGTGCGCTGCGTGTTCGGATACTGATGAATAATAACATCCGCGCTCAGGCTGCCCGCTGCCGTAGATGGCGCGTCGAGCCGGGTGCAGCCGCTGCGGTATGAGCGATCGGGTTGGGCGTCATTATAGGTTTGCGCTGTAAAGTCGGTGCTCACGTAGGCGTGGTTTGTGCGCCTGCCCATAACGTCATCGAAATCTTTGGCCGTAAAAACATTACAGGCATTAACCAGCCAATAATTACCCACATGCAGGTCGCCCCGGGTAAACGTAGAACCAGGCGACTGGCCTGTTGGTTTTTGCTGCAAGAACCAATACGCAGCAAAGCCTCCGCCCGCAAGCACAAGCAGTGCAAAAATACTGGCAAACACCAAACCAACCCGATTCTTGCGAGGCGGCTCGGGCACAAAACCCACCGGCAAGTTGCTTGGCATGGGCGGAAGTGGGTTGGCCGATGGTTGGGATGGTGGCATACCAGTAGTATACAGCAGAATGTTTGTCAATAAATAGCCACAAAAAAGACGCCCGTCACGGCGTCTTTTTTTGCGCAAGCCAATATGCTTAGCTTGTGGTCTTCTTGCGGAACAAGTAGGCCGCAAGCGGTACAGACACAACCAGGATTGCAAGGCTCCATGCCACAGCCAGCCAGCCGTGGTTGCCAATTGGCATGCCAAGCATCAGGGCGCGCACAGCTTCAACAATGTGGGTAATTGGCTGGTTCTCGGCAAAGGCCTTCAGAACTGGGTTCATGCTGTCGCCAGGCACGAACGCCGTGCTGGCAAAGGTCAGTGGGAACACAATAATGAACGTCAACCACTGCACACCTTCGACACTCTTAGCGTACACGCCGACAATTGCCGACAGCCACGAAAATGCCAGTGTAAAGAGCAGGATGATACCGGCGATCATCAGCCAGTCAGTAAAGCTCGCACTACTGCGGAAGCCAATGACTAGGCCCGCCAAAATCATCACGACGGTCGAGAGCGTGTTGCGGAACAAGTCCGAAATAGCATGGCCGTTCAGCACCGCCAAGTTGGACATTGGCAGAGAGCGGAAGCGGTCAATGATGCCCTTCTGCATGTCGTTGGCGACGGCAATTGCAGTCGTCGTTGACCCAAAGGCCAAAGTCTGCACAATAATACCTGCCATCAAAAAGTCCAGGTAGTTAACGCCATTTGGCAGAGCCTGGCTTATTGCACCGCCAAACACCGATGCGAACAGCACCAAAAACATAATCGGCTGGAAAAACGTGCCCAATAGCTGGTCGCGGTTGCGCAAAATATGCATACTGCTGCGTTTAATCATCAACAAAGAGTCAATGAGTGCCAGTACGACTTTTGGCCGTTTTTCAAATACAAGTTCAACTGCCATCTTAGGCCTCCTCTTCTTTGTCGGCTTGCTTCTGTTTGCCCGTGAGTGACAGGAACACGTCGTCAAGCGTTGGTTTATGCACGGCCATCGAGGTCAGTGCGACACCTGCGTTCGCCAGTTGGGCAAGGGTGTCCTTGGCGTCAACATTAATGTCTTGAATGATCACGCTGGCGGTGTTGTCTTTCTCGTTTTTGTCGGCAATTAGGGTGCCGAGCACTTTTATTGCCTTCTTCAACGCAACGCCGTCCTGGAAGGTAAGCTCTAGACGGTCTTTGCCGACTTTGCTCTTCAGCTCTTTTGGCGTGCCGTTGGCAATTACTTTTCCGCCGTCAATCACAATAATCTTGTCAGCAAGCTGGTCAGCTTCTTCAAGATACTGGGTGGTCAGCAGGATTGTTGTGCCGTTGTCCATCAGCTTTTTAATGATTTCCCACATGGCCAGGCGTGAACGTGGGTCAAGGCCGGTTGTTGGCTCGTCCAAAAAGATGACTGGCGGCGTTGCGATCAGGCTAACTGCCAGGTCCAAGCGCCGGCGCATACCACCCGAATAGGTCTTTGCAGGTCGGTCGGCAGCGTCTACCAAACCAAAATCTTCCAGCAATTCCTGGGCACGAGCCTTAGCACTTTCTGGAGTCAACCGGTACAGGCGACCCATCATTACCAGGTTTTCGCGGCCAGTCAGAAGCTCGTCTACGGCCGCAGACTGGCCGGTCAGCCCAATGACGCTGCGCACGCTATCGGCTTGCGATGTAACGTCGAAGCCTTCAATTTGCACACTTCCCTCGTCGAACGGCAGCAGTGTACTCAAAATACGCACCGTTGTTGTTTTGCCGGCGCCGTTTGGCCCAAGCAATGCGAGCATCGTACCGCGCTCGACTTTAAAATCCACGCCCTTTAGGACGTTGTTTTTACCATACGACTTGCGCAGGTCATTTACTTCAATGACATATTTACTTTTGGCCATCCAAAATCCTTACTCACTACGATTATCATACTGAATTCTACCGTATATCACCGTTTGACACCAGTGTAGCGAGCGAAAAAACTCGCTACCGTCACCATGAAAGAGGCCTAAGCCTCCTCCATAGGTTTGAGTTGCTGCACCGACCATTGGTTACCGTCTGGGTCTTGGAAGTAGGTAAAGATACCCCAAGGCAAGTCTTCTACTTCGGCGGCGTCAACACCACGGGCCACTAGTTCAGCGCGAACTTTAGCAGCGTCTTTCACGACAACCTGCAAACCTTCAATGCTGCCTGGCCTCATGGTTGTTAGTCCTTCGCCAATCGCGATTGAACAGGCAGAGCCCTGCGGCGTCAGCTGCACAAAGCGCAAGTGCTCGTTTACTTGGTGGTCGTGGTCGGCATTAAAACCAACTTGCTCAACGTAAAACTTTTTTGCGCGGTCTACGTCGGTAACGGGAACGGTTACTAGTTCTAATTTCATATCCATGATGGATCCTTTCGTTGTTTGTTGATACTAGTATTTAACCAACTGCCGTGCGGCAAGTTTTGTAAAAAAACGACATTCTAAAGCTTGTGGATATCATCCACACCAGACGGCTTAGCATCCATAATCCGGCGGAGCGATTTAGAAAGATGCGACTGGTCGGTATACCCTGCATCAGCAGCAACATCGAGTGGCTTCTTGCCCTGCTGTAATAACTTCACCGCTTCCTGCGCTCGCTCGATCTGCTCTAACTGTTTGCGGGTCATCCCGGTGGTTCGTATAAAATGACGCTGCGCGGCCCGCTTAGACATGGCTTTTGGCTGCCCGTTGAGTGCCTGCGTCACAACATCATTGCCCTTAATAATCCCGAGGTCCACCATCTGCGCGACAAGGCCCTCCGCCGCCTCGAAGGTCGGGTACGAGAACTCAGTGCCCGCTAACATAAAATGGTCGTTGTCGGTATTTTGCAGCACCTCTGCAGAATCAAGCAAGGTGTCACCGGGCGCGTGGGGCATGTAGGCTCCAGCGGTCAAAGAAATAACAACTGCATACGTGCCCGACCTATACGGCACCTTGGCTGCTTTTGTCGCCTGTCCGGCCAGCATCATATGACGAGTGCCATCCTGCTCTACGCCCATAATAAGGTCCCACGAACGATCAGGGGTGGCGCTATACACACCGTCGGTAATATTAAATGTTTCCCATACCCGGTCAATAAAAGGATGGTCCGATGTCCTGCCGTGATGAATTTGCGCCATGCGACCAGCTTAATGCACAAGCGCCGCGCAATAAATAGGTTTTGCCCAGAATAAAAACTGGGCAAGTGCCGATCCCATAACGCGGGTCGGCACTTGCCACTGATCAGGCCACGCGGGTAAGCGTGGCGAGGTGAGTATCGGAGTAACTGCCGTTCCGGAAGTCGCACCGCATGACGACCTGGTAGTGCGACTCTGTCACGAGCTGGTACTCCGCCACAGCCCTGCCAGTGAAGACATCGAACCGGCCAAACGTGGCGAAGGGGCCAGGATTCCCCTCCCGCTGGGCGTTCGATGCCACGATGCCCGCGATCACCGCAGGCGCAACAACCACCGCAGTGCCCAGTGACAGGCCGAGCACCAGACCGGCGGCCGCAATGGCAAGCCCACGCCCAGCAGCAGAGCCGACCTGCGTCGCGCGCATCGTCACTCCAGCATAGGTCGTCTCCCAGGTACCACTCATTGCCGGGCTTTTTGTTCCGCCCAGGTACCAGGTGCGGTTGTCGTGGAACGCCAGCCGCATGTTCTCGTGAGTGCCTTGGATGTGCCACACTCCGGGCAATGTACTCTCCAACACGTTCGCCTCCTAGTGGCGTCGATGGGCGAATTTACTATACCACAAGATGACACCTGTTAACTTACTGGTGCTTTGGCGCCGTGATAATACGTGACGCCATGACCAAAAGACAGCCAGCCAGGCCAATGATCAGCAGGTGGTTTGGCAAACCAATCGGAGTGTCGGGACCAAAGACGTTCTGGTGCTGGGCCATAATGCCCTGCATCCAAAACGAGGCGAGGTTGGTCAAAATACCGATCGCGGCAACCCACCACAGTGATGTGCGAATCTTGGCCCAGCCTTTATTGCGTGCCAGACTCCAAGACAGAAAGAAGATGGCGCCGGTTACATTACTGGCGAGCAGCGCACCGGTACTGTGGATCCGGCCAGCGTCGGTCCCAACCGTAGCCGTAATAGGATCAGTAGTATTGGCGGCGGCCAGCACAAAACCAATCGTGGCCACGAACAGGAAGAAGAGGCCGATATACCCACCGATGGTTCGAATTTGCGACTTGACTGCAAACCAAAGCGAAGCCGAACTAACAGCAAGCGACCAAAATGCAAGGTGCATCATCCAGCCGTATTGGCCAAGTTGGTACTCGCTAATGAATCGCCACGATGGGTCGATCTCCGGCTTAAGAACATGAAGCAGGGCGAACAGAACCAAGAATAATGCCGCGCTCGCTGCCGAGACGCGCGCCAGGTTAATTGCAAGCGGAGACAGCGGCTTGGTAGTAATGCTAAGTTTTGGCATGACTTATCCCTTCACTGGCTTCGTAGTCATTTTGTAGCCCCCACCGCCAGGGTAATGCCACTCACCATTACACGTACCGTCGTCATTAAAGATACCCTCGTAATAAGCCGGGGAGCCCTTTTCGCCACCCCAAACTGTGAGTTTCCGGCCATCCTCACTGAGCTCATAGGTATAGTCGAGCGTATTGCCGTTGTTATCGTAAAAACGTGAATGGATTTCCGCCGTTGGTTCAGCACCAAAAGCTTTTAAGTGGCCAATGATCTCGATGCCCTTAATGTGCATGCCATTCTGGGTAATATCAACGTGCTGCAGCAAGAAAAACCCGCCCTCCATTACTTCACAGTGGCTTGTGCCGGTCACGCCGCCACTTAGCTGCGCTTTGCCAACCAATTTCTGGCTGAGCCGTTGCATTTCTTTACTTGGTGTTGGTGTAGTTTGTGGGGTATCCATGGGATCTCCTTATTGTTTAATACACATGTCCAGTTTATGGAGCGCCTCGTCGTAGCCCCCGATCATACCCATTTGCACTGTAGACTCTAGGTCGGCCGCAGAATTAAACCGGGTGCAAATAGTGATTTTGGTCGTAGAGCCGTCTACTTCGGTAAGCGAAATAGTAACTCGCTGTTGTTGCTTGGGTATCTTCGCAGCGGCTGCGTTCGAGGCTGTCGCAGTGTACACCATCAATGCTGGCGCGCGAAGCTCCTCGTACGTTGCCAAACCCCAAACCGCAGTGCCGTGTCCACGCATGCAGAAATGCCATACACCACCGACACGCGCGTCTAATGTTTTGGTTTCGGTAATCCACTCTTTCGGGCCCCACCACTTGTCAATGTACTCAGGCACAGTCAGGCATTGCCATACGCGGGCGCGCGATCCGCCCACGATACGCTCCAGCGTTATCTCGTGCTTTTGCACATCTTTCGTAATCGTTACCTTAGCGCCCACTGTCTTCTTCCATGTCTTGCAGCACCGTGTCCAGATTTTCAAGCCGCTGAGTCCAAGTGTGGGCAAACGTGTCGAGCCACATATCGATCTCCTTAAATTTCGCTTCGTCCAGTTCATAAAAGCGTAGTTGGGCCTGAGGGCGCACACGAACAACCCCTGCGCCCGCCAGAATGCGTAGGTGTTTCGAGACAAGCGGCTGCTTTAAGTGCAGTCGCTCAACAAGTGCGTTTACCGAGCTGGGGCCATCACGCAGCATCTCTATGATGCGTAATCGATTTGGCTCAGCAACTGCTGCGAAGAACGTATCCATGTTCATTATATTACTCAAAAGTTATATAACCGTCAAGAGATATTATGCGTCTGCTCCCTCGTTGCGAGCCACATAAAAAGACGCTCGAATGAACGTCCTTTTATTTGTAATAATTTCATGGCTGGCGAGGAAGGGGTCGAACCTTCGATCTCCGCATCCAGAGTGCGGCGCCTTACCACTTGGCCACTCGCCATTGCTTATGCTGCTTTTTACTGCAACAGAGAAGATTATACTTTAAAACCTCTTAAAGCTCAATTCCAAAGAAGCCAAATGTCACAAAGAAGCCCAGGAGCCCGCTACCAGCGAGCGGCACAAGCAAGTTATCTATGCCCTTGTGCGAGCGGGCCTCAATGACTGTTAGTATTGCCGCGAGGACAATGCTCCACATCAGGGCTACCCATACTGGCGTATTAATATGCATCAGAACAAGAGTCGTGCCAATGATAACCGTCGACACAAAAAACGCCCCGCTACCAACAAAACTCTTGTATCCATCGGGCGACTTGTATTTTTTGCGGCCAAACCGCAGGCCCAGCAAACTGGCAAGCGCGTCGCTTATGCCAATAACCAAAACGCCGTACATGAACAGTAACCTGTCGGGGAACAAAAGCGCACAGAGCGATATGGCAAGCGGAAAATACAGTTCGCCATACGTCACTCGCTTCACCTTATGCACGGATTTAAAAAGATTACTGCGCATAGAAATAAAGACGGCAGGCACAAACAAGGCGCCTAGAAGTGCAATTTGGTTAAAACTCAGAACGAACGGCAAAAGCGCGGCCCCCACGCCGGCCAGCATATGGCTGAGTTTGCGGGTTTCCTCGCCAGGGGGGTGAAGCTTTGCGGCCAGCAGCTCAACAGCCACAAAAATCAGGCCGTAGGCAATGGCTACGATAGCAAACTCTATCATGACCTCTTCTTTAGTCGCAGCACTTTAGGTCCGCCAAGAAGCCAGAAACTTGCCCCAGCCCACAACAATACCATTACTGTGAAGACAAAGTATCTCATGGTAAATCCAGGGCCAGCAATTGCCACAACAGCCCAGGCCACTGGCGCCAGGAATGCCAACAGTGCGCTTGCCAGCCGGGCAAGCGGGCTCAATGACAGCCGAAGCAGGAATGGTAGCGAGAACACCTGTGCGCCGATGAGTGCAATTGCCAACAGAGTCACTTCGGGCGTAACCCCGTTGCCCAGATACTCGCCAAGCCATGGCGCAAACTTCTCGAACATCACCAGCTGCCACACCGAAACACCAATGACCGCCGCCATATATGCGTACGAAACGACGACGAGTTTTTTATTCTCTACGTCTGGAGCCGGTGTCGGTTTTGGTTTAATCACGGGCCTGTCCCCCTATTACAACGCCTATTATAGAGCCAAGCGGCAACCAGCCATAATGCCGGCTGTCGGTGCTGTTGTCTGGGTTGTCGCCAACAACGTACACCCCTTCATTCGAGATCTGGCCAACACGCTTAATAAGCTCCATTTTATGGTGCTGCACAATCACCACATCACCCACCCGCGCCACCTTACGACGCCACGCAAACACGATTTTACCGTGTGGATATGCAGGAGCCATGCTTAAACCTTCGACGCGCCGTATAAGAAACATCTTAGTGGTGCGATTCCTCAAAAACCTTAGATATTGTTGCTACTTGGTCAATAAGTTTCTGCACTTCTTCACGGCTGACGGTTTGCTTAACCTTACCGCACTGCTTGGCCGCTTGCCACATAGTGTCGTGCAGGTCGGGGAACTTTTGCAGGTGCTCAGGCTTAAAGTAATCGCTCCATAAAAGATAAATCTGCTCTTTACACAGCTGGGCGTGCTTTTCTTTGGTCATGACCATGCGGATGTAGTTGTTGTGGTCGGCCGACTTCTCACCCATTTCATCTGGTAAGGCTTCGATTTTCTCGATCATCTTTAGGCAGGTGTCGGCAGCGTGGCGCATTGTGTCAGTTTCGTAGATGCCGCACGGAACATCGCAGTGAGCATACACAGGTTTAATGAATTTAGTGAATAACCCCATTGTCGGTCTCCGTTAAGCTTCTCTTATTATACTCCCTTGGCCAAAAACGCTTGTGTTGTAATTTTGCGCTAAAGAGCTTGCGCTTACCGAAATAACAAAGTACGATATCCTTAAGCGAAACTGTACGAACAAACACCACGAAAAATAAAAAGTCTGGATCGCTTTTGTTCCACCACAACAACTCTTCTATGCCACGGCAAGTGGTACAAGTAGCAATGTATTTGCGAAACTACCCCTTGCCCTGGCCCTTAACGGCACGCTTCCTGTTCGGGAAGTTTTTTAATTAGGGCTGTATTTTTGGAGAATTATCTTTGCGCCATGCAAGAATTTGAGCGTGATTTCCGCTCAAAAGAACATCAGGGACTTTCATGCCGCGAAAATCAGCAGGACGGGTGTACTGAGGGAACTCAAGGGTCTCACCATCGCTGAAGCTTTCAATCTCGGCGCTGGTTTCACCGCCCAATACGCCCGGAATCAAACGGGTAACGCTATCTACGACAACCATAGCAGCAAGTTCACCTCCGGTCAGGACGTAATCGCCAATCGAAAGCTGGCGGTCAACAATAGTAGTAATACGCTCATCGTAGCCCTCGTAACGGCTACAGATAATAATCAGGCCCCGGCCATCGTCGGCCATTTCTTGCGCCTTGGCCTGCACCCAGCGTTCGCCGCGTGGCGTCATAAGGAGCACCTGGGCATCGGGGTCATTCTTTTTGGCGGCCTCTACTGCAGCAAAAAGTGGCTCGGGTTTCAGCAACATGCCATCGCCACCGCCGTACGGAGTATCATCTACCTGATGCCGGGGGCCAAGGCCATATTCACGCAAATTAATAGCCGCGAACTTTACAATGTCGCGGTCCTGAGCCTTCCAAAGCATGCTCGCGCCGAACACACCGTCGAACATCTCGGGGAAAAGCGTAATGACCTGAATAAGCCTGGGTTTCATATGTTTCTGATTATACGGGCTGAAGCGCATATTGAAAAGTTACGACTTACATTTTATAGTAGTGAAGCCGTACGCACAGCATGTGTATACGCCAAGCAGAAGGAGTCCCGTGACACCGTTCGCCACGACAGACGCCGCCCTTCAGCAAGCAACACGTCCGACCCCGGCAATCTACCAGCTCATCCAGTTGCGCATTTGCGCCGAGCTGGGAGTGGATACCGAAACTGTCGCCGATGAGGCGACCACAGAGGATGCTGCTGCGCTCAGGGCGTTCGAACACCTCGCCTACCTGTGGTCCGACCCGACAAGGGCGCCAGAGGGCCGCTACGACGCGCCGTCGCACGGCCTGGTCTGGAACTGCACAATCGATGTCTACATCCTGCACGGAGTCCCCGAGGACGTTCCAATCAGGATGAGAGCCATCGCCGCCGAGGCCGCGCGCTTCATCTGCTGAACCTGCCGCCCGCACCCGCCAACGACGTCGGGTGCGGGCGTCAGTCCAACTCTTGTTATTATTTCTTTCAGATACAAAACAACCCCCGCAATGGAGGGTTGTTTCGCCACATAAAGCTCTCAATTTGGGATAAAATCCCTCTTTGCTCGCACGAGCTTTTCTTTTTGTTTTTGCTGTTCGATCTTTCGAACTTAGTTTTATTATATGTCGAGATCATCCATATCTGCAAGTTCTTTTCTGGTCCGACTTGCTACTGATTCTTTTTCTTCCACAGGCTTCTCTGTTGTTTCTTCCACAGGCTTGCTTGGAGCAGCACTTAATGGGGTAGTATCTTCGTCGTCGGCCACTGCAGGATCATCTGAGCCGTCAGTCGAAACGCCGCCTGGGCGGTCAACATCAACGATTTTCAAGTTGTACCGTGCGTCATTCTTTGTACCAAGGGCGCGGAGCAATGTACGCACGCTCTGAGCGGTTGCACCCCGCTTGCCAATAACGCGGCCAAGGTCTTCGGGGTCAACGGTCAGTTCAAGCAATACGCCTTTTTCATCAATGCGGCGCTCGATGGTAACTGCCTCTGGTTTGCTGACAAGCGATTTTACAATGAACTCCACAAACTGTTGGTCAATACTGGTCATACAGTCTCCCTTACGATTACCTGATACAGACATTGTAGCGTAGGATGCCGGGCACACGCAAACTGCTCGTGGTAACAAAATGCTTGCATTATAACAATATTTGTGGTATTATATTTTTTAGTCATCTCAGACCGTCTCCTTCCGGAGGTAAGTTATGCGTATGACCCTGGCCGACCGTCGCCGCAACCAGCGCCGCAAGAAGGCGCGCAACCTGCGCAACGGCATCGTGCCCCCGCCGGCCACCAAGCGGTCCCTCAACAAGACCCCGGTCGGCAACACCGCCAGCCCCAGCAAGGGCATCTCGCGGATCGCGCGCGCCAGCACCACGGGCCAGACGCCGACCGTCGTCCCGCTGGAGAACCTGCGCGCGCAGACGATCGAGGACGTCAAGCTGGGCATCCGGCCCTACAACGCCCTCAAGAAGGCCGGCATCCACACGGTGGGCCAGCTCATCGACCTCAGCGAGGCCGACCTGCTGGGCATCAAGGGCATCGGTCAGCGGACCATCGACCTGGACATCGTCCCCAAGCTCGCCGCGCTCGACGCCCGGCTCAAGCTGAAGGAGGACGCCGTCCCGGCGCTCGCCGCCTGACCGGCTCCACAAACCGGTCTCCCCGGGTTGCAGCAGAGCTTATCGCTGCAACCCGGGGGACACCCCAATCCGACAATAAAAACACCCCGCTGATGCGAGGTGCTCTTTTTTATTCTTCGGTTTTTTCTTCTGCTGGAGCTGCTTCGTCGGCTGGTGCCTCTGCAGGAGCTTCTTCTTTTGGCTGGTTCTTACGCAGCTTGTCTGGATTGCGCAGTTTTGCAGCTTTGTCGGTGCGGGTAGATTTTACCCAAGCTGGCAGGTTCACCTTGGCTTCTTCGAGCAAACGCACTACGCGAGGGCTTGGTTGTGCACCATTCTTAAGGTAGAATTCGACTTTTTCTGCGTCGATTTTAGATTCTTTAGTGTGAGGGTTATAGGCACCCACATAGGCGACAACACGGCCGCTGCTGGGGTGTCGTTGGGCTTCTTGAACAGCCACGCGGTAAACCGGAGCTGCTTTACGGCCATGACGTTGCAAACGAATTGCGAGCATGTAACAAAAATTCCTTTATTAAACTGTAGTGTTAAACTCTTGGCAATTTTACAGGGTATCGCCTCTGTTGTCAATGAGGTTCACCGCAAGGGGCCAGAATGGCGTCTACTTTACCTGCTTGTAACTCGCAAGCGCCGCCTTTGCAGCCTCTTGCTGGGCGACCTGCTTGGAAGGCCCGGTGCCCTTGCCCTTCAGGGCGCCAGCTACATATACGCCGAGAGTAAAAATCTTATCGTGATCAGGACCAGTCTCTTCGAGAACCTTATAAACAGGAGTCTGTCCTTCTGCGCTCTGCGCAACTTCCTGCAGGCGCGACTTGGCATCTCGCCAGGACCCTGTTTCGAGGATCTCGTCGAATGTACTTAAAATGTGTTGGTGAATGAACGTGCTGGCTTGGTCGTAGCCTTTATCGATGTAGATTGCACCAATAACGGCTTCGAAGGCGTTCGCCAAAATCTGTTGACGGGCGCGCGAGCTGCTACCATGCTTCTCGCCACGGCTCATACGCATAAGTTCTTCCAGCCCAAGCTTTGCCCCGGCAGCGCCGATAGATTCGGTGCGAACCAAAGCGGCGCGCCAATTAGTCAAAATGCCTTCTGGGTCGTCGTAATTCTTGTATAAATATTCGGTCACCACCAATTCGAGCACGGCGTCACCTAAGAACTCCAGGCGTTCGTTGTGCTCTTTAGTGCTTTTTTTGTGCTCGTTCACGTAACTTCGGTGGGTCAGGGCCGTCATAAACAACTGCGGCTCATCAAAAATAAAGCCGAATGAATCTTTGGCAAATGTCTGGTACGGGCTAAAGTCCTGCATGCCTGATTTTTTTCATTCCTACGAGCAATAATTTGCTTATGTCTTCGTATTCAATCATATCAAGTGCGTCGTGGACTTTAAACCAGCCGATGCCATTCATCCAATCCTCTTTGGCCAAGTTATCGGTGTCGCCCAGGCCATGGACCAGGTAAATCTGGGTCGTCATGAGCACCAGGCTTGTCTGGCGGCGATAGCGGAAATTAATTTTGCCGAGCCAGCTCATGACTTCCATTTTCTGGAGGCCGGTCTCTTCACGAATCTCGCGCTCGGCTGTCTCTTTGGCAGTCTCACCTTCTTCGATGTGACCTTTAGGGATTGTCCAGCGGTCCTTGGCGTCCTGGGTTAGCAGCACTTCAAGGTCCTTGGTTTTTTCGTTACGACGGAACACCACCCCACCGGCGGTCTGCTCGCGTATTACTTCTTGGATTATAGGTTTGTGGCGCTGAAAATATTTCTTGAAACGCTCAAACTTAGGAACTTGCATTGCCATCGGCTTCTTTTCCTTCGATCAGCGTACGGTAGGCCGTACCCAACACGCCGTTCACAAACTTCGACGAATTGTCGGAACCGAAAGCCTTGGCGAGCTCTACAGCCTCATTAATAGCCACTTTTGGCGGTACCTTGTCGCTCATCTCGAGCAGCTCATAGAGGGCCATTCTTAGGATAGTACGGTCAATACGTGCGATTTGTTCCAGCGGCCATTCGGGGGCTATTGGCTGAATAGTAGCATCGAGTTTGGCGACGCTTGCACGCACGCCGTGGACCAGCTGCTGGACAAAACTCTTGTCGTCGATTGTTTCGTCGTATCGTTCGAGGTTACGCCCAAGGATTTCGTCGACGTCAGCCAGTGCGTCAGCGCTGTCTTGACGGAACTCAAATTCGTAGAGCGTTTGCAGAGCAATAATGCGACCAAGGTGACGGTTCGATGCCATAAGTAGAAGTTTGTTAAAGTTAACTGAAATTAAGCTTCAGGCGACTACGCCTTAGCCTTCTTTTTACCGGTTTCGCGCTTGGTGGTAACTGCCTTGACCTTCTTGCCAGCCTTTGACAGTAAGCCGTTGACACGGCGCTTGAGCTCAAGGCTCAAGTGGCTGCGACGCAGGCCGGTCTTGCGCGGAGATGTTTGCTTCTTTGGTTTACCCATAAAGAAAGCCTCCTTTGTTTATCTGTATTTACTTGAGCGTAATTATAGCGTAACTACTTGAAACTCGCAATGGTTATTGTGGTATGTCATATAATATTTTATAGTATATACGTATTTTGCACCCGACTAAGGGAGTACCGATGAGCCGAGAGCCCGACGCAGACGCGATTGCCGCCCACAAGGAACGGATGCGCATCAACCGCATAAGGGAGTTGTGGTACCTCGCCCTGCGGACCCTGAACAAGTTCGCCGAGACCGAGGCCACACTCACCAAGCCGCGGGACGACGAGCGGCCCTGGCCCGCCTACTACAGCAGCACGCTCGACTACCGCACTACCGCGACTGGCGTCTTCACGGCGCTGGCCAGGCTCGGAGCGACTGACGTCGCAGAAGGCCTGCGGCTTCGGATCCTGAATGAGTGGGGACCGTACTCGCCGCAAGGCCAGCCGATCACCATCCTCGACCACCTCGACGACATGCACCGGCGCCATCGACCGCTGGTGCCCGTGCCCGATCTGGACCTGGCCGAATGGGAAGCCCTGGGCGGACTGGTCGCAAGCGGCCCCAACCCCGAATATGTGGAGCGTCTGACGGCTGCCACTGAGCTGTCGACGAGCGATGTCGAATCGCTCGTCGCGGCATTCCAGGAACAGCCGGCCATGCGTGGTGTCATGCTGGCACATTGACGGGTTGCAAGATGCGAGGCGGCCCCGGGCTCACCCGGGTGCCGCCTTTTGCACTCTAAACCACAATACTCAGTAATTTGCCGGGTACGTAAATGACCTTCTTAGGATCGCCGGACACAAACTGCCTAACATGGTCGTCTGCCAAAGCCGCAGACTTTACATCAGCCTCCGATGCCTGCGCAGGCATCTCTAACTTTGCGCGAATCTTACCATTCACCTGCACCACAATGGTAATGGTCGAAGCGACTAGCAATGCTTTGTCGAAGTGAGGCCATTCACTGACCGCCACCGAGCCCTCGCCGCCAAACTGCTGCCACAACTCCTCGGCCAAATGCGGGGCACAGGGCGCAATAAGCTGCGCGGTTGTTTTTATTGCCCAGCGCCAGTCATCGCCATACTGCGCCATGTCCTGAGTCTTGGCATGCTTGTACAGCTCGTTGACCAACTCCATGACGGCGGCAATGGCGGTGTTAAAGCCCATCTGTTGCATGTCTTCGGTAACTTTTTTAATGGCTTTGTGCACCGAACGACGCAGGTCGTCGCTTTGATCGGAGCCCTTCGCTTTTTCGTCAACCTCTTGAGCAATGGTCCAGATGCGGTTTAAGAAACGGTACACGCCACCCAGTGCTTCTGGGCTCCACGGCGTTTTTTGGTCGAATGGCGCCAGGAACATCAGTACCGTGCGCAGCGCATCCGCCCCGTATCCGCTATTAATAACGTCTTCGGGATCTACGCCGTTGCCTTTACTCTTACTAAACTTGCCGCCGTCTGGAGCCAGCAACATTCCCTGGCTGCGCAATGCAGTAAACGGTTCCTGGAAGCTTATCATGCCTTCGTCGAACATGACTTTTGTCCACATGCGAGCGTACAGCAAATGCATAACCGCGTGCTCAGCACCACCAACGTAGGTGTTCACGGGCAGCCATTTTTCGGCCAGTTCGCGGCTGAATGGTTCGCTATTGTTTTTAGGGTCAGCAAATCGCAGGAAGTACCAGCTGCTGCAGGCAAAACCATCCATAGTGTCAGTTTCGCGCTCGGCTGGACCGCCACACGTTGGGCATGCAACCTCTACCCAGTCGCGGACATTTGCCAGTGGCGACCGGCCATCACCCGAAGGTTGGAATTCTTTTAATTCGGGTAATTGCACGGGCAGCTGGTCTTCGGGCACAGGCACAATGCCGTCTTTCGGGCAGTGGATGATTGGAATTGGCGCACCCCAATAGCGCTGACGGCTGATCAGCCAATCGCGGATCTTGTAGTTGACTCGCTCTTTGCCCACGCCTTGCGCCTCTAGGTCGGCAACAATGTGCTCGCGGGCTTCGCTGCTGCGCATGCCGCTGTACTTACCCGAATCAACCAAAATGCCTTCGCCGGTGTAGGCCTCGTTCTTGACCAGGCGGGTAAAGACCAAAGCGTGCAGCTCATCGCGCACTTTGGATTCGACTTCGTTCTGAGGCAGCCATTCAACAGTGAATTTGCCCTGTTCGTCAGCTTCGAGCTTTGCTTCCTGGCGCGATTCGTCGACTAAATCGAACAATAAACCATGCGCCTCGATGCGTCGGGCGACGTTCTTGCTTGCCGCAAAGTAGTTGTGGTGGATCGTGCCTGTTTTTGCTACGAAGCGGATGTTGGTGTAGCCGGTTTCTTCGCGGATCTCGCGCTCGGCACAGGCGATTATGTCTTCTTCGTCATCACGGCCACCACCTACAAACAGGCTGCCGCCCATTTTGCCCCAGTTAATCGTTAAGACTTCACCGGTCTTATGGTTACGCACAATGGCAACGATGCTGCGGCGGAATTCGGGGTTTTGTTGAGGCGTGCCGGTTTCGGGTTCAATAGTGTCTTTGAGCGCAATGTTGTGTTGGCGAGCAAACGCAACGTCGCGGCTGTCGTGGGCATCTGCAAAAATAGCGCCAGTGCCGTATCCACCCAAAACAAAATCGGCGATCCAGACTGGAATCTTCTCGCCATTCACCGGGTTGATTGCGTAGGCGCCCGTAAAGACACCGGATTTATCTTGGCCTTCGTCCATGCGGTCGATGTCGGTTTTGGTCTCGGCCTGCTTTATATACATGTCAACGTCACGCAGCTTTTCGGGAGTTGTAATGGTTCGGGCAAGCTCGTGCTCGGGAGCCAGCACCATAAAGGCGGCACCAAATAACGTGTCAGCTCGTGTGGTGAAGATTTTAATGGTCTCGTCCCTGCCATCAACTGCAAAGTCCACCTCGGCGCCCTTGCTGCGGCCAATCCAATTGCGCTGCATACTTTTAATGCCTTCCGGCCAGTCAACTTGGTCCAAGTCAGCTTCCAGACGATCGGCATAATCGGTAATTTTAAAGAACCATTGCTTCAGGGTCTTCTTGGTTACCGGCTTGTCTTCGTGGCGCCAGCAGCACCCGTTTACAACCTGTTCGTTTGCCAGTACGGTTTTACATTCATTGCACCAAAACTGGGCGCTCTCTTTTTGGTAGGCTAAGCCACGCCTGTGCAGCAGCAGGAAAAACCACTGGGTCCAGCGGTAATAGTCGGGGTCGGTGCTGGCAAATTCGCGCGACCAGTCAATCGACAGGCCTAAATGCTTGGCCTGCGTACGAAAGTTGTCGGTATTTTGCTTAGTCACAACTTGTGGCGGCGTACCGGTTTTAATTGCATAATTCTCGGCGGGCAAACCAAAGCTGTCCCAGCCAAATGGCTGCATCACTTCGTACCCCTGCATGCGCATAAAACGTGCCAACACATCAGTGGTGCTATAAATGCGTGCGTGGCCAATGTGCAGTCCAATACCACTTGGGTATGGAAACATGCTCAGCGCGTAATATGGTTTCTTTTTACTGGTGTTGTCGGCTTTGTATGTTTGCTGGTCTTCCCAGACCTTTTGCCATTTTGGTTCAATATCGGCGGGATTGTATCGTTTCATAAAATGCGTACTCCTCGGTTAATGTGTCGGTTGTTTGGTACAAAAAAGCAGCTCCCCTAGGGGAGGAGAAGTGCGGCAAGGGTGAAACGATAATCGGTCATGTCGGGGATATTATACCGCCAGATGAATATTTCGCCAATCCTACAGCTCCTGCATTGTCGCGACTAGCAACCGCCAATATTGGTCAAGTTGGAACAGATGGGTCCGGCCTTGCTCGGTCAGCTCGTAGTACTTGCGTGGCGGGCCACTCTTAGATTCGGTCCAGGCATGGGAAACTAGGCCATCGCGTGACATGCGGCTGAGCAGCGGGTAGAGCGTGCCCTCTTGCGTGGCAAACTCAGTTGTCGCAAGCTGCGCAATAATATCTGACGTATACGCTTTTTGCTTGGCTATTATTTTTAAAACTGCCAATTCAAGCAGCCCTTTGCGCATTGCCGATCGTTTATCAAGAATTGTCATTGGTCGCTGCTAATCGTTTGCTTCTGGGGCGCCGAATTGCTTTTGTTTTATAGCCATCCAATCAGCGCTTTGGCGGACGAGCTTCTGGTCTTCATCTACCTCGCCCAGCAGTTCTTTTAGCGCTTCTTCGGCAAACACACCGTTCTGGGAACCCTTAGCCAGCACGACTGCCCGGGCCTGCAGAATACTGTGCGCGAAAGTTCCCGCCTCATAAGGGCTAGTGAAGCTGCGCACGCGACACCCCCGCTGCTCGGCGGCAGGTGCCAAAAAATTGGCGGCGTCTGCACCGATAGTAATAACCCAATCCAGCAAAGACGGGTCACAGGCGGCGCCAACTTGCTGGTGCGCCTGGGCAGAATAATCGCCGAGTTCGTTCATGGAGCCCAAAATGGCAATACGCTGATTTGTCGGGAACTTGTAGAGCGTTTGCAGGGCAGCAATCGCTGCCAGAGGGCTCGAGTTATATGTGTCATCAATAAGCGTGCTTCGCTCCAGGCCTTTTAACAGGTTCATCCGACCGTTGACCGGTACAACCTTTGCGAGGCCGGCAGCAACCTGATCGGCAGTCAGGCCAAGCTTAATGCCGACCGCGCCTGCGGCCACAACGGTGCGGATGTTGTGCTCGCCTACCACTTGCAAGGTCACTGGTTGCTTACCAAATTCGGGCGACACAAACGAGCCCACAAAACCTTTGCCCGGTTTGTAATCCTGGGTTTCAAAACGGTATTCAGCAACGCCGCTTGTACCATAGGTGTCGAGGTTAATGCCTTCGGGGACCAGCTTCGAGAAAATCATATCTACGTCGTCATAATTTATGAGTGTTTCTTTAGAAAAGTGCGTCACTGCCAGCTCTTCTTTTGCTACTGCGTCGATGGTGCCAAAAAACTCCATGTGCTCGGCCGCGACCGCTGTCACAACGGCAATGTCTGGCTTGATATATTTCTTAAAATACTCAATCTCGCCGGGATGGTCGGTGCCAAGCTCGAGTACCAGCACATCATAGGGGTACGGCTGGCTTAGCTGCTTTTGTGTCGCCCACAACACCTTGATCCACGACAAGGGACTCTTAAGACGCAGCGGCACTTTAAGGTCAAAAATGGCAAGCGGCACCGCAATGTGCGTATTGTAGCTACCGTAATGGGCAAGCACCCTGTATTTCTCGGCAAGCACCGTCGCAATGTTCAGCTTTGTGCTAGTCTTTCCAACACTGCCGGTCACCGCAACAATAATCGGTTTGTTCTTTTTAAGCAGGCGGTCGGCCTGACGTTCGAGCATGCGAGTAATAAGATCTTTGATCATCACACTTAGTATACCCGAAAAACGCCGCACTGGTGTGTGCGGCGTTTCTGCGGTAAATGACGGGTTACAGGTCTTCGGCTTCGAGGCCGCTTTCACCCAGTCCACCAAGCGATGGCCCAAGCAGAAGTGTCATGAACTCAGAGAATGGCGTTGCGCCAGCAGGCTTCTCGAGTTTCTCGAATGCAGGCAGTTCGGTCACAAATGTCAGGACAACTGAAGCTTGGTTTCCAGCCTCGAGGCCTGCAAACTTAACTTGCTTCAACTTCTTAGAATCCCGGGCGACCCAGAACTCAACGGCGGCGTTCTTAGCAAAGTCATCAGCATCTTTGTCGGCATTATTGAGGTCTGAATCAGTAACGCTGAACGACTGCACGTTCGCGCTCTTCAGTTCAGTCAAGAAAGCCTTGTAGGTTGCTTTGTCGATCTTAATGTTGAAGTGCGCGGTTTTTACATTGTCGATAGTTTCGTCGTCGAAGGTCTTGTCGGCCTTAAAGAATGGGTGCTTGTTGTACACATCCATCAGCTTCTGCACATCTTCTGGTTTGAATCCATTCACCGAATCAGTCTGGGCAGTGCTTTGTGCGACGCCAGCCAGCTCTTCTTTTGTAAGCATGAACCACTTATCGTTGACACGGCCAAGTGCTTCTTTAAACTCTGGGGTGTCGTATAGCTCACCCTGGCTTGGTGAAAGTGACTTCATGAGGTTTGGGAAGTTACTAAGGCTGCCGAAACGCAGGAAGGTTTCTTCACCGAGCACACGGGCCGTAATGGTTACGCGGCTGTCTCCGGCGCCAATACCTACGACTGCCTCACCGTTTTTAGTGGCTTTGTCGCCACGGGCAGCAATGTCACCGCTAAAGCTGACGCCGTTGCTTTCGGTGCCGCTGGTCAGCTTAAACTTGGCAGCAAATGCCTCTTCTTTGGCGAGTTGGGTGATTGACTGGTTCAGCAAATAGTCTGGCGTGTTGGTAACGTACGCGTACACTGCGTACGCAATACCGCCTGCCACCAGCAATGCGGCAATAATAATGCCAGCAAGGAGCTGCGTTTTGTTCTTTTTGCCACCAACCACTGGTGTTACTGGCTGCATGACAGGTTGCGGTGCTGGTGCGGGCGCAGGGGCGGGGCCAGCAACAGGAGTCTGTTCGGGCACGGTGTTTGGAACCACCGGCCTATTGTTTTCTTCCATAAAGTTTCCTTACATATTAATTAGTTTGAGCATACTATCTTGCCTAAGCTAAACGCAAGCATATTGTCGGGCAGCGAGCCAGCTAATCGCCTATCTTCTTAAGTGTTTTCGCCAGATCAATCCCTTTGCCCATGACCGGCTTCCATAAATCACCATATTTTTTAATGCGGGCAGGCATATTTTTAATCGTAAAGTCAGAGGGTTTTAAGGCTGGCGTCACCTCGTGCCAGTGCAGCGGCGCCGAGACGCTCGCGTCGGGTGTTGGTCTCACAGAATAGGGTGCGGCAAGCGTTTGGCCTTCGCGGTTTTGCAAGAAATCCAGGTAAATTTTGTTGCGGCGCTTGTCTGGCATGCGCTCGACGCTGGTTATTTTTGGCTGCCGTTGGTTCACCTCAAGCACAATTAAATGCGCCAGGTTCTTGGCTTGCTCATAGGTGTATTTTGCCTGCATTGGCACAAAAATATGGATGCCGGTTTTGCCCGATGTTTTTGGGTAAGTTGGAATGTGCCACTCGTCGCAGACTGCCTTTACCGTGTGCGCCACCTCGACCACGTCTTTGAATGTCCGTGCGCCGTCAGGATCAAGGTCAATCACAATCCAGTCGGGCTTGTTTAAATGGCCGACTCGTGAATTCCAGGGATTTATTTCGATCGTTCCCAGCTGCACCATGTACAAAAGCGTGTCCAGCTCGCCGCCGACAATCCAATGCAAATCTTCGTTATTAGACTCCGAAAAAATATCGGCGCTTGGCACCCACGCCGGCAAATGCTCGTTGTTTTTCTGGAAGAACCCAAAGCCTTTTATGCCGTCCGGCTGCCGCAGCATAGAATGTGGGCGGTCCTTTACATACGGCAACATGACACTGGCGACTGTTTTGTAATAATCAATAATGTCGCCTTTGGTGTATTTATGCTTTGGAAAAAACACTTTGTCCAGGTGTGTAAATTCTATTTTGGCCTCGGGCATAGTATGCTCCTTTGTTTTTGCTACGGGCACGACGCCGTTTTTTGGCTTCTCGCGCTTTACGTTTATAGCTTTCTTGTCGGTTCTTAGACCCACAAATGCAGGATGGCGCATGTAGCCGTCTTCGGTCCATTCGCTAAACGACATTTCGGCGACTACCTCTGGTCGCACCCAATGCACAGGTGCGTTTGGTTTTGGCTCGGTCGCAAATGGTGACGACTTGCGTTCCAGCCGCTGCAATCTCTCGAACAGAAGTTTGCGCTGGTCGTCGGGGATACCACCCCCAGAATGGCCCACATACACAAATTCACCCTTGTGGTACACGCCCGCGAGCAACGAGCCTAAATACTTGCGACCACCGCGCGGCTCAGTATACCCACCGATCACGATTTCCTGCCGTAAATGCGTCTTTATTTTGAGCCAGGCACTCCCGCGATTATTCTCCTGGTACAGGCTATCTGCCTTTTTAGCAACAACGCCCTCCAGCCCCCGGCGCTGCATTTCAGCAAACAGAGCCATGCCTTTTGTTTCAACGTGGTCGCTGTACCGAAGCAGCGATCCACCCGGCAGCACGGCCCGCAACAACGCTTTGCGTTCAATAAGTGGCATAGTGCGCACATCGAACCCATCGCACCACAGAATATCGAACGCTTGGTACTGCAACCGACCCTGCGGTGCGTGGCGCCAGCTTTGCAACCATTCAAAATGCGGTACGCCAGCGTCGTCAGTTACTACAATCTCGCCGTCCAGAATAACGTCGTGCTTTAGCGCTCGAAAGGCTTCGGCAACAGGCGGGTAGTGCGTCATAAAATCGGTGCCAGCGCGCGAGTATAGCCGCACGTCAGAGTCGTGCCTCTGCCCGATTGCCCGGTAGCCATCCCACTTAATTTCGAATAACCAGCCCTCTTTATCGAAGATCTCGTCCACCAACGTGCAAAGCATTGGTTTCACCGCCCACGGCGATGCTTTTTTAGCGTACGCAGAAAGGTCGGGCACTTTTTTGCCGCCCCGTACCTCGTCGACTGTGCGTCCGCTTTTTACCGACTCGTCTTGCTTTGTTATGTCGTTGGTACTGGCAAAAGCATCACCTTTTTTTACAAGTAGCCAGGCGTCATCGTCTTTGGCATTTGCCATTTTAATCAGCGCGAATTCGCCGTGCAGCTTTTTACCGTGAAGCACAAAAGTAATATGGCCTTTCTTGGCCTCGCGCCGCAAAACATCTTCCTGGTTGCCTGTTTCCTCGCGTGGTTCGTACCAGCCTTCATCCCAAATAATCACGTTGCCAGCGCCGTAATTGCCTTCGGGGATCACACCCTCGAACTTACGGTATTCGTATGGATGGTCTTCGGTCATGACGGCCAGATGATGCTCGTGCGGGTCCATTGACGGGCCCTTTGGAATAGCCCAACTCTTCAGGACGCCATCAAGTTCTAGCCGAAAATCATAATGCAGACGCGTAGCATGGTGCTCCTGTACCACGAACGCCAACTTTTTGCCCGATGCCCGAGGCTTACCCTTTGGTTCGGGTGTCTGCTTAAAATCGCGTTTTGCGTGGTACTTTTCGAGTGCCATAGCTTACTTTAGGCTGGCTTTGAGCGCGCTCATAAGGTCGTGGGCAGAAGTCTCTTTGGCTGGTGCTGATTTGTGCTTAGCCGGTTTTTTACCTTTTGTTTTTTCTTTGATCAATTCTTCGAGCTCTTCGGTATATGTGTCGCGAAAATCTTCGGGCATAAACGGCCGCGTTTCCTGCGAGATAAGCTTGAGGGCGACTTTCACCTCATCTTTGCTAACCTTGTCGGCAGCGGGCAGGTTTAAATCGGTGCCTACGCGGATGTCGGTTGGGAACCGCATTTGGTTTAAAACAAGCGCCTTACCAACAGGCTTTATAACAGCAAGGTGCTCGCGCTGGTGCATAACAAACCGTGCCAGCGCCAACTTGTCGGACTGCTCAAGCGCGGCGTGCAGCAAAGAATATGCTTTCTCGCCGCCCTTCACAGGCTCTAAATAATACGGTTTTTCAAAGTAGCGGATGTCAATATCGCCCTCTTGTACAAATTGCTGGATATCGATTGTCTGCGACTTTTCGGCGTCAAGGCTGTCGAGCTCTTTTTCGCTCAGGACCACATAATCGCCCTCTCGGTATTCGTAGCCTTTTACAATGTCGTCCCATGGCACTTCCTCGCCGTCTTTGCGGCACACGCGGGCAAAACGAATTGGCGAATGGTCATCTTTGTGCAGCATATCAAGGTCAATGCCTTGGCGGTGATGCACGCCGCTGAACATTCGTACGGGGATGTTTACAAGTCCGAAGCTGATTGATCCTGTCCAAAGTGGTCTCATAGTACTTATGGTAGCATTCGGCGCCTGCAAGCTAAACCTTTTTTGCGTTACATTGTATGCATACTATTTACAAAACAAGCTTATGTATTATAATTGGTTTGTTATGAACCAATATTGCCGTAACCACATTCAGGCCCCAGTTGTCGCGCAAAGCGGCACTTTTGTCGTGGTTATTCTTGGCAGCGCAACCACAGCTGCTGGCGTATCGGGTCTATAAACTTACACTTTATTTCATAGGTCATGATACGTCTCCGAAATGCGGAGACGTTTTTATATTTTCGGAGGCGGATCGGGTTCTGGGAAACCAGACCCACACGTCATCAACTTTAAGAAGGAGCGCGCAATGCACACCTACCGCGACAACCCCAAGTGGTTGCTACGGTTTGCGCCGTTTAAAACACTTTCGGTGTCGACCGCCTTCCTGGCACCGTTCTTCATGCACAACGGCCTCAACCAGACCGAGATTTTTGCGCTGCAATCAATCTTCTCGCTGGCTGTGCTGCTGTGGGAGTTGCCGAGCGGCTATATTGCCGACAAGATTGGCCGCGCCCTGTGCATTAAACTGAGCGCACCGGTTGTAGTGGTTTCCATGATCGGATATGGCCTGAGCGACCAGTTCTGGCAGTTCGTTGTATGGGAGCTGGGGCTCGCGCTGGCCAATGGCTTGATCAGCGGCGCCGACTCCGCACTGCTGTACGACTCGCTGCACAAGCCGGGTCAGACTCCTGCCGAGCACCAACAGGCCGCCGAGCGCGCGACCAAGCGTATGAACGCCTATGGGTTTGCCGCACCGGTTATCTGCCTGCCACTGGCGATGTGGCTGGCGCATAATGTCGGTCTTGGCGCAACGTTCATTGCCGACGGGCTATTGACCGGAATCGGGCTGATCTTTGTCCTGCGCCTTAAGGAGGCCCCACTCGTCACGTCTGCCCACGAGGAAGTCGTGCCTGCACCAAAAGCTCTGCGCATGCTACTTGGCAGCCGAGAGGTCCGCTGGCTACTAGTGCTGTATGTGTCACTCAGTACCTGTACCTACATGGGCGCCTGGCTGGCAACGCCAGTCTATGTGAACATGGGGATCCCGGTGGCGCTGTTTGCCGCGATTCTGGCTGCCCGCAACCTTTGGAAAGCAGCCTGGTCGCACTGGTTCCACCCCAAACAGAACATGGGGCGCTACATGACTCTGTACGTCGCATTGGGCGCATTCGGATTTGCCGGGATGGCCAGCGGTAACTGGTGGCTGTTGCTGCTGGTGCTTGGGCACGAAATCGTGCACGCACTGCAGGGCCCTGCCATTATGAGCTGGTTGAATGGCCATATGCATAGCACTCATCGTGCGACGCTCAACAGCGGAGTCAACCTGCTGCAACGGCTGTCGTTTACGATCGTTGGTCCACTCGCTGGCATGGCAGTAGATACTGGCGGCCTGCGCCTTGGCCTCCTGGCAACCGGGGGACTCTGCACACTAGCCGCTGGCATGGCGGTAGTCCGTCTGTACCGGCTGGGCACATTCGGCAAAAAGGGATGACGATTGCCCAGGGATTAGCACCCCTGGGCTTTTCCTTTTTACTATCCAGCCGCAATTCCCTCGACGTCATCGACTGGCTGCGCCTGCTCCCACAGCATTTCAAAGAACTGGCGCTGGGCGTTTGCGATTTCCTGGTTATAAATCTCAATGCCAAACACTTCGCCGTCTTTCCAGTTAAAATAGCCAACCACGTCGTCGTAAATAATTGTGGAATGTGTGATTGGAAAAACAAAGTCAGAGACGTACCGCGACTGCCAGTGCTCCAAACGCTCGTTCGTATGCCGCGCATACCACTCCTGCTGTGTTTTTATAAAGTGGTCGCCAATAATACCGCGGAATCTCTGGTTATTGCTGTTAGCGCGCTCCACCCACCGTTCAAAATAGGCGCTGTTGGTGCGGTTCTGCATGTTCTCGTACAAAATTGCGACGTTTTCGGATGTGGCTTTCGTTTGGTTCCACATCATTTGCTTCACACCTTCCGCACCACGGTAAAACTGAATATGCGTTAATGGCGAGCTGAGGCTGGTGCTGTCGAGCGTCGTGCGGATATCTTTTAGCTCGTTCTTGAGGCTCTTGAGCTCTTCTTCTTTTTGTGTCAACAAGAGCTGCAAGTTGCCGATTGGCGCAGCTTTTAGAATGGTGCGGCTGTAGTGCGTTTCGGTCTCGATTAAGTGGGATTCGCTGAGGCGATCGATCATGCGGTAAATTCGCGTGCGTTCTACTTTTGCCGAGCGTGCAAGTTGCGAGATAGTTTGCGGGCCAAATGTGTGAAGCGCCATATAAAGGTCGGCAATGTCAGCCTCGAGGCCTAATTTTTCAAAATAAGCGCGGACTGGATATTCATGCTGCATACCCGCATTATACAATGTGTGCATTTTCTGCACAACAGTTTAAAAGACTAGTACCCCTCCTGTTATGCTCAGTTCGTAATCAAGGAGAACATATGTCAGAACGGATATCAAACCACGTTAAAAACTTAGGTCTGGAATCTAGGGCCATTGTTGTTGGCGATGGCTTACTCGATGAGTTTGTGCGTCCCGTGCACAGTCTTGATGTAGCAGTCGATAGTGATACCTACCGCCAGCACCGCGAGCTGCATGATTGGCACGAAGTGCAAACACAAGATGGCCGCAACGTACTCACTCGTGGTGACCAAACCATGAGTATCGGCTGGGGCGACGCAACAGCAGAGGAACTTGGCGAGCGCGGGTTCATTGAACAAGGCGTCAGGTATGCCGGCCTGCCAGATGTATATTCCTGGAAACAACAAGCTGGGCACGAGCAAGATCTGGACGACCTGGCCCTGTTACGCGAACGGCTCTATGACCGCCCCTTGCCGCTGGCAATGATCCACCGCGAGCGTGCCTACATAGACGAAATCAAGCCGCTTGACCTGCCCGACCACGCCGCCCTGGCAGTCGCAGCCAACGGCTTATACGTTGTGCGCACAATCTTTGGTGATAAAAACCACCGCGTTCACACCTACAGCGGATCAGTAGAAACTGGCGATGTCCTGGCCGGGTACCACGAGTACTGGCACAGCGCCGGTGGCGCCGAGCGTGTTGCGCGGCACATCACAAAAGTGAACCAAGGGCGGCTTGCTGTTGGGCAATCTGTGCTGTTCACTCCTGCAGACTCATACGCAGCAATTGCCGGTTTTGCGTATCACGACAGCCGCATGGGCGATGGCCGCCAAAGCACCAACCCAGATGGCTTCGACGAGCTGCGCGCCGCCCAAATGGCTGCCCGGCATCTTGAACTCGCTGGCTGCACCGACGACGATATGCCACGCAAAAGCTATAACGGCATCCGTGCGACAGGTTTTAACGAGGCAACCAAAAGCCAGGATATCGACCCAAGCCGGGGTGATGAACACATTCAGGTTGCCTTGGCCGGCACCGACCTGGGAACATTCGCCGAACCCGGCTTTGCCCTCGAGACAATACACCTGACTATCGAAGACCTGACGCGCATCGGCGCGGGTTTCGACAGGCCGCTTGGCAAAAAGATTAAAGCGCTGGGCACGCCCGTAACCACCATTCCGCAGGCCCTGGCTATCATCGATACCGACCCGGCCCTGGTGCAGGACTTTGCCAAACGCCTGGCTGGCAGTGCGGGGTTCTGCAAATCGTACACCTATAACCCCCAGTGGACGCTTGACCGCCCCGGGCTCCGCACCCAAAATGCGGATTTCATAAAAAACCTGGCCGACGCTCTGGCGCAGGGCCGTATGAACGCCACCGAAGCATACGCACAGGCCACGGCATTCGTGGAGCGAATGCAGACACTGTAGCCATTGCACACCACCCACTCCAGAGGCATACTTAAGCTATAAATAAGGGGGGTTCTATGGACATTCAAGTAAGCTGGCTGGCAGTAGTGCTCGCAACTCTTTCGAGCATGGTAGTAGGGTCAATCTGGTACGCAAAGCCTGTGTTTGGCAATGCCTGGATCAAACTGGCGAGGCTCGACGAGAAAAACATGGCAAACCCAGTAGTTGCCATTGGCCTGACCTTGGTCGTAAGCTTCCTAACCGCCTTTGTGGTGGCGCACGTAACACAGCTTTCGAATGCCTACTTTCACAACTCATTCCTGCAGGATGCACTGACAACCGGCTTCTGGCTATGGCTTGGACTGGTGGCCGCCCGGTTCATAACTCATGATGCTTTCGAGAACCGCCCATGGAAGCTCACGCTCATGAACATCAGCCACGAGTTTGTGACCATCATGATTATGGCGCTCATCATCGGCTTGCTAAAACCCTAGGCACGGCACTCTTTCGCAACAAACACCGGACCTCCTGCATGCAGGACCCGGTGTTTTGCTGTCGCCACACCAAAAAGCTGCTGCTTGGTTATTACGGATCCCCCGCCTATAATAAACTTCACTCAGGAGTAATGATGATTCTCGAAACCGAAGGCGCCAGTCGCGAACTACGCAGTTCGTCTGAAAAACCATCGGCCGCACTTGTGTTGGCCGCTTTTCAAAATACCCCGTGGGAGAGGACGCTCAAGCGGGCTGCGCAGCGATCCCCCGGGGAAATCACTGATGTTTTTAAGGGCCTCACCGCACTCTATTGGGCATATGCATCGAGCATGCCGCTGGCGCAGAGACTCGAAGCGCCTACTCGTGCCCTGCTGGCAGATATTGCCGGACAAAGCACCGGCGAGAACCCACAATACGACCCGATGGATTTGTATGAAATCTCCACTCACATCCAAGGTTTTGTTGGCATATGGGCGAGCATCCAGCAGGACGCCTTAACCGACAAACCCACCCTCGCGAGCCTTACCGAAACACTCTATGCCGACGCCGCGCGCACATTAGATACCATAGAATACGCCAACCCAACGCTCAACAACCGACTCGAGGCCATTGTGCGCGAGCAACTAGGCCTGGAGTGGACCCCTGGCGAAACGGCGCCACCGGAATACACAGCTCTCACCCGCCACTTTACCTGCGATCCACAATCGCCACCGTTTACTGTGCTGAGCCAGCCGCTTACCCGGGCGCTTGCCCATATGCGCACTCAATACGCTTTTATTACTGCGCTACCAGACTACCCAGGCTCTGAAGATGGTAAACAGCTACTTTGGGCGGTGCTTGGCGCCCATGCACACGATAATCCCCAGGCAGTCAACGAACTATTCATGCGCCAACCCGACCCAGCTGAGCAGGAATATATGCACCTTGTGCTTGGGGTGGAACTTGCGTCTTTGGCGGACTCGGAATTAGTAGCCAGGGCGCGCACGGCGGCCAAAGGGCGGCTCGCCATAAGAACCAGGCTGGCAGCGCCGCAGCCCGTCGTCGAAGCTCCTGCCGAGACCGACGAGCGCTACGAAGAAGCCGACGACGAAATGGAAGCCGAAGAACCTTACGACGACGCACCCGAAAACGTTGGAGAGATCACTGTAACGACCGACCACTGGGAACTTATTGCCCGTATCCGCGAAGGTGGTGAAGATGGCAGTGCGGCGTTTGCCCAGCTATACGCCGAAACGTACCACAAAGTTAATAACTTTGCCTATTCCCTACTACGCGACCACGACCAAGCCGAAGATATTACCTCTCGCGTCTACGAGACCGCCCTTAAAAAAATTGGTGATCTCGAGAACCGAGGCATTAAAGTCGTAGCATGGCTTATGACCGTCACGCGCAACAAGTGTGCCGACTACATAACTTCGAGTCCATATAAGCGCGAGGTCATCACTGAAGAGATGCCGGTTGGCACAAGCGCCGATTCATATGCGGGCTATGCCGAAAACAGCGAATGGCGTAGCCCAGAGCGTGCCCTTATGAGCTCTGCGGAAGCCATTGGCCTGCGTAAGGTCTTACTGGAGGCAATCGACACTATCAGAAGTGAAGAACAGCGCGAATGCATCAGACTCCGCTTCTTCGAAGAAAGGCCGACGGCTGAAGTCGCGGCCATCATGGGCCTTAAGGACGAAGCCGTGAAGGCACTCCAGTTCCGTGCCATGACGCATCTTCGAAAGCTGCTGCGCGAAACACACCCCCACCTTATGGATACGATTGCCAACCGTATTGACTGATTCACAGCCACTCTTGTCACGCTGTGAAAAATCTCTCAAAAGTCTTGACTTTAATCTGTTTTAATGTTATTCTCACAAATAAGTTAAATGTGTGGGCAAAAGTCCATATTTTAGTGGAGAACGAGGGAAGCCTCGTTTTTTATATGGTAAAAGATCAGAATACGCAGCATGAGTACGACTACCGTGCCTTCAGCCAGTTGGCTGGGCCTTTTTCGCGACTCCCCAAAGGCAAAAATTATGCCGTCGAATACCGTCGCCTGACCAGCAAAGGCAACGCCCTTAAAGCGCTCTCGCTTATTCTTGTTAACTTCGCCATTGAAACCGCCTTTTTGGGTTGGTTGGCTGTAGCATTTTACAGCTTCCTGACTAAAGAATACGCGCCCATTACCCCCGGCCTGATTGTTATTTTGGTAAGCATTGTCATTATCGAAGTCTTCCGGCTTATTAATATGGTCAACTTGTGCGCAGCAACACTGGGCGCCAAAAACCCTGTGCCCATCCGACCGGAACGCGGCAAGCGTATAGCATTTACGACTACTATTGTGCCCAGCAAAGAGCCGTTTTCTATGGTTGAAAAGACACTAATTGCCATGAAAAAGGTAAAGCACCAAGGCGTCATTGATATTTGGCTGCTCGACGAGGGCAACGACAAGGCAATTAAAAAAGCCTGCCGCGAGCTTGGCGTAAAACACTTCAGTCGCAAAGACGTTGAAAAATGGAACCAACCCAGCGGCCGCTTCAAAGCCAAGACCAAGCATGGTAACCACAATGCCTGGCTCGATGCCCATGGCGATGACTACGACTACGTACTTTCCGTAGATTCAGACCACATTCCACTGCCAAACTTCGCAGAGCGCCTGCTTGGCTACTTCCGCGACCCGAACGTTGCCTTTGTGGTTGGCCCACAGGTGTATGGCAACTACGACAACCCCATTACCAAGGGTGCTGAATCGCAGGCCTACATTTTCCAAGCTGCAATTCAACGGTCTGGCAACAGCTACCATTCTGCAATGTTCGTAGGCACCAACCACGCTTACCGCGTCTCGGCCTGGGACCAAATTGGCGGCTTCCAAGACTCAATTACCGAAGACATGCTCACGGGTATGCGTATCCACTCGAGCCGCAACCCTCTGACTAAAAAATTCTGGAAGTCAGTATATACCCCTGATGTGGTAGCCGTAGGCGAAGGCCCATCAAGCTGGACCGACTTCTTCTCTCAGCAGTTCCGCTGGGCTCGTGGCGGTAACGAAGTGCTGGTGCGCAACTTCCTGGGCTTTTTGTTCCGTCTGCCATGGCGCGCCAAAATCTTTTACACCATGATTATTGGATACTACCCAATTGCAGCGCTTAGTTGGCTGATTGGTGTGCTTGTCACTGGCCTGTTCCTGGTACTTGGCGAAGACGGTGTAGACGTTGGTAGCAAAATCTGGTTCGCACTATACTTTGATGTCCTTGCCGCACAGGTCATTCTGTATGGCTGGATGCGCAAGTATAACGTCAGCCCTCACGAGGAGCGTGGCACCCTGGGCGTTCCAGGCATGCTCGTTACTATGCTGTGCGCCCCGATTTACGCCAGCGCGTTCGTTAAAACAATCCTGCGCCGCAAAACCAGCTTTGTTGTAACCCCCAAAGGCTCGTCATCGTCGCCCGACCGCCTGCTGACATTCAAAGACCACATTATGTGGGGCGCACTGATTGTGGGCTTTCTGGCTTACAGCAGCATTACCGGCAACTCGTACCCAGAAGTTAAAATCTGGAGCATCCTTACCCTTGCCATCTGCTTTATCCCGCTGCTTATGTGGTCATATGGCGCAGTCAAACCTGGCCTGAAGCGCCTGGTCCACATTATTAAGACACGCAAGATAACTGGCTATCAGGAGGTAGCATAGTATGAAGAAAGTCAAAAAACCATTTAAATGGCGCATGGTCAGCTACGTTGTAGCTATCGCGCTCGTCATTGTTGCCAACGCCCAAGCTGTTGCAGAACCTGTTTCGGCCGGTGTTGAATATGTACTCTCACGCCGCCACGAAGTCGTGGTACAAATGGGCCGCTGGGATACTGCCAGTATGGACTCCCCTGTACGTTCGATTCACGCCGCTATGTTGCACACCGGCAAGGTCCTCCTGATCGCCGGTTCTGGTAACGATGAAAAGCAGTTTGATGCCAATACGTTCCGCAGCGTCCTGTGGGACCCAGAGCTGGAAACCTTCAAAGAGATCCCAACTCCGTGGGATGCCTTTTGTGCTGGCCACGTCTTTTTGCCAGACGGCCGCCTACTGGTTGCCGGTGGTACTAAAACCTACGAAGACCTGACCATTACGCCAAAACAAGAATACGAAGGCTTAAAAGACTCATACATTTTCGACCCAATTACGGAACGCTACGAAAAAGTAGACAGCCTAGAATACGCCCGCTGGTATCCAACACTGGTTGCCCTTGCTGACGGTAAAGTCCTGGCAAGCTCTGGCCTAGACGAAAAAGGCGAGATTCTGTACGGCCAAACCGAAATGTTTGATCCTGCCACTAAACAGTGGACTCACCGCGAAGACCTGAACCAGTACTTCCCTACCTACCCTGCCCTACTGCTGACAGCCGAAGGCAAGTTGTTTTACACTGGATCAAACGCCGGATACGGCCCAACCGACAAAGGCCGTACGCCTGGTTTCTGGGACCTCACTACCAACTCGTTTAAGACCGTCACCGGCTTGAAAGATCCAGAATACCTGGAAACGAGCGCTTCATTACTGCTGCCACCTGCGCAGGAACAGCGCGTTATGGTTATGGGCGGCGGCGGCATTGGCGATTCTCCAGACGCAACCAACCGCACAGCAATCATTGACCTGGACGAGACTAACCCGACCTTTACCGACGGCCCTAAGCTAAAAGAGGCAGTCCGCTACCCAAGCGCCGTCATTCTGCCAGACGACACTGTACTGGCTACCGGTGGCTCACGCGGTTACCGCACCGACGACGTACACAACGCTCAGATTTTCCACCCCGACACCAATACCTTTACCGACGCAGCCTCACCTCGGGTTGGCCGCAACTACCACTCGGAAGCCATGCTGTTGCCAGACGGCCGTGTTGCAGTATTCGGTTCGAACCCAATCGACAACAGCTTCGAGATGCGGATCGAAATTTACTCGCCATCCTACCTGTTCAAAGGCGAGCGCCCGCAGATTACCGGCGGTAACAAAAAAATTGAGCGCGGCACAAAGACCGAGCTCAAAACGTCGAACCCAAGCAACATTGGGACTGCAAAACTGATGCGCCCAAGCTCGGTTACTCACGTTACTGACGTTGAACAGCGCTCAATCAACTTGCCATTCACTACAACCAAAGATGGCATTAACGTTGAAATTCCAGCCAACCAGAACCTGGTTCCTTCGGGCTGGTACATGGCGTTCATTACCGACAAACAGGGCATTCCCTCTGCCGCATACTGGGTCCACGTTAAATAAAACCTACTTGGCTTCAATTGTGAATTCTACCGCCGCCTTGTCACGCAAGTGGTCATGGATGCGGTAGATTCCTGCTTTTATGGCATCGATCACAATGAATTCATTCGGGCGGATAACCGTCTCGTTAAAGCCTGGGTATTGGATGTGTTTGTCGTGCACGCCAAAAGCGAATTCATAGCTTTGCGTTGCATCGAGGTTGGCAATCTTAATAACATCGCACTGCGCGATGGTGAGTTTCGTCACGTTAAACGCATCATCACGGACGATCAGGTTATGCTCCTGACCCGGCCTGTCGCAAGGCAAGCCGGCTTGTTTGCTGCGCATGTTCCATAAGCCAAACATTATAAGTACTGCGGCAAGGCCAATCACCACAAAATCAATTGGGCGGATGTTCTGCTTATTTTTTGATTTGCTTTTGGACGCTGGTTTTTTTGTGTTTGAACGAGTAGCCATTGCCCTCATTGTAACGCTTAAGTTAGTTCGGCTGCAATTCTTTTGGCCAGCGGGCAACTAAGCCAGCAGCGTAGTCTGGCCACCAATCACCTGCCTTGGGACCACCGAAACATTTCTGGGGATCAGCGTCAGCACCGTCGGATTCACCCGGTCGTTTAATGTACAAATACGCATCGACAGATCCATGCCCGGTTTGGGTAGTTGGATAGTGGCCAAGCGCACGGTCTGGCGGGTTGCACCAACCGTGCGATGGGTACGCCGGGTTCGTGAATGGGCCATTGCCGTTGCGCGAAGTATCGATCACAAAATGCTTGCCGTCGATGGCACGCGAAATAGCCTCGCCATATGCAATGGTGTCGTCGGTCGTCTGAAAGTTAGAAACATTCAGGCTAAAGCCATCGGCCTTAGCAATACTGGCGCGTTTCAGGCGGTTCGCGGTCTCATTCGTATCTTTGATCCACTGGCTATTGCCAGCATCGATGTACAGGCTAATGTTGGACTGCGATTTAAGGGTTGTCACCGCATAATCCATGAGGGAATAGTACAGCTGCTGGTCTTCGTCACTCAAGCAAGGCTTGCCTTGGTCGTCGAGCGCTTTAATGTTTGGAATCGCATCTGGTTCCAGAATAACAATTGCCCTGGCCGTACCGATTGTGTTGGCAAAGCCATCAATAAAACCTTTGTACTCCTCGCCGTCGCGCGCGCCGCCCGTAGAATACCGGCCACAGTCACGCTTCGGGAAGAAGTAACTCACTAGAACAGGCGTTTTTTTGCTAGCCGCCGCGGCCTGGACGTATTGGCTCAAGGCATCAAAATCTCCGGCATAGGTTGACCAGCGGGCTGTTGGCTGGGCTGCAAGTTTGTCCATGAGCGCAGCGTTCTCGGGTTGCGTGCCGCGCCAGGCAGCTGCCTGTACAGCGGGCTTCGAGTTAGGGTCAACGAACAAGCTCACATCTTTCAGCGGGTTATTCCCGCCCGAGAATAGACCTCCGGCCTGCCCCGAGGTAATATATTTAACGACAAAAAAACCGCCCACAAGCAACAGAACTGCAATAGCTGCTGCAAGAAGGGCGATACGTGTTTTCTCGGAGGTGTTCTTTCGTGTACGCATAATTATTTGTAGCGGGATGTTGGCTCAGCCCACCTCTGTGGCTGTGTCTTCGCACTACTTCTATCTTACCATGATGGTATGTTTCTGGTCGATGGTAGGGGTGCCCGGCCCCGAGGAAAGGATCTTCCTGGGGCCGGGCTGAGCGCACAGTATGTTGGCGCTCGGTGCGCGGATGATCAGGAGCCGAAGAAGCTCCCGAAGATGCCGTCGCTGGTGCGGTGGTGACGGCGGTTGTGGCCGCCGTGACCACCGTGACCCGAGTGGCTCCCGTGGGAGGCCGCGTAGTTCGGCTGCGGACGGAAGCCCGGCGCGTTGGTGACGGAAGCCACGATGGCCTCCATCTCGCCGGCGTCCGTCCAGACGCCCTTGCAGCGCGGGCACTGGTCGATGACAACGTTGGCGTTCCGGTCGTTGACCTTGGCCATGAGTTCGTTGTCACGCGGGCAGCGGAGCGGCTGGTCGTAACCGCCCTGCGGGGCACCGCCACCGAAACCACTGAAACCGTGGGTCATGAGTGCTCTCCTTCTCACTAGACAATGAGCACCGTCAAATCATACGGCAAATTTTGCCAGCATGTCAATCTTACGTTGATGTTTTCTTTTTTCGGCGCAGGTTATGGCCTGGTTGGTCGATAATACAAAGGGGTGTATCAGGGTCCAGGGTATCACTCTCAGGCACCAATAGATTGCCGCCGTGTACACCGCTGGGTTTATGAAATGCCAAGTCATCTAGACGATGGAGGTAGGCAAAGCCGCCCAAACCCCGTGTCAGGCGCTCGCGTAAGGCACTCGTCCACTTACGCACCTCAAGCCGAATGCCTTCATCATCGGGATCAGACCAACCGTACACCCTGTCGGTCTGATCTTCAACAGATACCCAGCCGTCCATATACTGCTGGCCAAGAATGTACGCGTCATTTGGCGTATGTGCAACAAAAAACTGCTCCGGCGCAGTTATGCCCTCCGGCTCGCCATCCAAAAATTCGTGCAATGCGCCCAAAACCTCGAATTGCTGGGTAAGATCCTCTGGTGGAAGCGGCCTGCGAAGATCAAACGATTCCTGGCTTGATGTTGGAGTGGTGACTTTAACGGCCATATTATCAATAGCGAAAGTGTAGCCATAGCGTCCGGCGCCCAGCACTCGCGACCCAGGCACGGGGACTTTGTGCGCTTCCGGCGCGGCCACAAACAAGCTCAGCGCGTGGCGTAGGGGCTGACGTTCGCGCAGCAGCTGACGCCCACGCTCGCTGCTGCCAACAATATAAAACTCAGAAAATTCACCAGATGTCATAGCTATAAAACTATGCAAAAAATACCGTTTTTTGTCAATGGCTGTGCGAAGATTATCGTGCGCGCACCTGCCTGATGTAGTGTAGGCATTCCACCATAATAAAACTGATAATCATAAGCAGCAGCCACGATCCCATCTTTTCCAGGCCAACCATTTGCCACCCGGCAGCCTGCTCGGGGTATAGCCATACCTGCGTGTAGGTACCGATGTTTTCGGCGAGCCAAATAAAGAAAGCTATTAGCACAAAACCTACAAGCAGCGGCATGCGACGGCGCTTTTTATTTACGACGTAACTGACCCACGTCCGGCCATACAAAAAGAGTACAGCGCCAAAAAGCACATACCTAAAGTCGTATATAAAATGGTGCGTAAAGAAATTGACGTAAATCGCAACCGCTAGGACAACCGTTGCGATACGGTTTGGGTAGTGGCTAAATTCAAGCTCGAGCACCCGCCAGGAACGTGCCATATAACTGCCTACGGCCGCATACATAAATCCCGAAAATAATGGCACATTACCAAGCTCAAAGAATGCCTCGCCGGGATACGACCACGAGCCGATTGCGCCAGATGTTTTAAAGAGCTCCATGCCCAGCCCAACCAGGTGGAACAGGACAATGGTTATAACTTCGTGCGGTTTTTCCAGTTTTGCAAGCAACATAAATGCCTGTATTGCGATGGCAGCCAAAAACAGCCAGTCGTACCGTGCCAGCCACGGCAAGTCTACATAAGCGGTCAGAATAAGCGCGCCGAGCATAAGCCCGCCAAAAATAGCCGCCCACGCTTGCTTTATACCAAAGACCCAGAATGACCCAAATGGCAGCCGGCCAATGCGTTCGAGCAGTTGTGTTTTATGCATAACGGCTCCGTAATTTATATGCGTTCAAGGCGATCTTCTGCCGTATCAGCCAGCTTGCTTTTGGCCCAATGCGCAAGCTGGGGAATGTTATCAATTTTCGGCTCAAACGATTCTATGTTCGCAAGCGGCACCCATGCATAGTCGCTGTATTCTTCGCTCAGCGCAATAGTGCCCGACACAAACTTACCAGCAATATGAGGTAATACCATACTGCTGCCGTCGTTCTTTTTAAACAAAATATTGTAGCTTTCGTTAGGCAGCACGGCGACTATTGCACCTTCGCCGATTTCCTCGTTTTTTTCGCGCTGCATGCCGTCAAGCAAAGTCGCGTCGGTCGTTTCCATTTTGCCACCAATAAAAGAGAAGGTTCCATCGTAATCAGCTTCTCCCTGCCGCCGCGCAAGCAACACGCTTTGCAGGTCGTCCGATAAAATAACAAGCTTCTGGCAATATTGAAAGAGAAGGTTGGACTGCATACCGCCATTTTAACAAAAGAACGCGGGCGTGGCGTCTCTTTTGCATGGAGATGCTTGCTTAACACTAACATTACAGCCAGATTTCTGCTTTTATAGAAAATGGCTCAATAGTTGATTGCAGTACAGGACGCCGCGAATACGCGAGTCCCCATGTACGCGTAGCCCTCGGCCAGCTCTCCGGTCGAGGGCTACGCCCGCAACCCTATAAGTGCCCCTTTCCGGCGGCGCTACGTTCACGTAGCCCGCCATTTTCATTTAGCATCCGCGGCAATCAACAGTAATTTAAGTGAGCCAGTTTCAAGACATGGCTCAGGTCTTCGCCGGTGAAGCTCTCCACTCACCGGCTCTTTTCTCACTTTGTTCTTCTCGCCCTGAACGCAGGCGCTACGGTGCAACGTTCGCGGGCAGGATGTCCTCTGGCCCCCAGCAGCACCCGGCTTGCGTTTGCCGCCGGTGGTACACAGAGTTGTTAGCTCCGACGTAGAAGATCTCCAGCCTGCCATCCACGTTGGTCGCCGCCGCGATATACCGCGCCTGAGCCGGAATCAACGGCCAGGTATTCGCCCAGTTGGAACCGGCTTGTTGCTGCCAGTTGTTGTAGATCTGGGCATTGCTGCCAATGGCGAAGACCTCCATGCGGCCGTCGGCGTTGCGGGTTGCGGCCAGTTTGCGGACATTCGTACCCCAGACCTCCTCCGGCGACGACCAGCAGCAGCCCGGTGACCACTCCCAGCGGTGGTACGTCTGGTAGTTGGTGCCGACATGGAACAGCTCGTTGCGGCCGTCGTGCGCCGTTGCCATGGCAATATCCACGGACTGCGCCGGGATGTTGTGCCATTGCCCGTTCCACGAGTTCGGCGCGGGCTGCTGCATGATGTACAACTGGTTGTCCGACCCAACCGCGATCACCGCCAGGATGCCGTTGCCGTTGTTGGCTGCGGCGATTGCCCGGATGTTGGCCGAGAAGTATTCCTCGGGCGACCACTGGTCGGTATTCGTCCAGGGTTGCCAGCGGTGATACAGGCCATTGTTGGCACCGATGTAGAACAGCTCGATCCGACCTTGTGCGTTGGTGACTGCCGCGATTGCCTTCGCATACGCCGGAATGTGAATCTCCGACGTCCAACCTATGCTACCGGGTGAGTTCTGGTTGCGGTAGTAAATCGCGCTGTTAGCCCCGATGTAGAAGACGGCCAGGCGGCCATCTGCGTGGCGGGCGGAGGCAATCTTGGAGCCGAGGCCGGGTGGGGTGCCACCGTTACCAGCCGACGCGCCGCCGTTTGGAGCATGAACGACACCCGTCATCGAGTAGCCCGACCATGGCGTGATCGTCTTGGCGGACTGGTTCCAGGTGAAGTCACCCCCGACTCCATCGTTCGCAGTCGAGAGATTTTGGCTGACGGTATGGATTGTCGTCCCGGTCACGCCACTAACGATGGCGACATGGCCGAAATTTAACCAGCCGCCACCCAGTACGATGACATCACCTGGATTGATTGCCTGGATCGCGCCATTCGCTGACTTGGCGAGGTGGGCTGGTGCGCTGTCAAGCATCTGATAGCCGTTGCCCGACCACCACGTACTTGTCCAGCCGCGCGTGAGGTAGAGCCGGTTCACCAGCTCAACGCACTGCCAGCGGTAGCCGCTTTGGACTCCGTTAACATAGTTAGTGTCGGCCATGTTCGAGTCGAAGTTTCCATCATTGGAGTAGACGTTGACGCCGTCGCCCCCCAACCAATCTGCGCCGTTCAGGATGACACGGTTCGTCTTCATCGCTACGGCAAAGGCGGGCGGCGCCACGACTGCGTTGGTAGCCACAAGGGCTAACAACACTGTCGCAGCAACTGCCACCCTGCGCATAATTGTACGCACGGGCTTTCGGCCCCCTTCTGTGAGGGAATCGAGAAACGGATTGGGTACGCCCTCACGATGCTTACAATGATCATGGGGTTGAATAACAATTAACACAGGTTCGTTTGAATGAAAAGCATCTTGCATAGCCAATAGATCGAATGGCGCTATTGCAACGGGTTCACTAAAGGTAGATAATGGGAAAAATTAAACGAGCAAATTGTCATGCCAACAACACGAGATCAGAGAGGCTTCGGTGTCGTCGAAGTCGTAATAGTGCTAGCGGTAATTGCGCTACTTGCTGTGGGCGGTTGGTATGTGTGGCAGGCTCAGAACAAGGGTGAAACTCCACCGCCGACGAATAACGGCAGCCAGACCGTCAACCAGAACGTCTCGAAGATGCCCGAACTAGGCGTCGAATTCGACAAAAAGAGCGGCATCACCCCGCTATATAAGATGACTGATTACAGCTTTGGCGGTGTGAACCACAAGCTCATTCGACTTTCCACCCAGCAGTTAGTCGACAAAGGGGCAACAGGGGGGGACCAGAACGTCTGTGGGTTCGACCCATCCACACCTTGGGGTGATGCAGACCATCCGATCGTTACTGTCAGCGTCTACAGCTCACAAGCCGACCTGTTGGCTGTCGAGAAGAACCGGAACAGCAACATTACAGCGGCCGAGATCAAGCCAGAGAATGGATACATCACCGTTGGTAGCAAAATCTTCGCTGTTCCACTGCCCGGCACAGTACAAAGCGGATCCGGCGGATGCATATCCGACACTGCATTTGAAAACGCGCAACGTTCGGCGTTACAGTCGTCATTGCTGACGCTGCGGGCCTCTCAGTAGCCGCTTCTTAGAGCGAAAATGTTGCAGCTCCCGTGTCATGCGGGGGCTGCTTTGTATCATCGCTATTAGTGCTGTAAAAACCACGGCTTCACGCGCCGTGGTTTTGCTATCACAACAGGAGGTCGGGATCGCTACGCGCGGGTTAGTTCCAAGAACCACTAACCCCGGGAGCCTTTACATGCGTACCGAACTCATCGCCTTCAAGCTGGGCTTGCCCAACGGCTTTGCCGTGAGCACGGGTTACGGGCAATCAAGGTACATCACCTGCGCCATACGGCTGCGGCACTCCTTAAGAAGCTGGGCGTACCAGCATGTTGACATGGATAGCAGAAAAGAAGCCCTGTAAAAGTGGAAGCAGTATTTGCGGCCGACAACCAAAATGACGGCTCTAGCTGTCAGGCTAAGCCGTCATTTGGTCTCGTAAGAGATGTTGTGGGAATGATAATATCTGGAGGGCCCACTGGGACTTGAACCCAGGACACTCTGCTTAAGAGGCAGATGCTCTAACCAACTGAGCTATGGGCCCATAGCAGTTGTATATCGAGAATTATTTTAGCAGTTTACCTCTGTTTTGACAAGCCTATCGAACCGCGAGGCAGGCCGCAGGCGCTAATCTGCGGCCCACGCTTCCGGCTTCATACGGGGCGAAAACGAAATAAACGCCGCGCGGTCAAACCGCTTCCCGAACTCCTGTTTATATACGCGCGTGAGCTCGGCAGTGGGTTCAGCGGGGCTGCGAGCGCGCAGGAATAGGTCCTCATCTTCCAGCCAGCGCTCGCTTCCACTTTCAATGGCGGGGAGGCCGTAGTCAGCTACATCGCGCACGGGCAAATGTAAGCCGGTTTTGTTGCGTTCGTTGGGCATGTAGTCCATGAACATGACATGGTCATGGTCGTCATCGGGCGGCGTTGCCTGCTCAAGATGCTGGAAAATCTGCGGCTTGCGCAGAAAGCGCGAATACGGCAGACTCACAGCAGCATCGGAATACCAATCTGTAAACATCAACGCACCTTCGCCAACGAGTAGTCCGCGTGAGATTGCCAGATTGGCCATAGCATAGCCCACGCGCAGCTCCTCCATGTGGTATGCCAAACGAACCGCAATAGAACCCAGCTGCGTTTCTGGGTCGGTCTGCGCCTTAAGCTCACGCCAAAAGCGGCGCTCACCCAAAATAAGAGATGCAGATGGCAACGATACTGCGTCTATGCCATCCTCTCGTAAGTTTATTGTGTCGACCACTGCGCCCGGCTGGGGTCTACGTGTAAATTCAAAGCTCATAGATAGCAATTATACACAAAACAAATAACCCGCCATACCGGCGGGTTATTTGTGATAAATTCTGGTGGGCGATCGGGGACTTGAACCTCGGACCTCGTCATTATCAGTGACGCGCTCTAACCAGCTGAGCTAATCGCCCCCGTGGTGGAGCATATCGGATTCGAACCGATCACCTCTTCCATGCCATGGAAGCGCTCTAGCCAAATGAGCTAATGCCCCAAGGGAATCCTTGAGAGTACGGATGAAATTATAACACGCTATACCGTTTACGAAAAGGGTTAATTGGCCGCCTGCGGCTCTTGCAGCAGGTCGTGCGTATAGTACGCAACCGGCGTACGGCCGTCTGACATTTTCAGGTGGTGCTTTATAGGCATCCGCTGCATAGACGAATTACTAACAACATTCTGCGTATCAATATAGAACCCAAGGTGCATGTGACCGTTCCGCACAGGCCACTGGACAATGTCGCCCCATACTGGCTCGTTCGTTTGGCGCCATCCGGCTTCATGCATTTTCTCGAGGGTGGTCGCTACTGTTGAATGCGGGGCATCAATAAGGCCGTGCAGCAAAAGAATACAAGAGACAACGTAGGCACAGGCGTTCTCGCCATCTTCTAGCGTGTCAAATTCGCGGCCGTCGCGCCTGTCGATGACATAAATGTGGCGAAACAACGTGGAACCAACCGCACCCTCAATGGCGGTGCGGTAATTCTTTCTTCGCTGGCGTATTAGATTAGGGTCTGGCATACAAATTTGGGAGCTAGTGCGCGCCCACCCGAGAGGTTCTTTTTGTTTTAGGAATGTTTTTTGTGTTCGGTGACGCCAAGAACCTCTTAGCGTACTAGCCTAATACAACTATCGCACAAACGTGCTTATGCTGCAAGGTTTTAGCCTGCTACTTGCAGTACAAAGCCCACATGTTGGTACTCAGTCTTATACTTGCGCCTTATGGCAATTTCCTGCTTTGCCTGATCGCCCGCTTCCCTCAGTTTAGGGTCAGGCTGCGCAGAGAATTTTTCAGCCCGCTCCTCAAGAGCGCTGTAATATTCATCGAACCAATCTGAATCAGGTTGAATATAGGTTTTCCTCACCACATAGCCTGATTGCCGCGCTATTTCCGATCCTTGTTCTAATGTGAGGACATTATCGTCTTTGAAGAAGTCCGCTAACTCTGGCGTGGGACTGTCCGTTGTCCAGAACATGTCGGTGGCTATGAGATACCCCTCGGGTTTGAGCAAACGCTTCCAGCTCGTCAGAGCACGCGCCCAGCCGATGAAATAAGCTGCGCCCTCTGACCAAACGAGATCAAACGACTCGTCTGGATATGAAACAGCACCTATAGACATCTTCTTGGTGTTTATATGATTAGCGACGCCTGCGCGAGTCGCGGCATCATGCAGCGTATTAAGAAACGGTTGGCTCGTATCTATAGCGACCATATCGATACCCTGCTGCGCCAACCAGATCGTAGAGCGGCCCGTGCCACAGCCCATGTCTATACCACGCTGTATCTTATTGGGATGTTTTATCGTGCCAAACAGTGCCTTAGTGGTTGAATCTGACCCTGGGCCTTGGCGTGGCAATCCGTTGTGTATGGACTCAGAGGGATTTATATCGGTCATAATTGCCTTTAGCCTATCTTACGCAATTTATAGATTGTTGCTTTGCGGCCATTCACTAAAATCGGGTATTGTTTTAGCACATCAAAATGCGATGCCGTGGCGACTTCAGGCAAAAATGGTGCGGCAGTCAACATAACCACGGCGCCTTTTGCCCGCAACACCCGATGCATCTGCGCAAGCGAATGCCCGTACAGTGCCCGCATCTCTGATTCTGGCCGATTCGTGAATTCTCCCCAAGGCGGATCAGTCACAATGCGGTCAATGCTCCGGGTATGAACATGTGCAAGCTGCCGGGCATCACCATGCATGGCTGTAACGCGTGGAATTGATTTAAGGTGCGGAATAAGATGTTCGTTGCGTTCTACCGCGAGCATTTCCTTAACATGAAAGCCGTGTAGCATTTCGCGCGCAATGCCGCCGTATCCGGCAAAAGGATCCAGCACTGTGGCTTTTGCATCAAGCCCAGCGACCAGGCCAAGAATATGTGCCAGTTCAGGGCGCAGCTCGCCCTGCTCAATGGTGCGCTGCTTAAATCCGGCGCGCGGCAGCAGTCTGCCCCATAACTTCCGGCCATCGGTACGCTCAAGCAAGAGAAATTCGGTTTCAGGCCGATGGGCTGTAAATGTAGCCGAACTTTTTGCGATAACATGCTCTTTTAGGTCGTCTATGTGCGTGGGCTGGTTCTGCACGCTGCGCCGGACCGTGAAAGTTCCGTCTATGTGCGGAACGGGCAGCTCACTCACCTCCCCTGCCCCATCGGCCAGCAACTCGTACACGTTGTTAAAAAACCGCAGCTCGCTGAGTTGGTTTTGTGTGAGCGTCGATTCAAAAATAACGAGCCCATTCTGTAATTCCAGAATACGCAATTCACCACTCGAGAATGCATTGAGCCGCTGACCAATAATCTCTTGTGTGCCGCTTATACAGGTCGCAAGGTATTTCATGCGCGGTTCAAATGTGCCGCCAGCTTATCGAGCGCCTGCTTTCGATACGATGTTGCTGCGTACGTCTCTTCATTCATTTCGCCACGTGTGATTTTGTAGCCGTCGTTTACAAAAATGCTGTCAAACCCAAAGCCGCCCGTGCCGCGGGGTTCCGTGGCAATGCTCCCGCTCATACTGCCTTCGAAATATTTCATTTCCCGGCCGTCGTACAGTGCGTAACAAATATTGCCAAATGCCCGTCGGTCATCGAAAGCATTCAGCATGCGGGCAATACCTTCAGGGCCAAGCTCTTCGACAAAGAATTTAATGAATGGGCCTGGCAGGCGCCCCATGGCATCAAAAACAAGCTGCGCGTCCTCTATAAGAACCGGTGTGCCTACAATGTCGAACGCCTGTTTTGCCTTGTGGTCTACGAGTGTGTGCAGATCGAGCGTTTGCAGCTCATCTAAATCTAACTTGCGATGCGCTACCGGAACACCCAACCACTGCGCGACATATTTTGCTTTATGCTCGTTGCCGGTAATAAACGTAATGTTCACGAACTCTCCAGAATCTTTTTAAAACCGGCTTCGTCTACGATTTTAGTGCCAAGTTTCTCGGCTTTGTCTACTTTGCTCTGGCCCGGATTTTCGCCCAGCACAAGATATGTCGTGGTCTTGCCGACACTGCTTTGGAATGTACCGCCAAGCGCGCGTATTTTTTCGGCGGCTTCTTCGCGGTCCATGTCGAGCGTGCCGCTGATGACAAAGTTTTTACCCGTCAGCGGGCCGCCGGTATACACAACCTTTTGCGGCTCGACGCCTGCGTTGGCGAATTTTGCCAGCAGCTGTTGATGGTCATCACTGCCAAACCAAGCCACAATACTCTCGGCCACAACCTCGCCGACGCCTTCAACTTGCCGAAGGTCATCGATGGTTGCAACCCGAAGCGCATCCAACGTTTCGAAGCGGTTTGCTAAATCGACAGCCGTTTGCGCACCGACCTGACGAATGCCTAAGCCGTAGATGAAATGGCTTAAACCTGGGCGTTTTTTTGCAGCAATAGCATCGATTAATTTGCTCGCCGAAATCTCTGCAAAGCGGTCAAGGCGCAGAAGCTGGTCTTTTGTAAGCGTATAAAGATCGGCTGAATCGCGTATGAGTTTTGCATCGAGCAATGCCAAAACATTTTTCTCGCCCAAGCCATCAATATCGAGCGCGGCTTTGCTGGCGTAATGCTGGATCAGGTTGTGCACGCGAGCCGGGCAGTTATTGTTGGGGCAGCGCCACACAGCGTCGTTGTCGCGCTTTTCGAGCGTAGTGCTACATTCCGGACACGCAGTCGGCATTTTAAATTCAGGCTCAGAACCAGTGCGCAGCTTTTTAAGCGACTCAACGACTTCAGGAATAATATCGCCAGCCTTCTGCACAATCACCGTGTCACCCACACGCACGTCTTTGCGGCGTACTTCGCCTTCGTTGTGGAGCGTTGCCATTTGCACAGTCGAACCGGCAACAACCACGGGCTCAAGCACGGCAACAGGGGTTGCAGCACCGGTGCGACCAATACTCACAAATATGTCTTTAATCTTTGTGGTTGCCTGTTCGGCAGGATACTTAAACGCCACGGCAGCGCGCGGGGCCTTCCCGACCACGCCCAGGAATGCAAATAACCGTCGGTCGTTGACCTTTACGACCAGGCCGTCGGTATTGAACGGCAGGTCATGACGCTTGTCTTCCCATTCCTTGGAAAATGCCATAACGGCCGCCACATCGGGCAGTACTTTCGCTTCACGGTTTACCAAAAAACCAAGCGCGCCAATGGCATCGTAAGCAGCGCGGTTGGTAGGAATCTCGGATGCATCGTCACGAATAATATCCCATGACCTAAAATGCAATGGCCGGTGAATAACCAACTTTGGATCGAGCTGCCGCACTGTGCCTGCAGCCAAGTTACGGGGGTTTGCGAACAGCGGCAAACCTTGCTCTTCCCGTGCCTTGTTAAGCGCTTCGAAGTCTTTTTTGTACATTACAATCTCGCCGCGAACCTCTGTGCGACCCTGTAAAAACATCTCTGTCTCGGGGGCTTTGCGCAGGCGCAGCGGAATTGAATCTATAGTCCTGACGTTGTGCGTCACATCTTCGCCAACGGTGCCATTGCCGCGCGTTACGCCACGCACCAATACGCCGTCTTCGTACACCAGCGAACATGCCAGGCCATCCATTTTAATGTCAGCAAAAAAATCCAGCTTAGTGCCAGCGGGACTGTTCTTTATAACACGGTCTTCCCACGCCTGGACTTCCTGTGCGCTAAACACATCGTTCAGGCTAAGCATGCGCGACTTATGTTCAACCGATACGAATTGCGGCAACGGCTCGCCTGCTACGCGCTGGGTTGGCGAGTCGGGCGTAATTAGTTCAGGGTATTGCTCTTCGAGTTCGGCAAGTTCATGCTTTAACCCATCAGCCGCCGATTCTTCCATGATGGAATGGTTGTTAACGTGATATTCGTAACGGTACTCGTTAATGAGGTCGCGTAATTTTGCTATACGGGCTTTTGCATCTGATTTGTTCATATCATACTTCTGTACATTTTATAGACGAATGTTGCAGCGTAGGTAAGCGTAAACGCGCCCAAAAACTGCACGGCAATGGGAATCAATGGGAGCCAGTTAAATTTGAGCCAACCATCGAGCAGCAATATAGGCACTAAAACAAGTGCCCATACGGCAAACACAACGAGCGCCATAATAACAACCCGCAGTGCAATGAGCCAACGCTGGCCAATAACCAAATCGCTCGCGGCCGAAAGTGCCCGCCACGGGTACATGCCTGGGATTGTCACAATAATCATGGCTGTGGCAGAGCCAGCAATCCAGTAGATCGAAAGCAGCACCAACAGCGCCGCAGCCGTACAAACCAGCATGCTCTCTACCCCACCCTGAAACCAGGCGCCGCTTAATGTTAGAACTGCACCAAGAATACCAATGACCGCGGGGATAAGCTGGATCATGAGCGCTGTCGCAACCAAAATAGACGGAATAACCGGCGCACCCGAATTATATAACGCCTCTTTTACCGACGTATCCTGATCGGCCAGCCGCCGTCGCAATATCCAGATTAAACTGAGCCAGAACAAAAACGCCAAGGCGCCCGATAAAAACTGCTGTACCTGCGAAACCGTAGGGCTGAGGCTCCCCGTAACGGCTGCTCCGAATAACGTCGCGACCGACCCAAGGGCACCCAGGTTCCCCTGAAATAGCTCTTGTGTGGCCTGCCGCAAATCTACAAAACTCAGCTGGGAGATTCCGCCTACGACAATATAGCTGGTGAGCGCGAACAGTAGCATGAGCACCCAAATAGTGCGTTTTTCGTGCCAAATCGTTCCGAACGATCCTTTAACAAGACTCCATGCGCCCTCTACCCGCTCACCCCGTTTGTAGCTGCGGGTGGGGGTTATGCGGAAAGCCCTATGCGGCCGTCGGGAAAGGTATAGATTGGCCCTCGCCTTGCCGTCAGCAATAACCGCTTTCCAGCGGGCAATAACTGCATTCTGTTGCTTTTGGCTGGCTGGCTGCTTCTTTTTTTGTTTGCTCGATGCCACGATTTACCCCTTACAGTTTGGTGCCCATGGCGCGAAGCCGGGCGATTCGGTCTTGGATCGGCGGATGCGTGCTGAACAATTTAGCAAGCGCATTTCCCTTCAGCGGGTTCGCAAAAAAGAGGTGGGCCGTAGACGTGTTCTGGCGGCGCATAGTCGATCCTGTCTGGCCAATTTTTTCGAGGGCTGTTGCCAAACCTTCCGGATAGCGCGTGGTCATTGCGCCCGTACTGTCAGCCAGATACTCGCGTTGGCGCGAAATAGCCATCTGTACAAGCAAGGCAACAAGCGGCGCAAGTAAAGCGGCTACAATGCCGAGCACAATAAAGAGAGGGTTTGGGTTGTCGTCATCGTTGCCGCCCCACCACATCATGTGCAGGAGCATGTCGGCAATAAACCCAATAGCGCTCACCAGCCCGAATACAATCATCATGACGCGAATATCGTAGTTCTTGACGTGGCCAAGCTCGTGGGCCATAACTGCCTCAAGCTCGGTGTCGGTCATTATTTCGAGCAGACCGGTGCTTGCGGCAACATAGGCGTGTTTGGGGTCACGACCAGTCGCAAAAGCATTCGGTGCCGGGTCATCGATAAGGTAGACCTTTGGCATAGGCATACCTGTGGCGATCGAGAGGTTCTCGACCGTACGGAACAGACGCGGGTTGTCGCGCTTCTGGATTTCTTTTGCGCCGTTCATTGCCAGGGCAAGTTTTGCGGCTGCAAAATATTGGATCAGCGCAAAAACGCCGGCCACAATAAATGCCAGGTAAAAGTATGACGGCTGGCCGTACAGGTTACTGACGATCCAACCCAAAGCGCCAATTATGGCCACAAAGATGGCCATAATCAGCACAGTATTTCGTTTGTTAGCGGCAATCGCCGAATACATTGGGGATACTCCTAAAACTTGACGTCAACAGGCTTCTCGGCAGTGGCTTGGTCGGCAGTTTCAAAGAATTCACGCTTCTTAAAACCGAACATGCCAGCGACCAAATTGCTTGGGAAGCTGTCGATTTTAATGTTCAGCTCACGGGCCGAGCCGTTGTAAAAGCGGCGTGAGGCCATGATCTTGTCTTCGGTGTCAGTCAGCTCAGCTTGCAGCTGCTGGAAGTTTTCGGTTGCGCGAAGCTGTGGGTAGTTCTCAGCAACTGCGAACAGACTCTTCAGTGCGTCTTCGAACTGGTTCTCGGCTTTGGCAGTCTGCTGTACGCCCTGGGCGTTTAAGGCATTGGCACGAGCTTCGGTAACACGCTCAAACACTTCTTTTTCGTGGGTAGCATAGCCTTTGACTGAATTCACAAGGTTTGGAATGAGGTCGAGGCGGCGTTTCAGTTGGACGGTAATATCGCTCCAGGCTTCTTCGACGCGCACGCGGGTCGAGACAAGGCCGTTATAGATAACGACAACGACTATGGCTAGAACAACCACGACGGCCAAAATTATCCACATTAATTCCATACTTTTGCATTAACTCCTGTTATTATTCGGTTTCATTATAGCACCTCGGCAGATGCGCCACTAGTCCCGCCAGGCGCCGCCGACTCGTGTTTTGAGCGGCTTTACCACCCATGCGCCGCTTATGCGGACTTTAATCGAAGCGCGTGGCGCAACCGTAATCGTTACTGTGTCTTGGGGACTTGTCGCCCCTTGGTTGTCGGTAACAGTTAAACCAAACACAAGCGTTGCACCGGAAAGTGAGGCTGGCGACGTAAAGGTTGGCTGTGCGACGCTCGTCGAAGAAAGCGTGACGGCCGTACCGCTCACCTGTGACCACGTATATGTAGTAATAGTGCCATCGCCATCGGTTGACCCTGTGCCATCCAGCGTGACCAGGTCGGCAGCAGCGACATTCTGGTCGGACCCTGCATTGGCGACTGGCGTCTGGTTGGCAAGTGCAGTTGTAATCCAGGTGATTGCGTTATCTACCCAACCCTGGCCTGTTGCGTTAAGGAGCGTGAAGTCAGTAAAGCCCATGCGCACCCGGCGTGATGGCGCGGCGGTACTCGCGGTCATCATGGCCCCGCTTTCGTAGCGGACGCCTGTAGCGCGTGCTAACAAGTCATTCCGTGCCGTCAAAAACTTAAAGGCGCCCGACCCCAAAGATGTTCCGTTGTCGTCGATGTACGTGTGCAACACCGCTGAAGTGGCGTAAGTAACGTTAGTGCCCGAGCCCGTTGGCGTTATTGCATCGCCGTTAGAAGCAAGTACGTACTGTGCGGTTGTTGACGTGCCGTTGGATGGGCTGGCCTGCGTCGTAAATGCCGTGTGCGGGTACGGCCCAAATGCCACAACACCGCGCGACGTGGCATTATACTTTGTGCTCAGCTGCAGAATGTTAGCGGTGTTACTCATAATGACACCGTGGAATGTTGTGTCCAGGTTTCCGGGTATAGCAGCGCCATCATCAATAATCGTGACCGTGTGGCTCTGCCCGGTTAAGCGGCTTTGCAACCAGGTATCCTGGTCGGTCAGACTGGCGCTGTTGCCAACGACTACAAGATAATTGCTCATGGTGTGGTAGTAGAAACCGTTCCGTTAACTTGCGCGCTAGCCGTCAGGTGGTAGTACTTCTCGATTGTGTCACCAGGGCCCGACCATGTGTTTGTGACACGCGTCGCTTCCCAAATGTTGGAGTTATTAAACGTCATGCCCGAACCATAATTGCCAACAGGCCCGTACTTAAAGTGGCCAGAAAAGACGTTGTTGGTGTAGGCACCAGTAATCTGTCCATTCGCGCCCTCGCCACTATTGTTGGAGTTGATGGTGTAGTAGCCACCCGAGAGGTAGTTGTGGTTGATTGTCAGATTGGTGAGTGTGCCTGTCTGGGCGCCGATTTGGATGGCCGCGTTACCTAGGCCGTTAATCTTGTCGACACGCTGAACGCCATCGCCGCCAGTAACCGGCGCGCCAGTTGGCGTGTGGCACATAAAGACGTTATCTTCGACGAGTGTGCTATCGCCGTCGGTAATCTGGAAACAGTCCGCGTGCGAGCCATCGGCAACCTTAATGTCGTATACCAGGTTACTGCTAACTGTAGCATTGTCGTTGAGGGTAATCGCGTCGGACATACCGTGCAGCACGTTAAAGCGGGCGGTTATGCCGGTGCTGCCGCCAGACGTAATGCCGCTCTGGTCATTAATTTCGGGGTCATCGGTACCAATCACTTCACAGTATTCAACAAGCAAGTTATTAGCCAGCCAGGTGCGGTTGCCCAAGCCATCGACGATTGACTTGTTGCCATCGACTACGCCCTCTCCGCCAGTTATGACGCTCGACGTTTGCATGCTGCGGATGCGGCAATGCCGGACAATAACGTTATTGTGCTTGATCTCTATGTTGCCATGAATATCGAGGTCTTCAATAACCTGACCATGCGACGTAGTAACAATACTGCCTTCATGCACAGTCAGGTCGCCGTAGTCCATGTTCGCGCCAAAGATACCGGCAGTCGCCGGGTTAATCCAGCCAGAAGGAATAATCAAACCATTCGGCAGTACATATGCACCCGCAGTTGCCATGGCAAGTGGTGCTGTAGCCGACGAAAAGACTCCGGTGCCAAATGAGTTAATCACAGCCACACGAAACGTGTACGACGTGCCGCCAATTAAACCCGTTACCAGCGTACTTGTATCTTCGGGGTTAGCCTGCACGGTTTTTGCCAAACCGCCGCCATTAACGGTCGCCTCTATTACGAATTTAAGAATGTCACCGTTACCCGTAAATACCGGAGGCGTCCACACAACGCGTGCCACGCCGTTTGTTGGCGTGGTCACAGATACGCCTGTTGGGGCATCCGAAGCAATAACGTTAGAGTGGTCGCCACTCAACACCTGCCATTGGCCGTTAGTGCGTTTGCGTACGACTGTCATTACGATATATCAATCCACAAATCCCCATCCTGGACGTCGTTTGCAGGAACTAAAGCCGGATCGGTAGACTGTACAAAAATCTTGCGGCCGCCACCTTTCATAATTGCGTAGTCGGCATCGGCGTGAGGATCAGTGCCCGTAACATGCGAGTTCAGTGTGCTTTGGCTTGCAAATGCACTGCTTCCAGCTGACGCCACAGAGCTTGGTTTGAGCGAGCCGTCGGTATTGTGCGCGGTGTTCAAAAAGTCATTGAGGATATCTCCCCAAGAACCTTCATCCGAACCGGGAATAGGTAATCGCGCCATATTTATTGTTAATAATACTCCTAAATGCTTATGCTTGCCAACAAAAAACAGCCCATAGGCTGCTTTTCTTGGTGGGCGAGGTGGGACTTGAACCCACAAGGTGTTTCCACCAGCGGATTTTAAGTCCGCCGCGTATACCGATTCCGCCACTCGCCCGAGCTTGCGATAACAGGGAAATTATACCCCAGTTATCGCAAGGAGCCAACTAATTGCCGCGGCTGAGGCGCTCGGCCTTACTCTTCGCGAAGAATTGTAATAAGCTTGCGTTTCAGTGCGGCCAAAACGGGTATTGTTATGCCAATCATTGCCGCCAGAAGCAAAGCGCCAGTGACGCCCAGCAACCAGATGGGTTCGACACCAATCAAGTTGATTGTGGGGTTCTGTGTGTATGCGCCGACCGACTGCACTAATGTGGCTGCAAAGCGGTCGCCAAACGCCACGTTCGCAGCATAGGCGCCTGTCGCCCCTATGATACCCGCGAATAGCAACGCACTCACGGCCAGCATACAACCATATGTGTAGTAAATCTGAGCTATGTCACGACGGCGTGCGCCTAGTGCCCGGAATACAGCCACTTCCTTTGTGCTATCGGCAATAACTTTGCTGATCGTAAATAAAATCATGAGTGCAGCAATAATCATCATTGCCACCACAGCTCCCAGCACAACCCCAACCAGTACCCTATAGATCCCCTCTAGCGCGACACTCAGGTTGCCAAAAGGTTGCATAAAGGGCTTACTGCCACTGTTACATTCGTCGCCCTGGCATCCGTTGGTCAGGAATGCTTTTTGATCATCGCGGCTCGCAAAATCAACGAATAGAAATTCCTGTGTCCGGAAAACATCCTGGCTGGCGATAGTAAATACCGCGTCTGCCACTGCCACTTCCCTGGGTATTATGGCTGGATTCGGCACAGCCGGGAATGTTGTTACGCCCGAGAATATAGAGGTAAGCAAATCGGTATTGTACTGGTCCTGGCCAGGTATAAAACCAACGATCTTAAACTCAACGCGGGTTGTTTTTGGCGCAGGAAGTGCCGGTGCTGCAAACAGCGGTTTTGGCTCGGTCGTTGCCGGCTCGCTGATTATTCCCAATTTTTTGAGCAGCTTTTGGTCAAAGTCGCCACACACAGGAATCGCAATTGGGTTCGTTGTTTTATCTTTATCCTTGGCGGCGTCGTGATTGTAGGCAACCACATCCTGAAGCTGCTGCTGGGCAGTCGTGGTGCGATGGCAGTAATTCAGAATTTTCCCAGAATACGCCGCAATAAGCTCTTTGTAAGCCGCATTTTTAGTCGCTGCATCAATGTTTGCAAATGACCTGCCCGCTAAACGCTCCAAATACGGGTACGGCAGTATAAGAGGTACTGGCTGGCCAGGCTGCCAGTCAAAGGTCTGACCTGGCGCAAGCTGGGTACGCAGCATATCTTTTTCGGCAGAGTAAAATTCCATGCGGGTGAGCGGATCTTTATCTTCGGGCTCGGCCTTTGTTTCGGCAAATGTCTCAAGCCTTTTCACCTTGGGGTCGGCCTGGTAGTTCTCGTGATGGGTCAACGCCTCATTCAACGCAAGGCCCCGCAGATGGTACGTGGCAGTTGGCTTACCTAAGCCTGGTAAGCTTTCCTCGAAGCGTTTCAGCGCCTCTTTATCTTTCGCGCCCATTTCTCCTGAAAGCCGTCTGGTGTATTCGGCCATGTAGCTTGGGTCGTTGTGCGTATTTTGGTCGACAGTAACTTTTTTAGCCCGAAGCTCAGCATCCATTTGGGCATATATTTTATTGCTGATCTCGTCGTAATTCCAAGCAGGGCGCCCAGTTGAGAGGATGCTTGTAAGATACCGGCTGTTAAATCCGACGTCTTTCACTTCGTTAGCGCCCTGCACTACGCCCGCCGCAATGAATGCGCCAAAAAAGAGCACTGCAAACAACAAGGCGCTCACAACAGTCACTAATGCCGTGCGTATGCGTCGCGTCTTTCTTTTTGTGCGAGCCAAAATATATGCGTCAACGATCCTCATGACACCACCTGCCCGTCTTCGAGTTTAATAACGCGGTCGGCCCATGCGGCTACGCGCGGATCGTGGGTCACGATAACCATTGTCGTTCCACGCGCTTCACGTATAGCCTGCAGGAGTTTCATAATTGCCTCGCTATTTTTACTGTCGAGGTTGCCGGTTGGCTCGTCGGCCAATAAAATTTTAGGTTCATTCACCAGAGCGCGCGCAATTGCCACGCGCTGCATTTGGCCGCCCGAAAGCTCTTTTGGCAAAAACGCCGCTCGGTCGCCAAGACCTACCGACTGCACAACCGCGTCAATGGCCGAGGCACGCGTTTTACGTTTCGTCCGCGCGAACATCAGCGGTAGCTCAATATTACGGGAAACGCGCAGGAATGGTTGCAGATAAAAGAACTGGAATACAAACCCAACGATCTCATTTCGGTACCGCGCAAGGCTGCCCTCATGCATATCGCCTACCGATGCGCCGTCTACCTGCACCGTGCCACTGGAGGGCTTGTCTAGTCCGCCGATCAGATGCATCAGCGTACTCTTGCCACTGCCGCTTGGACCAGTAAGCGCCACAATCTCACCTTCGTGGACAGTAATAGAAACATCCTTCACGGCGTTCACGGTGTTCTTGCGGTTAAGCCGGTAGGTGCGGCTCACATTAGTAAGGCTAATGATTATGGGTGTGCCAGGAGCCACCGTGCGCTTAGGCTGGATCTCTACAGTAGTAAGCTCGCGCTCAAGATCATCTAGAAAAGCCTGCACGTCGCCATGGTACGCGCTCGCAAGAATCTCTTTCATTTTTTGTTTTTGGGATTGATTCATCATATATAGTATACGTTCCAGGTGGGCAAATTGTTACAGTGCAGTAAGCATTTCTAAAATAGAAGGATCATGGCTTGAAACTTTCGAGCACCCCCAAACGTATACTTGGTGCAATGGATGAACACACCATAATACAGTCGGTCATTAATGGCGATATCGATCAGTTCGAGCAGCTTGTTTCGCGCTACCACATTGGCGTGATCATACACTGTGAACGCCTGACTGGCGACCGCCAAACCGCCGAGGATATTGCACAAGATGCATTCATCAAGGCGTTCGAGCGGATCCGGGAATACGACGGCACAAAATCGAGGTTTTCGACGTGGCTCTATAAAATCGCCACCAACAAAGCGCTCGATCATTTGCGGGCGCAAAAAAGAATAATGCCCAGCGAGGATATTGAAGAGCTCGCTGACATGGCCGCCCCCGACTACGCCGCCGAAGAAGAACGCAAGATTGTGCGGAACGCGGTAGCAGCATTACAACCACCAACACATCGGCAGGTGGTCGAGGCCTATTATTGGCACGGCAAAAGCTACCAGGAAATCGCCGATGAATTATCAGTACCTATTAATACCGTGCGCACCTGGTTGCGCCGGGCAAAGACCCAATTAAGGAGCGACTTGTCATGAACGACCACCGTTTTGACGCTAAAATAGTCGCTGCATCAGATCGTCGCAGCGACGACACAAACACATTCGTAACAGCAACTATGCAAAAGATTAAGGTAGTACACGCAGTGCAAAATTTTAACAACGAACCCCAGCAGCGCGCCGCGTGGAACGTGTTCGCACGCTTCACCCACGGCCACAAACTGGCCGCTGGCATTATTGCGGCAGTCATAGTAAGTACCGTTGCCTTTAGCGGGTATGCGTATGCCATTGGCAGCGATCCAATCTCGCTTGTCCGCCGAATCATTGAAGGAGATAAGGTAAAAATAGATTACGACGGCCGCAAGTTTGAACACGGCACAGCGCGTTCATATAGCGACGCCGCAATTAGTGCCTATGCCGAAGTAAACACTGTGACCGGCCTGGCCTTCCGCGCCAGGAACGACATGGAAGTGCCTAAAGACGGCATTGAATATGTTAGCCTGCCGCCACGCGAGGACCCGTCAAACGCCTACCAGCAACCATACTTTGCGGTCGTAACTGCAATTGACGCCAACCAGGTGACATTGCACAAGCAATACACTTGGGGCGATAAGATGCAACCATCCCGGGATATAAACGAAACGTTGGCGGTTAAAGCCAGTGACTTCCGCTACTTCAGTAAGGGTGAGCCTGCCGGCGCCACAGCCAGCACGGTTGGCACGCTGGTCATGGTCTTCCCCGAAACAAATATGCGGCACGAGATTGCCAGCAACAAGGTGAGTAAAGCAACCACCTACTTTGGTTTTGCAATGAGCCATGAGCTTGCGGCGTTTAAAGAGGGCAGCTTGAACGCTCCTTTACAGGATGACCCCAAACAACAGGTTATCTTTGAGCCAAAATGGGGCGGCCTGAGCGACCGGTGTCTTAACAACGGCGCCGATACGTGCGACCTCAACAAGTTCTCGAAGCAAGAAAACGAAGGGTTGTTTGTTGCCCAGAAAGGCCAAATCCGTGGCATGAACAGTTACAACCCGGCAGCGGGCGCGTTCTTCAATGTTGAATCGGGCGATGATTCAGACATCATCCGCCGCAACATTATGGGGGAAATCTCGGCAATTGATGACTCATCGATTACCGTTAAGACGTCATCGGGCGCACTCTGGAAGCTTATGTACACAAAAGCTGACCGTGAGGCATTCGATAAAAACTACGAGCGTGACCTGAAGCTTGGCGACAAGCTTGCAGGGCAGATGCTGCAATCAGTGAATGACCTGAACAGCCGCACTATCCAGCACCAAACCATCGCCAGCCTCGAACGCTACCAGTAGGCGTAGCCAAGCAAAAAGCCCGCATGTCGCGGGCTTTTTTGTTTCATTCGTGGAGGCACCTACCGGAATTGAACCGGTGTACGAGGTTTTGCAGACCTCTGCGTAACCACTCCGCCAAGGTGCCATTACTTAAGGCATTATACCGAAGTAAAGGGGTAAAACCAACTGTTAGCGGACTGGGAAGGCAATGTGCACGGTTGTGCCGCTGCCCGGGCTGGATTCTATATGGATGCTGCCGCCCAGGTTAGTGACCAACAAACGGTCCAGGTACAAGCTGAGCCCAATACCCGGATGGTCAAATTTCATGGCGCCCTCCGCCTTGGAAAATGGCTGGAAGAGCTCGGCAAGTTTAGCTTCCGGGATGCCTTCGCCGTGGTCACGAACATATAACACAGCTATCCCCTGCTCTACCTGCCCACCTATTTCTATCTGCGACCCCTCGGGGCTGTAGGCAATGGCGTTATCGAGCACCGACGCCAACACCTGCACCAGCCATGCTGGCTGCGGGCTTGCCAAGGTAACATCGCCAGTGCCACCAACAAATATTATGCGTTTGGCCTCGGCGGCCTGCGCGACTTGCTTTTCGGCCTGGCTCACAAGCGATTCAAGTGTAAACTGCACAAAAGGCATGGCAGTTACCGGCGGCACAACAGTAGCTGTAGCACGGAACCGACGCAGTACTTCTGCGATCCGGGCATACCCTTCATTCATAAACGACTTACCCTGGCTTTCCGGCACACCGGCCATAGCGCTATGGATTGCATCCAGCTTTAATGCTAACGTGGCTGCAGCCTCGCGTATGAGTTCGTTACGGGCTTCATCGATAGCAGCCTGTTGCTGCTCCTGTAGCTGGTTCTGCGCCTTGTCGCGCGCCTGCAATTGCCGCCATCGAAGCACAGCGTACAACGCAATAATCGACGCCACATACAAACCGACCTGTGTGGCCAACGCAATGAACGATCCGTCCAGCTTGCCCGCACGAAGCAATACATAATCCATAAGGGCGAGTACCAGCCCAATGCTGGCGACCGGAACCCAAAACTGCGGCGCCGTCCACACACGTGGCGGCTTACCAACATCTGGCACAGAAGGAATCGTCGCCAGACGCGGGTCATCGGCAATACCACCGACCAATCGTTCGATGGAGTCACCGAACACACTTACAGCATTCGTAAGCGCGGCCAGAATACCTGCGCCAATTGGCATGCTGCCGATATAATCCATGCCGCCACGAATAAGTGTCAACGGTGTGCGTAAATAGTGCGAGACAAGCTCAATAAAACCATCTTTCTCTTCGGCGAGCTGGCGCGCACGGGCAAGCGCCAGCTGTTGTCGACGGATCTCTGCCGCCTCGCGCCGACTTTGCATATATAGCAATAAAATAATAACGAGCATCACCAGTAGCAATACCAAAGGAATGCTCAACGCCAGCGGCGTGGGGATGACCCTCACCGACGCCTCAAGGAACGCAAAGAACTGTGCAATAACGTTGTCGTTCCCCTGCCCGCCCGCTGTGCCCGGCAATAAGGATGGGTCAATCCCTTCCTCGGAAGGCTGTTGCCCAGGCTCAAGTATGCGCACAGTAAATTGCTGGGTCAGCACACTGTCGTCGGTGTCGTAAATGAGCACTTTTATGTTTGTGCCCGCATACCGGTTGGTGTCCCAAGACCAGACTGCAGTCCCGGTCTCATCCGGGTAAAAGGTACTTACTAACACGCCGTCTACATAAAATTCAACGTATTTAAAGCTCCGGCCGTCGCCATTGAGCGGCGTTACCTTCACTTCGTATTCACCGCGGGCAATCTGCTGGCCGTCTACCAGGTTTACTGCAACCTGCAATCCGGCTTTTGTCTCGGCTACGGTATTTTTTGGCGGACAGCGACGCTCGAACTTGCAGATTCCGTACTGGCTTTCGCCATATGCAGACGCGCCCACTTGGGGCGCGACCAACATACTTGCAGCAAACAAGAACGCACTTACCCCAACAATGCCTGCAATGAGCCGTCTCATAACAGACGTAAGTATAGCACTAGCTCGTTGCGACAGTAACGTTTTGCAGGTTCGCTTTTGCACCCTGCAGGATTGCGTAGGTTACCTTGTCCATTGTGGCGCCGTCAAAGTTGGCGTGCTTTACCTCACTGTGATGGAATGACACGTTCGTAATAGTTGCACCCTTAAACGTGACTCCCTTGAGCGATGTCGCTTCAAAGGCAACACCATCAAGAGTGAGGTTATCGAATGCTACCCCGCCCATGTCGCAGCGACTAAACAATGTGTCGAGCAAAACTGCATCGGTGAACTTAACTTCTTTCAAGGCAGACGCACTAAATGTTGTGCGAGTCAGATTGGCTTTGTTAAAACGCGCGTATTGCAGGTTGCTTGCCCCGAACTTAGCGTCGGTTAGGTTTGTATTAACGTACGATGTGTTCTTGGCATTTGCGCCCATCATCACCGCGCCGGTCATGTTCGAATTGTCGAACGATGTGCCCGCAATATCACTGCCGCTAAAGTTCGCCGTGCTCAGGTTAGAGTCGCCAAGGTCAACTTCCTTCAACGAAACCATTTTGAACTTGGCTTTGCTTGCGCGGCGGGCAGCTGGCTCGTCGGCTGTGCCGTGGGGCAATTGCTCCATGATTTCGGCAATGTCACCAAACGATTCAATCGTTGCTTCATAGGCTTCTTTGTCGCCCATGCCCTGGCCTTTCAGGTCAGCGTATTTCTCTTGCAAGTTAACGCGCATTTCCTGCATCACGTCTGCGCGGGATGGGAACGCACCGTAGGGTTCAAATGTTTTTTCTAAGAATGACTGTAGTTTCTTTTCCATAATTATTTCCTTCTTATAATAGGTTGCCCAGGATCTGCTTTGCGCTGTCCCAGTTCTGCTTATTGTCTTTATATAGCACACGCCCGGACGGGGTAATGCGGTAGTATTTGCGGCGGCCGCCCTGGGTTTCATCACCCCAATACGAGGTGATATGCCCATCGTTTTCGAGACGCTTCAGGCTCGAGTACATGGTGGCTTCTTTTAATTCGTACTTCTGGCCGGAATGCTCATACACTAATTTAGTGATTTCGTAGCCGTACTTATCGCCACCTTCCAAAAGTTTCAGGACGATGGTGTCGGTATGGCCACGGAGCAAATCCGATGACATATTCTTGTTCATCATAAATACAGTGTAAGTCATATTACTATGACTGTCAAGGTACTTTGTTAACATCATTATTATTCTTGTAATACTTGACTAAATAATAGCTTATTTTATAATTAAGTCACCGATTTGTCGTCCTCAACAGGAGGAATGAATGAACGCAGCACTGCAGTTTACTGTCGATGTGACCGGGAGCGATATCGCCTGGGCGCTGAAGGGCGGCCTGATCGCGCTGGTCGCGGCAGCAATCCTGGCCGGCGTCATCCACGGCGTTGGCGAGATTGCCACCTTCGGTTTCGGCGGCGGAAGCTACCGGGAGAACTTCACCAAGGCGGCCGTCCTGTTCGTTCCATCGGGCGCGCTGGCGAGCGGCCTCACCTCAGCCTTCGGCTGGTCGTGGTGGGGGTCCATCCCCCTCTTCATCGGCTGTCTCGTGCTCGTGTACATCATCGCGGCGCTTGTGTACCGCCTGCGCCGGCATTAGGTGCCCCTTCGCGCCTGCCCCAGCACCATTGGGGCAGGCGCGAAGCCCTACACTTGCTATACTTTCTTTGTGCCATTTAACCATTATGAGTAAAAAACGTATTTCTTTATACGCGTTATTGGGCCGCGCCAGGAGCACTACACCGCGCGAACCGCTACCGCCCCTCACTAAGCGAATCTTCGCCCTGTCCTTCATGTCCGAATTTATTGTCATTTACCCGTTCTACGTCATTATGTTTGGCGAGCGGGGCGATGTTTCTGCGACTGGCATTGGTCTGCTGCTGGCTATTTGGATGGTTGTCTCTGTACTCGCCGAAGTGCCCACAGGCATTATTGCCGACAAAATGTCTAAAAAATGGTCGCTCGTGCTTGGCCATGTTTTGCAGCTCGCTACATTTGCCACGTGGCTTTTGTTCCCAAGCTTTTTGGGCTATGCCGCCGGATTTGTTATGTGGGGCATAGGCGAGGCGTTTATTTCGGGGGCATTCCAGGCATACCTGTACGAATCGCTCGACGACAAAAACAAAAAAGCTTTCGGCAAAATCTATGCACGCAGCAGCGCTTTTACTATGCTTGCATACGCTGCCGGTAGCTTTGCAGCTTTCCTTATTGGCCCGCACTACTCGTTGTTGCTTGTTTTAAGTGTGGCGGTGAGCGCAATGTCACTGTGGATCACGCTAAGACTGCCTTCAACACACAGCAAAACCGAGGTTGAAGTTAATATAAAACCTAAAGTTTTAGCAGGCGCCCTAAAAACAATCAAAGACAAGCCTCTGTTGCGTCGCATCTTGTTCGGCGCCATTATTGTGCAGGGTTTAATGGGTATGCTCGGCGAATACCTGCCCGCCTACTACCAGCAAGTGGGCACGCCGACTCAGATGGTTGCGCTGTTTATCTCGATCGGCGGCGCCACGGCCGTTGTATTGTACTGGTGGATGCATCACTTGGAGGCTCAGATTGCGCGCCACCATCTTGCGATCATCCTCGGCTTTACAGCACTCTTCGCACTAAGTTTTATGGGCGGCACCGCTATAGCCGTGATCGGCTTCTTCTTGCTTACCAGGATGCTGCGCGTTATGTCAGTTCATAACGAGACGCAAATCCAGCACCATGCCCCAGACGAATCACGGGCCACACTCGGCTCGCTCTATTCTTTTGTTGGCAAGCTGCTTTCCGCCGCGCTGCTGAGTCTCATAGGCATATTTGCAGTAGAGGGCAAAATTGTTGAACCTATCCGCTGGAGTGTCATAATTATGGTTACGATACTCGTTTTAGGGTCGGTGTATTTTTGGCTGCGTCAGAAAAGCACAGACCACCAACCGACGGACTAGCGGTGCTCAAACCCACGTTTTGGCTCGTACCGATCAAACACATACTCCAAAAAGCCTTCACCGCTCGTCAAATCCGGGAGCCTTTGCTGCAGGTCGTGTATAAGGGCGGATGGAATCTCGCCTCTTAGAACATACACCCCGCGCCCAGGTTCTGTGGAGCTTGGAATGGCACGAAGCTGCGCAAGTACTGGCAAGATTCTGGCAAGAGCGTCATTGGGGACTTCTAGCGTAAAATGACATATTGGCTCGCATATCACGGTGCCCGCTTGTTGTAACGCCTTATGTAGAATGGTTGGGGCTAATGCACGAAAGTCAGCCGCCGTAGTCTTGGGTGTCTCGCTTATTGGTTTGCCCATGCCGTCGCCAACATAGTAATTGCTATCTGTGATTGTCACTATACAGTCGGTGACCTCTAACCCTTCTAGCCCGTGCCTCAGAGTTTCGATGACGTACTCACGCATATGCCCGACAAAGTTACTCGTATTTTTATAGATGTAAAGCGGTAAAAGGCGTGGTGATATATTTTCGAGCCTAACTACTAAACCCGAGCCAGGCTGGCCTGGTTCAATGCGCAGCCCCACCGTTGCCGAAGTCGGGTTACTCTCTTCCTGCAAAAACTGCACAGCGTAGCCAGTACCGACTAAGCGCTCAATGCAAATTGGCTGCGTCCGTTCAAATGCAGCCTCAACGCCAAAATCTTGGGCAAGCGTCATAGCAATTACTTCTTTTTGCACTTCGCCATACAGCGACACGTACAAGTTTTGCCCACTTTGCCGGAGGTTAATCAGCGGGTCTTGTTCGGCAAGCTGCTTTAGCGCAGTGTTTAGTGCAGCCTGTTGTTGGGCATTTTTAGCAACCACACCGGCTTCAAGCGTCGGAGGTGCAAAGGCAGAGATAGCATTACTGGCTTCACCCACCACATCGCCAACCTGCGCCCTCCCCAAGCCCCACACCTTACCAATCTCGCCGGCGCCAAGGCTTGTTGTCGCTAATGTCTGACCATGCCTATAAACGTGTAGAGCGACCACTTTTCCGAAAGGCAAATTTTCGCGCGCCCTGATTGTGCCCGAAAACATACGCAGATAAGCGATCTTTTCGCCTCGCTGCCCACGCTCGATCTTAAAAATAGTGCCCGAAGTAGCCTGTGCGGAATTATTCGCGCCAGACAGCAGGGTGGGCAGGGTGTTCATTAACTCTACGACGCCCGCGCCCGTGATAGCCGAACCAAAGAATATCGGGGTGGCATTGCTCGGCTTAACCTGAATGCTGAGCTTAACATTGGCGTTTTTATGGCCCAGATTCCCCACTGTCACCATTGGCGCAGCTTCCAAGCTTAACTTGGCGGCAATTTCCTCAAGCAAATCATCATACCGAGCACCCATGCGGTCAATTTTATTTACGAAGATGACCGTTGGGATCTTAAGGCGTTGCAATGCTCGCATTAAAATGCGCGTCTGCGGCTGCACCCCTTCTACGGCCGAAATGACAAGCACCACACCATCGAGCACACTCAACACACGCTCTACCTCGGCTATAAAATCGGGGTGTCCGGGCGTGTCGATCAGGTTGACGCGCGTATCGCCAATATCAAACGAAGCGACGGCCGATTTAATGGTGATGCCGCGCTGACGCTCAAGCTGTAATGAATCAGTTTGAGTATTGCCTGCGTCGACACTGCCGATTTTGTCGATCACACCCGCTGTATACAATAACCGTTCGGTAAGGCTGGTCTTGCCAGCGTCTACATGTGCCAATATTCCTATATTCAAGTATTTCATTTAGTTACACTAATTCGTGTTAAATAGTATGTCGGCCGCTGCATCTGGACGATACTTGGCCATAAAATCGCGCTCATTCGGCATCCAAATGGTACGCCAATAGTGGTCTTGTTCGTCTTTATGAACATGCCGGTCGCGCCACATGCCGCGCCTGGTCGCTTCCTCAAGTGGGCAATCAACCCAAATTTTTAGATCATATAAATCAAGCAGGTCAGGATGGAAAATACTGCAACCTTCAACAATGAGGTGCGTGGTCCGCTGCACACGAATAGCAGGGTCTTCCGTATATCCTGGCCATGGCACACGTGCGTAGGTGAGCGGAAACTTGTTCGCATGAGCAGGCCGAAGAATCTCTTTTACAAACCTGTTACGGTCAAAATTATCCCAATCTTCGTTGCGGTGCCATACATGATTACTGAAGGAATCAATTGTCACGATCTCTGCACTCAGCAGCTGCTGTTTTAATGCTTCCGCGAGCGTTGTTTTGCCCGAACCACCGTAGCCAGAAATGGCTATTATAAGCGGACGGCCATTAGGGTTTTTTGATTTGTGAATGGCCTTAAGGATTTCTTGCATATATTTGCTCCATAGAAAAACCGAGCGCCTGATGTGTAAGCTAATCGCTTAAACGGCGCTCGGTTTCTAGGTTTAAATATATTGAACACAACAAAAAACAAGTGCTTAAGCGACTAGTTTGAAGTTGTGCCTGCCATTATTATATTAAACCTTTCGTTTAGTCACATTAAAGCATAAGTATTTGACGGAGTCAACCGACTTCGCCCACCATAACTGCCAGGTGCGCACTATCTATTCTTACTTAAGCTATTCGTTTCAGAGCCATTTAACTTTTCCCTCTTATCATAAGGAGGATCATGAAAAAAACACTTTTTGTAGCGCTCTTAGTATCAGTAGGCCTTGGGCTTGTTACTACGCCAACCGCTCGCGCCAGTAGCTTGAGTACGACAACGCGCGTAACTTCTGGCCTCAATTTTAACTCGCCCCACACCTGGATCGAGAAACAGTCTCCGCGGACCATTAGCCAAGACGGCCGTATCACCGTCTTTGCCACCAATTTTGACATGCTGGTTTCTGGCGATACCAGCGGGTATCCAGACATCTTTGCATACGACCGAGTTACCAAGCAAACTGAATTAATCAGCCGTGGGCCAGATGGCAAACCAGGCAACAACCTTAGCCACCGGCCAAGCGTATCGCCCGATGGCCGCTACGTCGCCTTTACGTCACTGGCAAAAAATTTGCTCGCCGACCCCTCGCTAACGGCTTGCGGCGGCATCCCCTGCATGAACATTTTTGTATACGACCGCGTTACAAAAAAGCACACACTAGCCAACCTTAATACGCTCGGCCTGCGCATTAGCGTCGAGGAGCGAATGTCGTTCGAGTATGGACCCATCCTCAGCCGTGACGGTCAATCTGTAGTCTTTAGCACTGACCACCCGATTGGGCCGGGCGACACCAATAACAACCTGGATGTTGCCGTTCGCAACCTCACTGCCGGGGTCACGCGTAACGCGAGCACCGACAGCACTGGCCAGCAATAACGAAGCTACCATGAGTTACGATGGGCGCTATGTCGCCTTCACAGCCTTTTCGCCACTAGTACCCGAAGACACGAATGAAACGTACGACGTCTACCGGCGCGACCTACAAACAGGTGAGATAAAGCTGGTTAGTAAAACTCAGAGCGGCGGCATTGCCAACCGCGCATCTAACCAATCAGTCATTAGTGGCAACGGGCAGTTTGTTGCCTACATTTCGCAGGCCACGAATATCGTGCCTGGCGACACCAACGAAAACAATGACGTATTTGTCTACAACGTCCAAACCGGCGCCACACAGCGGATTAACGTTACCAGCCGCGGCAACCAAGCCGTTGGCGAAACGTACTATCCCGATATCAGTTACGACGGCCGCTACGTTGTGTATGGCTCATTGGCCAACAACCTGGTGCAGGCCGACAACAATGACGCGATTGATATTTTCCTATACGACCGTAGCGCCAACCTGACCCGGCGCATCAATCGCGGCTCGCGCGACGGCGTGCAGGCCAATGGCTGGAGCTTCTACTCGTCAATTAGCGGCGATGGCAGAACTGTGGCATTTACCTCCCAGGCCACAAACTTGAGCGGCGAAGCGAATGTACCGCCAATGCAGCTGTACCAAATACATAATCCGGTCGTGCATATTCCTTTTTATGATCCGTACAGCACCCTGGATTTGTACCATTAGCCTTCCCAACCCATTTACAGAATCTACTAGGCCCGTAGCAGCTTGTTGTCTACGAACTTATTCATCAACCAGTGCAAGCCGTTAATCACAATGATGGCCGGAGCGACAATGGCTACCGTACCGGGATGTATCGGCTCAAACAGCAGCGCCAAAATAATCGCCGTAATGCCGTTCTGTTGTGCGAATGAGATATGCCAACGATCTTTCGTTGGCAATCCGCGCGTCAGCAGGAAGCCCACGATAACCTGGGCGAAGTAAGCAGCCACACCAAGCGCAATACCCTTCCAAATATCTACTCCACCAATCAACAGGAGACCAAGTAACACAGCCGCGGCACGCAGCGCCCATGTAATTGTGTGGTCAATGATCATATCGAGCTTTGGCGGGCGTAGGAATAGGCCGACCAAGGCTATGCCCAGCATCATAAAGTAAAGCACCGATATTGAGAATACAGCCGCAAGTAGCAGGTACACACTAACCGCCAACCTAGGGGCGAGCCACGCGTAAGCTTTCTTGGTGTAATACCGAATAACAAGCCACAGAACCAGCGCACCACCCGCCAGTAACAGATTCAGCCCAAGCTCACGAACGTACGCAACCACATTACTACTTGTGTCTGGGTTGCCCGTTATCGAGCCTAGGTCCACGCCGGTTAGCTGAGCCACCAACAAGGGCGCATATAGAGCAAGTATGACCGTTATCGGGTCGTCAAACGACGCCCATGACGCCAGGATTGTTTTAGCCTTCGCAGACATACGGCTCCCCTTCATCAAACCGGCAACAGAAAGCGGGTCGATCTGCGCAACTGTAATGCCGAGGATTAAGAAGAATGGGTCCTGGAACAACAACGCCAAGCTACCGCCTACAATAGCCGCTTTTAGTACGACACCAACCGTTACTGCGCTGACAATAATTTTCAGATGCTTACGCGCTTCCTTTAGGTCGATGCCGTATGTGCTGGCATATAGACCGATTGCCAAAAGAGCCGCCACAACCAACACATACCAATGGGCATTTTCCAGGTTATGGATGCCAGTAATTTGAGCAATGGCGAAGCCTAATAGAATAAACAATACGAGTTTGATCAGATGCATTCTTCTAGAAGCTTATCATGAAAAAAGCCCCAAGAAGTACCGACTCGTAATCTTTACTCAATTAGAATAGCGGCAGACTTCATGACGCAACCTATGCAAAACAACGCTACAATATTCAAAGCCCTGTCCGACGAAAACTGGATCAAAATTTTGGAATATATCCAAACAAATGCACTGAGCCATGCGAGGCGTCGTGCGAACCAGACGGAGCCTGCACGCACAAGCAAGGTCGGTGGGTGTACTGCAAACTCAATGACGAAATTCCTACACCTCGCTGCGAACTTCAGGCGGTTCTACCCATCAAGTAGATTGCTTTAATTCAAAGAGAACCCACGTTGTTTCAGTATCAAGCCCATTTGGATTTTTATATAATTTACTTTCAGAGTTTGGCAGTTCGTCTTGAGGCATTGGCGGAAAGTAGCGGCTGGCCACGGCCTCATCGTACACCTTTTGCCGTTCTTCAACTTCTTCTTGGTCAGCAACCCTTCTATGGCCGTCAATTCCAACCCCGGCTTGGTTCGCAGTTGTTCGCATCTGCTCAAACTCTGGCAAGACGAGGGTCATATTTTCTTTGGAGATATCTAAATCTTCTTTGATCCGGGCATATTCATCACTTTCCAAATCATCATTCACAGCTTCAACTTCAACCAAGACATACGCTTTACCTCTTAATTTGAAGGTGTGCGACCACATATCTGGCCCGTGAGAGTGGACGGCGTAATCCAGTGCTTCAGAATCATCTAGTCCATAATGCCGTAAAATCACTTTTGCCTGTTGCTCATGCATGTTTGCAATTTTAACAGAAAAGCGTAGTGAGATGTGGGATTTACACTTTCCGAAGGAGACTATCCAGCAAAATGCTACTGAGCTATGTACGGCTCGTTTGTTTCTTTAAATTCATTCTTATTTTCATGCCTATTAGCACTCTTGACAGTAGAGTGCTAATATCCTACATTAGAAATGGAAGCTAGTTATGCTTCTCTTAGTAAGTTACTAACCATAACGAAAGGAGAATTATAATGAGTAATCTTACTAGATGGGACCCGTTTGCTGAACTATCAGCATTACAAAAACAGTTCTTTGGCGATGACTGGATGTCCCCGTTCAAAGGCGTAAACATCCCAACAACTGATGTCTACACAAAAGATAACGAGTTAGTCGTTGAGGCACACTTGCCTAACTTCTCACAAGACAACGTTGATATTCAGGTAGATAGTGGCGACCTAATCATTCAGGCACAACGCCACGATAAAGAAGAAGACAAAGACAAGAAGTACGTGGTGCGTGAAAGTAGCAGCAGCTTCTACCGCCGTTTCCAGCTCCCAGAGCGAGCAAATGCCGATAGAATTCAAGCCAGTCTTGAAGACGGCGTTCTAAAGGTAAAAATCCCGATGACACCATTACCTGAGCCAAAGAAAATCGCTATTAAAAGCAAGACTACGAAGCAAATTGCTGCCTAACAGCTAGCAAAAATAGCCCCACTTTTGCGAGAGGGGCTATTTTTATGTCTCGATAGCGGGGATGTTGCATAGCAATCTAGAAGTTTGCCTTCTAACAGGGAGTGTTTTGTGGTTTTTGGGCTAGTGATGTTCGTCCTACGGCCCCCGACCAAAGTTTTCGCTCAAAAGTCAGTCATACGAGAGGATGCGATTGTTCGTTACTTCCTGGAACTAGGCGTCATTATTGGTGAGCGCGCAGATTAGCAACAACCAAAAAAGACCTTCCAGAAACTGAAAAGTCTTTCATGGTGCGGGTCGGGGGACTCTAACCCCCGGCCTCGTCCTTGGCAAGGACGCGCTCTAAACAACTGAGCTAGACCCGCATGTCAACGAGAGTGATTATAGCGAAACATCACCCTCGTTGCAAGGGTGGCTACAGATCTTGCAGCAGACCGATCACGTTGCCTTCGGTGTCGGCAACCAGCGCGTAGGCTGCTTTCATCTCTTTCAGTTCTTCACGCGGGCGCACAACGCGTCCACCGGCGGCCTCCACCTTCTTGATCTTGTCTTCAATATCGGCCACGGCCACAACGAGCGTTGTCTGGTTGAATGTCTCGTTGCGGGGCGAGATGTCGCCGTTAATAGCACCAGCCTCTGTTGGCTCGCCATTTTCGTTTGATGGCGTGGTAATAAGCATGCGGCTTTCTGTGCCCATCCCAGGCGAGTCCCAACCAAACGTCTTAGCGTAAAAATCCGCGGCGCGGCCGGTGTCGTCTGCCGGAAGCTCAAACCATACTACTTTATCCATATCTCCTCCTTTAGTGTTCGCTCTTTATTGTACACAATAAGAAAAACACCCATACAATGATGAGTGTTTTTCTGGTGGCGCCTCCCAGGATCGAACTGGGGACACAGGGCTCTTCAGGCCCCTGCTCTACCGCTGAGCTAAAGCGCCGCGACGAAGGCTATTGTACGAGAAAATCAGAGGTAATTCAAGTGGTGGGCATCGAGTGCGTCGGTCACATCCTGCAGCGAGCGGTAATGCACCGCTTGTATGCCGTGCGCCTGCGCACCTTGCACGTGGTCGACTGAATCGTCGAAGAATAAAATCTCGGGCAGCGACACGCCAAGCTCGGCGGCGATATATTCAAAAATCTCACGATGGGGTTTCATTGAATTAGTATCGCCAGAGGCCACCACCGCATCGAATGCATCGGCCATCTTGCCCTGTTGTATGCGTGCACGCAACCCGGCACCGCTCATATTGCTAAGCACCCCAGTTCTATAGTGCGCACGCAATGCGCGGACTATTGCCAAAAGTGGTTGGTTGTATGCGCCGATGCCATCGTTATACAGCACGCCGTAGCAATCAAAAACAACTGCCTTTATTGCCATTACGACTTGAAGTGCTTGATGACGTCGGTTAACTCGGCAGGCAATATAACAAGCGTCTTCTGCGAGGGCTCAACAGCAATCTTCTCGAGTGTCTGCAAGGTGCGGATTGCAATACCGCCAGGAATTTTACTCAGAATACCAGCGGCTTCTGCAACCTCTTGCGCAGCCTGCTTCTCACCGCCAGCGGTAATAATGACTGCGCGGCGTTCGCGTTCGGCCTCGGCCTGTTTGGCCATGGCACGTTTCATGTCCTGAGGCAGTTCAATGTTCTGGATCTTCACGTTCTCGACATCAATGCCCCACTTGTCGGTTTCGGCGTCGACGATCTGCTTAATTTCCAGGCTCACCTGCTCGCGCTGGCTCAGCAGGCTGTCGAGCTCTACATTGCCAACCACGTCACGAAGCGCCGCCTGGGCAAACTGTGCGGTTGCATATGTGTAATTGTTCGTTTCAAGTACGGCCCTGGCTGCGTCGAGCACCCTAAAGTACACCACCGCGTCAACGTTAATCGTAACGTTATCTTTGGTAATCACTTCCTGGCGCGGCACGTCTACGGGTGTAGAGCGCACATCGACTTTGGTCATTTGCTGCACCACCGGAATCACCACGCGAAGGCCTGGCTGCCTGATGCCGCTAAACTTACCCAGCGTCAAAATCACGCCCCGTTCGTACTGGTTGATGATTTTAATACCGCTCAAAACAACGACTACCACCGCAAGAATGAGTGTCCACACGAGTCCCGAGAATTCCATATGCTCTCCTTTGTACTTTCAGTATAAAACTACTTGTCTTCAAGCGCCAGACGGATGAGCTTGTCGATCAGCTGGGAATAACTAAGCCCGGCCTGCCGCCATAACTTAGGGTACATGCTGATGTTCGTGAAGCCGGGAAGCGTATTCAGTTCGTTTACGTACACCGTCCCCTCTTCGGTTAAAAAGACGTCGACGCGAGCCATGCCCTGACACTCCAGCGCCCGGTACGACGCCAGCGCAATTGTACGAATTTTCTCGGCGGCCTCTTCGGAAATGTCTGCCGGTATGAATAATTCGGTGGTGCTTGTGGGGCTGTACTTGGCGTCGTAGCTGTAAAAGTTGCCTTCTGGCGACTTAACTTCACCAATACCACTTGCTTCGGGCGCATGGTTGCCAAGCACCGAACATTCCAACTCTCGGCCTGTGATCCCCTGCTCAATAAGCACCTTGGAGTCATAGACAAACGCTTCTTCAACGGCCTGGGCGAACTGCGCTTCGGTATATACCTTAGAAACGCCCACAGACGAGCCCTGGTTGGCGGGCTTCACAAACACGGGGTTGCCAAGTTGCAGTGTAATGTGCGGAAAATCAGGCATGGCGTCACCCCTGCGAAGCACGACGTCGTCTGCCACTGCGATGCCCGCAGACCGTAGCAACCGTTTGGCCACTTCTTTATCCATACAGATTGCCGAAGAAAGCACATCGCAGCCAACAATTGGCAGCCTCATTAGGCGGGCCAAACCTTGGACGGTCCCGTCCTCGCCGTTTGTGCCATGGAGGATTGGTAAAATAACATCTGGCACTATGGTGTGGCCGCCCGGTTCAACAACAAAATGCCGGGCACCCAGTACAGGCAGCAGGCTGCGGTGCTGGCCCTCAAGCACCTCGATGTCCTCGACGATATGCCAGTGGCCGTCTTTAGAAATATACCCCAGAGTAATGTCGTACGCGCGGTCATCCATTGCCGCATACACATTACGGGCTGATGCAATAGAAACCTCGTGCTCAGATGACTCCCCGCCGAACAGTAATAAAACGCGAATACGTTGCATGTGCCCAGTATACCACCCTAGCAAAACGAAATATGGTGTGGTATGATTTCATCTGTCACGCACATGCGCGGGCGCTTAGCTCAGTTGGCTAGAGCATCTCGTTTACACCGAGAGGGTCGGGGGTTCGAGTCCCTCAGCGCCCACCAAGAAAAAACGATCACGAAAGTGGTCGTTTTTTCTTGGTTCACAGGAATACTTAACTGCCGAATCTTTCATAGCCAAATCCACAGGGGTCATGCATAATACGGATCATGACCAAAAAACTCCTTATACCCCTAGTGATTCTGGGTGTCGTCCTGGCTACGGGCCTTGGCATCTATATCGCATCCAGCCAAAGCGCCCAACCCAGCGCGACCCAGACCGACACCGCTGCGAAGACCGACCTGACCGTGCAAGAAATAGGCCGCACAATAACGCCGCCTGCAAATCTGGGCAAGCTTAACTACACCATGAACGGCCCAGTAAGCGTCCTGCTGTTTAGTGACAACTACGAAAAGCTGAACGGCTGCGCCGGTAAACACCTAGGCGAACTGCAACTTGCTGGCACGACCGGATCTGACGCTGCGCGGCCCGAGGGCTCAATTGCCATCGACAGCACCCAGTATCAGTACGGCACCTTTATTGCACAGCCCATGGGCGAATGCGGCGGCGACGAAGGTAAAATCCTTGCCGAATCCCTGGCGCAAGCTATTGCCAACAGCCGTCGCTAGCGGGTGCCGACAACCGTAAGATGCCCTGGCTTGCCCTGGCCTTCCCCTTTTAATAATCCCTGGTAGGCTGTGCGGATTTTCTGTGTCAGCGGGCCAATAGCACCATCCCCAACAACACGGGCGTCGATCTCTGTAATGGGAGCAACGTACGCCGATGTACCGCACGCGAATACTTCGTCGGCAATATATAATTCGGTTAAATCAATTGAGCGCTCGGCCACAGCAATGCCAAGGGCAGCAGCGAGCTCCAGCACCGTGCGACGATTTATTCCCTCCAGGAGGTCACTTGTTGTGTCGGGGGTTATGAGCGTGTTGTTTCGGACTATAAAAATATTCGCGGCGCTCAGCTCGCAGACATGGCCGGCTGCGTCCAGAAAAATGCAGTCGTCGTAGCCGCTATCGATGGCGTCTTGCTTTGCCAGTACCGAGTTAACATATGCGCCGTTCACTT
>DATEFB010000006.1:0-4777 GCA_035280845.1 Saccharimonadales bacterium (SeqCode) | reverse complement strand
TTTGCGCAGGGCGCTCGATGGAAGCACGTGCGCATCGAGCGGCCGGGCCCTAAACCGCTCCATCCTGGCGGCAATTTCGACAGCCTTATCTGCTGGCCATATTTGGGTGAGTCGGGTAAACCCACGACTATCTTTGTAGCGTTTGAGCACGGCAGCCGCCCAGTCATCGGCGGTCATATTGCGGCTCACCACCTGGTAATCAATGCCTGCGGTGTCGGCGATACGCATCAGGCTCATTTCCCGAGAATCGGCCATTGGCACCTTCCGAAACTCATTCCGCGCCGCTTCAGTTTCCAGGGCAGTAAGGTACCGTACGCCGCCTACCAATGGACGGCCTTCTTCACTCACGCCTGCAAGTTTTAAAACAGTTTCGGTTGCTATACCCAGCTCTTGGGCGACATCGGCCAGCTTGCGATCATCTTTACTGGCACCGGGAACAGTGCGAGCAAGACGTATAATCGCCTCGCGGTCTTCTGGGCTGTAGCAAATTGGCGGCCGGCCTGGGACGCCGCGAGATACAGGGCGACCCGTAATATTATTCGCCTCAATAATCATGCGGACCGCAGCTATCGGCATATCCAAAACATTGGCGGTTTCTTCTATATTCAGATATTCACCTTTTGGCAATACGTTGTGCAAAAAATCGCGCGCCTCTGGCTTATAATGATGCACCAAGCGGCGGCCAAGGCCCTCCTCAGCCTCTTCGATGCGTCCGTACCAGGAGTGTCCGGCTGCCCGCAGCAGTTTTTTGGCGCGCATTTCGGTAGCCGTAAACCCTTTTATAATTTCAGGCAGAGGAATAAGCCCGTCAACAACTTCGCGGCGGCCGCGGTTCACTCCAACAAATGCTTCGCCGACAGGCTTGCGGTCAACGCGGTCCAGCAGGTCGCGAATAATTTCTGGAAATGACGAGAGGTCAATCGGGCCACTCACGCGCCTGCTCGGGCCGGGCCGGTCGTAGCCATGCCTGTCACGGATGGTGCGCGTCTGCAAAATAGTGTCGCTGCCAAATGCCTCCTCGATGCTGTACAGCTTTTCGAACTGCGTACCAAGCACGCGGTACGAAAACTGGCCATATACCGTCGTAGGAAAATCCTCACTCAGGCGTGTACCCCGGCCGACAATCTGGTGGCCGCGCAGCCGTGAAACAATGTTGCAGTTCACAATCACAAAATCAAAATTGGCATCGAGGCCTTCACGGCCGGTATCGACAGTTGTTATAACGTCCAACTCTCCGCGCCGGAAGGCAGCCATGGTTTCTAGCTGTTTGTTGCCGTACGAATGCATAGCCTGTGCGCGCACCTGCCGGCCGTCAGCCAATTGCACATCGCCCAGGCGTTCGGCCATTCGGTTTGCCCAGTGGGCTTCGCGGCCCTGCTCGCAAAAAATCATGCCACGGCGGCCTTGTTCGAGCAGGGGAGTCACGAACTCCAACACCAACGTATCTATGACCTCACGGATGATCCCATGTTTTTCGATTTCTGTTGGGTCCAGGTTGTAGCGCTTAAGAAGCATGTCATAAATATCATTATCAATAAAAAATGTCATGATCTGGCTATCGTTCAAAATGCCTTTTTCGATCGACTTAAGGATGTTTGTTTTTTCGACTACATGGGGAATAATAGCCCGAACATCGCGCTCCAAATCGTAGGCAGGCGTGGCCGTAAACACCAGCGACGGCCCGCGCCACTGCGTCACAAAGGTGTGCCGGAATTGCGGCTCTGCCAAATGGTGCGCCTCGTCGACCATAACGGTACTTACGGGGTGGCCAGCGATCTTATTATCTTCGAAATGGTTATTAAACGATTCAATGGTCGACAACACAATGTCGGCGTCCGGCTCTTTTTTACCGCCGTGCATTCTGCCAACCCGCACACCAGGCAACGCGGCAGCCAGCTCTTCGGCTGTTTGGTCCAGCAGCACAACCGAGGGCGAGACCAGCACCACGCGCACCAGGTCCTGCACGCGTTCGGAATTGCGCAACGGCTGGCCGGGCTCGAACATTTTGGCGCAGATTTCGATCAGGCGCGTTTTGCCAAATCCGGTCGGGGCAATAATGGTAGTCCCGTGCACAATGTAGTCGATTGTATCGCCAAGCTCGTCAGTGTAGTGCACGGTACGGGGCGACTTCTGCAACGATGTCATAATATCAAGCATGTACACCTGCTGGTCGGCGTGCAGCCGGTCGCGAAGCTCATCCCAATGGTCCTGCACGAATTCGGTAGCGTTATTAACAAGCGCCAGCTGTTGGGACAGAGGGTGCAGCTCAGACTGGTACCGGAAGGCAATCTCAGCAATCTTACGGGCGGTGGGCTCCCACTGGTCGTTCCACTCCAATGCAATGAATTCCTGACCGGCAGGGCCAAGCTGGCCGTGCAGCTGTGCCAGTGCACGATCTTCGCGTCGCGCCGCAGCCAGAACGCGGGTGGCCGCCTGGTAGATAAACCGTTTTAGCCCAAGCTCTTCGGCGCCATAATCGGCAATGCTGTAGGCCGCTTCATTCGTAAAATAAGGCGTGCCTAATAATGCTTCAGTTTCTTCAATTAATTGCGGTTGGTATTTTCTCTCTAGGCTCATATGCCTTGCAGGTGGGTCGTTTAACTTACTCAACCAGTGTACTATGGCGACCGCCACGCAACCGATGTAGTTTTTGATATACTGCAAGTAATGTTGGACTTCTCACCACTCGATAGTTTAAAGACGGGGCACTACCAGCGCGCCTGGTATTACATTTTCGGAGCAATGGGAAGCGCCTGGTGCGGCCTTATAGCGCTGGCACTCAGTGGCTACGCGACGCTTGCGCTCTTTGCGTTGGCAATTGTACTGGTCTTTATGGCCATCAACCAGTTTGTATACGCCAAAACTGTAGACGATACAAACCGTGGTGCTTACCTTGAGTTTGCCCATCGCAACGCCTTTACCTACGAGCCCACGACAGACAGCGTTTTAAATGGCACGGGCACGCTGTTCAATCACGGCAGCGACAAAGTCACGCGTAACGTACTGAGCGGCAAAACCGCGTCGGGCCTGCCAATGCAAACATTCCACTATGAATACGTCACCGGCAGCGGCAAAAGCCGCCAGGTCCACCTGGCTAGCGTTATGCGCATAACATTGCCGCGCACGCTGCCGCACATGGTCATCGATTCGCTCACCGAAGGCACAATGGCGTCGGTACTGCCAATCCAATTCGACCAATCCCAGCAAGTAAAGGTAGAGGGTGATTTTAACCGCTACTTTTCGCTGTACGCCCCCGATACCTACGCAGTGAGTTTGCTTACCGTCATTGGGCCCGATGTTATGTGGACGCTCATGCAGCATGCTGCCGCCTGCGACATAGAAATCATTGATAATTACATTTATTTTTACTGGCCCTTCCTGCCGCAGCGACGGAGCGAATACGAAAGCATGTTCGCGACGACCGACGCCGTCTTGAAGGAAGTGGGCAAAAAACTGACCCAAGGAAACATCTATACATCAGATTCGCAGGCGCAGCTGCATAGCCAGGTGCAAGCAGGAGGCGGTGGTGTAGGTGTGCGGCTGACCAAGCGAAAAATCTCAGTGTGGACGGTTCTGTTCATTGGAGTAGCTGTGCTCATGTACGCGCAACCGTTCCTGGGAGAGTTTGGAATATCTGCCAGCATCGTCGGACCAATAGTTACCGTGTTTATCCTGGGGTCGCTGATTGCCACTGCGGTTAAGGGAAATCAGGCCCAAAAAAGGCGCCAAGAGCTTCTGCAACGCTTTGGCCCGTCAGAACCAAAGCAACAATAGGTATTCGGTACCGGGCTGCAGCATCGCAGCCCGGTACACACTCAGTGGGTGGGACAGTGTCAGGCAAAAGCGTAGGTGTGTGTTTCGCGTTAACTACGCCTGTGCCTGCCGCGGCGTCGCCCGCCGTTGGTGGGGCGCGACTCAGTTGCTGTCGCCACCACAGCCGGCTGCTCTTCGGGGCTGTCGGCAATGCGTGTGCCGTCGTGCTCCAGGGCAGGATCATTGGGGGTGCCGCGGACGTGCTCGTACGGGTCAGCGAAGACCCGTCCGTTTGTAATGCTCATCTGCTCGCTCCTTCCGGGTGAGTGGTAATAAAAGTATATCGCAGGCTTTATGACAATTCACACTTGTAAAAAACTGTAGTTAATTGTATAAATGTATAGTCCACGAAAACAACGAACCTAGGAGAAGCGCATGCGCTTTCGCCGCGCTATCGCCACTGCGGCCCTTGTTCTGTTCGGCGCTGCTGGCTGCGGAGTCCCCGGAGTCAGCGTCGACGGCGGCAGCTCTTCGCAGCCCGCCACCGTCAGCATCGACAGCAACGAGGCCCTCAAGGCCGCGCTTGTGGCCGCCGGCATCCAGGATGTCCACCCGGTGACGGCGCCCGACGCCAACACCGTGGCCGCCTGGGCCGCCGTGCCCAAGTTCAAGAAGTGCCCCGTGCTCTTCACCGCGGCCAAGGGTGGCCAGTACAAGGCGGTCAAGCTCCAGAAGCCGGACAAGACCCAGGCGAACCTGGAAGGGCTCCCCGCCCAGCCGGACGTCCTGGCCTTCGCCTCCTGGGCGCTGACGCACATGGATCTCATGAGCCAGTGCCAGGGAGACACCGCGCCGGTCGAAACCGAGTGGCCGACGACCGTCTGATCGTGTGACACCGTGCCTTCGGGCGCACTGTAAAACCCCGCCGAACCTGGCGGACTGAACCTGTACACCAGGGCAGTCCCCGCCGGATCTCGGCGGGGCTGTTCTTTTTTGGCATAAAAAATACCCATCAGCTTGATGG
>DATEFB010000005.1:0-45760 GCA_035280845.1 Saccharimonadales bacterium (SeqCode) | reverse complement strand
CACCCAACTACGCCTACGGTGGCAGCCACGCCACACTCGAACCTGCCCATTTCTACGTCGAGATCCGCGACAACTCGCACGATCGCGACGCGCTGATGGCCCTGATGAGGGAGCGGTTGTCCGGGTGCCTCGTCGTCGACCACCGGACCGAAGCTACGCCCTACCGCAACAGCTTCTCGCTTCGACAGGGCACCTACGCCCCGTCGAACCACAACGGGATCGCATGGGGCGCTCTGAGCACCACGGACATCCTGCGCATGATCGACGAGCCCGGCCGGGCCATCGAAGTCCACCGCGACTCGTCGCGGCCGTGGCTGTTCTTCCTGCGCACCGACGTGGACCTCACGGCCGAGGAGACGACTGGGCTGGCCAACGACCTCGGCCTCATCGCCACAGCGGTTGAGACGCCAAGGATCACCTCTGGCAACTCAGTTGACGAGGAGCCACAGGACGGCTACACCTACACCCTGGTCTCGCGGCCGGGCAACGAGTCGCCGAGCCGGCACAGCATCTACACCTTCTTCGGGGCTCCCCTCCCCCAGAAGTGACGAGGATTGCAGGCGCGGGCACCTTCGGGCTGCCCGCGCCGCAATCGCACCAACCCAGAGTATCTGGGCTTTTTTATTCCTTTTAGTGCTACAAAAAACACCTCGTACTGAGGTGTTTTTTAAATAACAACTTGGCGGGCCCGACCGGATTCGAACCGGCGATCTCCTCCGTGACAGGGAGGCGTGATAGGCCAACTTCACTACGAGCCCAAGTGATAGAACGAAGCTAGTGTATCAGTTTTAACCCTTCAACGCAACAGTTTGAACTACTGTTTGCTTGGGTTATCAATTTGCTTGACCGTAATAAATTCCTGGATTTGCCCGCTCTTCTTAAGCTCGGCCATTTTGCTATCAAGAATCTTGTAGCCAACATATATCTTCGCAATGTGCAGGTCGCCGCCATCGCGCTTCTCGAGCAATTTTACAATGTAGAATCCGTCTACGCCTTCGATTACCTGCGAGAACTTACCAGGTTCCAGCTGGCCCGCGACAGCCACAATGCCGTTAGGGTCCTCAGTGTTCTTGTTTACCAAGCCAACGTCCCCACCCTGGGCTTTGGTTGCGACATCTTCGGAGTGCTCCTTGGCGACGGCCGCAAAATCCGCGCCACCCTGCAGGCCTTTAAGTATGTCGTTGATCTTCTGCTTAGAACCAGTGTCGAGCTGGGCCATGACTTTTTTGCGGAGCAGTTGCTGGCGGATGGAATTCTTGTATTCATCGAAAGACCAGTCGTAATAATCGCGGATAACCTGGCGGTACACTGTTTCGTTGACACCAAGGCGATTGGTGCTGATCTGCTGCTTAATAAAATCGTCTACTTCTTTTTGGCTGACTGCGACGTGGTGCTGGCTGGCCAACTGGGCGACCAGTGTATTCTCGATAGATTTATCCATAGCCAAACGCTTCTGGTAATCGAGCTGACGTTTGCCATCATCCGAGTTAAAGTTGACCGCCTCTTTGGTACTGAGGTAGTGAATGGCGCTGCGGAGCTCGAGCAAGTAGTCGCTATAGCGCACCCAGGTGCCTTCTACCTTGGCAACAGGCACAGGCACAAACTGCGTCATACTATAAATAAACTTGTCGGTACTTTGAGCGTTATACAACTGCCAACCGCAGAAACCAAGGAAGCTAAGTGTTGTTACAACGACAATAATGATAGAAATGATCAAGACACGGTGCTTGGTGTACTGCAATGGGTACTTGAACTTACGACCACCAGCTAAAACCCGTTCGCGGTGCTCGGCAACGGTTTCATTCGTAATACGCCCACCAGTTTCAGGTGGGGGCGCCTGCTTATTGAATGCTTTACGTAGTAGCTTCTTCATCGTTTAACGTAACGTCTTTTCCGGCATATTGTTGAATGACCTCTGCGAGAGCGTTGTAAACCTTGCCTGGATGGTGCAACTTATCCAGGTAGAGGTCGCCGACGTAGGTCTGGACCACCATAGTACCAAAACCAAACATCGCTGCCGATAGTCCTGGTACATTATAGCTTATGTTTTGGATCTTCGATATGCCCAGATCGATGACACTCCTGTTAAAGAAACCCTTCTGAGTTACCTGGCGTAGGCGCTGGTTGGTAACAATAAAAATACTGAAGTACCAGCCCATCCAATGATATAAAAACAACAACAGTCCCACACCAAGGCCGCCAAATGCAACCCACAGATTATTTATATTCTCGGGCCAGATCAGCACTGGTATACACGCGATTAAAAATGGAATCAACAAAAAGTAGAACCCCTTACGCATAGCGATTGGGTGGCGCCTGAATGTAAAGATTACTTCTTCGCCTTCGTGCTGGCCTTCGAAGTCTTTTGCCATAGTGCCCTTATTATACATCGCTGTCCGCCCGAGCAATACTAAAGGTCAACGCAATATGCGGTCTTACCGTCGACCAAAGTGGTGAGCATGGCGTACTGACGGGAGCTTTGGGCAGCTTCAGTGCCAGTTTTAGCTGCGTTGCACTTACCTTTCACCAAGTTAACCACTCCTTGAGTCGTGTCACCGTTGAGCGTGGCAGAGTACGCCGTTTTAGTGATCGGGCTGGTGAACGGCTGCTTAATAATCGCGCCATCCTGCAGCAGCGCGTCTACTTGATCGGCCGAGGTAGGATAACTACCGTTATTATTAGCGACATATTCCAGCACAGCGCCAGCAGCAACGTTCAGATCATTCTTTGCTTGGGTGTTGATCTGGTTTTGCTGGAGTGACGTCAGGCTCTGAGTCTCTACCAAATTGATTGGCTGAGGTTTTGGCTTGTCCATACTGCCCACGACAACCCAGGCGATACCGCCTAAAACAGCCATCACACCCACAACCAATAACACCTCCACCAGAGTAAATCCACGTTGTTTGTTCATGCCATAAGCGTACCAAATACTCCCTAAAAGAGCACGGCCAATTTTAGGCAGCTGGCCTAAGCCTGGTCGGAATGTCATCTTGAATAAGGTACGTCTTAGACGTGTCGGGATACGGGCCATGCATTTTGGCAATACGCACATACTTTGGCGAAGCTTCGGTAATAACGCACGGCTCCCAATCGGTAGTGTCGTCTTCCAGGAACTCCCACTGCCCCATCAGGCTAGAGAGTCCACGCGTCATGACGGCCTGCGTGGCGTCTTTTTCTGTGTCGAATGTTGCGAATGCCACACCAAAAACAGTCAGGGCCTCCCACTGGTCATTATTGTGACGGATATGGCCAAGTAACTCACTGTCATCTTGGCGGTACACGGGTTGCATCTTCATGACACCATAATAGCAAAACGCCCGATTCGCCTGCTGGTACAATAAGAATATGAGCACGATCAAAACTCTTGTAAACAACGACAACGTTGAAGATTTTATTAACACTGTCGATGGCGACATAAAAAAGGCTGACGCGTTTAAACTGCTAGAAATCTACAAATCAGTAACGAATGAAGCGCCAAAGATGTGGGGCTCGAGCATAATCGGCTTTGGGCAGTACCACTACAAATCGGAGCGCAGTGCGCAAGAGGGCGATTGGCCTCTTGCCGGGTTCTCACCAAGGAAGCAGAATCTAACGCTGTACATTATGCCCGGAGTTGGCGACTACGACGATCTTCTTGGCAAACTGGGCAAGCACAAAACAAGCAAAGCATGTCTGTATCTGAACAAACTCAGCGATGTTGACGAAACGGTTCTAAAGGAAATAATAAAACGTTCCTACGACGATGCCGTAAGAACGCTCTTGAAATAACAAACCTGGTACCCCGGGCAGGATTCGAACCTGCGACGCCCTCCTTAGGACGGAGGCGCTCTATCCCCTGAGCTACCGGAGCATACTGATAGCCAGTATACTCCGGTTGACCTCTGTAGTCGAGACTAGTAGTACTTGTCGTACATGACTGTGTCGTTGCCAAGGTCGTAGTCGTAAATCGCCTCTGTACCGAACCACAGCTTGATCTCGGCTTCTGCCTCTGCTGCGTTTTCGCTGGCGTGGAAAAGGTTGTGGATAGAACGCTTCTCGACATTGGCGACAGCTGGGCTGTCTACCGAGAAGTCACCACGGATAGTGCCGACGGCCGCCTTAAACGGCAAAGTGTGACCAGCCAGTTTGCGGACCATTTCGATGGCCTGCATACCCTCGACCACCATGCACACTACTGGGCCGGATTGCATGTAGCGCACGAGGCTCTCGAGGACGCCCTCACCCAGTTCCTTTTTGTCGTCGGTCCCGAGCACGTCTTTTGCCTCAACGCCTTCAAGGTTGTCGAATCCGCTCAGGCTCTTTTCACCAAGGCGATGCACCCAAGCCTCGTCGCTGGCTGGGTAATGGGCACGTACTTGTTCTTCGGTAGGAACCAGCATTTTCATGGCGACAACCTTCAGTCCGGCCTTCTCGAGGCGATGGACGATCTCACCAATGAGTCCGCGTTTTACTGCATCTGGTTTGAGCATACAGTAGGTCCGCTCGTATTTAACTTTGTGAATCGCCGGGTGCAGGTTGCTGTTCTTTGCCATGCGTGAGCAGTATCCTTCTTCTCGTTACTTTACCTGCTATGATACCTGCAAACAGATCAGCGTGCAAATATAACGCTTACAACAACCACGGCCGCCAAACCAATGCGGTACCACCCGAAAACCTTAAAATTGCCGTTGCCTAAAAAGCGCAGCATAAAGCCCACTGCGACCAGTCCAAAAATGAGTGCGGCAACGTTACTGACAGCCCACGCCGTAAAGTGGTCACGAATAAATGCCTGGCCGTCGTTACTTATAAAACCCTTCAACACAACTGCCGCCATGACCGGAATAGAAAGCAGGAAGCTATATTCAGCCGCCTCTTTGAATGTCATGCCAGCCAGACGCCCGGCAATCATGGTCGCGCCCGAACGCGAGGTGCCAGGAATGAGCGCAAGTGTTTGGGCAACCCCAATAAACCCGGCGCGCTTTGGCGTTAGGTCCTCGGACTTCTTAATGTCGCTGGCTCGTGGCAACTTGTCGATCACAATCATTACAATCCCCACTGCCACCAACATAAAAGCAACGACCAGCGGATTCTGGAAGAACGGCTGCCCCAGAATGTCATCTAAAAAGTAGCCGAGCGCCAGCACGGGAATGGCTGAGATAATAATGTTACGCGTTAACCGCAGGTCGTGTTCCTTAAAAATGCGCACCAGAATATCCCAGATACGCTTGCGGAAATAAATGACCAATGCCAGGAATGTACCGAGGTTAATCATCACCTCAAATGTATGCGACGCCTCTAGCCCCAACCAGTTTTGGGCAATCACCAGGTGGCCCGAGCTGGACACGGGAATGAATTCGGTCAACCCTTGCACCGCCCCCAAAATAATAGATTCGATGATAGTCATGGTTTTAATTGTACAATATAGATATGGGGAATTATCTGTCGGAAGTTATTGTCGACTTTCTGGAGTATCTGGAAGTCGAACAGAACCGCTCGCAAAAAACCGCCGAAAACTACCACCTGTATCTGATGCGCTTTGTTGAGTTCACCGAAGATATGCTTGTCGAAAAGATCGACGACGAGGTTGTGCGCAAGTGGCGCCTGTGGCTGAACCGCTTTAAAGACGATAACGGACAGGAGCTTGGCAAAATCACGCAGAGCTACCACTTAATTGCGCTGCGTAGCTTTTTGAAGTATTGCGGCAAGCGCGGGTTCGAGACTCTCCCACCCGACCACATTGAGCTGCCCAAAGTAAAACGCAAACAGGTCAGTTTTTTACAGCAAGAAGAATTGCAGCGGCTCTTTGCGCAAATTAAAGCCGACAACCTTATTGGCCTGCGCGACCAGGCGATCATTGCCCTGCTCTATTCGAGCGGGTTGCGCGTATCGGAACTAACCAAGTTGGATAGGTCGCACATAAATTTGAAGCGCCGCGAATTTATGGTGCGCGGTAAAGGCCAAAAAGACAGGCTGGTTTTCATAGACGATGGTTCGGCCGAGCTTATTGAACACTATTTGACGCGGCGCACCGACAGCCTGCAGCCACTTTTTATTCGCTATGGTGGGCACGAGACATTGGACCAATCCGGTGATTTTGGGCGGCTGACGCCCCGCAGCATCCAGCGGATTGTGAGTCATTATGCCCGGATGGCTGGTATCACCAAACAGGTATCGCCGCATACCCTGCGCCACTCCTTCGCCACCGACCTGCTTATGAACGGGGCTGATTTACGAAGCGTCCAAACGTTGCTCGGCCACAGTAATATTGCAACTACTCAGATTTATACGCACATAACCGACCCCCATTTGCGGGAAGTGCACACAAAGTTTCATCGGGATATACAGAAGTAGGTGGAAGGCACTGCCGGCCTAAGCAAGGAATCTGCCTTTCCGGCAGAAAACACCCGCCTGTTTGGCGGGTGTTTGTTTCCTTGCGTGGATCGGCGGTGCCTCCCTGCCCAAATCTATGGACAGTTATTCGCCTGATAAAACGAACCGTCACTCACCACCATGTTTTTACAAATTGTGTTCGCCGACTGCACAACATACTCAGGCAAATCCCCCATCGGGTTAATGCGTACCCGTGCCTGCTGGCGACGGAACACATCGGCAGCCCGGCCTGTTGAGTCAATAATTGGCTGCACACCACTCATATCTACAGGCGCGCCGCCGTTTTGCAATCCTACCAGGAAGTGACTCTGGCCATACATTGGTGTCACGCGCAGGTAGAAATTATTGTTCGTCGAGAGTAGGCCGGCTGGCAACTCAAGCAGTGCCGTGCAAGCGTAATTCCCCAAGTTGGAGCCAGGGTTGTTTAAGCACCGTACTTGGCGCACAACAGTCTTGGCTTGGTCGAAGCCGCGAGGGTCATTGGTGCCAAAGTTGAGTGGCGTAGTGCCGTCTACAGCAGATGCGTTTGCCTGGGCGGCGGGCACTAGCAGCATGGTCCGGCTGCGGGCATCTATGTCTGCGCGGCTGAAGTTAGCAGAGGTCGGATTGCCGTACAGCTGCACCCGCAGGTACGCCGGGTAGCCCTGTGTGCTCCAACTGTTGCTAGGGTTACCATTGACGTTGTTCACTGGAGGCAATAATGGGCCAGGAGGATAGTTGGCTGGCACGCCGTCGCCGTCTTGGTCGACATTTGTGCTAAGCAGGTGCCAACGCACTTGAATACGCTGGAAGTTACCGCCTGCAGCAACCAGCGGAATAAAATCACTGTTGCCCGCTGTCTCGTGGTTAATATAGTTTGGTGAGTTCAGGCTTACTGTCAGGCAGCTGTAATATTGGTTGAACGCCGTGTTCCCTCCAATAGTAGCTGTTGGCCTGAGTGCGGTGGTAATCGTTGCGTTGCCCGTAATGGAATCGCAGGCAGGGCTCGTAAACGCCGTGGCCAGTGCGCCTCGCAGGGCCGGGTCTGTGGTTGTATTGTAGGAAAGGATCGCACGCTTACCGTCTTCAATCCCCGACTCAGCGGCCGCAATAGCCGAAGCGGTCAGGTCGTTGTCGAGCGACTGCTGCTGCTCGATACCCATGACCCGCAGGAAGCCTACCGTAATGACCGTCATCATAAGGATGAAGAAGATAACAGTAAACAGCGATACGAATCCAGCCTCTTTATTGTGTTCTTGATGTACCATACTCATTTATTTTGTTCCTCCCCGAGCGTTCACTGATGTTGTAAAACCTGCAACTGCACAGAACTGCCCCGTATTGCCGCCGCGGCAGACTACCCGCAGATCGGGCGTGGGGTCTGTCCAGGCGGTTACAATAGCTGGGTTCGCCGGATCATCGACAGTAGACAGCTGTATATAAATATCATAGAAAGCATTCGCTACCCCCGGCACCACAGTCAGCTGCTGCACCCACACATTACCGCTCAAGAGCTCAGTGGCCTGGGCACGGTTAACGTTGGGGTACGAGCCCGGCGCGCCAACGCAGAGCGAGCTCCCCGGGTCGTTCACGCGGGCAAAGTTTACCCGTGAACCATCGGTATACCTGTTCGTTGTAAGGTTGGTAAAATTCCAAACATAGCTGACGCCGCCAAAACACACTCGCCCCTGGTTGGCTGTAGGGCCGGTTATGTTCGGCGCGGTCCGGGCAAGGCTGGCGATTGCGTTGGGGTTACTGACCTTAATAATACGGCTCATGTCTTCCATGGCGGCGCGGGCTGTCTGATTGATTTCTTTGACTGCCAGGCCTTTGTTGTATGTGCGCATGACCTGAATAATGGTCGTCGTTGCAAAAATAAGTACAAACGCCACAAAAGCCAAGGCCAGCAACAGTTCGATGAGCGTAAATCCAGATTGTCTGCTAGCGCGATGAGTCATATAACCTCACTGCCGTTGCAGTTCGTTGGGCGCCTGCCGCGCCCGAACCCTGCCAACAGGCACGAATCACAAGGTCTACAAATGCAGGCTGAATGCCTGCCGGTGATAAGACTGCCTCTATCCACATACCCGTCCCTGGCGTGGCGACAGTAGCTGGTGTGGCGGGCGTGTACACTGTGCGCGTTACCTGTGTACCACTCTTGGTCATGTAAAAACCCTGCTTACCGCCTGTTACGTTACACGACGTGTCGTATGTAATCGCTGTAACGTTGCTGCCCGCAATAACTGCCGCCCACTGCAGGCCGCTTGGATCGGTTGGGTTGGCAACATACGAATCACGGGCAAAACGCAGCATCTCTATCTGGCCGTTGACCGACATGCGGACCTGCGAATGCTCCACTGCCACCTGGGCAGCAGCCAAACCGCGCGACATCATAGTCATGGCACCAACAATGACAACGCTAATAATAACGATTGCCATTAAGACCTCGACTAGTGTGTCCCCGCGTTCCTGCCTATATGCCATTACATTCATTCCCACCGCTATCGGCATCAAAAGTAACTTGCACCGCCTGTTGAGTCGGCGCCTCACTTACTACTATCTTAGCAGGAAGCCCGAGGTTATCGGCATTCTTTATGCAAAAGTTTGCGGTCTGGCCAATGTTTGCGGCGGCACTGACAACCGGCGTCAGGTCAGCTGCCGGTGTGGGAGTTGTGGGCTTGTATGTGTAGCTGACGATGCGGCTGGATTTGGGGCTGCGCACCAATAGCAAACCGGTCACACCCTGGTTGTCGCTCAATCGTTTTGTGCCAGATATATTTGCCTGCCACGGAATAGTATAGGTGCGTGTTCCGGTGTTTGTGACTGCCTGTGGGCGGAAGGCGGTAATAAGGTCTGTGTCGCTTTGGGTGTAATCTACAGAGCCTGCAGGGATGGTTCCGACGACGTTATAGATTGTCAGGTCGGGACTGTTTAGCTGGAAAGTAATAAGTCGGCCCATCATAAGACAGCTGCTGGTGCCTGGAGCCTGCGTGCCAGGCGATACGACACCTGCGTTACAGGTTTCGGTCCCGCTGCGGGTGTTGAGGCCATTAATAATCTCGTCGTACTGGCGCTGGATTTCGGCGTTGAGTGAGCGGCCACTATCGCTAAACCGTACGCTGCGGATGGTGCCTCCCGTTCCAAGCAAAGCGATCATAAAGAGCAACCCGGTAATACCGAGGAATAACGTCACCTCTATGACCGTAAAGCCTCGCTGGCGTTTGACACCGTCCATTTGGGGCTAATTATAGCATAAGCAGGTTCGCGGCGGGGCTATATAAGCACGAAACTTTCCAAATACCACCGGATGACCACGTCACCCGCAAGGCCGGCAATCACAAACGCGGCAATCATAAATGGGCCGAATGGTATGTGGCTCTTGGGCGTCAGCTTTTTACTAAGCAGCCCTGGAGCGACGATCAACAAGCCAATGACGTTTGCCAGCATAAGCACCAGCAGCGTCTTTTCCCACCCAAGCACGGCGCCCATAAAGACCGCCAACTTTACGTCGCCAAAGCCCACCCACTTTCCGCGGGATACCATATAGAGCGTGCCGTAAATACCCGCCATAGCAGCCACGCCAAGTACGACGTGCGAGGCGTATTCGGTAACGCCAGCACCAGGCGTAAGGCTAATGCGCAGCGCGGCATCTACAAGCCCTAGCACGACCAGAGGGTACACAATCACATCCGGAAGCAGGCCCCACCGCAGGTCGTACACAAAAAGTATTCCCAGGCTCACCAGGTAGACAAGCCACAGGGCAAACAGGGTAATCCCCTGCCATGACTCAAAACCAAGCGGCCAGAATAGATACGAGGCCAGGAAGAGCAGGCCCATTGCCAATTCGGTCAATGGTGCCAGGGCTGTGATGGGCTTTTTACAGTAGCGGCACTTTCCGCCGAGTATAACCCAGCTGACAATCGGAATCAGGTCGAGCGGGCCAAGTTTATGGTGGCAGTGCTCGCACTCTGACCTATCGGATACAAAATTACGCTTGGTGTGCAGCCGCCACGTAATGGCATCGACAAAACTGCCAAAAGCAGTACCGGCCAGCGCAATAAAAACGGGGAGGAATACCATGAGCATAATGGTAGCAGCATTCCCTTCTTCGTACCACACTTTGCTGCAAAAAGAGCACCCCGAAGGGTGCTCTTTCTTACTATGCCAGCTCACAAGCTGTACTAGTTATTGACGCAGTAGGTGCCGCCTTGTTCTACGACAACCACGAAGGCTACGTTCCGGCCACCGCTACCGGCAGCTGCCGCACCACCGCTACATGTGGCGGTTGTGTGGTAGTAAATATGACCTTGTGTTGTTGGGGCAGCATAGTTGGTACCGCGATATGTCACGACGTATGCACTACCCGCTGTTGGGTCGTTAAACTGCTGGCCACCGTTGGTCAGGTATCCACTGACGAATGTGTCAATTTGTGCCTGGCTGGTTGGTACAGCACCTTGGCTGTTGCTCTGATACGAAGCCAGCTGACTCATAGCGCGAGAAACGTCAGAACGACGCTGCGTGTCGCGTTGTGAACGCTGCAGCGCTGGCAACGCCAGGAATACGACCAAGAAGATCAAACCGGCGATTGCAAGCACCAGCACGACTTCGATAATCGTGAACCCTTTAGCGTTTGTTGGTTTTACTGTTTTCATACCCACCTTTCTTAGCTTTATAGCCATGTGACTAACTGCTTATGATTATATACGTGAACGGCGTGCTTGCAAGGCTTTTTTATTTACTATCACATGTTACCAATTAGGCCATAGACAGGCAGAAGGATGGCCATAACCATTAAACCGGCGATGACCGCCAGGAAGACCATAAGGATCGGTTCGATGGCGGTAGATATTGAGCGGACGGTGTTGTCGAGCTCGTTCTCGAAGTAGGTTGCGGCTTTACCCATCATTTTGTCGATACCACCGGATTGTTCGCCGATGCTGATCATCTGAGGCACAAGCGACAGAATAACATCTTCTTTTTTGAGCGCGCTGCTGAGCGACTTACCACCCTTTACCTTATCGGCGGCGCGCATAATTGCCTCAGACACCGGTACGTTGTTCACGGCACGGGCCGAAATACGCAGCATCTCGAGCATCGGCACACCAGTTGCCATTAACGTCTGGCCGGTGCGCGTAAAGCGGGCCATGTACAGTTTGCGGAACAGGCTGCCGAACATCGGCACATGAATCTTAAAGGTGTCGAACGCCTTGCGTCCATGGTCGGTGTCGATCCAACGCTTCAGGAAGTAAATGCCGGCAACCATCCCCAGTAGTAGCAACCACCAGAAGTTAATGGCGAATTTTGAGGCAGATACCAGCACTGCCGTAACAACCGGCAGGTCTTTGTTAAGGTCGTCATACAACCGCTCAATCTGAGGCATAACGGTGAACAGCATGAACCCGACAACACCAAAAATGACAACCAGCACAATCAACGGGTAGACCAGTGCGCCGCGCACTTTGTTAATCAGTTCGGCGTCTTTTTCCTGCTGGTCAGCGATGTGCTCCAGGGCTTCGTCGAGCGTACCCGAGACTTCACCCGCGGCAATCAGCGCCAAATACACGTCGTTAAACACTTCGGGGTGGGCGCCAAAGGCAATCGACAATGAGCTACCACCTTCGATACTGGCGATAATGTCATTAATAATCCCCACCAAGCGCTTGTTTTGCGTTTGGTCGGACAGCGTGCGTAAGCTCTGGGCGAGCGGCAGGCCAGCGTTAATTAACGTCGCCAGCTGGCGAGTAAAGATAATACGGTCCTTGGTGCCAACGCGGTTTGTAAACCGGGCTAACGGATTCTTGGCATGCTTGCTTTGCTCGATGATCTCGAGGGGCACAATCCCCTGCCCCATCAGTAACTTTGCAGCAGAACGCTCCGATTCGGCCTGAACGGTCGACTTAATCACCTTATTCGTACTGGTATCGCGCGCTGTGTAATCGAACGTTAGCATTCTAGCCCCTCATCATCCTTTCGAACTCACTGAGGTCAACGGCATAGTTGCGGGCTTCGTCGTATGTAATGGTTCCGGATTGTACAGCGGCGACCAGGACTTTGTCCATGGATTGCATGCCGACGTCGGCGCCGGTCTGAATAACAGCGTCCAGCTGGTGGCTCTTGCCCTCGCGGATGATGTTGCGGACGGCCGGAGTTGCGATCAGGAGCTCCGCGGCAACGATACGTCCACCGCCAATGGCTGGAATCAGGCGCTGCGAACAGATCGCCTGCAGGATGTTGGCCAGCTGGCTGCGGATCTGCGGCTGCTGGTGCGGCGGGAACACGTCGATCATACGGTCAATCGACTGCGCAGCACTGTTGGTGTGCAGGGTCGCAAACACCAGGTGGCCGGTTTCGGCGATGGTAATGGCTGCGCTGATTGTCTCGAGGTCGCGCATCTCACCGATCAGTACGACGTCGGGGTCCTGGCGCAAGCTGGAGCGCAAGGCAGCACTAAAGCTGTAGGTGTCATAGTGGACTTCGCGCTGCACGACCAGCGATTTTTTAGACTTGTGCGTAAATTCGATCGGGTCTTCGATGGTAATGATGTGGTTGGCTTTTTCGGTGTTGATCTGGTCAACCAAAGCGGCAAGCGTGGTTGATTTACCCGATCCGGTCGGACCCGTGACCAGCACCAATCCGCGCGGATAGTTGGCGAACCCGTTTACAACAGCCGGCATGCCTAGCTCGGCAACACTCTTAATCTCGTTGGGGATCAAACGCAAAGCTGCGGCCAGGTTGCCGCGTTCATGGAAGGCATTCACACGGAACCGCCCCAGGTCACCGAAGGCAAAGCTGAAGTCGAATTCCTTGTCTTTCAATAAGATCTGTTTTTGCTCGTCATCGAGGATAGCAAAGACCAAAGCCTCCACCTGCTCTTCATCGAGTGGGTCGTATCCGGCAATGCCGGCAAGGTGGCCGTCAATACGAAGCATAGGTGGCATCGCCACCTGTAAGTGAAGGTCGGAGGCGCGTTTTTTAATCACCTCTTCCAGTAAAATCTCGATCCGTAAGTTTGCTGCCATCTCCACCCTTCCTTTACGCCATGTTCGCGGCCACGCGGTTTACTTCTTCGATTGTCGTGAGCCCAGTCAGTGCCTTGAGGTATCCGTCCTCGAGCATTGGCACCATCCCCTGGATAACCGCCTGCTTTTGGATCTCGGCGCTCGTCGCCCGCCTAACGATCAGGTTCTGGATCTGCTCGGTCACTTCCATGACTTCGTACAAACCAACCCGGCCTTTGTAACCGCCAGGAGTTTGCGGCGTGTCCTTACCCTTAACCAAAGTATAAGCTTTTTGCGTCGCCAGCGGCAAGTCTTTGTAACCAAGCTCCGTGGAAACAGAGTGGATCTCGGCTTTTGTCTTTGGAAGCAGGTGCCCGACTTTATCGTGGATAATCGCCGTCTCGATGTCGCTGGACTTATACGTCTCTCGGTCGTCGGCAACACGGCGCACCAGGCGCTGGCCAATAATCACGTTCACGGTTGATGCAATCAGGAACGGCTCAATGCCCATATCGAGCAAACGCGGCAAGATACCAGCTGCACTGTTGGTGTGCAGTGTACTGAATACCAAGTGGCCCGTTAAGGCAGCCTGGACGGCCAGGTCGGCAGTTTCTTTGTCGCGGATCTCACCTACCATCACTACGTTGGGGTCCTGACGCAGGATAGAGCGCAGGCCAGTAGCAAACGTCAGGCCCACATCGGTGTTCACCTGGATCTGGTTAACGCCGGACATTTTGTACTCGACCGGATCTTCCAGGGTAACAATGTTGATCTTCTCACTTTTTATCTCTTGAATCAGGGCATACAGGCTGGTGGACTTACCAGAACCGGTCGGGCCAGAGGTCAGGATCAGGCCGTTTGGCTTTTTAATGCCACCCCTGATCATACGCAGCGCACGACCGGCATAGCCCATGTCTTCCAGGCTAAAGTTGGTGCCGGTCTTGTCGAGCAAACGAATAACCACCTGCTCACCCCACACTACTGGACTAATGGCAATACGAAGGTCCACATCTTTTCCACCCATGTGGATAGCGAAGTTACCGTCTTGTGGCACGCGGTGTTCGTCGATCTTGAGGTTGCTTAAAATCTTAATGCGCGAAATAAGCGCCGGCTCGATGCTTTTTGGCAGCTGCATGATCTCGCGAAGCACGCCGTCGATACGACAGCGGATCTTCAGGGCTTCCTCGAGTGGCTCAATATGAATGTCAGATGCGCGGGCCCGCACTGCATATTCCAAAATAGTGCTGAGCGCCCGGCTGATAGGCGAATCCTGCACCAGCGTCTTAATGTCTTTTTCGGGCTTCCTGCCTCTGGCCTTGGGGTCTTCTGGCTCGACTGCCTGCGTGGCTTCTACGGCCGCGCTGACGCCTTCTTCCAGGTTAGTGCGATACTGCTCGAGTACGTGCCGAATTCCCTCTTCCGAGGCCATGTACACCTTTATTGGATGTGCGATTTTGTTAGCCAAATAGTCAACGGCCTGCACGTTGTTGGCGTCGAGCATGGCTACTGCCAGACGGTTCTGGACTTCGCCCAGTGGCACAGCCATAAAATGCTCGGCGACATCGCGCGGCAGCAGGTCGAGCACCGTAGAATCGATCTGAGCCTCGCTCAGGTCAACATATGGCACACCTGACACCTGGGCGATCAGGCGCGTCAGCGTTTCGTTGGTAATAACTTTTTGTTCTACCAGGTATACAAACAGAGGCTTGTGCGCGTCAGCGGCTGCTTTGTGATGCTTCTTGAGTTCGCTATCTTTAAGCAAGCTCTCGCTGACCAGCAAGGCCTCTAACTTTTTCTGGTTCTCGTCTGTGAGAATGCTCAAGGCCGTGCCCCCATACTCAGGTTACTGGCCGTTGAATGGCTGCTGATTTGCTGGTGTACCAATCTGGATAACCACCGTCGGATTGATTGCGTCTTTATTAAAGATAGCTTTCGATGGCTGGATGATCTCACTCGCGATTGGCTCTACTTTCTCTACCTTGGTGGCCTGTTTCTGCGGCTCACCAAAGATCGCCTTAACTACCAGGAAGGAAATAACGAGGGTCAGGGAAACAATCAGAACAAGTAGGGCTATGTCGTTCTTTTTCACTTTATGGTCTCCTGTGTGGCGTTAACGCTTTTTGCAGGCTGGTAGTACGTCACAGCGTCAAAGTTAGCACGCAGACTGGCGTCGTTACCGTTCATGGTAACTGATGTGACTTTGATCGGACGGATGGTGCGCTCTAGGTCACGGGTCAGGGTGCGGATTTTGTCGTACGAACCGCTCACAACAAAGCTGAACTGCACTTCGACTGGTTCGAAGGTGTTAGGCACGCCCTCGTCACCCACCTCTGCAGGTACGCTGATGCTTTCGACTGTCACGCCAGAACGGCTCAGGATAGCCTGCTGCAATGACGTTGCCAGTGCTGCGGAGTCGTTCTTAATTGGCAGGGCGTCCAGGACACTCTTGGTTGTGGAGTCGTCGGGGTTCGTTTTTACGCTTGCCAGGTCAGCATTTGCAACCAGTGCATCCACCTGCTTCTTAAGTTCGTTGGCTGCGGTAATATTTTTGCCGAGCGTATCACTGGCTTTGTATTTAGCATTCAGGACGCGGTTGGTGTATTCCCATTTGCTAAACAGGAACTGCCCTGTTGCCAGACAGAAGCTTACGGCAACTGCGGCTGCAACTACCCAAATAAACATGTACCGTCCGGCAAGTTCGATTTGCTGGCGCTTTTTAAGCCCGGTCAGCCGTGGCACTGCCTCAGGTTTTGCAGGTGCTGGGACCTGGTCTTTTGCTGCACTTGCCATTACTGTGCACCTCCTGAGTTACTGTTAAACAATGGGTTCGGGCTTTGAGTGACAGATGGAGTTGTAGTAATACTGGGCACTTTGGCAGTTAATTCGGTGTTCTTTACGTCAAAGACTGATTCTTTGTAGGTCGTCTTTACGCTGAACCCTACAACCGTAGTGTTGTTGTTGCGCACAATGTCCGCGGTTTGCACGAGCACCTGCTCAAACATCTTCTCGGTGATTGGATCACCCTGCCCGCCTTGCTTAAAGCTGGCCTCACCGTTTTTAAGGGTGTCTACAAATGTGTTGAGCGTTTGGAAGCTGGCGGTCGTACCTGTGAACAGGATTGACTTGTCATCGGTACCAAGGCGCAACTCGGTCAAGGTGACGTTGTTTGGCGCACTTGGGTTCAGCACTGCCAAAAAGTCGAACAGGCGGCTGTACTGACCTTTATTGTTGTGCAGATCAGGCAGGCTCGCCAATTGGTTCTGTACAGTTAAATACTTGTCGACGTCGGGGATTTCTTTGAGCTCTTTCATCTTGCGGCCAATGTCGTCGGACGCCAGGTTAACCTGGAACTGCTGGACGAACGTGACGTACACAAACAGTAGCGCACTGACCGCGAAAGCACCAAGTGTCACAAAGATGGCAATCGTAATGACCATTGCTTTGGCTTTTTGAGCCTTGATGAACTCTTTCTTGAGATCTGGTAGAAGGTTTAGCTGAATCATATTGTCCGCTCCGCTAGCCCTACAGCAACGGCAAACTGCGGCCCAAGCTGCGCCAGGCTGTCGCGCAGGTCGTTACTGTAGTGCACATTGCCCCAAGGGTTGCCGGCAACGGCGGCCATGCCTGTTTTGGTAGCCAGGTATTCACCGTAGGCAGGAATGTTCAGGGCGTATCCACTTAACACAACTGAGCTGATTGGCACATTTGGGTATCGTGACTGGAAGAATTTTGCCGATTTTGTAACTTCTGCAGCAAACTGCTCCAGCGTTGCATCGAGCGACTTAAGAATCTGCCCTTCCAGACGATCCGGGTACAGGCCGAATTTCAGGATGAACTGCATCGCCTGGCTATTGTCGATGTTCAGGTTCTGCATGGCAGCCTTCACCAAAGTCTGCATGCCGACCGGTATTGAGCGCACCAGACGCGGCGCGCCATCTAGCACAATCACAATGTCGGTCGTAAAGTCGGCAAAGTCAACCAGCATGTAGGCGTCTTTACTGCCCACCGGCACCAGTGAGCGCACCAACGCCAATGAATCAGGCTCCAGCGCCACAACGTTCAAGCCAAGGCCTTCAATCATGTCCAGGCGCGCTTCGCTGAACTTATTGGCGACACTGGCCAACAGCACCTCGATCTTGCTTGGGTCACGTAATGACTTGCCAAGAATCGCCCAATCGATCTTTACTTCGTCGATAGCCATAGGAATAAACTGCTCGGCCTGGTACTTAATGGTGCTCGCCAGTTCTGCAGGCGGCAGGTCGGGCAGATCAACCACCGTTGCGAATGTCTTGTTGGAAGGAATGCCGGCCACAACGTTGCGCGCTGTAATGCCAGCCTGGGTCAACAGATTGGTAATGACCTCACCTAAACGACGCTGGTCTTCTGGAGCATCGGAAGTGGCTATTTTAATGTCTACAGGTGCCGACCCGTATTTAACAAGCGACCAAGAGTCACCTGTTTGTTTTAGTTGCACAACGCGTACGGCAGTGGTGCCGATGTCAAGCGCAAAGAATTCGCCCACCGAGGAAAAAAGCTTCATACTGACCCTGATTATAGCATAAGCGTCTTAGATAGTGGCAACCCTAATTGCCTAAAATCGTGGTGGTAATTCCAACACATTTGTTGTGTGGATGGTCGGCTGGCTGGTGTTATTGAGCACATTCCTAATGTACATTTCGGGACTAAAGAAGAATCGTTCGCCAGGATCTTTACGGGCTGCTGCCGTAGCTCCTGCCGCACCGAACGAGCGGAACAGGTCAATCCGTCCGGCAATGACCGAGCCATTCACTGTTAGCAGGTTTGAGTTGCACTGGTTTGTAATTGAAGCAGGTTCGTTCTTGGGCCAGCAGGTGTAAAACACACCGTTCGCTACACCATTCCCCCGTGCCACAAAGATACCGTCCATTTGCGTAACCGTTGGCGAGACATAAATGTTGCCAGTAGCGATGATAAGAAGGCTTGGGATTGCCGCAGTAGTCGCATATGTTGCCGGATAGGTCACGCCGGTGCCTGTAATGGTCACGTCGCCCTGCACATAGTACACCTGTTGATGGCCAATGCCACTGGCCGGAGGCGCTGGCATGGCACCAGTGAGGCTTAAGTTGCCTGCAACCCGCCACTGCCCTGTGCCGCGCGTGTTTATGTTATATGCGCCCGGTGCCAGTGTCGGTGAGCTTGCATAGTTGGCGACATAATCGTTCATGCAGTTTTGTGCCTGGCCATAATACCCCAATAACGAAACGTTGGGTTCGCTGTTGGCGAAGGTCATCGTCCGGCCTGCAGCACCGAGTGTGCCGCTGCCAATAAGGACGCGGCTCGATGATCCAAAACCAGTCACCTGCCCCAGGGCGAACGCGCCATACTCTGCAACAGAACCGGCTGTGCTGCCGTCGCTTAGCGTGCGCCCGACTGTGCCGATTTTAGCCTGCGTGTTACATGTAGCGCTTACTGCCGGGAAGTTGCCTCCCGCAAAGACGTCGTTACCCATAAAGTGAGCGTACGGTGTCTTGGCAATGAGCACGCAGGTCTCGGTGCTCGTTCGTGGCCCGCCCGCTTCGTTGCGGGGGTTAACCACCAGCGACCGGCAGAGCTTGGCGCCTGGTGCCATCGCACCCAATGTCACAACCTCTGTAGCAATTTCGGTCGGGATGTTTGGCTGGAATGTGCGTGGGCAGCTGGTTCCTGGCGCAGTGTAGCCAGCATCTGCCGTGCGGGCAACATCTTGCTGCGGCAGCGGCGTATAGCCAGTAGCCCGGTTGTTGCCAATTGGCGTACAAGTAATGCTGGTCGTTGGCGTGACTCCGGCGCTGGTTATCTGGTAACTGAATGTGACCTGGTCACCCTCTGATCCGTTTTGCTTATCTACAATGACCTGCGGCGTCAGGTTAAAATCTGGGATGACCGTGGAGCACACCTGTGCGCCTCTGCCGTCCCGCGCTCCTGCACTATTCACCGGATCCCACCCTACCCGCTCACAAATCTGCGAACCAACGACTGCGCCAATGGGCACATTCACTGTGTGGTTGAACACATTTTTTTCCTGGCCGTTGGTGTAGGTCCCGGAGTTTGCCGCGCCGCCGACAGCCGCCTGGCTGGGCATACTCTGCGCGATCCAGAAGATGTTTGTGCCACCGGTGTCGGTTGGGCCGTTGTTGCGTACGTAGTGGTTAAACGTCACCGATGTGTTTGGCTTGACGGTCGGAGACGACACTGTGGTGCGCCCACTAATGCTAAAGTTAGACAATTCAGTCAAAGGTACGATGTTGTTCGTGCCCACGGGGTTGGCACACTCACGGCGCAAGGCGTAGGCTACGCCACCCGAGCTGTTATAGAAGACGATTGCAGCACCACTGTTGCCGTCGTCATAAAACGCGTCGTCGTTTGGGCTTGGTGTGTTGTCGGTGCCTTGGTAGAAGGTGTTCAGGTTAAAGCTGTGTGCGCTGGTGTTCCAGTTTACGCGCCCAGCCCCGGCATACTGGTTAACCAGGTTGCGCCACGTAGTCATTTCGCCAGCGGTCGGCGGACGGTTACGTGACGAACCGATCATTGTCTGCACAATAAACGCGGCGCCAGTGCGGGCGCGTGTGTCGCCATATGTGCCACCGGGCGCGCCGTTTGCCAGACGGTCCTCAATGAACGCAATGAACGACGCCGCGCTGTTTACGCTCAGCGGGATCGAGTTACAGTTACTCTGACCGTTGTTATACGAATACGAGCCGTGTGTGTTGTTACAATACTGGTTCAAAACCTCCCAGCCCGAAGTGTCGTACGAGTTGGTAAAGTAGCCGTGGTGAGAGGCGCGGCCATATACACCACCGCCAGGATACGCAGTTGCTGATGTACCGTAGCCCACAAAAAACGCAGCCGCAACAGCAACCGCTAAGAGTAATTTCTTTTTCATGGCTGGCCGCCAAGGTTACGAATCATCTCGGCGTACATTTCGTTCTGGCGCTCTTTGAGCGGATTGGAATCAGGGTTCAGTTGGATGGCTTTCTTTAAGTATTCGATAGCCTTTGGCTTGTCGCCAAGCTGTTCGTAGTTGGTGCCCAGGCGGGCGGCTATCTCTTTTGTCTCTCTAATAGCCCACGCTTTTAACAGTGCTGTCTCGACAGCTTTGTAATCCTGCTTGTCGAAGGCGATGTTTGCCTGGGTAATATACAGCTGGTATTTCTCGTCATTAGAAGTCGCCGGATTATTTACGGCTTCGTTGATCTTTTTGTTCGCTTCGTCGGTTTTGCCTTGCGACGCTAAGTCGCTGGCGCTCGCAACTGAATCAGGAATCGTTATGCGCGTATCGGTTGCATTTGGATCACCACTCTTGGATTGCATCTGCTGGAGCCAAAAACCTGCCGCAGCTGCCGCAGCTAAAATACCCACGACTATTGCGATACCAAGAATTTTCTTCTTATTAAGACTAAATTTAGCCACACCATACCCTCTGTGCGTTACACTGCCCTTACTATACCCAAAATGCTTGTGCCTGCAAAGGGCGCTAATTGAGGAAAAACGAATACATGCGCCGTGACAGGTCGGCAAACGCCGGATCATTACCGTTCTTACTGAAGATTGCCAAGATGTAATGAGACTTCGGGCCGTACACAATCGCCACGTCGTGCACCCAGCCATCGTACAGCCCCACCTTGTCGGCCACTACCGTACCGGCAGGCACGCCCGAAGGAATCCCCGCCCGCCATATCTGCCGCTTTAAGTACCCGAGCAAGCGGCTGCTGGCCTCTGGCCCCATGAGCGTGCCGTAGTGCAGGCGCATCATATAATTGGCTTCATCGCGGACGGTCGACCACTTATCGCCGCCGTGCTGGTTGTTGATGTTTGTCGCTGGAAACCCGCCTTCGGCCACGATCTGCTGGCTTGCCGGCCACCCGATCAGGTTCATCAGCGAAATCGCGCAAGGGTTTGTGGAGCGTACAATCATTTCCTGCAGGCATGCCTCTACCGTCCACCCCATGTCCGTCATGGTGCCATAGCCAATATCGCCCTTTTGCAGACGATTCTGGACCGCGTAATACGTAAACAGCTTAAAGGTACTGGCAGTAACGTACGGTTTGTCGGGATTAAATTCAGCGTAGCGGTTCTGGCCCCCCAGCTCACGCACAATAACAGCGTAATCACCATGGTGGGCGGCGTCCCAATCGCGAATAGTGGCCGCAATACCGGCACTGCTCTGCGAATACGTGCGCACGTAAGTCAGTTTTGGCGGGACTGGTGTTATGGTCAGTGTGACCGATGGTTTAAGCTCTTTGCCAGCCAAAGCCTCCTGCACCTGCCGCAGCGATGTATCGGCCGCCACCGTGCGGCCTGCTGCCGCTGGCGTGCGCGAAATCTCTTGCCCGTCTACCAGTGTGACGGTGCTTGTGCCTGGTGCAATCTTGGTTTTAGTATCAATGTCAGTCAGATACGCCCGCATAGGCTCGGCATTAAATGCCATTTGCAGAGTCTTTGTTTTGGGGTCCTCGGGAAAATGCAGCCAACTGCCAATAGTGGCGGCGTCTGGGGTGAAGGTTTGGTCCCCTACCTTAAAACTCACGCTGTGGGCAAGCACTTGCTCAGCGGCAGTCTTGGCGTTCTGGAGTTCTTTGGCGGAGCGCACAAAACCAACCTGCTTGGGGCTAAGCCGCAACTTGGCATCTACCTTAACGGCCGAGGCCTCAACCTGCTGCTTTACCTCTTCCAGATCGTACACGTAGCCGTTTTTGGCTTCGTCGATAACTACGACGCCATCTTTTACAGAGATTGTGGCATCCTGGGCGGCCATTTTATCTTCGGCCACAAGCTTGGTGGCAAAATCATGCAAACGGTCGGTGTCGACGGCGGCGATTAAGGGCAGCTCAGGTGCCTGCTGCAATCGCAAAACCGCCGAAAACGGAATGAACCGCTCCCAGCTTTCGTAGGCCAGTGCCGCATCGGCCGACGCTTCGGCATCAATGCTCAGGCCGATGCTTTGCCACTTGGCTTTCCACTCACGACTGGGACTGTTTATAGTCACCTCGCCCTTTTGCGCGTAATCGGTCAGCTCGGCCACAATAGTTGCCCGGTCTTTGCCGCCAACATCCAACCCGCCCATCATGACCGATGGCAAGGCTTTATCGACAGGATAATTGACCTGCCAAAATACCGACCCAAGAGCGACCAGCACCAGGATACTCCCAATAAGTTCAAACTTACGCCGATGGTCAACAAGCCACTGCTCCCACGCCGGTAGGTGGTGGGCAGTGTGACCGTGCTTAAGCGCAGCCGCCTTGGTCGTCATTTTTATCTCACCCTGTCCTTTGTGCCCATTATACACGCTTGTGCTTTTTGCAAATCAGAGTGTGAAATTTTTCCTTTTCATTACTGTTCCGGCGCGTCACGCTATGAGCACATGCCGTATACTAAAAACATAACCAAGATACATATGAGATTTCCAAAAAGAGTGAGGGCGGCAGCTGGAGCTGCAAAACACACACTAAAAACGGCGCATAAAAAGGTCACCCTAAAACGGGTGCTTCTTGGGTTTGGGGCGGTCGTGGCTGGCATTATGCTGGCCCTGTCCGCCAGCTACTTCTGGCCGCGCACGGTGCAGTTCAGCTACGCCGGTGACCTTTGCTTTGCGAACCCCGTGGTACTGCCCGGACTTACCAAACCTCAGAACAGCCAGGGATTCAAGGCAGAGCTTACACCGGCGCTGTCCGTGGGCGGCGTTGCGCTTTTCTCGCAGCAAACCTGCATTACGCCAACCGAGGCACCAAAAGCCGAAAGCACTGAATCGCTAGGGCTGGCTCCATTTGGGAACGGATTCATTAAAAAGAGCATCACGGTCACAACGGCAAAAGCACCGGTTCTGACAGCAAAACTCGCCGCGGACAAACCACTGCCAACCAAAAGTCCGCTGACGTTCGAGCTGGATAAGGCCGACGAGATATTCCAATACACCTTAACTGCCAACACCAAACAAACCGACTGCCCTAAAAAAGATGGCACGGTGCAGTGCGACCTGTCTGCACTTGCCCTTGCCCAGTCAACACCCTACGAATTTGCGCTGAAGCGCGCGTTTAATGGCAAGGATGCCGGCACGGTGTTCACAAAAACAATGACAACAGTCGAGGCTATTGGAGTGGTCGGCGTGAGCATCCCGCCGGGACAAAAAATGTATGGCGTTCCGACCGAGCTTGTGTTAAAACTCAACAAGCCCGCAAGCACAGTCAGCGGGATGAGCCTTGAAGCCGTGGGCAGCGACGGCAAGCGCACTCCCCTACCTGTTAGCCAGGCCATTAAAGACGGCGCCGTGGTTATGAGTTTCCTGCAGCCGCTCCCCCGCAGCGCCAATATAGAGGTAAAAATACAAAGCATAGAGTCCGCAGACGGGGCGTATATTCCCGTACCATACACGTTTGGGTTTAGCACGTCGGGCGGGCCACAGGTGACGGGCGTAAGCATTGGATCGTCCAAGGTGCCAGTCAGTACAAAAATCACACTGACGTTCGATTCAACCATTGGTGCAGGCCAGCCGTATCCACAATTCATTCAATTGTTTACGCCGGCCGGGCAAGTAGCTGCAAGCGTTGCCGTTACCGGGAACCGGGCGGTCATTTCGCCGAATACTGCGCTCCCCGCCTGCACACCACTAACCGTTAAGGTTGTCGATGGCATTAAGAGCGATGTCGGCGTCGCGGGCGGTTCGGCCTGGCAATTTGGCTCACGCACACTCTGCCAAACGGTGTTCGGCATCGGCACGTCGCACAAAGGCCGCGGCATAACCGGATATAAATTTGGAACCGGCCACAGCAAGGTCATTCTAGTGGGAGCACTACATGGCAACGAAAAAAGCTCAGCCTATACCCTCACCAGCCTTATTGACTACCTGGAGGCCAACCCCCACCACATTCCTGCACACCGCACTGTCATTATTATTCCCGTCGTGAACCCTGACGGCTACGCCGCCAACACTCGCCTGAATGCAAATAACGTCGACCTAAACCGTAACTTCGGCACTGCTAACTGGAAATCGAACGTCACGATTCCGGGCGGCACATACCCGCAAGGGGGCGGCACCCACCCACAGTCCGAGCCAGAGTCCAAGGCGCTTGGCAATTACGTTGTGTCGCAGAGCCCGCGCCTGGTACTGTCGTACCATTCGGTTGGCCCACTGGCTGCCGCTAACGAAGCTGGCGACTCGCGCAGCCTAGCGACCACCTACGGCAAACTGGCTCGCATCCCAAGCTATGGCAACGACGCAAACGCCAACTTCGACTACGACACTACCGGCGCGTTCGACGATTGGCTAGCCGAAAAGTACGGCATCCCATCAATCCTGATTGAGCTTGGCAGCCACGGCGGCAACGAATTTAACGGCCACCGAGCCGCAATTCTGGCAATGATCCAGCTATAAATCAGGCCTTACAAAAACATTCAATCTTTGCGTAATCATGCAACGCACGGCCGCCAACTGGATCTAAGAACAACTTGGTCATCTGGCTGGCGTGAGCCTTGAGCGAATCAACCTTTTTCTCGTACACATCACCCGACAGCTCAAAGAGCAAATCGGCGTCTTTATTCCTAACCGTGACCGGCTCGGGCGTTGCCCAGTAAATGTTGCCGACACGGTGCAGTATTTTGCCGCAGGTGTCATACTTTTCGGCAGATTCGATGGCCATGTATACCGTCGCGCGGCTAGCCGCACGGTGCAGCGCCTCGCACGCCCAGGCATATACCGTTTTGTGGTCGTCGTGCCCGGTCAGGCCGTCGGGGCCAAACGTTAAAATGGTATCCGGCTGCACTTCGCGGATGATCGCCTCAAGCTCACTAATGGGTTGGTGCCAGTCAACGGCTTTCAGTTCGCCGTCTCGGTAATTAAGCCAGCGGTGGTCAATAGAACCCAGGGCGGCAAGCGAGGCATCAAGCTCGCGCTCACGGATCGCCCCTAGCTGAGCCTGTGGCCACTTCTCTTCATCGGCCGTTTTACCAGCATCGCCGCGGGTCGCGGTTACGCACACCACCCGCTGGCCGTTCTGGCAGGCGGCCGCCATAATGCCACCCGACGTCCAGGCTTCATCGTCTGGATGCGCCCAAACACCAAGGACCGTGCCAAGCTTTTTTATATCTTCAGCGCTATATGTCATACACCCATTATGCCACGGCCGGTTGGCTGGTGGCTTTGGCACGCACAAAAATCTTTTTAGGAACCTGCACGGTCGGGAACAGAATATCATCACCCGTGCGGTGGTCCGCATCAATTGGCGCACGGTTCACGGGCACAGCGGCCAGCGGCCGGTCATCACGCGTTTCGCCGGGCTTCAAAATTCGGTTGTGGGCGTGTTCCAACCAGGCGTCGCGGGTTTCGGGCATATGGCTCACCACAAAATTGCCTAAAATAGTTTGAGATGTCGTTTCGGCGAATGTCTCCTCTGGTGATTTCTCGCCGTAGGTTGTTGGGGAGCCTGCGTAGTAATAATCCGGGGATTCACCCACTGGGTTGCCGTCGTCATCGAATGTTTCGTATTTATCACTATATTCCTCGGGGCTCAAACGCTCAGTCCGGCCGTCTTTATGCGTGACAACAAAATCATAGTTTGGTGCAAAGGGCTCTTTGTCCTGGAAGGGCGCACCGCTGGGGTTATCGGCGTGCATGGCGTCAACGTTCCACCCTACTTTGCTGGCGAACTCTAAAAGATTCCGCTTTGCTTCTTCGTCGTGGCCGTGCAGCACATGGCCAAATTCGTGCATCAGCACCTCAAGCAGACGCGATACCCCATCGTCAAGGCGACCATGTGACGCACGGCCCTCGCGCATAACCGCAGAGTCAACAAAAATAACCCCAGAGAAGCCCGGCGACACAAACCCGTCGGTGTCATACCCCTCGTCTTCTTGCTTCCCCTGTTCAGTACGCATTTTTTGCTGGTCAAACGGCATAACCACCACATCGGACAGAATATCGTACACTCGGTCACCAAAATATTGCGTTGCCAGATCTATAAACAAGCGGCAATCCTCGCGGCTTTCGGCGCTCATTGCCTCGCCATAATTAAAGAACCGCACGCCCCTGCCCTCTTGCCCAATGATCAGCTGTTCGGTGGGCTTGTTAAAATCCAACGTGCGCACATCTACATACTCGCCAAGCTCAGCGGTGTCCAACCACCAGGCTTGTTTGGGCACAAACAAGTCGACGGCCTTTTCTGCGATATCAGCTTTAATTTCACTTTGGACCCGTGATGTATCGCGGCGTTCGTCGTATGGGTCATCCTGCATAAATTCCGCCAAAGACACCTCTACGTCATATGTGCCGTACTCGTCGCTGTATTCGCGGTGAGTATCGTACTGTTCGGTGTCATACACAAAACCTATTACCGGGCCTTCAGTGGCGGTCTCGAAGTCATTTAGAACCACGGCACTGCGCTGTAGTTCGAATCGAATATCGTCGAGCTGCTCAAAACCACCGGTGCGCGTCTCCATGTCCCAAGCGTGGTGGGCGGCCGTATGTTCAGGGGTAAGCAGAGTTGTTTCGGTCATCAGGCTACTCCTTTGCCCTAACTTTGCGGAAAGCAGCTTCGCGGATCACCTGCATTGTGCCCTGCTCCCACGCGGCCTCGACCATTGGGGTGTGCATAACCAGCTCAAGGCCGAGCGCCTCGGCAATCCTGGCATCACGCGGGCCAAGGTTGTGCATAACCAGCAGGCCATCGGGCATGAGTGTGCGCTCCGCTTGTGCCATCGCTGCCACTATAGGCGAGCCGTGCCTGCGCAGAAACTTGCGGTCGTCGCGTGCTACAGCGTCTTCGGCCTCTTTGTATGCTTCTTCGATCGCATCATTCATTGCAGCGCCCTGCCGTTCAGGCGGGAGGGTGGTTCCGATCTCACGGAATATCTGCTGGTCGGCCTGAGGGAGGCTGGAGCACATAACCATGCCTAGTGATTCGTCGGCAAATGGCAACGCTTTTACATTGACCAGTGCGTCGAGAACAAGCGCGTCAACAGGAGTCAACGATTCGGCCCCGCGGAATTCCGGGCGGCTGCCAGCAAAGTTTGTAATAATCGGTTTGCTCGGCAGATCAACATCATCCAAAAAATCGTAGCCCTGCGTGCTTGGCCCGCCAACTTCTAGAATTGGGCCGGGCAATGCGCCGACTGACTGTTCAAAATTAAAACCATGTTCGCGGTAAATGCCGTCTTCGCCCCGGCATGATTCATCGAGGCTGCCTTCCCATTCGGCGTTCTGGGCCTTCGAAAAATCTTCAGGAGTGGCGCGGAACGGATACTGAAAGCCCTCATTTTTCCCGGGGGTAACAAAATCGGTTCGTTCGTACCCGTCGTGGCTAGTGGTGTCAATGTGCGTGGTTTCGGTCATGGTGCGTCAAGTTTAGTTTCTGTTCTGTTATCGGGGCAACCTGCCGCTTGTGTAGCGAGGATCAAGCGCAAAATGGCCAATACGCCCCGGAACCCATCCATTACGGTGCGGCACGTTAGGGCCGGCTAGCTCCGGGATGCGGTAATAATCGTGGCTCTCTTTTACAGAAGCAGAACGGCTGGCACGCGCCCGTGGCACATTGTGCCGTTGGTGGTGCCTGCCTGTATCCCGGCTACGGTAGGGGCGGGGCGTAATGCGACCCCTAAAGATTGCCGAGTGTGGCTCGCTTTCCACCAAGCGGACGCCTGTTGCTTCCTGGATAGCTCGCAAATTGCCAGACGTCAGATCATCGCCAACATCGTTGCGTCGGCCCAGCTCGCGCGCACCTGCCTCTGCAAGGAGCGTCAATGCCCGGCTGCGCTCGCGGTGTTCGCGACTCTCCCTGTATGACCGGTCGTTTGCGGCACGATTCTGGACAGCACCCAATGCATCAAGGATCGTACTCGTGCTGGTGCGTAAATCTTCATCGGGCGCGTCGCGGCTGAAATCAAATTCATCGGCGGCTGCGGCTACGTCTGCGGCGCGGTTCAGGCGCAAAATCGCAACCGAGGTGCCCATATTGTCGTACCCGGCTTCCCAGGGTTCAACAGCTTCTTCTCCTACGACACCGATTGAATCAAAAATCCCGTCGGCTACAGCGTTATAGGCAGCCTCTTCCTCGGGCAGGAGCGTGTCTTGTTCAATACGGTCCGCAAATGATTCCGTAAGCGGGTGGCGTGCAAGCAATTCATCTGCCTCGGCCAGTTGGTCGGCGAGCGATGCGGGTTCCGGTGCGGCTTCGGCGGCGTGCCGGGCTTCGTAGTGTGCGGACATGTTTGTTTTATTACCTTTAAATAAACATTAGCATAATATTGCTTATTTTTCAACTATGAGTTGTATGCCGTAGTATAATCATGACTGCTTCTGTTACCGACAGGAAGGATGTATAGTGCGTCGCCTGACAGTCGCGCCCAGCCTGGTGCTGGACGAAGAGATGTACGAAGCCGCACGCGCGGGCTTGGGCCACTGCGCCCCGGACTGCGTACCAGGCTTCACCTGGGAGTGGTTCACCGCTCGGCAGCAGTGGCGACTCATTCCCGACGTCGAAAACCCCGATGAGCCGTTCTTCAAGGCTGAATGCGTCATCAAGCAGGAACCGCCGTTCCTCCAGACCGTCAAGCTGAACGTCTGGCGCTCGGCCGACCTGCGCCGTGACGGCGCGCCCGTGCCCCACAGCCACCCATGGCCGTTCCGGGGCCGGCTCCTGCTGGGCGGCTACGACGAAGACCGCTACACCGTGCAGTACAGCAACCGCGTGGTGATCGATCCCTACTCACCGTGGGACGTCGGCGCTGTCACCGTGCAGGCCGGTGTGAGCCACGGCACTGGCAGCATCAACGACATCTCGCTGGACACGTTCCACGAAGTCACGCGCGTGCACGAACCCGGACGCACGCTCAGCCTGATGGACTGCGACCTCGGCCGCAAAGAAGGCTGGGGCTACCTGGACCCCGACACCGGGCTGTACCTGCCGAACAAGCAAAGCCCGATCGACCCCAGGTTCAAGGCGCTGCTGCTGGCGCGCAACCCGCATTTGCGGCGGTAACGGGACGATGGTTGGGCGCGGCGCGAGGATGCGTGGCGCCCAACCAAACCGCTCGTGTTCGCAATACAGGTCAACCTCTGTTAAAATAGCTTTTATGAGTTTATCCATCGGTATCGTCGGCCTCCCCAACGTCGGCAAATCCACCCTGTTTAACGCGTTGACTGACGCCGAGATTTTGGCGGCCAATTATCCATTCGCGACAATCGAACCGAACACCGGTATTGTGCCCGTGCCCGACACCCGCCTGCAGGCATTGGAAAAAATGTATGCAGCCCAAAAAGTCATTCCCGCCACTGTTACATTTGTAGACATTGCCGGCCTGGTAGCTGGCGCCAGCAAGGGCGAAGGCCTGGGCAACAAGTTCCTGGCCAACATCCGCGAGTGCGACGCCGTTGTGCATGTTGTGCGCGCGTTTGCCGACGACAACGTGCTGCACGTTGCCAACAAGGTCGATCCTAAAGACGACATTGAAGTCATTAACACCGAGCTGATCCTGGCCGACCTCCAAACGATCGAAAGCCGCCTGGGCCGCATTGGCAAAGAGATTAAGGCCAACCCTAAAATAAAGGTCGTGGCCGACTATTTGGAGCGCCTAAAAGACCACCTGCTGCAAGGCACTCCCCTGCACAAACTGCCCAGCCTGGACACCGAGGCCATACGCGACATGCACCTGCTTACTGCAAAACCCGTTATTTATGTGTTCAACACCGACGAAGACACGCTGGCGAATGACGCCCGCAAAGCCGAACTGACCGCCCTGATCGACCCTGCCCGCGCCGTGTTTATTTGCGCCAAGCTCGAGGAAGAATTGCGTGCGCTCAGCCCGGAAGACGCCGCCGAAATGCTCGAGACCTACGGCCAGACCGAACCAGGCCTGCACCAGTTAATTAAAGCCGCCTACGACACGCTTGGCCTGCAGAGTTACCTGACTGCTGGCGAAAAAGAGGTCCGCGCCTGGACCGTAAAACAAGGCGCTACCGCACCGCAGGCCGCAGGCGTTATTCACACTGATTTTGAAAAAGGCTTTATTGCCGCCCAGATCGTCGATTTTGACGACCTGATGACCGCCGGTTCGGAAGCCGCCGCCAAGGCCGCAGGCAAAGTCCGCACCGAAGGCAAAGAGTACGTCATGCAACCAGGTGACGTGGTAGAATTCCGGTTTAACGTCAAAAAATAAGAAGAGCGCCCACTGCGGGCGCTTTTTTTGTTGTGCGTGAGTAGGCCCTCGGGGCAGCCAGGGTCGGCTGGCCGCCCCGAGGGGTATTACTCAGAGGAGCAGATCACTCCGCGGTGAATGCCTGACGGCGACGGCGGCTGAGCATGAACAGCAGCGCACCGAGGCCGATGAGGCTGCCACCACCCGCAGCCAGGCCCACGGTCTGGGCGCCGGTCACGGGAAGGGTGTTGCCACCACCGGTTCCACCGGCCGGCGCCGAGCTGCTGCTCGATGCCGACGGCGAACCGGACGGACTGGCCGAAGCGCTGGGGCTTGCCGACGGACTGGCCGACGGCGAGTGGCTCGGCGTGACCTTGCAGTCGATCACCACGACCTTGTGGCCGTGCTTGAAGACGCAGTCGAACAGGTGCACGGTGATGTCGTACGACCCGTTCTTCAACTTCTTCAGCTTGATCACCGACGTGCCGGGCTTGGCCCAGCCGTTCTTGGTGTACTCCTTGCCACCCTGCTTGACCGTGACCTGGACGGGCACGCTTGCACTGTTCGGGTTGTTGATGGAGATGATGATCGTGCCGCCGGGCGGTGCCTTGCAGCAGTCCTTGTCGTCGATCTCCACCGACGGCACCTTCAGGCAATCGGGCTTGGTCTGGCCGTCCCCGATGATCGCGTTGGCCGACGGCCGTCCCTGGACGACCCGGCCCTCGCACCACTTGATCGGGGTGCAGCGGCTGTCGCCCTGGCAGTCGTCGCCCGTCTTCCCCTTCTCCGGCTGGATCAGGGTCGACGTGTCGATGTTCTCGTCGGTAATGGTGGCCGGCGGCGTGGTGGGCGTCGCGCTTGCGGGCGCGGCGATCACCATCGACAGTCCGGCGGCCATCATCAGGCCGGCGACAACGGGGGCGATTCTGGCGCGGAAACCTCCGCGCCGGATGGAGTGCGTCATGAAACGCAGGATCCCTCCTCTGAGCGGACGCATGGGCTACTAACCCAAACGTGCGTGCCATTTTCGCACGCAATCGCAATCATACCAGCATTCCCGGTAGAGCTCAACCGTAAACACCTACAGATAGCAGAACGCCCCAGGCACGAAGCCCGGGGCGATTCTGTTTGTGCGGTCAGATGCGGCGGTGCAGAATCCGGCGCCAGAAGCCGGCCGTTCCCAGCAGGAGCAGCACAGCGCCGCCCACCACCATTGCCGTGCCAATCCGGAAGCCGTCCATCACCGACGGTTCGAGCGGCGTCTGGGCCAATGCGCTGTGCGACGGCGTGGGCGGATTGTCGCCCGGCCAGTCACGCGGCTCGTCTTCGCGGCGCTCAGCCACTTCGCAGGCAGGCGTCGTCACCTCGCGGTGGGTTTTGACGTGCTTGTCCGTCCCCCGCTTCTTGTAGTCGAAGACCACCGTGAACGTGCCAGAGCACGGCAGGTTGATGGCGAACTCGATCGAAGGGCGACTCCCTCCCGCCTCGTCAATCCCCCGCTGCATACCCCTGCCGTCCCCTTGCTTGTAGACCTCCAGGTCCAGCTTGTTGGCGGACTTGTTGGTGATCTTGAACGTGACACGCACATCGTCGACGGTCGCGTCCTTGTCGACCACTGCGGTTGTCAGCACGCCGTCATCGGCCTGGGCCGGGCTCGCGGGCAGCGCAACCGCCACCACAACAGCCACGCCCATCAGCACAGAAGTAAGCCTCCCGGCTATCATCTGCGCCACCTCCTCACAAACAGGTGTGACACCAGAATTTGGCGTCATCTCTACAGATTATACATAGACGCCGGAATGTTGGGCAAAAATTTGTATAATAGCCTTTGTGACTGGTAATTATTTGTTCATCCATTATGGATACGGTGGCGAGGATCTATCGCCCAGCCTGACGCTCTTTAAAGAAGGTGCTGATTCTTTTGAACACATCACCCCGCGCGGGCACCAGCTCACCCTGACGTTCGATACCTCGGCCCGGCTGTGCACCGGCTGGCATGATTTAGCCACCGGCGAGAGCCACCCCTGCCCCGACGCTGCAATCGTTGATACCACCTACAGCCAGTGCATGCACTGCCAGCGGAAAACCGGCTTCAACCCGGCATTCTACAACGCTGCCAGCGTTTCCGAACAGCAGCTGGCCCGCAACGCAACGCCCCATTTTTTGTACCTCGCCCACTTTGCACCAGGTGTGGTTAAAGTGGGGATAAGTTGGACTGGCAGAGGCATCCGGCGCCTGCTCGACCAAGGCGCACGCAGCTGCCTGATCATTAAAGATTACCCGAACGCCAACGTCGCCCGCCAATACGAAGCAAAAGTGGCTGCGCTTGATGGCATTGCCGAAACGTTGCAACTTAAGACGAAGTACGCGCTTCTTGCCCGGCCCTACGATGCCGCCGCTGGCGCCCAAGAGCTATTGAGCGTCCGCGACAGGCTGGTGCGCGACGTGGGCATGAGCATCGACGACGCGCAGCCCCAACACCTCGAGCAATTTTATATCGCCGACAACAGCTTTGTCCCTCACCAACTGGTACATCTGAAGGAAGGTGCTATCTCTGGCCGGTCACTTGGTATGATCGGCAGCTCCTACCTTGCCGAACAAGACGGCACCCCTTACTTTTTGAGCTTGGCGAACCTAACCGGCTACCGCGTTGCTATTACCGACCAGCTACAGCCAAACGAACACGCGCCGCAACAAATCAGCTTATTTTAATAGATCCGTAAAATTGACATTGTTGTAAAAACGTACTATTATACGCGGCGTCCCATTTTGTTCCGAAGGAGACCTGCGTTGACACAGCAAAGTATCACCGACGGAGAGGTTACCCAACCTCTCACTCCTCCGCCGCAATTTCAGCGGGTGCGCTACCTGCCCGGAGAAAACACCCAGGCGGGCATCGTAGAGGCCGGCATCTGCCTCAGCCGAAACGATGACCGCACCATCGGCGCCGTGGTGGTCAACAAGAAAGACCTCACGCCGCTGGGTACGCTGGGCAACGGTATCGCCCGCTTCCTGGCCTGGCTCCTGACGCAGGAGCACATCAACCAGGTGGCGCTCGACAGCCGCAACGGCCTGCTGGTGGCAGTACTGCACCTGCCCGACCTCCAGACCAACCCTGGCCTGGCGCTACTCAACCGCCTCCGGACTCGCGGCGGCGACGAGCTACTGACCGTCGGCGACATTGCCAACCTGGCCGGCATTCAGCTGGTGGGCAAGGTCGTCCACCCGGGCGACAGAACGCCCGCCGGTTGCCGCATGGTCGACACGCTCGAAGAGCAACTGCTGGCCGCGGCCAACAAGCTGCTGCCCTGGCGCCCTTCGCCAACGAGCTGACGGACACGATCGGACGGGTGCGAGATTGACTCGCACCCGTCCGATCACCCCTCTATACATATCGCCACGCCGGCGATGGTTTAATTTGAAGCTAACCCAACAAGTAAAAGGTACGACGAATTAAAACCCGTCGATGCCGGGTTGACCGACGCCGGCAACGCGCTCTGCCCCTGCATATAAAAATGCCGACGGTTAGTGACTCCGTTGCCGCCGTAAAAAACTACCTCTTGGCCAGAGTTGTTAAATGCAAAGTTCGGATTGGCCGAATACCCAGTTACAATGGCCGCCACGTACACGAACCGCCCGGTGCCCTGGGCGGCAATAGGCGTGCTCAGGGTGGCAATTTTCCACCCTGGTGTCGTCCACTGGCTGTTGTTGTTTGGTGTTGTTTGCAACAACACGCCCGTGTCGTCGTACACGCCAAAGCGGTTCTGACCACCTGCCGCCAGCGTGCCTGCGCCGGTCATGGCGGCCCCAACCTTTGTGATTGCATTGCCGGCTGGCACGTAGACACGCGCAAACACAATGTCGCTGGCGCCAATAAAAGATGATGCCGAACAGTTAGATGGAATGTCTGACATCGCAAAAAAGCCGTATGCCTGCGGCGGATAATATCCGGTTTGATCAGTTAAGCGCGGGTCCGTGGTTACCACGACTGCACTGCCGCCAGATTGCAGCCCGCCGGTAAAATCCTTGGCGCCGGTGACGGTCTCGGACCCGGCCAGATGCAGCACGCTCGCGTCGTCGGCTTTATCGGCCAGACTTCCGCCTGGTTTGAGAGTGCCGTCGGTGTTGTGCTCAACGCTCAAAAAGTCATTGAGGACGTCGCCCCACGTGCCATCGTCACTGCCAGGAATTGGCAACCGTGCCATTACACACGCTTTTTAGTTAACATAAGCACATTATACCGCATGCGTAGCAGCGCAACGCACTCAAGCGCAGTGACCCGGCGTAAAAGTTATTTCTTACGCTCTAAGTATTCGCCGGTGCGGGTGTCTACTTTTACTACGTCGCCGACCTTAATAAAGGCAGGCACTTTTACCACCAGGCCAGTCTCGAGGGTAGCATCTTTTAGGACGCTGCTGGTCGTGTCGCCCTTTACTACGTTTTCTGCGTAGGTGACTTCGAGGTACAGGTTGTTTGGAAGCTCTACGTTAATCACGCGGCCATCAAAAAACTGCAGTGATACGTTGTCACTCTCTTTTAGGTATGGTGCGGCGTCTTCTACCATGTCCGATGGCAGCTCGAACTGCTCGAAGCTGTTGCCATCCATAAAGAAGTAGGTGCTACCGTCGGTGTACAGGTACTGTACGGTGCGGCTCTCGACCTGGGCTGGCTCGAGCTTGTCGGAGCCCTTGAAGGTCTTCGGAATCACGCTACCATCGATCAGGTTCTTAATGCGGACGTTCACAATAGAACCGCCGCGGCCCATAACCTTCTGGCTGTATTCCACGACGCGGTACGGCCTGCCATCAATCTGGATCAGCGCGCCTTTTTTAAGATCTGTAATACCAAACATGCAGGGATCTCCTATAACACCGCAACAAGCTGTTGCAGGCTTGGGGTTAAATCTATTCGTGAGCGAAGGTCATGCAGCGTGTGCACCTGGGCACGGCCGCTGGTTGCTAAAAAGTCGGCGTTTGGCACGGGAATTTTGAACACAAGCATGTGCACATCCTCGTGTGCTATGTCGATTTCGTGGACCAATTCGGGCACAAGGCCGGCAACGTCCATCGTTGTTTTCTCTTTTAAGGCGCGCAGTACTGCAGCCTCGGGGGTTTCGCCCGCCTCAACCTTTGCTCCAAAAAAGCCAAGCTTGAGGGGTGCGAAAGCCACGTTGCTCCCCCGCCGCTGCATCACAAACCGTCCATCGGGCAGTGTGAGCAGGGCGGCGGAAACGTATGTCATATGTACTAATTATTAGCGACAAATGGTAAAAGTGCCAAGTGGCGGGCGCGCTTGATGGCGATTGCCAGCTGTGACTGTTGTTTTTGGCTCAGGCCGGTCTTAGTGCGAGGCTCAATCTGGCCGTACACGTTAACGTAGCGCTGGAGCTGCTTGACGTCTTTGTAGTCAAAGTACTTAACGTCGTTCTTGAAACGCTTCATATATCTGGTTACTCCTGAAAACCCTAGAATGGGATTTCGCTTAAATCGATTGGCTTGTCGTCGATCGCCTCATTTGGCGTGTCGTCTTTTTTGGCTGGAGCCCGGCGCGGTGCGCTCGGTGCAGAACCGCCATCACCACCCTGTCCGCCACCATCAAGGAAAGTTACGTCGGTTGCGACGACTTCTACCTTGCTGTGCTTCTGGCCGTCTTTTTCCCAACTACGGAAACTCAGGCGCCCTTGCACGAGGCATTTGCGGCCTTTGGCCATGTACTGGTTAACCAGTTCGCCCAGTTTGCCCCAGGCAGTAATGTCAAAATAATCGACAGCTTCCTGAGCCTGGCCGTCCTGGCCCTGCCAACTACGGTTGATTGCCATGCCAAAGCTGCAAACGCTCTGGCCACCCGGTGTGGTGCGCAACTCTGGGTCGCGCGTCAGGTTCCCCATTAGGATGACTTGGTTGATGCTTTTACTCATACCCCTGTTCCCCTCTACTCTTCTTCTTTGGATTCTTTAGCTTCGTCGTCTTTGTCCTTGGCTTCTTTTTCTTTGGCTTCAGCTTCGGCCTGGGCGGCAACCGCCTTAGGGTCGACTGCAGTCAGCAAGTAGCGCAAGACTTCGTCGGTAATGTTCAAGGTGCTTTGTAGTTTTTTGACAGTTTCGGCTGGCAGGCTCAGCTCGATGTACGTGTACACGGCAAAGTCTTCATTGTTAATGCGGTAAGCCAATTTGCGCTTGCCCCAACTGTCTTCTTTTGTGATCTCACCCTTGTTGTCGGCAATAATCTGACGCAACTTGGCGAGTGGCTTCTCCAGGTCTATTTCTAGATCAGGGTGAAGCAATACTACGAGTTCGTAGTCTCGGTTCATCTTTCCTCCCACGGAATCCGGGCTGTAGGCCCAGATGCGTACAACGGTCGTTGGACGCGGTTAGTTGTTAACGGAGGTAATTATACTGTAGGTTCCTAAAATTCGCAAGGTGGACGGAGGGGCCAAAGCCCGCTCCGTCCACCTTAGTTGTAGCACGTGGCGGGGCTAGTCCCCGCCACCTCCGCCGCCTCCGCAGCCACCGCCGCCGTCGCCACCCCAGCCACCGCCGCCGTCGCCGACATCGAAGAACGCGTCGCCGATGTCGCTGAGGCTGTCGCCGCTGCCGGCACGGGCCAGGAGCCAGATGACCACCCAGCCCACGAAGAACAGGATGATGGCCAGCCACCACACGACCACGCCGAAGATGGCGAGGAGCGCATTGACGATGACCGACAGGATGGCCGAGCCCAGTGAGTACATGTGCGCTCCCAGGCGTCAGTCGAAGATGGAGAAGAGGTCGTCGAGGCCAGAGCCCTTGGCGACGCGGATGATGATCCACACCACCAGCCAGACCAGCAGGAAGATGCCGAACAGTGCCCCGCCGTGCGTAACCATCTCCGTGAGATACAGGAGACCGGTGATAACGGCCGAGATCACTGCGGCAGCCAAAGACATCATGTCTTGCTCCCAACAATGCTACGCCGACGCGGGGTTGCGTCGGATTAGGCCAACTATACTATAAATACCAAAAATAACAACTCCCACAAATGAACGAGGCCCCGCCGTACACCACCAGTAGTGGGTACAACGGGGCCGCGCTGCGTGGCTGAGGGTTCACCTCAGCGCTTGCAGCCGCTCACTCGCTTGAGTTCGACGTCGGGGGCGAAGGAAGAGGGCTTGGAGTAGTTGGGGCGACCGGCCTGGTCGCCTTCGGACCAGATATCCGGGCCGTCGTTCATGAAACACAGGCTGTCCGTGACCGTCTCGGCGCGGGTGCCGTCCGAGGTCAACTTGTAGAGGTCCATGTAACCGAGCTGGCCGCCCAGAACCTTGATGCCCGGCGGCATGAAGATGCCGAGGGTCTCACCGGGCACGTCGTTGAACTTGTACTCCGGTGCCGCCACAAAGTTGCTGGTGGCCACGTAATACAGATTGGCGTGTCCGGCGATGTAGCTCTCGCCGAGCCACTTGGCCAGCTCCGGTTCGGTGGGGCGGCGCAGGTGGGTCAGCATCTCTTTCCAGGTGCCGGGGCGCTGGGCCTCGATGTTCATGCAGACGCCGTGCGCGAGACCGACCAGTTCGGCGTTGCACATGGTGTCCGCGAACACGAAGCCACCGTCCTCGGCCCCCTTGAGGGTAGCCTCCTTCAGGCGCAGCAGCACGACGTTGCCGAGCTGACCGCGCGTCCAACGGACGTCGGGTGAAAGGATGATGATCATGGGGGTGTCGACATGGGCGATGGCCACGTCCCTCTTTGCCACGTACACCCGCTTTGCGGCGGCGATGAACATGGCGTCCTTGGACACGGCGGCGTCCTCGCGGAGGATCTTCGCGATGTTCGCGGGAGCCTCCTCCAGCGAGGCGAGCATCTCGGCCTCGGTGGCGTCGTTGGTCGTGTAGTCCCATGCGGCGACAGACGGCTTCGCAGTGAAGAAGCCAACCTGGGCGAGCAGGGTCAGGGCAGAGATGACTGCGAGCGCCAGGGCAACCCCGGCGACCGCCAGCCTACTGCGCGTCGTGCTCATACGATCATTCCTTCCAGATGTAAGGGTCGAGCGTCTCCACGCTGGGGTAAGCAAGTGAGTGTTATATATAATAACAGTTTTTTACTAAAAAGTCAATTCCCTCACCCCTGTTCAACTAGTCTGGTGCGTCAGATGTACCCATAACGTCATCGAGGCTGCTCACGAGCACGTCGCGAGGGCGCGCACCATCTGCAGGGCCAATGATCCCCTGCTCCTCCATCTGTTCAATAAGCCGGGCAGCGCGGGCATAGCCAACGCGTAAACGACGCTGCAACAGACTGGCACTGGCCTTACCGGATTCAATCACACAGCGCACGGCATCTTTATACATATCGTCGTCGCCACCGCCATCGTAATCCATAACCACACTGCCTTTGCCGGTCAGCTGGACTGGCTGGGCAATGATCTCGTCGTCGTACTGAGGTGGGCGTTGCATACGCAGGTGATCGGTGACTTTCACTACTTCGTCATCTGTTACCCAGGCGCCCTGAACACGCTTAGGCTTGCCCATGGCAGGAGTCAGGAGCAGCATGTCACCCTGGCCAAGAAGCTTCTCTGCGCCACCTTGGTCAATGATTGTGCGGCTATCTACCTGGCTGGCAACAGTAAAGGCAATTCGGGCAGGCACGTTCGCTTTAATCAGGCCGGTAATAACGTCAACAGATGGGCGCTGCGTGGCAAGCACCAGGTGAATACCGACGGCGCGGGCTTTCTGGGCAATGCGCACAATCAGGGCTTCAACGTCGCGGGCGGCCATCATCATAAGGTCAGCCAGCTCGTCGATGACAATCACGATGTACGGCATAGCCTCGCCATCCGCCTTTTTGCGGTCGTTGTAGCTACTGATGTCGCGGACTTTCTCTTCGGCCAGTAAGGTGTAGCGGCGCTCCATCTCGTTTACCGCCCATTTAAGTGCACTAATACACTTCTCGGGCTCAACAATAACAGGGGTGAGCAAATGCGGGATATCGTTATATGGTGTCAGTTCTACCTGCTTTGGGTCAACCAAGATCAGCTTCATGTCGCTCGGGCTGTTGCGGTACAGCATACTCGTAAGCAAGGTATTGATCATGACCGACTTACCAGAGCCCGTTTGACCGGCGATTAAAAGGTGGGGCATCTTGTTCAGCTCGCCTACCACCGCCTCGCCGGCAATATCGCGGCCAATAGCAAAGTTCAAGTTGGCGTGGGCATTGTTCCATTGGGGCGAATCGAGCACGCCGAATAACCTCACATCGGCGGCTTTGCGGTTTGGCACCTCTATACCCACAGCTCGCTGGCCAGGGATTGGCGCCTCTATGCGGATTGCCTGGGCAGCCAGGTTGAGGGCAATGTTCGTCTCGAGGGCGGTGATGCGCGTTAATTTAACGCCTGCAGGTGGTTTTAATGTGTACTGAGTCACCTTTGGACCGATGTTGGCACCTTCCATCTCGACTTCGATGTTAAATTCGCTCAAGGTGTCACGGATAATCTGGGCATTGTGCTTCACATCGCCAGCGTCGGCCGGAGATTGTTTTTTCTCGAGCAAATCGAGGCTGGGCGATTTCCAATCTGGATCAGTAGTGCTTGTTAGGGCAGATTGGGCTTCGGCAGGTGTCGACGGCTTTTCGAATGCGTTCTTAAATGAGCTGCTTTGCTTGCCGGAATTCATGGTCGGCACGCCTTCGTTCAATTTAAGCTCGCCGATTGAAGTTTTGGGTTTGTCGAACTGGGCGGCTTTTTCGGCTACCTCGCGGTTGTGGTCCTCTACCGAGACTTCGCGCTGGAAGACGTTAGCAAACCAACGAATCACGTCGAGTGGCGTAATCTTAAGAACAAACAAGCTGGTTATAAAAGCCAACACGGCAAGGACCAGGCCAGATGTCTTGGAGTCGAGCAGCGAGAGCATAAACTTATCGACACCGTAGCCCACGACACCACCGCCGTTCATACTGCGTACAGCATCGAAGCTGAGCGGATCTGGACTAAATAAGTGTACAAACGCAGCCACCTCTGTTACGAACAAAAGCGCGGCCAGAATAACGACAATTGGCAGGCGATTATTCTCGGCACGGAAAATGGCAACCGCAATATAAACCGTGATCGCTGGCAACAAAATGACCGCCCAGCCCACTAGCCACTTCAAGGCGTTATGGATCCACTCCAGCATTGGGCCGCCAGTTCCGAACAGCGCCAGCATGATTAAAATACCAAGAATAACCAAAATAACAGCGGTTGCCTGCTGCCAGAAACCCTCGGGAAGTGTGTGTTGAGGCGCGGGCGCCTTCTTGGTACTGCGACGTTTTTTAGCCATGGATGTCTGTATTATATGCCGCTCTTCCCTGTTGGTCGATAAGGAAAAGCGTTATATCTATATTAAAGCAATTTTTACTACAAAAATCAAGAGGTGATAATGCTTACGACTTTTGTGCTCAGATATGGCTTTTTTTATTGTTTTATGGTATAATAACCGCACGTCATCCGATCACCCTACGAAGGTGAGGCGCACATGAACACCATTAGTCTCGCTCATCCGTCCAACCGGCGAGCCCGCCGCACGCTGGCTCGCCGGGCCGAACTGATCAACAGCAATGGCCTCGACCTCATCGATGACTTCGATGCCATACTCGTGAGCACAGTTGTCATAGTCGTCGTTGTCGGCGGTTCACTGTGGCTGACCATCACCGGCAGGACCGCTACTGGTATCACTGTCGGTTGGCTGGGGATCGCTACCTCGGTGCTCGTCGCTGGCTGGCGACTCTTCCAGAGTAAGTGGGGGGTTGACCGCCGTTACAAGCGGCACCTGATCAACCGCACCATCATCGAGGTGCCGGCCGGCTTGATCGCCATGTGGGACGAGGTCGTCGCCGAGACACCCGGCTTCGCCGAGTGGAGCAAATACGGCCACAGTCGTTTCGCGGTGCTGGCCAGCCTGCTCTCCGGCGCCAAGCACCTGCTCAGGCCCCTGTTCTACGAGTGCCCGTGCGGTAACCCGGCGAGCTGCGAGAGCACCGAGCACTTCTCGGCCATACAGAAGACCGACGCGGCCGCCTCGCTGGCGAGCCTCATGGAGGTCGAACTGGCCGAGCACACCACGGCGTTCGCCGCCCACCGTGCGGCCATCGACGCTGTGCGGGCGAACCAACTGGTGCTGGAGGGCTGACCTCCGGCGCGTTCATCGGACGACGACACGGATGTGCATGGTAGCAACGACGCTGCCGTGCACATCTGGTCGTACCAATGCATCATCAGCCAACATCTACTCGTACAGTAGCCGCTCGCTGATCATACATTTGACTTACAAGCTTTAATATTATTAAATAATAAAGCATTAGACTAATTCTTCTGCGTACCTGCAAGCAGACTCACGGAGGCCACCATGCCCCGCCCCGAACCGCGTCACTCCGGCCAACTCACCCCTGACGAGCGCGACGCCCAGCTCACCCACGTCCTGCGCCAGCTGGAGACTGCCCTCGACTTCGTCGTCGCACGAGCCCGCGACACCGTCGCCTGCGGCGGGAGGCCATGGGACCACATCGAATCCAACTTCAACTTGCCGGGAGTTCACTGTGTGAAAACCCAGATCAACCAGGAGATGTGGGCCGATGACACCCTGACCATTCACGTGGACGTGACGCAGCTCGACGCGACTGGCACTTTCAGGTCGGTCATCGGGCCCAACCGCGAGAAATTCGCGGTGCTGTTCGCCAAATACGACCCCTTGCGCGTTCGCGAGGAGGACGAATACCGGCCCAACAGTGTCTACCGGGTCATGTTGTTCCTGCCCGCCGGGATCGCCCCGGCATCCGCCACCTGACACGTGTTGCAGCACGCAGACATGTGGTGTGCGCGCACCATGAGTCTGCTTGTTGCAACCCAGTTACTAAAAACACCCGGTCATGCCGGGCATTTTTAATGCGTGTGTGTTGGGGCGGCACCGCATCGCTACGGCACCACCCCTCCCCCAATCACACTCCCGTCACTGGGTACGAGGCCAGTACGTGGCCACGCATTTACCCAGATCATTCTGGTCGAAGCCGTAGGCCAGGGCGGCCTCGTACTTCTTCCCCGGCTCTCCAGGGTAGATCAGCGACACGCCAGCCAGCAGCGCCTCGCGGTCGAGGAAGCTGGCTTGCAGGATCGTACCGGCAAAGCACATGCTCGCCAGCCCGATCACGTCGTACATCGGTCGGATCAGGCTCTCGGCGCCCAGCACGCGGTTGTGCGTGTTGTATACCGCGAACCCGATGTACTGGCCGTAGAGCTGGTTCAGCCAGATGGCGTAGCCGCGAATCACTGTGCCGTCGGGCAAGCCGGAATCGGCCCAGCGCTTCTCGGCGCTCTTGATCGGCCAGTAGATCCTGCCGCCCGCACCGTCTGCGTTGCAGAAGAACGGCGCAGGGCTGCTGGACCGGACGACCTTGCTGTCTCCGTTCAGGTAGGCGCACCCGGTATCTTCCATGTCCTCGTGCACTGTGTTGTACACGAGCGGTCGAAACGTCAGCGGGTTCGTCTTCAGCCGGAGCCGGTCGGCCAGCTCTTCCCAGAGGAGAGAGCTGGATTCCCAGTAGCTGGAGGCGACCCCCCGGGCGTCGCTCGGCGAGTCTTCGGTGAAGTCAGGCTCGTCGAGAGCGCGCTCGAAAGCGCGGCCATTGAGCAGGTTGGCCACGACGTCTACCGCCGCAGCCTCAGGAGTGGATGGATCAGATCGTTGCGTTGTCGCGGAGGCTCCCGGCGTCCGGCTCCCCCCGGTTTTGTCTGGAGGTTTGCTGGGCACCGCAACCGACGGCGATGGCGCAGGCTGGTGAGCGATCACCAGTCCGCCGCCCTGGCGCGTTGGCGAGGGCTTGGCCGCAGGCTTCTGCACACTGGCGCTGCTCGACCCGAGGGTCAGCAACACGAGCGACAGGGCTACCGCGATGACAGGTACTGCTTGACGCGTTCGCACGCTTTTTCCCCTTGTCTTGCAGGGCTCAGGTTCAAGCCGGCGGATGAACGTCTTGCTGGGATCAAATTAACATGTTATGCAATAATTTCGAAATTTCTACACATAGGCGATGCATATCTTTGGACGCCGGCGCGGGACAGATGGTCCCGGCCGGCGTCCAAAAGGGCTCAGCCCAGGCATGACAGGAGCGAGCCAGTGGCGAAACCGGCGGCCAGCTTGCGCAGGCGCGCGTCAGGGTCGTCGGGCGGACTGACCAGTTGGTCGAGCCCAGCCAGGATGGCTGGTAAATTGGCGTCCTTGAGCTGGTCGATGGTGGCCGGGAACACCGCGCGCAGGCCCATGCCTACCACGCAGTAATCGAACGGCCGGCCATCGGGCCAGGCAAAAGGAACGCCCCGCATTTCGGCCCGCAGATGGTCAGCGACCGACAGGCCGGCGACCAAACTGGCAAGCACCCATGCATCCCGCTGTGACGTCTGCGCAGCGAAGGCTTGCACCTTCTGCCCGTAGCCCGGAGGCCATACGGCCAGCGCCGAACGGACGCCGCCCGATTTGGGATCGACGCAGTTGAGCGGGTACTTGGGCTGCGGGAACCGGGCGTTCTCGCCCAGCCAGCAGATGTCGGTGTACGTGTTGTTGTTCAGCTCCACGCCCTTGATGCCGACCGGGTGGATACCCAGCCGTCCGTCGTGCAGACGGCCCATGTGGGCACTCCACGCCGAGTAGACCACAGCCAGCGCCTTGTCCAGATTAGCCGGACCGCTCACTGCCTGCTTCTCTACCTGAGGCATCGGGGGAAGAGCCTTCAACTTGGCCATGATGGACTCGTCGAAGGCGACGACCGGGCCCGTGCTGGGCGCCGGCTCCTGCCCCCACTGGCGCAGGGGCTGGCAGCTGCACATGCAGCCGGTCGTGAACAGCAACGCGACAAGCAAACCTACCAGGGTACTCCGTCGCATGTGCACCGTCCTTTCTAGGTCGGCGGCAGTGCACTGTTCATACGTGTTTATTTAAGCACATTTATTGACAAAAAGCCATAATTATTATATTTGGCTAGTTATACCAACTATCTGTAGTTCGTGAACGAAACCGGAAAATCAAAATCCTGTTGTTCGAGCAGCTGCATAACTGCCTGGAGTTCATCTTTTTTTGGCCCCGAAACGCGGATCTCGGCACCCTGGATTTGCGCCTTCACCTTAGGGTAATGGTCGCGGATAAGTGCGGTCACCTTTTTGGCTTTGTCTTGGTCGAGACCTTTTTTAAACGGCACTTCCTGGGTTGTCTTGAGGTTACTCACAACAGCCTGTTTAGAGGTGTCGAGCACTTTCTGGCTGACGCCGCGCGAGCCAAACTTTTTACGCACGATATCAATAATAGTGTCCACGGCGTACTGACTGTCGCCGATTACCTTGAGGCCGGTCTTTTCGCTGTCGCTAAATTCCAGGCTGGCGCTGGTGCCTTTTAGGTCGTAGCGGGTGCCCAGTTCGCGGCTGGCCTGATCGACGGCATTAATTACCTCTGCCAGATTATAATCACTCACAATATCGAAAGAAAATGTTGAAGCCATATATCTGTTATACCACACTGTGCGGCCGCGCGCAGGCAGACGGCCAAAACGACCGCTGCCTGCGCACTGCATCTAGTTCAACTTTCTGGTAGGAATGAGCATCTGCAGGTACTCGCCCAGCGTGACGTCAAGCTGCTTCCAGCCCACTACGTCCAGGTGGATGCGGCGCAGGGCTTCGACCAGATACGCCCCGATGTCCTCGGGAGCCCGGTACGGCTGCACGGCAACGTGGTAGACGTTGTCGGCCGCCTCGGGCAATCCGGGCAGATAGCCCACCATGTCACCCAACGGCTCCAGCAGGACCTGGAGCGATCCGCCCATGATCTTGGGGCCGTCCGGTGGGAACATGGCGATGACCGTGAACAGCGCCACGCTCACTGTACCCTTGCTGGCCACGTGAATCTCGACGACGCACGAGCGGTACAGCGGATTCAACAGCTGCGTCAGCACAAGGAGCATGTCTACGACTTCTTCATCAGTAGCACTGTTGTCCAACTCCAGCTCAATGAGCGTGCCGTCGGACAGATCCTGCTTGGTCACCTGGGCGACCCGCACCGCACGACGGAGCTTGAAGCTGAGACGCTGGAATTGCTTGTTCGTGAGCGGCACCCCCTCGTAAACGATATACAGCCAGTAGGGCGAGTCGTGCGGCGTCACCCTGCTAATGACGCGGGGCCTGGGAAGTGCTGGCGGCAATGGTCCTCCTTTGAACGTAGGTGCTTAGGCATTATACAAAAAAGCCGCCTCAATGGGCGGATGCAATTGTTGCGGGTGCCGGAGTCCACTG
>DATEFB010000004.1:0-90890 GCA_035280845.1 Saccharimonadales bacterium (SeqCode) | reverse complement strand
CTTTGGACAGGAAAACCCCCAAGCCAGCAATGACTACTACAACCAGTAGTATGATTATCAGATTTCTGCGGTTAAATTGCTTAGAGACAGTTTTGTTCTGTTGAGTTGTTGTTTGAGTGTTTTTCATAATGGATTCTCTTAATGGCTATCAGTATCGCAGAAGGTGGCTAGGAACACAACTGCCAGTTTTCTCCCGGTTGAATGCCGAGGGAACATATGATACTAATAGCTCACGCTTGTGGTCATAAGATTATGAGCAAGCTCCTTCCGGTTTAGAGAGTAGGTGATTTAAGGCTATGCATTTCCATGGTTGGAAACGCCGAACAGCAATGTTTAGCGTGGCGCTAGTTGCTGGTGTGGGGGCCGCCGTAATAGGACCATCCGGTCCGGTGCAGGCCGCCGAGCCACAGTGCCAAAACGGCGGCGTACTGATGGTGCATGCAAGAGGGTCTGACGCTGGCTATGACTCGGCTGAAGCTCAGATCTTCTTTGAAAGTGTCGAAACGGCCCTCGGCAGCATCCCATCTGCGCAGCTGGAACTCGGCGATCAGAATGACGATGGCCAGATCGACCTGAACGGCTATGAGGCCGTCGACGCGCCATGGGCGGTAGTAATGCCCCCATACTACGACAATAGCGTAGACGGTGGTGTTGCTGAGCTTACCGACTACCTGAACAGGCGATCACTCAGCTGTCCGCGCGAGACTATTGTTGTCGGCGGTTACTCGCAAGGCGCGCAGGTCGTTGGTAAGGCGCTTTTGGATTCAAGCCTGAGCCAAAACGCCCTAAGCCACATTGGCTACGTCGCACTGTACGCTGACCCCAAGTTCAATGGCATCACCGCCAACCCGAACTGCTGGCGTCCACAGTGGGTCAGGGGTGATGTTCCATGCCGAAATGACGCTTCATTCGGCGCATTGGGTAAACGAGATCCGTACTTGCCGGCCATCGTCGAGAGTCGAACTGGTAGTTGGTGCGATAACGAAGATGGCCTTTGTACGGGTACTTGGCCGACCACAGGCATTGGCAATCATGGCACGATCTACGGTAGCCAATGGATCGCCCAATCCGCCCCCGAAATCGCCCACGCTGCCTGGCTCAAGACCATCGAGCTGAACCCACAGCCGCCAGCCCCGCCACCGCCGAGCGTCAACCCGCCGCCCGGCTACGGCCCCAAGCTCGCCGCCACCAAGAACCAAGACGGCAGGCTTGGCCTGTTCTATGTTGGGGGCGACAGCAACATCTACTACCAGTACCAGCTCACACCGGGCGGGTATTGGGACGCAGAAAAGAAGATCCCGGCGTACGCCAAGGGTATCGCGGCCACAACAAGCCACGATGGCAGGATCGAACTGTTCTACGTGGGCGGCGACAACGCTGTGTACCACCGTTACCAAACGGCGGTGAACAGCGATTCGTGGTCGGCAGAGGAACGGTTCGCGGCAGGTGCACTCTCTATTTCGGCGGCCCGTAACGGGGCTGGCCGGATCGAGCTGGTGATTACGGGCATGAACAACGCCCTCTATATTCTGGAGCAAACCGCCCCCGATTCCTGGGGGCCGGGCGCACTGGACGGCAGCGGCTGGCAGCACATTCCGTCGTGGGCAAAAGACGTCGCCATGACCACCAGCCACGACGGACGGAACGAAATCTTCTACGTGGGAAGTACCGGCGTGCTGATGCACCGCTGGCAAACCACCGTAGGAGACGCCTACCCGAACGAGGAAGGTTTCTCGGCCAGCATCCTGAAGACCGCGGCAACGCGCAACCAGGATGGCCGGCTCGAAGTCTTTGCGGTCGGCGACAACTCGCACCTGTTCAACAAGTGGCAGGTGCAGCCGAATACGCCGTGGCACAATTCGTGGGGCCCGCTTACGGGCAAGGCGCGCTACCTCACGGCGGCACGCAACCACGACGGGCGGCTGGAGCTGTTCCATGTGGGGCTCAACAACCGCATCTACCACCAGTGGCAGCAGACCGTTGGCAGCAACTGGTCCGGCGAGTCGCTGATGTATGGGGGTGTGGCGCCGTAACCATGAGGACGCACCGCCACCTGGCCCAAGCGGCCGCGGTGGAGCGCATTCCCACCGCGGCCGCAGAAGCAGAGAACGACCTGAGCCATGTCTATAACTGGCTCGTTTTTAATACTTATATAAGCTATTTGGCTGGCACTGGCACAGATTCAGCCTTCGCCTCATCCGAAACATCCGTCGTCACCGACCGCGCCCGCACTGCCCTGCGGAACCGTTTTTCGGCGGTTGTGTCGGCGTAAATAACCAGCGGGCCGTGTACAATACAGGGCTTTGCGCCACTTAGTTCGTCGTTCTTCTTGATAACGTCAACGCCAAACCGCTCAATAAGCCATTCGCGGTAGGGGGTGACTTCGCAGATTGCGGTTATGCGCCACAGGTTTTTATCGATCTGCATTGTCTCGGAAATGGCCAGCGCCTGCGGAATAGTAATTGGGTTGCTTGGAATAACCTTCGCGGCGTCTTCGATGATCTTTTTGCCGCGGGCTTTGTCGTTTACAAAAATCTCTACGGCCAGTGTGTGCGACGCGGCAGTGGTAACCCGCACACCTTGCATGTACTGGTTGTGGAGCCAAATGATCTCGCCATTTACACTACGGAGCCGGGTAGAACGAAGCGTGACTTTCTCGACCACGCCACCCAGCTTGGCGAATGGCTCAACAACAATATGGTCGCCAACGTTAAACCAGCGCTCGGCGATCATAATAAAACCAGTGGTTATGTCGCGCAGCAACGGCACAAGCGTGGCACCGGCCAGCACAACAAAAATAGTACCGGCACCAACAACTGCAAACGGCGCGGCCTGCGGGTCGGTTATTTGCAGGGCAGTGTACACCACGCCAAGCACCAGGCCAACGCGCAGCACAGTGGTGCCTACGCTTAAGAAGGTTTCTACCCGACGGTAACGCACGTAGTCAGTGTCGTTTTCGGCCCGCTTTGTGACCGTCTCAGAGATTTTAGGCGTAATGGCATCGAATAATTTATTAGCTAAATAGATAACCAACAGCGACACAAGGACGATTCCGGCAAACCGCAGCGTCGAAAAGTTTGCGTCAGGATGAGCAAAAAAATCGACAAAGCCTTTTAGGAAACCATCTATATCCATTCCTATTAGTATGAGACACGCTAAGCAGAAGCGCAATAATTAGCCGGGTTACGCATTGCGTGGTACTATTTTAAGCAAAAGGGTAATGAGCTTAAAAAGCTGGGGGTCACCACTTTGGAAACCACACACGAACTGCGCGAAAAGTGCGCGGTGTTTGGCGTCTACGGATCGAATATTGAAGCTGCGCGCCTGACATTCTACGGGTTATGGGCGTTACAGCACAGGGGACAGGAGAGCTCGGGCATTGTTAGTTCTGACGGCGAACAACTACACCGGCACATAGGCCCGGGCCTTGTAGCGAATGTATACCGCGAAGAAGACTTGCAGCAGTTACCGGGCAGCATTGCCATTGGCCACAACCGCTACTCGACATCGGGTGGAGCGCACGACCAACATGCCCAACCAGTGCTTAAGCGCGACCGGCAAATCGCAGTAGCGCACAACGGCAACCTGCCGATTACGCGAACGCTGCAGGCATTCCTGCAAAAACACGGCATCGTGACATCACAATTAAATGATTCAGAGATGATGGCCACCGCGATTGACTGCTTCATTGCAGAAGGCGCCGAACTCCCCGAGGCAATCGAAAAAACGTACCCAATGCTCCAGGGTGCGTTTTCGGTTGTGGCCGCAAGCACCCACCAGTTACTAGCGTTCCGCGACCGCTGTGGCATCCGTCCGCTCAGCCTGGGTAAACTTGGCGATGCGCTCGTTGTAGCCTCGGAAACCTGCGCGTTCGACACCATTGGCGCCACGTTCCTGCGCGATATCCGCCCTGGCGAAATGATAATCATCGACGAGCACGGTGTTACCTCGCGCCAAATCGTAAAAGGCGAGCAAAAGCTGGACATCTTCGAGATGGTGTATTTTGCCCGCCCCGACAGCCTGCTGCTTGGCCAACGAGTGAACCAAGTGCGCGAAAACCTGGGCCGCGAGCTGGCGCGCGAGTATAAGATTGACGCCGATATTGTAGTGCCCATTCCAGACTCTGCCATCCCGGCCGCGCTTGGGTATGCCCGCGAAAGCGGCGTTCAATTCGAGATGGGCATTATGAAGAACCGCTATATTCACCGGACGTTCATCCGCCCGACGCAAGAACTGCGCGAACGCGACCTAAAAATGAAGCTCATTCCTGTAGCCGAAAGCCTACAGGGCAAGCGCGTCATTATTATTGACGACTCTATTGTGCGCGGCACGACCCTGCGCAAAATCGGCGAAATGATTTACGGTGCGGGCGCAAAAGAACTGCACATACTGGTTAGCTCACCGCCAATTTGCTACCCGGATTTTTATGGCATTAACACGCCCGACGCCAAAGATTTAATTGCGGCCACAAAAACGGTAGCCCAAATCCGCGACTATTTGGGCGTCGACTCGCTGGGGTATTTGTCGTACGACGGCATGATCCGGGCTACAAACCTTCCCAAAGAAACGTTCTCGACGTCTTGTTTTGATGGCGTGTACCCAATCCCGGTAACCGAAGCTACTTCTGCAAAGCCAGGGCAGCACGCAAAAGCGTCACGTCGCGCCGTTGCATAAATAGAATACCAATATCGTCAGACTGCACGGATTCCGTCAGCGCCAATGCAGCTGGCAGGTCTTTTGCCCATACCACCTCGAACCCATCCTGCAATTCTTCCTCGGTCAATTCGGGCATGCCTTTTGCGCCAATGACTGTTGCCGTAAAACAGTACGACGTTTGCACCATTTCCCAATAATCACGATGTTCGATGATTTCGCCAAGCTCAGCAGTAACATCGGCTATGCAGCCGATTTCTTCCTTCAGTTCGCGTTCTAACGCAAGGGCTATGTCTTCGCCGTCTTCCAACCCGCCACCTGGCAATTTGTAATAACCATGCTTGCTGACGTGTAACAACGCAACGGCACCATTGGCATCGCTCACCACCGCACGTGCGGCTTTGCGGTTGTAAAAACCGGTCCGGTCTACCACTGGGGCATTGGGCTGAAAATCCTGTTGGCGGATAGTTGCGAGCAGTTTCATGTGCAAGCAAGTATAATAGCAATACGGTGCTTAAGCAATTTATTATCCAGTTCGACACAAGCCTGACGGCATATATCCAGCAATGGCCGGGCTGGTTGCGCGTGCCTATGCTTATTGCGACGTTCATTGGGCAGCCGCTGGTGCTCATTGCCGCAGCAGGCACGGTTGGACTGCTGGCGTGGCAGCGCTACAATACGGGCATTATTTTTGCCATGGGCGCGGGGCTTGCAGCCATGCTGTTTAATACACTAGTAAAACACTTTGTACACCGCACCCGGCCAGATACCTTATACGTCAGCGAAATGTGGTTTGCAACCTCTAGCTTCCCGAGCGGCCATGCCTTTGGCTCAATGGTTATATTGGGGTCGCTTGGGTATCTGGGCGCTCAACACCTGGCAGCACCATGGAACACAATTGCGCCCATAAGCTTGGGCCTGCTGATCTTTATTATTGGCGTCTCACGCATTTACCTTGGTGCCCATTTTCCAACTGACGTCATTGCCGGATGGGTGCTTGGCGCCTGCGTACTCGCGATTATTATTGTGTTGGCCAGGCTATAATGCACATCCTGATTATCTACAACCCTAAGTCGGGGACAGCCAGCGCTATCGAGGGCATTAAAAAAGCGTTTAAGGCAGAGGGCGAAACACCGGAATTCCTGGCCATTACCGATCCTTCGCTTAGGCGTAAAGCCAAGGCGTTTGCGACGCGCCGGCACGCTGTGCTGGTAGCGGCTGGCGGCGATGGAACGGTCAACTGTGTTGCGACGCTCGCAGTAGAATCACACAGCAGGATGGGCGTCATTCCTACCGGCACATTGAACCATTTTGCCAAAGACGCCGCGATCCCTTTAAAAATGGAGGACGCCGTCGCGGCAATTGTGCACGGAAAAACCATTCGCGTAGACAGCGCGTCTGTTAAAAACAGGGTGTTTGTAAACAACTCGAGCATTGGGCTGTACCCGCAGTCACTAAGGCTGCGCAAAAAGTTCCGCGAGATAATCGGGAACATTCCGGCGGCTTTTGTTGGGCTTGCTTCGGTCATTGCCCGTCCGCGACGTTACCGCCTGGAGCTGACTGTCGATGGCAAAAAGATGGTGCGCCGCACGCCGTTTGTGTTTGTTGGCAACAACCCGTATGCCATAAACCCCAAAGGCTTGTTTGTGCGCTCCGAACTAACGCGCGGAACGCTGGCTATTTATGTTGTGCGCGCCCAAAACCCATGGCAGATTATTCGCATGGCGGCCCACGCAATATTTACACGCAAGCGTCGCACGCCAGATTTTGACATCCTGTACGCGCAGCGCTGCACGATCCGCTCGCGCCACTCAAAGCTGCATGTAGCGCTGGATGGGGAAGTTGCACACTTGCAAACGCCGCTGACGTACGCCGTTCTGCCAAAAAGCCTGCGCGTTATTGTGCCGCGCTAAGGAATGTCTGTGGGCGCCGGTTGGCCCAAACGTTCGGCTTCTTCGGCGAGCTCTTTGCTGTCTACGGCACTGGCATCTATATCTTTCTTCAGAGCAATCATTAAGCCCTGAATGACTGCCTGCAAACGCAAGGCGTCCTCGCGCCAGAAGCGGGTGACTTCGTATGGTTTGTCAGGATCGAAATAGCGCGTTGATATGCGCACCGAACCAAAGAACGGCCCAACTTGTGCGGTGACATTCAGAATATCTTCTATGCGTATGCTGGTGACGTCGCCCATCCAAAAGAATGTACGCTGCGACAATGTAACCTGGGAGCGGTCCACTGTTACCGTGTCTGGAAAAAGATCTAACGGAAATACCGTTGTTGCCGACGCCAAAACCTCCTGGGCGTTAGCGGCGACCGTTCGAAGCTGTTGCAGTGCGCGGGCCCGTGCCTGGGAGCTGGCTGTTGGGGCAATGCTGTTCTCGGACATAATGTGTGAGTCCTCCTTACAACTGCCCGTATTGTACAAGGGGCAGACGCGCCATGCAGTTAAAAAGGCCACACAATGCAATTACTGGCGGGGAGGAAGCAGTACTTTTGCAAGCAATTCCTGTAGCATGGCAGTTTCGGCGGACGTCAGGTTGTCGGCGCTGCCCGGCATAAAGCCCATAAGTTCAGACATAATTTTTTGGCGCATGGCCACGCCCTTTGGCGTTAAGACCATTACTTTTACGCGGCGGTCCGTCGGGTCGTCACGGCGCTCGATATAGCCGTGGGCAGAGAGCCTGTCGGCGATTCCTGTAATGTTTGATGCATCACATGCCATCTGGCACGAGAGTGTATTCATGGCGGCGGGAGCATCGGGCTGGATCAAACAAAGCGTGTGCATCTGGGGGCCAGTCAAGCCGTATTCTTTTTCGGCAATACGGGCAAGGTCGTGGCGCGTGCGGACTGCCAGTTGCATAAGCTGCCAGTAAAGATCTGCTTGTGTATCTGCACTATTCATAGCCTAATTGTACTTTAAAAGGTAGATAGTTGACAACTTCAATTATATACGTCTACAATGACCGTTGGCTATAAATTCAATGAGGGGAATTATGAAACAGAAACATACTACTATAATCCTGCTGCTTTTGGCGCTCTCACAGTTTCTGGTGGTGCTGGACAGTGCGATTATTAATGTCGCCTTACCTGCGATCAAAGAGGCGTTGCACTTTAGCGATGCCGCGCTGCAGTGGGTTGTTACCGCGTACATCCTGACGTTTGGCGGCTTCCTGATGCTTGGTGGCCGCACGGCCGACCTGTTTGGGCGCAGGCGCGTGCTGGTTTCGGGCATCGCGGGCTTCACCGTGTTCTCACTGCTGCTTGGCCTGTCGCAGAACAGCGAAATGCTGATTACACTACGTGCCTTGCAGGGATTGTCGGCAGCGTTTATGGCACCAGCCGCGCTATCGATTCTACTGACTACATTTAAAGAGGGCCACGAGCGCAACAAGGCACTCAGCATCTGGAGTGTCGTTGGTTCCGGCGGAGCAGCCGCAGGCGTGTTCCTGGGCGGCATCCTCACCGAATATCTGGGCTGGCAGTGGAACTTCTTTGTGAATGTACCACTTGGCATCCTGACCATTTGGGGCATCATGAAGTTTGTCCCGGCTCACATGCAAGAAGCAAAAGACCGTCACCTGGATTTCCCTGGCGCGGCGTTGGTAACAAGCGGACTCATGGCTTTGGTGTACGCCCTAACGCAGGCTCCCGAGACTGGCTGGACCAGTACTTCGACACTGCTGCCATTGGGCCTGAGCATCCTACTGCTGATTGGCTTCCTGGTGAACGAGTCCCGTGTTAAGCACCCACTCGTACCACTGAACATCTTTAAGACACGCAACGTAACGGGCGGCAACCTTATTATGCTGCCGGTCATGGCTGGTGGTTTGGGATTGTTCTTCTTCTCGTCTCTGTACATTCAGAACGTGCTGCAATATTCGCCAGTTATGAGCGGGCTGAGCTTCCTGCCGATCCCTATAATCATCGGCCTGGTTTCGACCCGCTCACCAAAGTTGATTGAACGTTTTGGCTTTAAGGCCTTAATGGTGACTGGCGTGTCATTGACCGCGCTTGGTACCTTGCTACTGAGCTTCCTTGGCGCCGAATCATCGTACGTCTTCCACCTGCTGCCTGCCTTTATTCTGATGGGTGTTGGCTTGGGCTTGTCGTTTGTATCGGTCACTATTGCCGCGACGTCGGGTGTGAAGCCGGAACAATCGGGCTTGGCATCTGGGCTCATTAATACCTCGCAGCAAATTGGCGGGGCGTTGGGCATTGCTATCTTGGCAGTCGTTGCCAGCACCGGCGCTGCAGCCGGAGTTGCAAGCGGCATGACAGAACTCCAGGCGAGCCTGCAAGGATACCAGCAAGCGTTCTTCTGGGCAGCGATGCTCATGGTAGCCGCACTGTTTGTTGCAATATTCGTGATTCGCCAACCAAAAAAGTCAGTTGGCCAGCAAATCTCTGAAGCAATTAGCGTGCACTAGGCCGCGCAACAAAGTTGAATGGCGAGGCCGAGATGCCGGTTGGCGGCACTCGGTCGGCCATAACAATAGTGCGCAGTCCAGCGTTGCTAGCAAAAAGGTCGGCAGTTATGCCAGCCAGCAACTGCAAATGCCGGTGCTCGGGCGAGGCAAGTACGCCCGGATGCCCGGCCGGAGCTCCCCAACATGCGCTCACCAAAAGCGTGTGCACGCGTGCGTCTACCTGAGGATTGTTCACCAAGTCCGAGCAAATAATAGGCATAATGCCGGGCTCTGGCCGCGCTAATTGCGGGTACTCTGGCTGATGAAACGCCAGGCCCTCCGCACGGTTGAGCGTAGGCGTTTTGTACGTCCGGCCGACCTCCTGGCCGTTCTGTAAAAATAAAATGGCGTTTCGGGGTTTTGCATATGCAGGATCTATCACCGCCGTACCAAGAAGGAGCGTGGTCTCTGGGTACAGTGTGGTGAGCCGTTGGGCAAACCGCGTGCGCTCATGCACCACGTACATTGATTCGGCTGTGTCTGCGGGCGCAAATTCTGCCGAAGTTATAAGTTCGGGGGTAATTATATAATCGCCTGGCCCGCCCTGCACCTCGAGGTCAATAAACGACATGGCAAACTCATCCCAACTGGGATCTGACATGCTGGTGACCGTGCGCCCGTCGGGCAGCTCTATGTGACGGCTGCCGTAGTTGCGCTCAAAAGTAATACCGGTGTGTTCTGGTTTGGGAATTTCCATAGGGTCTAAAGTTCGACGTTCAACGTCAGGACAAAGGGCGTTTTGCCGCGGGCAGCAATCGCGTTGAGCAGAGGCAGAGTTGTGGGCGCAAGGTCATCGCGGCCAGCCAGGCTATCAGTTGGGTAAAATTGAACGGTGACTGGCAATTCTTGCGGCAATGCAGCCAATTCACGAGTATGCACGTACACAATCATGTGAGTAAGCGGCTTGCCCTGCTGCAAGATCATAACATTTGCAACCCCGGCAAGTACAGGCAGGGGGATGGAAAGTCCGGATTTCTCGTGCACATCACGCTGAGCCGCGTGTTCGGCCGATTCGCCAAAATGAAGCTTACCGCCAATCAGCTCTAGCAGGTTGCGGTAGGGTTCTTTTTGTTTGCGAAGCAATAGAGCTTGGCCTTTATGCGTCAGCAGGGTATACGTAATGACCTTTGGCATGCGAACCTGCGTGGTCCGGCCAATAGACATATATTCGAGTGCCGCCTGGCCCTCGTGGGTCAGCGCATAAATGCCGCGGCCCTGCTTTTCTACCAGGCCATCCTTTTGCAGCAGCTTCAGGTGATATTGGAACAAGCTGCTCTCGACATTATCGGGAAGCATTGCACTGTAACTAAGAGGCTGTTCAAACCGCAACCTATCAAGAATGTATTTTTGCAGATAGTGCATATTGTATTCTACTTCCTTTTTTGTCGAAAATATTGTAAAATCAGTTTTTGTAAAATCAACTTTACTTACTTTGATTTTACACGCCAGGCTCTACACACGCCACACACCGAGAAAGGACCTGTGGTGGCAGACGAATTGATCGAGGTCCTGACTTCCGCTGGTGAACCCACCGGCGAGGTCAAGGGCAAGAAGAAGGTCCACGCCGACGGCGACTACCACGCCTGTGTGCACTTCTTCGTGACCGATGGGCGGGGCAACCTGCTCACGCAGTTCCGGGGTCCGCAGTGCGGTCACATGCGGGATGCGCGTGACCCGATCGGCTGGGCCGGGCACATGTCGGCACGAGTGCCGGCTGCGCTTGGCAACGAGCCGCCGCTGGACATCATCCTGCACGCCTTCGACACGGGCATCCGGGAGGGGAACGAAGAGGGTGGCGTCACTGGTCTGACCCGTGACATCATCCACACGCCGCTCTGCCGGTACATCGGCGTCACGCGCGGCAACTTCACCACCGAAGACGGGTGGCAGGACCGCTCGTTCTCGCACAACTTCCTGCTCGTGTTGCCCGACCTCGACCCGACGACGATGCCGCTCGAAGAGGGCAAGGTGCTCGACTTCAAGTGGATGAGCATCGCAGACATCCTGGCACTCCTGGACGGTGCGCACGGTGAGAAGCTCGCCCAGCGCGAGCCCGACCACCAGTGGATGATCCGTCTGGCCTGCGCGGCTGCCCAGCTGATACAGCAAGGGCACTGACAACTCGTGACGGGTGGCCTGGCGTTCTGCCGGCCGCCCGTCACGGGCTAGATTTTGCAATACATGCCTCCATAGCGAGGCCATTTTTATACCAAGATATGACGAAGGCCTCTCCCGGGTATGGGAAAGGCCTGCGTCAGCCCTCGTAGGGACGAGTGGAGCATGTCAGACTTGCTCTGCGAAATCGGTGTCAGGCGCCTGTTCCGGGCACAGCCTGGGAAGACCGCTCCCGTCGGCGTGTGGCAGCGGTGGCAGGTCACTGACACCTAGCTTGAGGGCGATCTTCTGAAGGACCAGAACCATCCACCGGACCCAGTCGTACACGATGCCCGTCACCCGAAAGAGCCACTCCTGCTCGCTGTGCGTCAGGATGTGGATGTTTCGGAACAGGAACGCCACGACATGGCCGATGATGGCTGGACCGCAGTAGAACACCCAGAAGAACTGGAAGGGACCCGCCAACAGGCGGCCCGTAGTTGACTTCGGCGCGTAGTCGCCGTAACCGATGGTCAGCGAGGAGACCTCGCCCCACCAGTACGCCTCAACGGGCTTCCAGCCCTCCAGCTTCATCATCACCAGCACGGCGATGGCGCGGGTGATGACGTAGGCCAGAAGCACCCAGTAGAGCCTGCTGGTCATTGCGACGATGAAGCGGGCAAGAGGCCCCAACACAGTACGCAACACCTTAATCACGTCCAATCGTGTCTTGAAGGTTGACGAAAATATAATATAATTATATTACGTTTATGTCAATATTTGATACAACTCTATTTTAAAAATTTCAATAAGATTATATAATCAACAACGTCTGAAATTCCATCACACCAGGAGGTGGACCATGGGCCAGCAGGCCCGGCCACGTTGTCCGTTCTGTGTTGCGAACGGCATGGTCAAGCTCATCGCGCAGAATGATGACGCGTACCTGATCGCCGTGCTGCGTCCGGGGACGACCGAGGTGATCGAACACGCATACTTCGTGATCCCCAAGGAGCACATCGAGTCGCTGCGCGACCTGCCGCAGTTCTGGATGCAGACGCTGATGGATCTGATCGACCAGGTCCCGGAATCGCATGAGAACTACAACATCAGCATCAACGTCGGTCGTCGGGCGGGCCAGCGAGTGCAACACGTGCACTTCTGGGTCCTGACGCGCGACCACGAGGATGAGACCATGGCGTCGTTCGAACTGGGCATGGCGGCGATCATCGAACTGCTGAACCAGATGGCCGCTGCGCACACCTTGTGCGGCAGCCACGCCTGACGCTGCCACAGCCGTGGCCACGAATTGCTCGGACACCGGCACTCGTGGCCACGGCCAGCTCAAATATCAGACACCCCGCTCGCCATCCCGGTGGCGGGTTTTTTGCTTACCTGCCTACGAAAAATTCTTCCATCGTTTGTTTAGTCCGGAATAATTCAGCCGCCAGCTCAGGGCCAACGTAGCGCAAGTGCCATGGCTCGTACTGATACCCCACAATAGCTTCTTTGCCTTGCGGGTAACGGATGATAAAACCATACTCGTGAGCGTGCTCTGCCAGCCATTTGCCTTCGGCCGTTTCGCCAAAGCAGGTCTCGAGCTCGCAATTTTTGTCGGCACGACCGAGGTCTACAACCAGGCCAGTCTGGTGCTCGCTGGTTCCGGGACGGGCACTAAACCGGTCTGCCTCTGCCTGGCCGTGCTGCGCCACGTAGCCATCGTACAGTTCTTTCTGGGTTTTGGCCGAACGGTAGCCGCTGATCAGCATTAGGTCAAACCCTGCCGTCTGCGACCCTTTGTACATTTGTTCGAGTGCTGGCGCAATCTGCTTACTTACCTGCATGGATTCGGCGATTGGCGCCCATCGTAACTTGATATTTGGCGCGACCAGCTCACCAGGAGCATAGTCGTCGTCGGCGATTGGCCGCTGCTTGTTGACAAGCCACCAAGGGCTGCCCGGTTCGGTAATAGAATATTGCGTTTTATTAAAAGCATCTTTCGCAGGCTGCTGCGTTTGCGGAGCCTGAGTCTCTTCTTTTTTATTCAGGAACATAAAAGCCGCAATGCCACCACCGGCAAGCACAACAACTGCAATAGCAATAATGACAAACTTCTTCATACCTTTAGTATACCAGTTACTGTGCGGCCATTTTGCGGACCACGCTATTGGGCCCGACAAAAATGGAACCGCCAGCTTGAACGGTCTCGCGAACAAGGGCAAACATAGCGTCACGGTTGGCATAGACAGCGGCGACAAACTGCTTTGGTGCGCCAGTGTGAGGGTCGTAATGCGTGGCCCAACCCGACATCTCCAGGATCACTGGAATCAAATCTAGGCCCTTTTCGGTTAGCGTGTAGATTTCTTTACGCCGGTCAGTCGGGTGCTGGGTTTTAAGCAGGATTCCTTTTTGTTCCATGGCAATAAGGCGGCTGGCAAGAACACTGGTGGCAATCGCTTCTTCAGACTCCAAGAAATCGCCATACGTTTTTTTGCCAAAATAGGCAATGTCGCGGACAATTAAAAGGGTCCACGGGTCGCCAAAAGACTCGAGAGCAAAGTTGACAGGGCAGTGAGATTTGTTATCTGCTCGTTTCACTGGTGATAACCTAGCATACTTGCTTGATAAAAGTAAAATGGGTAGACTAGTTTGTATCTGATTGCAAAAACCTAAAAAGGAAGCCGCATGAGCACCAACGCCATCGTCACCCTCAAGCAAACATTCAGCGGGAACATTATTCTCCCAGAGGATTCCGGCTACGAGGAAGCCCGCAAAACCATGATGCGGACAGGATCGCCAGCCGTTGTATTGCAACCACACACCACGGAGGATGTTGTTGCGGCGATTGCCTACGCAAAAGAAGTTGGCGGCCCGCTCTCGGTGCGCAGCGGCGGACACAGTGGCCCCGGGTTTGGCACAAACGAAGGCGGCATTGTTATAGACGTGCGCGCCCTGAACTCAGTAGAGATTCTTGATGCCCACGCCCGTCTGGTGCGGATTGGCTCCGGAGCAGAATGGGGCGCCGTTGCCAAAACCCTGGGTGAACACAACCTGGCGCTCTCTTCGGGCGACACAACCACTGTAGGTGTTGGGGGGCTAACCCTCGGCGGCGGCATTGGCTGGATGGTGCGGCAATATGGCCTGGCTATCGACAGTTTGGTCGGGGCAGAAATTGTCACAGCCAGCGGCGAAGTCCTGCGGCTAAGCGCACAAGAAAACGCAGACCTGTTCTGGGGCATTCGCGGCGGCGGCGGAAACTTCGGCGTCGTTACTCATTTTGACTTTACAGCGCACCCATTAGAAGGGGTCGTATCTGGCTCAATTAAATACGGCATACAGGATTTGCCCGCCGTACTAACAGGCTGGCGCGACACCATGCGCACCGCCGACGAAAAGCTAAGCAGCATGCTTATAACATTCCCGTCATTTGGCCCCAATGCGCCCGCCAATGCCACTATTGCAGTCTGTTATGCCAGCACCGACGAAGCCGAGGCAAACGCCACTATTGCGCCGCTCACAAAGCTGGGCAACAACCCTGTGACAGATATTAAGCCAATGGCCTACGCCGACGTTCTGCAAGAAGCACATCCGCCAGGAGGCATGCACGTCGTCGCCAAAAACGTGTTTATGGACGCCATGACCGACGAGCTTATTCATGATATAGCTGCACTCTACAAAGAAGGGGCGCCCGCGCCAGTCTTGCAAATCCGCAGCGTGGGCGGCGCTATGAACCGGATCGCGTCCGATGCTACGGCATTTGCGCACCGCAGTAGCGAAATTCTGCTGGTTGGAGCGTCGTTCTTTCCGGGAGACGCCAGTGCCGAAACAATTGAACAAGGTCTGCAGCCCTGGAAAGCACTGTCCGCAACGGGCAACGGTGCATACGCCAACCTGCTAAGCCAAGCCGACGCGCATGATTTGGCAGCTGCATACCCTACCGCTACGCACGAAAAACTGGCCGTCATAAAGCGTACATATGACCCAGACAACCTGTTCCGTCAAAACTATAATATTGAACCGTAAGCAAGGACCTGCATGGCATCACCTACAAAAACAACTCCATTAAAAGACACTCCGGCGGGCGGCCTGCGGTCGTTTTACCACCTGCTCAGCAACACCTTGCTGGCATCAATCATTAACTTTACGGTCTGGTTCGCGATAACATTTTACGCTTACCTTGAGACCCAGTCCGTATTTGTAACGGGCGTGATCGCTGGTATTTACGTGGTCTTTACGGCACTGACTGGCATTTGGTTCGGCAGCTTGGTCGACCATCACCGCAAAAAACAAATCATGATGTGGTCGAGCCTTGTCTCGCTCGTCTTTTATATAGTCGCGTTCGCCATCTACCAGCTAGCCGACCAGACAACGTTTAAGGACCCGGCGAGCGTATCGCTCTGGGTGCTTATTAGCGTGGTCATGTTTGGCGTACTGGTAGGGAACATACGCAACATTGCGCTGCCGACCACCGTGACCATTCTGATTCCCGAAGGCAGGCGCGACAAAGCCAACGGCCTCGTGGGAAGCACCATGGGCATCGCCATGTTAGTGACGTCATTTATTAGTGGTGTGCTTGTTGGCTGGGGCGGCATGTTCTACGTACTGATTCTGGCGATCTTCGCAACGCTGCTTGCTTTAGTGCATTTGGGAGTTATTACCGTACCCGAAAAGAGAATCGTCCACACCGATGCAGCGCCAAAAAAAGTAGACCTCAAGGGCACATGGAAGATTGTCGTGGGCATTCCCGGCCTAGTCGCGCTGATTCTGTTCACGACATTCAACAACTTTTTGGGCGGCGGCTTTATGGCGCTCATGGACGCCTACGGCCTGTCACTTATGTCAGTCCAGATGTGGGGCTTTTTGTGGGGCGTGGTGAGCCTGGGCTTCATTGCGGGCGGGCTTGTTATTGCTAAAAAGGGCCTGGGCAAAAACCCGCTCAAAACAATGCTTTTGGCCAACGTTGTGTTGTGGGTAATCTCGGCGTTGTTCACCATCCAGCCATGGATCTGGCTGCTTGGCGTTGGTATTTTTGTGTACATGTGTCTTATGCCAATTGTCGAGGCAACCGAACAAACCATCCTGCAAAAAGTCGTGCCACACGAACGGCAGGGCCGCGTATTCGGCTTTGCCCAGAGTGTTGAGCAGGCCGCGTCACCCCTAACAGCATTTTTGATTGGCCCGCTGACGCAATTGTTCTTTATTCCGTTCATGACCGACGGAGCAGGCGCACAGGCAATAGGGAGCTGGTTCGGCACGGGTGCCAACCGTGGCATCGCGCTGGTGTTTGTTATCGCGGGCGTTATTGGTTTGATTGTCACGCTCATGGCGTTAAGTTCAAAATATTACCGCCAGCTTTCGGCCCAATACCTTACAAAATAACGTAGAATTTAGGATATGGCACAAGAATTCATCGAAATCAGGGGAGCACGCGAGAACAACCTAAAAGACGTGTCTTTGCGCATTCCAAAACGGAAGATCACTATTTTTACGGGTGTATCGGGTTCGGGCAAATCGTCAATCGTGTTCGATACCATTGCAACCGAAGCCCAGCGCCAGCTGAACGAGAACTTTAGTACTTTCATTAGGAACTTCCTGCCACGCTACCCCCAGCCAGAAGCCGATGCGATCGAAAACCTGAGCATGTCGGTAGTCGTGGACCAAAAACGCCTGGGTGGCGGGTCACACTCGACCATGGGAACCATCACCGATATTTATTCGGTCCTGCGGCTGCTGTTCTCGCGCGTGAGCAAGCCATATGTAGGCTATAGCAACGCGTTTTCGTTTAATGACCCGGCTGGCATGTGCCCCGAGTGCGGCGGCCTTGGTAAAAAGATGACTATCAAATCCGATGGTTTCCTGGATCTCGACAAATCCATTAACGAAGGCGGCATCCAGGTACCGCTTTTGGTTGGGTGGGAATCAAACGCCTATAAAGAGTCAGGTTTTTTTGATAACGACAAGAAACTGCGTGACTTTACCGCTGAAGAAATGGACCTGCTGATGCACGGCAAAGACCGCAAGTTTAAGTTGACTGTCGGCAACGGCACCATGAATGCAACATACATGGGTATCATCGAGAAGCTCACCAACTCGTACATCCGGCGCGACTTAAAAACGCTCAGCGAACGCACTCAAAAAGCAGTGGCTCCATACATTCAAATGGGTGAGTGCCCGCTGTGTAAAGGTGACCGGCTAAGCCAGGCTGCGCTCAGCGCAAAAGTAGGCGGCCACACCATTGCCGAACTCTCTAAAATGGAAGTTGGCGAACTCATCGACGTAATCCGCACTATCGATGAGCCCGAAGCCAAGACGATGGTACAGACTTTGCTGGAGCGCCTGCAGCATGTCGCTGATATTGGCCTGGACTACCTGAGCCTCAACCGCGAAACAGACACGCTTAGCGGCGGCGAGTCGCAGCGCATCAAAATGGTTAAACATCTTAGCAGCAGCCTTGTCGACGTGATGTATATTTTCGACGAGCCAAGTGTCGGCCTGCACCCGCGTGACGTGCACCGCCTAAATGAAATGCTCGTAAAACTTCGCGACAAAGGTAATACCATTATTGTCGTAGAGCATGATCCCGACGTTATAAAAGTTGCCGACCACGTTGTCGATGTTGGCCCCCATGCCGGAGCGGCTGGCGGACAGATTATGTACGAAGGCAGCTATGAGGGCCTCCTTGCATCGGGTACGCTCACCGGCAACCACCTTAAACAGCACCTGCCGCTTAAAGAAACTGTACGACAGGCAAAAGGTGCTATCCCCATAGAACACGCCACAAAAAACAACGTGCACGACGTAAGCGTTACCATTCCGATGGGCGTCATGACGGCCATTACGGGTGTGGCCGGTTCGGGTAAGAGCTCACTGATAAACCAGGTATTCGTGCCTGCGCACCCGGAAGCCATTGTTATTAACCAGGCTGCTGTCGGCACCAGTACCCGCAGCAACCCGGCAACGTACACGGGCATCATGGATGATGTCCGCAAGGCATTCGCCGCGGCCAACAAGGTACAGCCCGGCCTGTTCAGTTTTAACAGCAAGGGCGCCTGCGAAAACTGCCAAGGCCTCGGTGTCACCTACACCGACCTTGGGTTCCTGGATGGTATTAAATTACCCTGCGACGTCTGCCATGGAAAACGCTTCAAAGATGAAGTGCTCGCGTACACACTACAGGGAAAGTCAATCGCCGACGTGCTCGAGATGACAGTTGCCGAAGCGCTCCAATTCTTTGAAATCAAAGAAGTTGCGAAACGCCTTCAGGCAATGAGCGATGTCGGCTTGGACTACCTGACACTTGGCCAGCCACTCAGTACTTTGTCGGGCGGTGAATGCCAGCGCATTAAACTTGCCAGCGAACTACACAAAAAAGGGAGCATTTATGTTATGGATGAGCCGACAACCGGCCTGCATATGTCGAATGTCGCCCATTTGCTCGAAATAATGAACCGCCTAGTAGATAGCGGTAACACCGTGATTGTCATTGAGCACAACCTGGACGTTATCCGCAACGCCGACTGGATTATAGACATGGGGCCCGAAGGTGGCAGCAAAGGCGGCACAGTCATGTTTGAAGGCACGCCGCGCGACCTGCAAAAAGCACCGCACTCGCTCACTGCAAACTATATTTAAGGAGGCGCTATGTGCCGCAACATTAAAACACTATTCAACTTCGACCCGCCAGCAACCGACGAAGAAATCCATAACGCCGCGCTGCAATTTGTGCGTAAGCTGTCTGGGTTTCACGAGCCGTCGCAGGTCAACGAAGTAGCATTCAACAAGGCCATAGAACAAACAGCCAAGGTGGCAAAAGAGCTGCTCGGCTCACTGACGACCCACGCCGAACCACACAACCGCGAAGAAGAGGCGGCAAAAGCTCGGGCCCGGGCTGCAATTCGATTCGGTACTAACTAAGGCGCATGCTCAGGCCTTTGCCACCAAATTCCTGTGCTACAAACGCAGGGGCCTGGGGAGTGCTGAGCGCCGCATCGTATACATAGCCGATCTCGGCAAACTGAGTAAAATCGGCTGCATTGGTTATGCGAGTCGTAATAAGCCAGCGGGCAAATGCGCCCCGGGCGATTTTAGCGTGCACCACTACGAATGTTGGCTCACCCGTGTCTGGGCTCACTGTCAGGAATTGGGGAGTCACCACGCGCGACTGGTCTACAAAAGGCGTGATTGTTTTTGAATACTCAACAGACGAGACGTTCACAATAAGGCCATCTGTCGGGAGCGTCTGCACAATGTCTTTGCCCCAGAATCGATACAAATCGGCGTAATCGGGGGAGGGGAGCTTGTACCCCATCTCTAGTCGGTAGGGGCTAATACCATCGAGCGGGCGCAGAATCCCATACAAACCCGAAAGAATCCGCAGCACAGTGTCGGCATAAGCGCGGTCGGCAGGCGAAAGGTCAGTGCCACGCAGGCCGCTGTATATGTCTCCAACAAATGTGTCGATTGCCAGCGACTGTTCTGCAGGCGTGTCGTTCCAATCAGCAATTGCACTATGCGTCTTTTGCGCCAGCGCGCCAGAAATACCCATGACTTTCGCAAGCTGCGCGGGCTGCAATGTCTTAAGGTACGCGTCGAGTTGCCGGGCCTTGGCAAGCAGTTGCGGTTGGTGCGGGGTTTCGGCAACGGGCCGCTGTTTCATGGTCTTGGATGAGTGAATCAGAATAATCATTACGCCTATTGTGCTACGAGCCAGCCCTGAATACAAATCGCGGCCCCGCACCGCACAACTTCTATCATCGAAGTGACCATGCTATGCTGGAAATACTAAGCAAGGGGCACATATGTTCGAACCAGTATCAGCGTTCAGTGGATTCTCATTCGATGACCAAGAAAAAACACTCGAGTTTTACAGCAAAACACTCGGCCTGACTGTCGAAGACAACGGCATGGGACTTAACATTCAATTGCCCGGTGGCGGCCATGTTTTTGCGTATCCAAAAGGCAAAGACCACACACCGGCAACGTTCACGATTCTAAATTTTGTCGTAAAAGATATTAACGCAGCCGTCGATGAGCTCGTTGAGCGAGGCATCACTTTCGACCGTTACGACGAAATGCCCGCCAAGCAGGACGAACGTGGCATTATGCGTGGCAAAGCAGCCAACGAAGGCCCTGATATCGCCTGGTTTAAAGACCCGTCCGGCAACGTTCTTTCTGTCATAGAGGATTAATCCCGATAGCTGCGCGCCGCACCACTGGCCGCGAATGTTATGGCGCTTGCCGCAGCAATCCCTGCTACATTAAGTGCGAACAGTAGTGCAGCCCCGGCAAACGCTTCACTGCCTGGAGCCAGTCCAATTCCTGTCGCCACAAGCGGCGGCATGAGCGACACGGCAATGGCAATGCCCGTTGCCGCGGTCGATACCTTTGGCCGCATAGCACCGTAGGCCGCAATAGCCCCCGAGATCACTGCAACGCAAAACGCGATGTACATATTGCCATTAAATGAAATGAGTATGTCTGTGGTGCGTGCATCGCCAAACAGCATCGCTGCCACCATGGCGATTCCCAGCGCCAACGCACATGAAATTACAAGGGCGGCCAGTGAGCGGCCCACTAGCTTAACGCTTCCCTCTGCCAACCCTAGCCCCAGCGCCAGAATTGGCGCCGAAAGCGGCGCCACGATCATACTGGCAATAAGCAGTGGGATGCTGTCCGTAAAGATGGCGCCAATCGCCAGCAGGATCGCACCTGTGAGCAGCACAAAATAATCACGGTCAAGCTTTGCGCGCTCTACGACATCTTGTACGGCCTGCTTCTTACTACCGCCCCACAGTCGTTGGAATAAAGAGAATAACGCCATAGCTTAAGCATAACAAACGGCAGCATTTGCTAGAATAAGAATATGCAAACACAGCCTACGCAAACCGCACAAGTAGACGCTTATATGATACAGTTCCAGCATCCGCTTAAAGATGTCATGCAAGCCCTACGCGGCATTATCCTTGCAACCGACCCCGCCATTGGCGAAGAGGTAAAATGGAATGCTCCGACTTTCTTTTACACTGGCGAGATGGCAAAATCTGACCCGAAGTTGTTTAAGCGCTACCTTATCGTCTCGAATGTGCATGCCAAAGACCACATTATGCTAGTGTGGCCAAGTGGTGCACGCGTCGATGACGGATCGGGCTTTTTTGAAGGAACCTACGCCGACGGCCGCAGGCTGCTTCGGTTTTACAACCTCAAAGATGTAGCATCCAAAGAAGCCCAGGTTCAGGCCTGTATGCAGCAGTGGCTAGCGACGCTCGACGCCCACTAGAAAGTATTGAGGATCCGCTCGACCGTCTTCCAGGTGCGCGTGGTGATTTCCCGGCCATACCGTTTTTCGAGCCACGCCATTAGGTCGGGCGTCTTGTTAAGCGTAGTGTCAACAACGCTGCAAATTGCCCGGTCGCTCATATCTACAAAAAGATAGTCGCGGCCTTCGGGTGTAAATGGCGTCTTAGGCAAATCTTTTGGCTCGTTCTTCAGGAACGTCACGTTCAATGACGTCTTTTTAGAGTGTTCGCGGTCCCCGAACGGCCGCTTGTCTACCAGGTCTTGGATTTGCTGCTGGCTTCGAATAATAGTAGTGCTGGTAAACCCGAGCTTTTCGGGAAAAGCCGCTTCGAGCTTTGCCTCGAGCGCCGGAACATCTGTTTGGGGCGACTCAAACACGACGTTGCCGCTAGAAATAATCGTCTTCACATTCTTAAATCCCAGTTCCTCGAACAGGCCGCGCAGTTTCTCGTTACGCATATTGGGGTTCATGGGGGCAATACCACGGAGAAGGGCAATGTACTTTGTCATGATTTCATTGTACCATTCGGTGGTTGTTGTTTTTGGTACATGGCCGTATAGTGATGGCATGCATAAGCGGAATGAATCAGGTTTTCATTTTGTCCCACTTCTTATTATTGTCGCGGTCATTGGGCTGATTGGACTTGTTGCCTGGCGGGTAATTAGCACAATACAAGATAAAAAGAACGATTTCCAGGCGTCATTTAATGGTAATTGCAAAAATGGCGACGTGGCCTTTACGTCACCACCAATGCGCATGGAAGACCTTGGTTACATTAGGCCACTTGGCGCAATGCTCGATGGCCATGTCACACCAACCGACCACGTGTATGTAACGCCCATTAAACAAGACGTGCCCGACAACACCTACCCAGTACTTATGCCGGCCGATGGCACGGTTGTAGAAGTCAGCCGCATGCCCGACCAATACGTTGGCGACCGCCAGGGCGTGCAACTGCCACAGGAAGACCACCGCATGGTTGTATCGTTTAGCTGTCGCTATTCTGCAGTATTTATCCACATCCACAAATTAAGCGATGCTGTAGCGGCCGCAGTTGGTACGCTCAAACCGAACGAGTCAAAATCTGTTTCAGTCGACTTGAAGGCGGGCGATACATATGGCTACATTGGCGGATCGTCATTCGACTGGACGCCCGTAGACACCCAGTCAAGGCTTAGCGGGTACATTACGCCCGACCTGTACAAAAGCGAGTCCTGGAAAATCCACACTGTCAGCCCATACGACTTATATACCGGCGACCTAAAAAAACAGCTTGAAGCCAAAAGCACCCGCACCATACCGCCAATCGGCGGCAAGATAGATTACGACCAGCCTGGCAAACTCGTCGGCAACTGGTTCCGTGAAGGCACAAATGGCTACGCGGGCGGCCAGCAACAGGGTGATGGCGGCGGCCGCTACTGGGATGGACACTTGGCCGTTGTGCCCGACTACATAAACCCAAGCTACACTATTGTTTCAATAGGCAACTGGACGGGTAATGCCAAGCAGTTCCTGGTCAAGGGCGATGTTGACCCCTCGAAAATAGGTTCAGGCACACCCGTAAAATACGAGCTGACGCAGTTTTCGTACGCCGGCCCCAACAACCAGCCTGTGCAAAACAGCGGCGCGCAAAACATGCACCCGGTAGCCATTGGCGGCACCGAAGGAACAATCATGTTCGAGGTGCAGTCTGGCGAAAAGCTCAAAGTGGAAAAATTTCCTGGCAAAACTGCCGATCAGGTGGGCGAGTTCACCTCGGCAGCACAAACCTACGAACGTTGAACAAGCGCTTCGCGGAGTGCGTTCAAGCGGCTCGTGCGACTCGCACCGGCATGCTCGCCAGCCTCTTGTGCCTCTCGCAGCGCCTTTGGCAAGCCACGAAGCGACCGGGCGACCACAAGCCGGCCATCAGCATGGGCCTGAGCTAAATCCTCAAATTGTTCGAATGAGCCAGTCAGGAGTTTTGGTCCATAATCTTTAAGTGCCAAAAGAAGAGCGGCACCACCAAAACGAATAGCTGCTTGGCACTCCCGGCGCGCGCCATCGCCTCCGCCAACGCATACTAAAATATCTGGCGTCATACCAACCAGGTCTTCACGCTCCATGTACGTGTCGTAGGCAACCACCATGTGGTCGCGGGGTGCCATGGTGCTGAGCCCTTGCCACGGCGTGAAGCCTAGCGTGGGGACGCCGTGCCGCCGGGCAATAACACCGCAAAGACCCAGGATTCCTGCGCGGGCAGCCCCGTCCGACACCAGGCTTGGCAAACGATTTTGCTGCTCCAGCTGCTCAAACAGGCGACTCATCCCTCGGGCTTCGGTTGTAAACGCCGGCCCGGCTGTTGCAAAGCCAGAGAATCCCCACATAAGTTCGTCTTCAGACATGTGACGCTCTATAACATCGGCCGCGTCAGCCAACGTGCCAGTACGAGCGCCGTGCTCACGCAAGTCGGCGTGGGCCGACTCATCGGCGTACATACGACCATTGGCTGCGGCAACGCGGGCGTCAATAATAACGGGCTGCTGGCCGCGCTCATAGTGTTCGAACGTGCGCTCGCCGAGCGGGTGTAGCGCCTCGGGTTCGTCAGAGAATTGCTCGCCCCTTAAACGAAGCGCTCTATATGCTTCATCGGGTCCAGGCAGCAGAAAGTTTGACATTGACATCACAATATACCATGACAGGTCATGATACAACCGTAACTATCTTGCGCACGCCAGGCGCGTGCCGGTGTGAAGCCTACGCGCCAAGCGCTCGTAAGCCATGAAAGACCACAAACGCAGGCCAGACAATCGCCTTAAGAAGAGCCAAAAAGAATCCGCCCACATCTGGCGACTGGTTAAAGAAATACACAACCGCGCCAATATAGGCCGCAAAGAACACAAAACCGCTCGGCCCATGCTCGTGCGTAATTTTTACTAGTGAGTTGTCGCTTTTTGTCATACTATAACCTCTTTATGCTTTTATAGTACCACTAAGCTACCCACGCGCCGCCGACCCAGTGCCGAACCGGCTGTTTTTGCATTGAGCCGCCCATCCAAACCTGCTGGTTTGGACTCGCGCCAACGGTAACAGTGACTGTGTCGGGGGCGCTTGTGGCACTTTCGTTGTCGCTGACAGTCAGGCTGAATACCAATGTCGCACCATTCACACTAACCGGTGAAGTGAATGTCGGTTGAGCCACAGCACTGCTCGAGAGTGTCACCGCCGTGCCACTTGTCTGGCTCCAGCTATACCCCGTGATTGTACCGTCAAAATCGCTCGAAGCCGTGCCATCGAGCGTAACGGTCACCCCAGGATTTACTGCCTGGTCTGTACCGGCATTGGCAACCGGCCCCACGTTCTGGTTCGAAATAAGAACCGATGCGCTCGCTGGCGTAATTGTTTGCGTGACGCTGTGGGTTATCGCTCCCAGCGCATTCCCATCGGTCAGAGTGCGTGCAGCAATACCTATTGACGCATTACGTAATGTACCGCTGGTGGACGTGGCCTGCACCTGCATGGCTGTGGTTGCTCCCGCCGAATACACGGGTTGCACAGCCACCGTAGATGCCGTACCACTCATAATTGCCAGCAATATATCATTCGTGTTTTGCGGGTCTATGGCTGGCGTCTGCGGTGCGGTGGTGTTGCCCGCTGTTGCTTGTGTTAGCTGCTCAATACGGGCCGTACCACCGGCGTCATCGTAGAGCACAATCAAAGTAATTGCCCAGCGCCCGGTCGTATTAAGTGTAAAGCTAGCAACCGTGTTGGCATCGCCGCCCTGTGCGATCCGCTGCGCGCCCCGCAAGCTACTACTTGAGTTAGAAGCGGTCAGCGCAGTTATATTCGTCCAACCGCCGGGCGCAGTTTGCGCAAGGCCGTTAGCGGTAACCTCAATGAATTCCAGAATAAGGTCGCCAGCCTGGGTCGCAGCAGGAATCGTTACAGTTGCCAATGTGCCGTTGGCACTGGAACTATTAAAAGCTGTGCCGCGAATCTGCAGTGCCATTATGTTACCTGCCCGTTATGTGTCGAGCTCCAGGTCTTAGCTGGCTGGCCAGCCAGCACCACCTGTGCGTAGTACCAAATGCCACTGGAATTAGAATAGTGATACGTTTGGCCAGATTCATGCCAAATGTTCGTAGCATCGTCGAACAGCTGGTTCGCAGAAGATGTGGTGCTGTCGGCGATTGGCCCAAAGGCAAACTTGCGGCCAATGCGGTTGCGCCGCCAAAAGTGGTCGTGCGTGACCCAGCCTTTGGAATCTGGCGATGGTGTGCCCGCACGGACTGGAATAGTGCAGCCGTCGGCATAATTATCTTCGAACGTAAACCACGATGAATTGCCGGTCATTTTACCTGTAATCGTGGCGCCATTGCCAAGGTCGGGCAGCTGGTATGCCTCGAGATTAGCACTGCCTTCGTACGGCTCGAAGCGGTTATAGCGTACCGAGATGTTGTCGCCAGCCGTACACTGCAACGCATCGGAATGCGCGCCCGGCGCCTTGTTCAGGCCGTGCACCCAGTTGAATTCAACCAAGGTGTTATCTCCCACCTTAAAGGCGTCATTGCCAATATTGTGCACGTCGCAGTAGCGGGCAATGTACTCGCCGTATGGTGGCAGGGCGGCGCTGATTTTGTGGCCGCAGATAATCTCGCAGTACTGCACCAACAGGCCGGTATATTGCGTGTACGTTTTAATAACATACGAACCAGATGTCACAACGTTCGTAGCGTTCACCCGACAATAACGAATGGTTACGTTGTTGGCGTTTACAAAAATCTGGCCGGTAATGTCTAGGTATTCCAGGATCGCGCCGTCGCGGGTTACGGTCACACCTACAAGCCCTGTGGCTGAATCGTACGAAATGCTGCCCGACGCCTGACCGGTCGCATCAAACAGCGTGCCCGCGCTGGTTACCGGCGTCAGGTCGCTATAGCTTTTGTTCTGAGATTGCAAAAAGGGGAGTACGCCACACTGGTCAGCCCCGATCTGGTAGCCGTTCGTTACCCCGGCCGGAGGAGCAGTGGCCGCATACGCGCCCCGAAGATTGTTGGCGCCCCCATTGCCACCCCACCCACCAGGCGCGCCAACCAATGCGCCCGTGCCGCCAAGCGCCCACGGCCCAGTAGGTGAGTTGATGACTTCGATTGCCGGGCCATCGCCAACACTGTTAATGGCAAGGATGTTTATAAAATACGGCGTGCCGTTAGAAAGCCCGTTCACCGAGGCGGTGGTAGTACCAGGGCCAAGGTTCTGCACCAATCCGCCCGGGTTTACCGTCAGCCGGTAGCCGGTCAGCGTTGTGCCGCCCGTATCGTATGGAGGGCTCCAGGCAATATCGAATTGTCCGCTCAACGATGTAACAGCCAGGTCGCGAATGCTTGTTGGTACGCGCAGGTCGGGCGTGCCTCCAGACATGACCCGCCACGTAGTGCCGGTCCACGTGCGGACTTTGCTCACGAACCGCCCACCCAGCTGTCGAACCAATCGCTGCTATTCATAACCACACCGGGCACGGTCGATGGGTTTACCGGCCCCTTAAATGTTCGCGGCTTAGAGGTGTCGGCCTTGAGGCTGGAAGGAACGTAATCACTGCCGTCCCAGGCAAGCTCGTTGCCATTGTTTACCGAAGGTGCGGCCCATTTGACGCCTGTTGCTTGGGCAGCATCTGCGGTCAGGACCTGGCCATCACTTCCAACGGTCAGCGCAGTCGGCATGTTTGTATCGGCGGCTACAACAACATCACCCTTTTGAGTCCACAAGCTTACGCCAGCTTGGGTGCTTGGAGCCTGCGCGTCAGGGACCCGGCCATCACTGCCAAGTGCAGCAACACCGTTGGGTTGGCCTTTCTGCGAGGCGTCGAGTTTCGAGCTAATAGCGGTTGGCTTAACTGAGCCATCTCCGCTTAAAGAGACGCTTAGGAAATCATTGAGTACATCGCCCCATGTGCCATTGTCGGCTCCGGGCTGCGGCAGGCGTGGCATATGCATACAGTTTACTCTTTATGGGCGCTTAGCGAAAGCGTTTTGAGGACAATTAGCATTACCACGCCAGACGTATTAGAATCAACATATGGACACCGACCAGCCACGAAAAAAAATCGTACTCGTAGAAGACGACCCCGCCCTTGCCGAGATTTACAAAACCCGGCTCGAGCTCCAGGGCTATACCTGTTTCGTGGCCTACAACGGCATTATCGCGCTCTATTTTATTCAGAAGGATACACCCGATTTGGTATTGCTCGACCTTATGATCCCCGACATCTCGGGTGGAGACGTCTTGCGGACCATGCGCCGCAGCTCATGGGGCAAAGATATTCCTGTCTACGTTATTTCGAACCTCAGCGAAGCACAAGCACCAGTTGGTTTACGCGACCTGGGCATTGCGGGCTATTCAGTAAAAGCCAATCTCCAGTACGGTCAAGTCGACGAGATCGCCAACAGCATCCTGCGACCTCAAAGCCCGGCCAAAGCCGCGTAGTCGAAGATTCGTTTCTCGGTTGCGATTTCTGACCCTTTAAATGCTGAAGGGGACATAAAGGCAATCTTGTCGCCGTCATCGCCCGCGCTAAATACCATGCGTTCAGGGGTAACGGCAAAGACCAGCCGAAGCTGCCAAAAATTCTGGGGGCTAAGTAGGGCAGGCTCATCAACATCAAGAATACGGAAGGTAAAATCGCCTTCCATGTTTACTTCTTCCTTCATTTCGCGGGCAATGGCCGTAGCGATACTTTCACCGTGGTCCATACCGCCGCCCGGCAGATCCCACCAATGGCGGCCGGTCTCTTTTACTACCAGCACTTCGCCCTGCTCGTTGCGAATCAAGCACTTTAGCGACACTCGGTATAAATAATCTGTCCGGCGGGTGGCATTCGGGCCGTGCAACACAATACCGTGCGGATCAGGCATTGTAGCTCCCGAGGCGTCCTTTAATAATTGTCTGCAACTGGGCATGCAGCACAGGGCTGGCGACGCAAAAGGTGAAGTTCTCGTCCATGCGCGTGAGTGGGCGAGAGTAATCCTGCGGCTCGCCATTGGCTGTCGTCCACAGCGCGCCCGCCTCTTGGGCAATAATCTGTGGCGCCACGTTGTCCCAAATTTTTGACGTCGTGTTCACCCGGGCACCATACCGCCCTTCGGCAACGTACATTGGATCCAACGCCTCACAGCCGGTGTTGCGCATGTTGCGACAACCCAGGATGATATCGGCCATAACGCGGCACTCCTGTATGGTGCGCTCGGGATCTTCCTGGTGGCCATCAATACCATACGACACAAGCACGCTCAGTAAATCAGACTGGTCGGTCACGTGCATAGGTTCGCCATTACACGTTGCACCTTTGCCTTTCTCGGCCAGGTATAACGTATTGTAAGCCGGAGCGATAATACCGCCCGCAATTGGGGTGGCGTCCTCCAAAAGGCCCACCATTATGCCGTACTGTGGCAACCCGGCCGCAAAGTTACTTGTCGCCTCGATAGGGTCAATCACCCACGTGAACCGCGATTTTTTGTCTATAGCGCCAGCCTCTTCGTCGACCACATTATGGTCGGGATAGGCAGCCTGTACGGCAGCGACGAGCTGCTTACCAATGGCGACATCCGCCTCGGTCAGCACCTGGTTGTTGTCGCCAGCCTTTACCGCGCCGCTTACTTTGCCAAAAAATGTGCGTGCGGTCACGGCCGCTTTCGTTAGCTCACGCTCCAGAAAGGTACTGTAATCCATAGGTCCTCCGATTGAATGACCTCATCATACCAAACTTCAGGATATAGTGTTTTGCAGCTTGCGACGCTCCGACTCCCACATGGCCACAGATTCAGTAAAATAGCGGTCAATGACCCGTAGCTCCTCTGGCGAGAAGCTAGAAACCAGCTCGTCCTGCGCGGCGCGCACCGAAGCAAACATGGGGCCAATGGTCTTTTTAGATCCTGGCGCGATAGAAATAAGCGAGCCCCGGCGGTCTTGCGGGTTAGGGTTACGCTGTATGAGCCCGGCGCGCTGCAGGCGGTCCAGCATAGCGGTGGTTGCGCCCGAGCTGAGTCCCGTATGCTCCGAAAGCTCCGACGGCGTAGAGATGCCCTTAAAAAAGAGCAGTCCCAGGCATTCCATGTCGGTGACATTCACACCAATTGCTGAGCCAACGGTATGCCTGAATAGTACCGTGCTGATGCCGTATTCTCGGCCGCCACGGATGACATGCTGCTTCAAATCTTCATTCTCCAACTTTTTCATTGACTCAATAACCGTATTAAAGTATCTTGATTATAAAGATAAATTAAAAAGAATGCAATCTGCATAAGGAGTGGATCATGAAACTAAAAAGTATTTCGGGCGCAGTATATTACGTACAGGACCTTCAAAAAACCGCAGCGTTCTACGACAAGCTGGGCTTTCGGGCAGGCAAGCAAGAGGGTAACACTGTCACCGTTTACGTGAACTGGTTCTGGCTGGAATTCCACGGCCAAGGCTCGGACGTAAAGACAAACAAGGAATCGGGCGCATTCATATACATCAGCGTCGATTCTGTCGACGAATTGCAGAGCACACTGGTCGCCAAGGGCATTACGCCAGCAACCGATCCGACCCAATCGGCCATGGGCCGCAAGGAGCTACTTGTCGTAGACCCCGACGGCCACAAGCTTGTGTTCTTCGAAAAAGTCTAACCGCTATTTACCTTCAAAGGCGCGGCGAAGCTCGGCAACATCAAACTTCTTCATTTGCAGGAAGGCCTTAGTGACCCGCGCCATCTGCTCTGGTGAAGCCTTAGCCATCATCTCGTTCATCTCTATTGGGACAATCTGCCACGAGACACCGTATTTGTCTTTCAGCCAGCCGCATTGTTCGGCTTCGGGCACAGCCGACAGTTTGCCCCAATACCTGTCAATTTCGGCCTGGTCTTCACAGTTTACGAGCAGCGACACTGCTTCACCAAAGGTAAAGCCGTGCATCTGTGCGCTATCCATTGCCGCGAACTGCTCATTGAACAGATTAAAATCAACATGCTTGATTGTGCCTGCAATGTCTGGCTCTTCACCTGCGCCATAGCGCATTGCTTCGCCAACTTCTGAGTCAGGGAAGACGGTTGTATAAAATGCGACCGCTTCTTCGGCTTTGCCGCAGACGTCACCCACAAACATAAGGGTCGGCAGGACGCGCTGGGTTGGAGGGTTTGGTGCTTGCGCCACAGACATCAGCTGCCACGAAACGCCATATTTGTCTTGGATCCAGCCATATTTTTCGCTGAATGGGTATTCACCTAAAGGCATGAGGGCGGTGCCGCCTTCGCTGAGCGTCTTCCACCAGCCATCAATTTCGTCTGCGTCGCGGCTTACGACCACAAAAGAGATCGACGGATTGAACTGAAACACAGGGCCGGCGCTAATCGCCATAAAATCATATCCGAGCACGGTAAACGAAACCATATCGGTGTCGCCAGAAGGCGTGTCGTGCAGCTCACCGCTATAGGTAACCTTCGAGTCACCCCCAAACGTAGACGCGTAGAACTGCGCGGCCTCTTTTGCCTGGGTGTCGAACCATAAATGTGGGACAATTTTTTGCATACTGTTTTCTCCATTACTCACTGTTACGTGTTGCGGACAGCGAGCATCGTAATAACAACCGATGTTACCGATGTCGATACTGTAGCCGTCCAGTTATTGTTAATGGCCGCCTGTGTTATTGCCGCCGACTCCGGCAACATAATCTCGCGCTGGTCGCCGGCTGGAATCTGCATAGTGAACCGAGTTGTTCCCGCTGTGGCATCTTTAAAGGCAACGCTCACGGCACTCGCTGAGGTATTGGCCACAAGCACGCCATACACATCTAAAAATGTACTGGCAACCGCGGTCAAAACCGTCGTTTCGCTGGTCGAGGCTGTAATGGTGGTCGTCTGGTTTACCTTTAAATCGCGCACCGAACCAACAGTTACCAGCTTACCTAACTTGTCGGCCATGAGTATAACGCCATTGCCATCGGCACCCGCAGTCGGGTTGGTCGTACGGGACTGTACGGCAATACGGGTTTGTCCGTAGGTGTCGACCGCCATTTCGGTGTAATCACCAGCGGCGGTTGTTGGAGAGGTTGTGATTGCGCCATCCCGGCGAACCCCCCACGTAGCAACACCGACATCGCCCGAAGCCGCCACGGCGTCCTCGGCCTTACCAAGTGATGTGGCGCCAGTTCCGCCAGTACCCAGGTTGGCCGTTACCGTGCCCGATACGGTAGTAGTTGGCATCGTCGCGACGTTTACCTGGTACTGAGTGAACTGGGCAGACGGCTCAATGATAACGTTCGCAGTACCCGACGTCCATGCCGTTGCCCGCACGCGGAACTGTCCAACGCCCAAAAGTGGCGAGACATTCCAGCGGTTCACTGAGTTTGTGGTCAGCACGCCCGTTGTCATAACAACGCTTGGCGTAAGCGATGCAGCCTGCTGGGCAGCCACGGAAACCCAGTTAACACCATCGAACCCTTCAAAAGTTACGTTCACGCCAGCGTAGGTACCATAAATAGTAACCGTCACCGCGCCTACGCCCGCCAAGTCGGCCATAGTCACAACGCTGGTGGCCGTAGTGATTGTGCCTGTGGTAGTAGTTTGCGATGCGTTCAGCTGCACGCCCTGGACGCTCGAGCCGAGGTTCGCCGTAACTGTTCCGCTGACTGCCTGCGCGGTAGCGCCATCGTCTATGAATATTTGCAGCTTGTCGCCGTTGCTCATTGGGGCGGTGTTGTAGGTGAGGGTCAGAACGGTACCAGCAAGGCTGCCGCCCTTAGCCGAATCGGCAAAATTGTAAATGATTGTATTAGTCGTTACATTCGTAATGAGCAGGATTTTTTCGAGCGCCGTAAAGTCGGCAGCATCAACTGTCTTGGCCCCCGCATTGAAAGTATAGCTAGTGACTAATTTCTTCATGTTCTATAGGGCAATGGAATATGCCATCGCCAATTCTTCGCTGATGCCGCCGCTTGGGGCGTCGGCCCAGTTTCCACTTCCATCGTTACTGCTTGCCGTCCAGACTTGCCCAGTCGTTGAACTTGTTGTGAGCTTTGGGGCGTTACTAAATGTCTTAGTATCAGATATTGTCTCGTCACCGCTGATATGAACAACAGCGCTGTTGTCGGCTTTTGCCGTCAGGTCGCTTGCCAGGTTAGTAACTGCGCTCTGGGGAATATCGGTAAAGTTGGCAGGATTAACGTCGACGTCAATCTCGTTGTTGCCGGTGTCATTTGTGACGGTTACTTTGTTGCTGCCGGCATTAATGTTCCTAAACTCAAGGTTAACACCAGTTTTCTGCTTAAATACTCCCACGCCGGCAACGCCCACGTTGCTTGCCGTATTGCTTTCGCCGCTCGCCGACAGTGCAAAGTAACCTTTTGTACCGCTGGCATTTGTGCCGTAATACTGGTTATTCCCTGGAGCGGCTGCATCGTTAACAAGGCTGATTGTGCGGTCGGCCGTCAGGTCACCACCGCCCGTAATTGAGTTACTGGTGTTGACCGCCCGGGCTGTTCCAACCTTACCGTTAAGTGCGGTTTGCGTGGCGGTACTTATTGGCTTATTCGCGTCAGAGGTGTTATCGGCATTCGCCAGACCAACGTCGTTTTTATCAAGCGTCACCACACCGGTCTTGCCGGCGACACTCGTAACTGGTGCAGTCGCGTTCAGCTTTGACTGGACAGCCGTCGATAACTGGCTTTCCTGGACCGCACCATTGGCGATCGCACCCGCTCCGATTGCACCAGGCTTAATCTGCCCATCTGGCTGATGTGCCTGCAACAAAAAATCATTGAGGATCTCACCCCATACACCGTCGTCAGAACCAGAAGTAGGCAGTCGCGCCATAGAATTTTGAAATACCGCTAATGTTTAAAATCAGTATAGTGCATGACTACCGTCAAACAAAGCGGTCTCTCACCAACTGCAAACGTCAGGCGGCGCTCTTGAGTCCCATATAATGCGCCTTTTGGTCGGCAGGGAAGTGCTCTAGGGCGTACCGCAAGGTAACACGAGGCATTGTTGCGGCATGCTTGTCTAGGAACTCCATAAGCCGGGCGAGGTCTTTTTTACCAGCCTCGCGCAACCAGCCGCCAACTGCTTTATTAATCAGGTCCTCGTGGTCATTAATAAGGATCTCGGAAATCTTATAGGTGTCGTCGAGGTCATTCTGGCGCAAAAAGAAATAGGTGGCTACAATTGCAGTGCGTCGCTCGGCCATGCGCGGGGAGCGCGCCAACTTGTATAAAATGTCGCGGGGCTTGTCGGCCAGGTAACCTCCAACCACATAAGGCGCAGAACGGTCAACAAGATCCCAGGTGTTTATGCAGTCGTGGCGACGAATGTACAGATCGAACAATTCACGGCGGCGTTCAGGCGTCGTCTTTTTGTTGCGGGCCTGAAAATCCATAATGCTCACGGCGCATACGCGCAGGGTGTGCTCGGGCTGCTCGAGTAAGTGCTCAATCTCGCCCGGTTCCATTTGTTGGTGTTCCTTAGCAAGTGCAAAGAGGTCGCCCATTCCCAGCCCGTCACCCTTTCGGGCGACAAGCTGGGCGAGTGCGTGCTCAAACTCGGTGGCGGTTGTCATAGTCGTATTATACGGCAGCTTTCAGTGCGGCTTCTAATTTGTCGAGGCACTGGTCCATGCCTTGCTTCGACATCTCGGCAGCTTCTGGAGTTGCGTAGCCCTTCTCGACCACAGTAACCTCTGTCTTGCCATCTTTATCGACAAATGTCACGCTGTGCGGGACTTCTGCAGGAATCCCCGCAGGCATGCCCATAGCTGCCGGGTCGAGCTTCGTGCGCTTTTCGTCGGTAAAGTGCGCCAGGTATTCAAGCTTTGTTTCTGGCTCAACAACAGTGTATGTCCAGGTGTTATAAATGTCGCCGCCACCATATTCTTGTGGAGCGCGCATGCACACCAGCGAACTGCCACCAACGCGTACGTCCATTTCTGCTACCGGGCAGGTGAAGCCGGTCGGGCCCCACCACTGTTTTACTTCGTCGCTCGTGTTCCAGGCGTGCCAAACGGCGCTTACTGGAGCCTCAATTGTGCGGGTTGTTACCATGTCGTTCATAATCTATCCTTTCGTTATTTCTTTAGGGTGAATCAGGGGAGCCTTGTTTAAAAATGCCTGAGCCACGGTCAGTATTGTGGCGTCAGCGCCTTGCCTGCCAACAATCTGCAAGCCCTGCGGCAAACCGTGGGCGTCAAGCCCAACGGGCACGCTTATGGCGGGCAGTGCTTCGTAGTTGGCAAAAAAGGTGTTTTGGGGCGAAAGCGCCTGCGGGTTTTGAGTGCCGGCCGCGGCGATAGTGGGGACTTCTGCAGCCAGCGTAGGAAGCACAAGAATATCGACATCCTTAAAGATGCGGTCGTTGGCGGTTGCGCGCATGGCTTCCATGCCAGCCATGTCGGGCTGCTCGGTGAATGGCGCTTCGGCATCTTCATACATATAGCCAAGTGTTCGAAGAATTTGAAGGGCGTGCTCAAAACTGGTGCGCACTTGTTCTGTTCCACCAAAATTAGTGACCACACCAACGCGGAGTTTCGGTTGCGGTTCGGCAATCTGTGCGGCCATATCTGCGCCACCCAGTGCATCGGCAACAACCGCAACATCGGCGGCGCTGCGGGCAGTAATGCCCACTGTGGCAAGCTGCAGCACAACAGGGTCGGCTTGCTCGCCAGCCAAAACGCCGGTGTTGTCTAGCTTGCCCCATGTGCATTTGTAGCCAACCACGCCGCAGCAGGCGGCGGGCAAGCGGGTAGAGCCTATAGCGTCGGTGTCTATGGTGGCAAAACACATACCTGCAGCAACTGCCGCGGCCGAACCACCCGACGACCCACCGGCAATGTAGTCGGTGTTCCAAGGGTTATGCACGGGACCGGCAGCACTCACCGTAGACGTTGTGCCCATTGCCAGTGTGTGTAAGTTGGTCTTGCCCACAATGACCGCGCCAGCTTCTTTCATTTTCTGTACAGCAACCGCATCGCGAGGTGGTACGCGGTGCGCAAAATGCTCGAACGCCGCAGTCGTTTTTATGCCAGCGGTGTCGTACATGTCCTTAAATGCAATCGGCACGCCGTGCAGCGGTCCGCGCCAATTACCAGCAGCGATCTCTTGCGTTGCCGTTTTAGCTGCGGCACGCGCTTCCTCGGCCATGACCGTAATAAACGCATTCAGTGTCGGGTTGAGCTGTTCGATGCGCGCCAAACACGCCTCAGTCACTTCGGTGGGCGTGACTTTCTGGGTGCGAATCTGCTCGCTCACCTCGAGTAAGGTCACATTTGTTATCATAATTCTCCTTAGTGCCTCATGAGCACTGTGCGGTATAATAACGCGTAACATGGTTAAAAACTTGCAAAAAACCGCAGCATTTTACCGCAAGAATGTTGGCGTGATCGATCCAGAGGGTTTTGCCAAACATGTACAGATGGAGATCTACGAACCATCAGTCGAACTCGCGCCATTTGTGAGCCACTATTTTGTTGCCAGGTTTAATGTTGGCGAGGCCGGATACGAAGCCTCCGATGTACTATCCGAGCCAGACGTCCATGTTGTTTTTGCGCCTCACGAATCTTTTATTATGGGCGTCATGACCGCCCGGCGCGCCATGACCCTGAAGGGCAAGGGCTGCTATGCAGGCATCCGTTTTAAGTCGGGTGGATTCCATGGATTTTGGCCTGGCGCCATGGCCAACCTTGCCGAGCGAACTGTCCCGGTCTCCGATATCTTTCCAGCGGCTGACGAGACGTTTACAAAAAAGGTGCTTGCGCTCGACGATCCGTCCATCATTGCAGCATTCGAGGCATTGCTAAAAGCTCGCAACCCCAAACCCGACCCAAAAATCGACCTCATCGACCACATAATCGATGCAATCGAAACCACGCCCGCGCTTACAACAACCAGTGCCGTAGCCCGGCAATTTGCAGTAAGTGAGCGTTCGCTGCAAGTGCTCTTCCAGACCTACACTGGCATTGGCGTAAAGTGGGTGATTATGCGTCTTCGCTTGCTTGAGGCCATTCGGCATGCGCACAACCCCAGCAGCCTTAACTGGACCACCATTGCCGCCGAGCTTGGCTACAGCACTCAGTCGCACTTCGTAAACGACTTTAAAAAAGTCATGGGCATATCGCCCACGAAATACATTCGCCTTCATCTGACAAAGCCATAACGGGGCGCCAGTGGTATACTGGTCTGACCGATACTCGTAGAAGGGGTAGACTTTGAGAACAATCGAGCGGGCGATACGTTGGCACCTTGGCCAGTTGCCGCCCAACGAGCGGGTGTCGTGCTACGACGTCCACATCTCGGGCCCGATGCTGCATGGTGATGTCGTAGAGCCCACCATGTTTCACACGTACGCGTGCCTGTACCCGGCGGAGGGGTTGTACATCGCGGCAAACTCGGGCATGTGGCCCGGACGCGGGATCAGCGCGGCTGACCTTCGCAAGATCATCGCCGACACAACCATCAGCCCCGAGAAGGTGCGCGACCAGGACCGTGTTGCCGAACAGTATGTCGGCCCTGGCACATCTGACGTTCAGCGATGGGCCTTGGCCTGTGCCACGAGCGTCAGCTTCCAACTGCCTGTGGCCATGTACATGGTCGGCGACACCCAGGCAAAGGGTGAGCGCGTCGTGTACCTGCGGGCGATAGCGATTGCCCCGCTCGGTCTGGCGGTCGCAGAGTTCAAGCGCGCAGCACCTCAGATCAACCTGCCATAAGAGCAGATCGGTGACGCCGCGTGGAGGAGCATTTGCCCTCCGCGCGGTGTCAAATCACATTTTTATGTCTTTTTTAAGAAGTTCACCAGAATAGGCAACAGTGCTTTTGCCCCGACCATGTGATCCTGGCCCGCCAATTGTATGCATGTAGCGCCAGGGATTGCTTTTGCCAACTGGTCCGCCACGCCCTGCAGACGCGCAGGGCTTTTTTGTCCAACGACAACCTGAATCGGCACAGTGCAGGTCGCTGCCCGTCCCACGGGCGGAACATCGCTTGTTAAAGCCATGTCGTAGGCGAGGGTTGGTGCGAGCGCCTTCATTGTTTTCCAGCCGGGGAACACTGGCAGCAACGAAACAAACAGCCTTGGCATGCCAATACCCTGCAAAAAGCCTTTCATCGCGGCTGCGTTTTTGCCCGCATCAAGCAATTGGCGGATCTTTTGGACAAGTACAGCGTATTCTGCCTTCTCGGCTTCGTCGTGTACGTATGACGCATCGTACATGACGGCTTTTGTAATTTTATCGCCCAGCCTCAAGCTTGCCTCAAGCGCCAATACCGCACCCGAAGAATGGCCGTACAGCACCGCCTTGCCTCCGGCAGCATCAATCATTGCCTCAATGTCTTCGACTTCACGCTCAACAGACCACGGCTGCGTATCGCCGCTGTCACCGCGGCCGCGCCGGTCATAGTTATACACAGTGAACTCTTGGCCGAACACCTTTGCGTCTTGCACAATCGGCATAAAATTGCGGAAACAGCTCGCGCCAGTTATATAAATGAGCGCCGGCCCGCTACCATACACGTCATAGGCAAGGACGGTGCCGTCTTTAGATGTTGTTGTCTTCATGGTTGTGCTCCTTGTTCTTTGCTGAGATATCACGGTCGAGGTGGGTTTCGACAATACGCGTAACACTTTCTAGCGCCTGCGCCAATTCTAAAAGCTGCGCAGGGTTAAGGTCGGCCATGACGCGCTGTGTCCATACATGGTCGCGGGCATAAATAGCCGCCAGTACATCACTGCCTTTTGGCGTGAGCCGCAGAACCCGCGCGCGGCGGTCGGCGGGGTTGTCGGCGTACAGAATAAGGCCTTCTTTGGCGAGGGTATCGGCGGTGTATTGCACGCTCTGACGAGAGGCGCCCATGTCGCGAGCCATCTGCGAGACGGTTTGCGGCTGGTATCCGGCGCGGCCTAGCACTTGCCACCTGGCGCTGCTTTGGCCCAGGGAGCGCGTAATAATATCACCCGAACGCATAAGTACACCGTTAACCGCAAAAACGCTCAATGAAAAAAGACTAAATGGATCGTTTGGCACATTTGTTGAACTCATACTCAGCATTGTACAAGTTTGACAAAATTTTGTCAAGTTAGTACAATGGCTTCATGAAAGAATTTCCAAAAACATTCAAAGCAATTATCGAAGACCGAAACGGATGGATCTGCGTGGTCTGGCCAGAATCGGTTGATTTCTTTGGCTCCACCAAATCAGTGAAAGTTATGGGCACAATGGGTGGCGTGGAGTTTCAAACCGCCTTTATGCCTTGGGGCGATGGCACACAGTTTTTACCAGTCAGCAAAAAGATGCTTAAAGCCATGCAAAAGCAGCCCGGGGACACCATTACGGTACACCTGACGGGCCGCCCTTAGCGACTATCTATTTGTTGCTCGAGACAACTTTCGTGCCCGCGACCAAATCATGCACCGAACGGCGGTCTTTGCGAACAACAACCAGCATGACATACACCAGAGCCATCAGAGTAGCGACGTTGAGGCCTACAAAAATCCAAGCCGGAACCGCCGCCTCGTAGCCATGCTCGTAAAACACGTATTGCATCTGCCATATGAACGCATGGGACAATTCCCAGGGAAGCAACTTTACAACTGTTCGCACGGCGGTTTGTTTGCGGGTTGCCCAAGACCCATCGGTAGAGACAACTTTTAGATGAGCTTTCCGCTTCCCGAATGTAGCATGCCGGGGGCCCGCCTCCGAGCAATACAAGAACAATCCCACAGGAAGTGTCAGGACGCCAAAGAATATAAGCTGCGTCCAAAATGGCCCGAACATACCAAGGTAATCAGGGAATCCATCGAAGATCACAATAAACAGAATTACATTAACGGCCGCAAGAACAGCCATCCACAGCAGGATGATCAAATAGTCCAGAAAAAGCGCTTTAAAACGCTGCTTAAGCGTATGGTTCTTCATGAACACAGCATACCAGAAGAGCGGCCTATACGACGGCGATGGCTTCGATCTCTACCAGTGCACCGGGTACGGCGAGTGATTCAACGAACACAAAGCTGACAGCTGACGGAAAATTGCCCCACACTTCTTTTGCGGCAGCGAACCCTTCCTGAATGTCCTGGCCTTTTACCGCATAAATAGTCTGCTTAACAACGTTTTCTTGTGTGGCGCCAACCGAGGCCAGTATTGCGAGCACATTCTTTAATGCCTGCGCAGTCTGGGCGGCAAAGGTATCGCCGGCCATTTTTCCATCAGGCAAAATGCCATCCTGGCCACCTATGTATAATGTCTTGCCGCCTTCGGCCAGCACTGCCTGCGAGAACACGGGGCTTTTGTATAATTCGTCGGGGTTAATGTGAGTTATCTTCATGCTTTCAAGTATACATTTTGCAGGCAATAGGGACGGGGGATTTTTCGCACCAGCCCAGTATAATAACATCATGAGCACAAACAACCACATCGATCTCGTTGAGTTTCCTGCCTCTTCCGCCGAAGAAACCAAAGCGGTTTCAAAATTCTTTAGCGCCGTCTTTGGCTGGCGGTTTAAAGAGTGGGGAGACACGTATTCAGATACCCACGACAGCGGTGTCGCCGCCGCAGTAAACGGCAGTCAAACCAAAGAGCAGACCATGCCATTGGCAGTCATTTACGCTGAAGACCTGGAAGCTACTGAAGCAACTATTGTGCGCGAGGGCGGCGCTATCACCCACAAAATAAGCGCCTTCCCGGGCGGAAGGCGCTTTGCGTTTACTGATCCTGCCGGCAACCAGCTTGCGGTGTGGTCAGATAAATAACCTCTTTCATATCTATACAATGGGCATCGCTCACTTTAATGCGAGCCCACTTGCCTGCGACCGTTGGCGCAAGATGGGGATAAGCTTCTTCTATTTTTGGTCCCACACCATGGCAAGCGCCAGGTGGACGATAATAATACCTCCGAGCGCCAAGCCAAGCGAGGCATCACGGGTGTACAAACACACTGCCGCGCCTCCAAAAATAAGCGCCTTGCCAATCATGAGCCAGGGCATATCCAGCCGATAGCCTGCTTTTGGCGCAAAAAAGAACGCCCAGAGCACAATAACAGCAAGTGGAATGCCAATGCCCGCCAACACCTTCACAAAAGCATTTGCCTGCAAACCAAAACCCCAGTAGGCGTATGCGGCAACGACTGCCAACTCTAGCAGAAAGGCCAAAGCAAGGTTCATAAACTTCAATATTTCCATGAGTAGAGCGTAGCAGATTTAGCAGAAAGGGGACAATGGGTCGCCTTTCATCTGCCGTATTCCGAGCCATTTCCCTATGAAGTGGTCAAAAAAATCGCCCTGTTCCGCAAAGAGGAAGAGGCGAAGCACCCGAGCCACCACTAGGCATGTTCTAAAATTACTTTGCAAACCTTGAATATAATGATATAACTTACATTGTCATCCGACCAAAGGAGAGCGAATGAAAGCCCTCTTGTTGTCACTAAGCGTGGCAGCAGTATTGCTTGCGGGATGCAGCGGGTCCGAGCCCGAGCCTGCACCTACCACTACAGCAGGCTTCGTCCCACAGGAACAGCAGAATGTCCTGACGCGGCAAACTGTGGCCGCCGGCTACGGCGTGGCGGGGATTCCTTACTACGAATCAACCCGCTGGCTGTCCAATGTTCGGCTACAGGGGTGCAGCACCAACATCACGATCGCGGGGCCGGTGGCACCAGAGGCCGCAATGCCCACGTCGTTCACGGTGCTGAGCATCGGCGGAAAGCCCATGGCCGAGATCAGCCCGGGCACCGACACCACCAACATGACGGCGGCAAGCCTCAGGGCGGTCCCGGGCGTCGCCGAAAGATTGGGCTGCACGCAATGACAGTGACGTCCATGCCGCGCAAGCAGCATGGACGTCACACCTCACATCCACCGTGATAAGCTAAACAATATGAACAACGACCGCATTTATAGAATGAGCTTCTCGCGCGTCTATCCCCTGTACATTGCCAAGGTAGAGAGAAAAGGCCACACCAAAGAAGAAGTCGATGAAATCATCCGCTGGCTTATGGGCTACAGCCAGAAACAGTTAGATGCACAGCTAGAAAAGCAAACTGAGTTCCAGCGTTTTATTGACGAAGCGCCCAAGCTCAACCCCTCGCGAGCCTTAATTAAGGGCATGATTTGCGGCGTGCGTGTAGAAGACATTAAGGAACCGACCATGAAAGAGATCCGTTACCTAGACAAGCTCATTGACGAGCTGGCAAACGGGAAAGCCATGGAAAAAATTCTGCGGAAGCAATAACTAAACTTCGGCCGGCTTCTCTATAGAAGAGCCTTCGAGGTTTGGCGTTCCCCGACCGGTCGTCACTAACTTAAACAAACTGCCATCTACGTATTGTTCCCAGGCTGGCATGCAAAACTTGTAGCATTCAATGTGCGGAACAAGACCCTCGTGCGTAAAGGTGAGCTTGGTTTTGTCGCCCTCCTTGGTAATGTCAAAAATAACTTTGGTGCCGACCCACTCGTCCTTTTGCTGTATGAATGTCATGGTAGCTTCGGTGATAAGCCAAACAACACGCTCCCCAGGAATGACCTCTACCAGTTTTTGCCTGGAGAAGTGGACGCCTGGTACTTCGAAGACAAACTCGTCATCCTGTTTTTCAGTGCCGCCCTGAATACCTTCTGACCACCATCCCCGAACGTTTGTGACGGCCTTAAATACTTCCTCGGGCGACTGGTCCACTGTAAAAGAAGTGGTGTAACTTTGCGCGCTCATGCTATAAAAATCCTTTGTTATTAGTAACTAATTGTTATAGTAAACCGATCGGTTTACTTTTGCAAGTACTTTTGGTATAATTCGTGCATGAATGAGCCCACCAGGCAGAAGCCCAGAGACCGCATTGTTACTACGGCGGCAAAACTTTTTTACGCGCACGGCATAAACGCAGTGGGCGTTGCTCAGATTGCTGAGGCCGCGAACGTGTCTAAGCGCACACTGTATGCGCACTTTGCAACCAAAGAAAATCTGGTGGTTGCAGCAATGTCTTCGCTGGGAGAAGCATGGTTTGAAGCGTGTACAGCCTCGGAATCCGACGACCCCAAAGAGCGCATAATGCACGTCTTTAGCATGGTAGAGCCCATGGCCGAGAAGGAAGATTTCTATGGCTGCATCTTAATGAACACGAGCATTGAACTACGCAGTACCTACGTGGCCGGTGTTAAAGTAGTCACCGAGTTTAAAACCAAATTGTATGACTATTTTCTGGAACAGGCCACGCGTTTGGGCGCCAAAAATCCAACCGTGCTAGCCGAACAGCTGCTGCTACTCTATGACGGCTGTAGCGCGTGGATTGTTATGAGGCATGCGTTTCCGGCCTCTACCTTTAAAACGCTTGCGTTGTTACTAGACCAATAACGCGTCGAGTCTTGCGGCGAGCGCATCGTCAAGTTCTACGGGCTCATTTTTTTGTGCGGCATAGTGCCTACTGTTTTCTTCACCAGGTATACGAATAGTTTGGCCCTTCTTTGGTTCTTGCGCTTTTAGCGCAGCGTGCAAGGCTCGGACTGACGCCTGAAACGACGCTTCCGTACCCATAGCTTTGGGGTTAAAGGCAATGATAATTGAGCCGTGTTCTTCGGCCACGTAATCATCGCTCAACTCGGGACCAGAAGGCATGCCGACCAGCGCCGACGTAAGAATCTCCATCAAGTACACGATGTAGTAGCCCTTGTAACCACCGCCCATGGGCACAATATTCGACACGGGGTCAGATTGGCTCTTACTAAAATCGAGCGCTTTACTGGCATCTGTGGTAAATGTACCGGTTTCGTCTACTGCAACGCCGTCGCGCAGTGGCGTCTTAGCTTTGTTGGCATCCAGGATATCAAAGTAGGGGATCTCTGATGTGGCCATGTCTACGCAAAAAATGTCACCATTCTCGCCCGGAATGCCATACGCCATTGGGTTGGTGCCCAACAAACCTTTTGTACCGTTAAAAGGTATGACTGCTGCCGGGCCGCCATTGCATACTGCAATCGCAAGCATGCCGCGTTTTGCCAGGCCTTGCACCCAGGCATGCAGCGTGTGCATGCTTTGGGAGTTGGTAAATGCCGCCATTGCAATGCCGTTTTTTAATGAACGTTGTTCGAGCTCGTTATGTATGCGCTGCATGTATACAAGCGGGCCGTGGCCCTCAAAATTGACCGAGAAAAAGCCTGGCAAGTCAGTCCTGTAATGGATTGGTGTGTCTTTGTGCTTAAGGCTCGCCTCTAGGTCGCCGATCGCTGCCTTTAACGGGTTGCTTCGGGGCGATTTACGCAGGTGTGTTTCGATGGTCTCTTTGGCAAAATATGCCGCCTCTTCTGGCGAAACAATACGTTCTGCCGCTTTGGTTAATAAGGACTGCAGTTCGGGGATTGTGAGTTTCATGCTCACAGTATAATCCACACGCAGGCCAGGATGCCAAAGCGCAGCGTTAATTAAACGACCGGGTGATTAGCGCTTCTAAGAGCGGATTCTAAAACAAATAAGTCCAGGAGGGGCGGCGGGCGAGGCATCTCTCGATGCCTCGCCCGCCTTTAGTTGGCAGTCCGTCCCTGGTGTGCCAGGGGCCTAGCAGGGGCGAGCAGAACCAGCCAGGGCGGCGGCCGCTGGGGCCGAAGTGGCGAGTCCGCTCAGGGTCACGGTGATGCGGTTGCAGTTGTTGCTGTCGTCCGTCTCCTTGATCTTCCCGGCCGGGTCGACCTTGGTAACGAGCGCGTAGGTCCCGTCGGGCAGACCGTGCACGTCGATCATCTGGTCGGGCAGCGCCCACCAGTATTCGTCGGCCCAGCCGGTGCTGATGCCGTGCTTGAAGTGCGCAGTGCCGTCGGGGTCGACGGTCTGCGGCTCCAGGCAGCGCGGCGCCGGGAACGACTGCACGTCGGCCCGCGGGCCGTTCGCGTTCCACCAGAACAGCTCGGTGTCGGCAGCACAGAACCCGTTCTTGCTGCCACTGGCGACCTTCTGTGCCAGGTTGCCGTTCGAATCCACCGTCCACAACTCGGAGACCGCGAAGTCTTCGAAGTGGTAGTGCGAGTGAATCTCGTGGTAGTGCATGGTGCCGACCGACGGCAGGTCGTAGAACGTACCGTCGGTGCGGTAGACGCGCTGGTAGCCGGCCACCTCGTGCGGCCTGTCGCCAGGAGGCGTCGAGTACCGCACGTCCATCGGGCCCTTGCCGATGTTGGCCATGGCCTGGCCGAATCGGAAGCAGAGCTTGGCGAACGGCTCTTCCTCTGCTTCACTTCTGAAGCACGACGGGTACTCCGACGACACCGTGTCATCGAAGAACGTGACCGGACTCTCGAACGTCACGTAGCGCTGCGGGAGCGCCTGGAGGTCCGGGAGCAGTTCACTCGTCGGGCCCGGGTACGTGGGCTTGGCCTCGTAGCGCGCGTACGCTTCGTACTTGAGTCTGGGCGAACCCAGCTCGCGCGCCATGGGGTTGTAGTACACGTACACGGTGTACCTGGCGTCCACACTAGGCAACAGGACGGACCGCGCGGGCCCGATCTGCGCCGACGAGTGCGCAACGACCTGCTTCTTGTTGTAGATCACCAGACCGACACTGTCGTCGGGCGTGGCGCCCAGGAGCTGGAGCTTGACGTGCACGCCACCCGGCGCGCCTTCGAGCCGGCGCGGCAGGTCAACCCGCAGGCTGACCGAATCGCAACCGGTGTTCTGGCACTCGGGGACGTGCTTGATGTGTGGCGTCGTGGCCTGGACCTTGCCGGTCCAATGTTCGGCCGAGGCCGAATCCACCACGACGCTACGGTCGCTCGCTGCTGCAGGAACCGATACGGACAACGTCAGCACCATGGTGCTTACCGCGACAAGAGCCGCGGGCACCAAACGCTTGATCAACGCAAACCTCTTTCATCTGAGGGATGGGACGGATGCCGAAAACATTATATCTTATAATGCCTCGTTTTACTTTTTAGCCTGCCATCCGCCCACAATTGCCCCAGTAATCACAAAAGTTAACAACACGGAACCCGCCGTAATCAGGAAGAAGGCAAGCGAGAACGCCTGGAAAGCATACATTGGCCCCAGTACGGCGGCCACAAAACCAACCCATGCAATAGCGCCGAGCTTGGCACCCTGAAGGGCGGTCTGCATACCCATTCTTACAGCTAGCCAGCTCAAAACAAAGGCCATAACCACATTGCCCACAAGTTGCATAATTGACGCCTCAATACCATTCGGCCCAAGCGCCAGCTCTTCGTCTGTTTTACCCAGTCCCTGCAAGTACGGCTCGCTAAAAATAAACATGAACCATACAAAGTTGACCGCATAGCTAAGAACGCTCGCAGCCAGAAGTGCCCAAATATTGATTTGTTTCATGGTTTAATTGTGCGATCAGCATACCAGAGTGTCTGTGAGATATGTCTCAGTATTTGGTTAAAATAATCCAAGAAACTGTGCACAAAAGACAGTCAAGACTATATTCTAAAGCAATGAAGAACAATTTGGATTCTACCCAGGTACACCAAGAACTTGTTTATTTTGTGTTAAAAGAGGCTCCTTCGGCGAAGCTATTCAGCCACCCTCAGAGCAAAACGAGCGAGAAAGCATGGAGGCTCGCTATAAGGCCTCGGGCGAACGCGTAACGGGCGCGAAGGCTTTGCTTATAAAGATCGACATAAAAGACAGCCCTGCATTCGCAGTCATTATCCTGCCGGGTTTTAATAAGCTCGATTCCAAGGCGGTCAAGCAGGAACTGAAGGCGAGAGTACCAGGATGCCGAGGGTTCAGATTCGCTACACCTGAAGAAATGGAGCACCAGGCCCGCGGCATGCAGCCAGGGAAAATGCCGCCCTTTGGACGGCCGATTTTCCCAGGCGTGGCTTTCACCTTTATTGACGAGTCATTGGTGCATCATGCAAGGATTGGTTTTAATGCTGCTGACTTCGAGAAGTCTATACTTTTGGATACGAGCGACTACCTGCGAATCGTCACCAGCGACGGTACGTTTGCGTGCTCGGTAGAGCCTCAGGACAATTAGTCGGTTGTAGCGAGCAAGCGCAGTGGGATACGCGACTGGTCGCCCTGCGCGACTTTGTGGAAACCGATAGCTAGCGTGTCAGCACAGGCACAAGCCGTTGCAGGTTAAATCCGACCACGACCGACTTTGTATTGTCGGTCTGTTCAACGACCGTCACGGGAACTGTAAGCGACCCGCTTAATGTAAGCGCCTCCTGTTGCCGCTTCGGTTCGTCATCAAGATTAATCGCTTCATAGGCATAGCCCTTGGAAGTTAGATACTTTTTTACCTTGTCACAGTACTGGCAGGTTGTTCTGGTGTAGATGGTAATTTTTTTAGGCATACAGCCTCCATTTTAACTGCCGCACGATACGCACCCATCTTCTTCGGCGGCAACTTCCGGAATATGCACGTTAAAGTCGACTGGTGTTTGGGGCGCGGCGACCGCCTCCTGCGCGACCGTAAACTTAATTGCCTGCGCGGCGGGCTGTGTCCGCAAATAATACATACCCGTCTTAAGCCCTTTCTTCCAAGCATAAAAGTGCATAGAGGTCAGCTTGCCAAAGTTGGGCTCTCCAATAAACATATTGAGCGATTGGGACTGGTCAATAAACGCACCGCGGTCAGCCGCCATGTCAATAATGTCCTTCATAGACATCTCCCACACGGTCTTATACAACTCCTTCAGCTCGTCTGGAATCTCGGCGATGTGTTGCACTGAACCGTTATCGCGGATGAGCTGGTTTTTTATCGTTTCATTCCACAGACCGCGTTCGGCCAGGTCTTTAATGAGGTGTTTGTTCGCCACAACAAATTCACCGGCGAGCACCCGCCGCACGTAGATGTTCGAGGTGAATGGTTCGAAGCACTCATTATTGCCAAGTATTTGCGATGTCGACGCCGTGGGCATTGGCGCAATAAGCAGCGAATTCCTGACGCCATGAGCCGTAATGTCCGCAGCAAGTCGCTGCCAGTCCCACCGGCCAGATAGCTGTTCTTCGGTGACACCCCAGAATTCCCACTGAAAAAAGCCCTTGTCGAGCGGCGAGCCCTTGAACGTTTTATACGCGCCCTCCTTTTGGGCAATTTCCATAGAAGATTCCAACGCCGCAAAATACATCGTCTCGAAAATATCTTTGTTGAGCTGTTTGGCCGCGTCAGACGTAAATGGCAGTCGCAACATAACAAATGCGTCCGCCAGACCCTGAATACCAAGGCCCACCGGCCGGTGCCGCATATTAGAATTCCTAGCCTCCGGGACAGGGTAGTAGTTGCGGTCAATGACGGCGTTAAGGTTACGCACCACTTTTTTTGTGATCTCGTAAAGTTTCCTGTGGTTAAAGGCACCGTCTTCGACGCACTGCGGCAGAGCAATAGACGCCAAGTTACACACCGCAATTTCGTCTGGCGCGGAGTATTCAATAATCTCGGTGCAAAGGTTGGAAGAGCGAATCGTACCCAAATTACTCTGGTTGGACTTGCTATTCGCATGATCCTTGTACAGCATATATGGCGTGCCGGTTTCGATTTGTGATTCGAGTATCTTAGTCCATAAATCCCGGGCAGGAACGGTGCGCGTGCCTTTTCCGGCGGCTTCGTACTTTGCATACAGTGCTTCGAATGCTTCACTATGCACGTCGGCAAGGCCAGGGCATTCGTTAGGGTCCATCAGTGTCCAATCTTCACCCGCTTCGACGCGCCTCATAAATAGGTCAGGAATCCAGAGTGCGTAAAATAAGTCCCGGGCGCGCAATTCCTCTTTACCGTGGTTCTTTTTAAGGTCGAGGAACTCAAAGATGTCGGCATGCCATGGCTCTAAGTACACGGCAAAGGCGCCTTTGCGTTTGTTGCCGCCTTGGTCAACGTACCGGGCGGTATCGTTATACACTTTTAGCATTGGTACCAGCCCATTAGAAACACCGTTTGTGCCGCGGATGTACGAGCCGGTTGCCCGAATAGTATGCACGCTCATACCCACGCCGCCAGCCGACTGCGAAATAAGCGCAGTGTCACGGAGTGTCTCGTAAATGCCAGCGATGCTGTCTTCTTTAACGGTCACCAAAAAGCATGAAGACATCTGCGGCTTTGGAGTACCAGCCTGAAAGAGGGTAGGGGTGGCATGCGTAAAGAGTTTACGGCTCATCATGTCGTAGGTTTCGAGGGCGGCGTCAATATCGTCGCCATGAATACCAACCGAAACGCGCATGAGCATATGCTGCGGGCGCTCGGCAATCTCGCCATTTATCTTTAAAAGGTATGAGCGCTCCAGCGTTTTGTAGCCAAAGAAATCGTAGGTGAAGTCGCGGCTATAATCGATGGTGGCTTCTATTTTTGTAGCGTGTTTTTTGATCGTTTTGTATACGTCATCGGCAATCAGCGGACCTGGCTGGCCGGTCTTTGGATTAATGTAGGCATGAAGCGCTTCAACCACTTCTGCGAAGCTATCTTTTGTGCGTTTGTGCAGGCTTGCCACCGCAATACGGGCACCCAGCATGCCGTAGTCTGGATGGTTTGCCGCCATGGTGGCGGCGACTTCTGCCGCCAGGTCGTCGATCTCCTGTGTTGTCATGCCGCTGCGCAAGCCCTCGATTGTCTGCTGGGCGACCTTTGCCGGGTCAACGTGCGCGTCGAGCCCTTTGCTCAGTTTTGTGATGTGCCTGGTTATGGTATCGAAGCTCATTGCCTCTTCTTTGCCGCTCCGCGTAATAACATGCATTGTCATACTATGGTTCCTTTTTATTAAAAATCCGTGTCAAAACTAATGTCTTTTTTCTCTTCTTTTGCCGAGCCCATGACGCCGCTTTTTTGGTATTCGCCAACGCGCTTTTCAAAAAAGTTGGTCTTGCCAGGCAGCGAGATCATCTCCATAAAATCGAACGGGTTTTTTGTGTTGTACGCCTTGGGGCAGCCCAGCGACACCAGCAGGTGGTCGGTTACAAACTCAAGGTATTCGGCCATAAGCTTGTCGTTCATGCCAATCAGGCGAGAGGGGAGCGCCTCGGTAATAAACTCGCGCTCAATCTCGAGTGCACTGGCAAGAATTTCCTTAATGCGCTCTTTAGGCACCTTGTTGATGATGTGGTTATTGTGGAGCAGGCAGGCGAAGTCACGGTGGATACCTTCATCGCGCGAAATAAGCTCATTGCTAAAGGTGAGGCCAGGCATAAGGCCGCGTTTCTTCAGCCAAAAAATCGCGCAAAAACTGCCCGAGAAAAAGATACCTTCTACCGCCGCAAAGGCAATAAGACGCTCCTGAAAATTTGGTGAGCCAATCCACTTAATTGCCCATTCGGCTTTCTTTTTAATAGCTGGAAAATTCTCGATCGCCCGGAACAGCTTCTTCTTTTCGGCGTCGTCTTTAATGTAGGTATCAATCAGCAACGAGTATGTTTCGGAATGGATGTTTTCCATCATAATTTGAAAACCGTAAAAGAATTTAGCTTCGGTATATTGCACTTCGTTTATAAAGTTCTCTGCCAGGTTCTCGTTTACAATGCCGTCGCTGGCGGCAAAAAAGGCGAGGACGTGCTTAATAAAGTGGCGCTCGTCGTCATTAAGCTTTTTGTCCCAGTCATTTTGGTCGCTCGACAAGTCAACTTCTTCGGTCGTCCAGAAGCACGCTTCGTGCTTTTTGTACCACTGCCAAATATCGGCTTTCTCAATCGGGAACAGCACGTAGCGGTTTTCGTTTTCAGTTAAAAGCGGTTCGTTTTGTGACATTTTTTCGGTCATGATTCCTCCGTGATTTTTTATTTGATGATTATGCCGACGGCAACAATACCCGCCAGCAAGACACTCATTCCCATGAGTTCGCTATTGGTTGGCGATGTCTTACGCCGCGGCGAGAAGCCAGTGCGATGAGTCATACCCCTCCTGATTTTTTGTACTGGCAAACAAGGCTTTTGGTTTTCTTACCAAAACCTACTTAGTTGGTATTAAAAAGGCCACCTTCGAGGTGGATGGAGTGTCTGCTTAGATGTTGCTACTAAACGCCAGGCTCCTTGCTCGAAGAATTGACGATAATAGGCAGGCTGGCTTATCCGATATGACTGACAGGCAGGCATTCGGCTTCACAGATACGGCATAGCGTGGACTTTCACCACATTCCCCTATACTAGCGTGATGCTACCCGGGTTCTGAAGCCCGATATCTCTGGCGCTATGATGCTGCTGTTCACACCATATATAGCGCTTATGTTCATAATAGTACGCGATATAGCGTATGGTCAATAATATTATTGTGCTGATTTTTACTACACGCCAGTCCAAAAGGTAACGCACAAACTGCTATACTGGCCATGACAACCGCATAAAAGAGGTCCAGTTTGAAATTATGAAATTATTTAGCAGCCGTGTGCAGCGAAGACTCTTGCCATTATATGTGGCTTCATTTTTTCAGTGGATGACGTTCTGGGTCGCTACCGAAAAACTTTTTATGACCGAAATTGGCTTCGATGCCGCAGCCATTGGCCTGATGGCCGCCGTATACGCCGTGTTTGTACCGCTCATAGAAATCCCTTCGGGTATTTTGGCTGACCGCTGGAGCCGCAAAAACGTACTTATTATTGCAAGTGTAGCCTCAATTGCAAGCGCGTTGGTTGGCGGCTTAAGCTACGGCGTGCCAGCCTATTTTGTCAGCGCGCTGATTTTAGGCATTTTCTTTGCGCTAGCATCGGGCACGTTCGAGTCGGTAGTATACGACACGGTGCTCGAAGAAGAAAAAGACAGCAAGTCATTCGAGAAAAGCATCGGCAAAGTCCGGCTATTCAGTAGCATCGGCGGGCTTATCGCGGCAATCACCGGCGGGCTTATTGCTACCGCCCTGTCGCCACGGGCAACGTTCTTTGCGACCATCCCAGCAGTAGCTATTTCTGTTTGGGCGCTTTGGAAGTTTAAAGAACCGCAGCTGCATAAAAGCAAAGTTGCTGAATCATTCACTTCTCAAATAGCCGTTACTTACAAAACAATCCTTAAGAGAGGCAAAAGCCTGCCAATTGTAGCAATCCTCGTGCTTACCTCTATGCTGGTGCAGGTCCTGCTGGAGTTTGGCCAGCTATGGTTGGTTGAGCTTAATACGTCAACAGCACTGTACGGGCTTGCCTTTGGTGGGCTTACTGCGGCGCTTGGTTTTGGCGGTCTGCTTGCCGGAAGAATTAAGTTTCACAAGCCACTACAGCTGGGGTTGGTTATTGCCGCGCTCCTGCTAAGCAGTCTGGCGATGGTTTTTGTGCGGGACGCGCTGGTTGTCTCGGCGGCCCAGATTGTTATTATCACCCTTGTTATTGTAATAAGTGTACTCTTTACACGGCTCATGCACGACGAGATTCCTTCTAAAATCCGCAGCGGCGTAGCCTCTGGTGTCAGCGCGTTCGCGTGGATGGCGTTCGTGCCGTTCTCGCTGTTGTTCGGGTGGATTACCGATTCGCTTGGCGTATTTAGAGGAGGCTGGATGGTCCTGATATCGGCCGCCATTATTGCAGCACTGCTTATTAAAACGGCAACAGCCAAGGATTTTAAAGAGCAGGCTGCCGACTAACGACACCCACGTAAAACGGCACCGCCAAATGACGGTGCCGTTTCGATGGTTGGAGGTTAACTCCAGCCAAAGGCCTTGCTCAGAATCCAGAGCGTTACCGCTACTGAAATACAGAACAGGCCAAGTCCCACCGGGCTGCCCCAGCTGAACCATGAGCCATAGCGGCGCCAGTGCTTCAGGCTGTTCTCGTACCAGAAGCTATCTTGCTCCTGCGGGCTTTTGTGCTGATGTGCCATAGTGTCCCTTATTAATTATGAGGGCCTGTGCTACACAGGTTCGACGACATCCTTGAGTAGCGCGGGCCTACTCATTCTTAGCGGTCATTGCGTCCGTCCATGATGTTCGCCGAATGAGTGGCGCATGGTGGTAGTGAGGACGACCACTTTACTGGCATTTAACCACACAATGCAGGCTTAGGCGAGTCTTTTCTGAGAATGGCTTGCGACAATTGTTTTCTGGAGCCGGGATAGTCGCGTCGCTTCCTGCTTGGCGGTCATGATCCAGTGAATGGTGGATTTTTGGTACCAGGGTGCTTGCGCCGTAAAGAAGCCCCAGGCTGCTGGATCAGCCTTAAAGGTTGCCTCGAAGGCACTGCTTAGTTGCATGGCTTCGTTCTCGAAACTATAGATCTTTGATTTTTCTTCTTTGCGGAGCGAGAAAGCCGCAAGGCCGGCAGCCTGCATTAAGCCCTGGTTGGTCAGGTGCTCAACTTTTGCAATGTTAACCGCGCTCCAAATGCTCGTGGGTTTTCTGGGTGTAAAACGAATACTGTAACTGGCTTCGTCGATAGACTTGCGGACACCGTCGATCCAACCAAAACAGAACGCCTGGTCAACAGATTCCGGCCAGGTCATGCTTGGCTTGCCGCTAGTTGTCTTGTAAAAACCAACGAGCAGCTCGGTGGCGCTGGCGTGGTTTGCCTGGAGCCACTGCCTAAAGTCGGACTGCGTTGCAAAAAAGGTCGGGTGCGGAGTATTCATAGCTTGATAGTACCATCTTACACAGGCGCCGTAAGATCCCGGACCAAGTCATCAATCTGTTGCCGGGTCATTCCAGGCGAGCAAATAATATGGCTCCACCCGTGTTCGGTCGCGAGCTGCCATTTTTTTCGGATTGTTTCGGGCGGCGTTTCAAAAGATATCGTGAGCGTATTTGGATTACGAAGCACGCTATAGCCAATGTCCATCAGACGCTCTTGGGTGTAGTCAGCGAGCGCAATGCTTTCCTGCGCCCGCTTGCGAAAGCCCTCTACACCCCAGCGTTTTATGGCATACCACATCATGACAGCCGTATGGCCATCGCGCGACCCACTAATTGTCGCGTCCGGGGAGCCTGTGTATTCTATAGTACGGTTCAGGGAATCGTGGTGGCTTTTCCGGGTCACAATCACACCACAAGGAATAGGTGAGCCAATAAACTTATGGCCACTAATAGACACGCTGTCGGCGCCATCCGCAAAGTCGAATGGATGGCGGGGCCGGATGAGCGACGTGTAGATGCCGGCGAAAGCCGCGTCACTATGGATGTAATGGTGAAGCACTTTCTGGGCCGCTAATATATTTCGAATTGTCTGCACGTTATCTTTTGCCTCGGTCATTGTTGTGCCGATGTTTGCAACCATAATGACCGCCCTATTGGGATAATTGCCCAACGCGTGTTCAAGTTTTTGGTAATCTATTTCGCCGCTCGGCTGGGTGTCAATTTTAATGCTGGGCATGCGCAGCATATGGATTGCTTTCTCGACGCTGTAGTGCGCAGCCGCCGAATATACCGTAATGGCGTCGGGCAAGGCTTCGCGCGCCGTGTACAACGCGTACAGGTTTCCTTCGGTACCACCACCGGTTACGTATCCCCACCGATCGTTTTTAGGAGCCCTGAATAAATCAGCGTAGAATTCCACCACCTCGCGCTCCATCTCTTTGCTGTGGGCAATATGCGTCGGATCAATGTAAGGGTCGCCGATGTTGTTGAGCTCGTGGGCGAACAAAGGGTAAGTCTCGCTGTAATCAAAATCAATGGCCATCGGATAGCCAATCATGTGCCCGATGCCTGCATCGACGTGGGCAATATAATCGTGCAGTCGCTTGCTATCCTGCGGAGACAAAAAACTAGACATCGGCTGTCCTTTGCCTTGGGATACCACGACGCAGTCGCGCATCATTAGTCAGCTCGTTCAGCTCTCCGGGCGTGCCGCCGCCACTACCGCGCGCGTTGTCTGGGCGCTGGTTAAAGCTATCGACTGCCGTTGCCAAGTGCACCGTTCTAAACTTGGTATGGAGATCCCGAATGCCATGCATGGCAACCTGCCGGGGATCATCCAACGGGACCCCTTGCTCGTGCAGCAGCGTGCGCAGGCTTGCGTCTCCGTGCGCGCGCTCCCAGGTATCAACTGCATCGCGGAATACCCGGGGCAGGTATCTGTACGTCCCTGCATGCAGCGCACGCGCCCGCTCTCCGGCCTGGCCAGGCTCGTCGCGGCCTTCAAGAATGTAGGTGAGTGCCGAACTGGGCAGTTGGCTGCCTCCTGGCGCAAAATGGCGACGGAAGCCTATAAGCGTATCCCGGAAGAAAGGTTGAATGTACGCGCCAAATTTTTTGCCGAGTTCCTGGTTCCTTCTGACAGTCACCATGGATTGAACAGTAGCAGACATGCCCTCTTGGGTCAGCTGTAGTGCCGCAAGGGTTTGGTCTGGATCTTCGGCATCGGCGTGGCAAAGAGTCAGCAGCGCCGCACCAAGTTTTAACGACGAATCACGTAGAGCACCAATAAAAACTTCTTCGCCATCTAAGTTGGTAAAACGCCGCAGCCTGTCACCCGGATTCATGTCGGTGTACGTGTAAAAAGTGCCACGAGGCACGCCTTGGGTAGCAGCGCCAAGCCTAACAAGCGCATGGGGCAGGTCGCCAAGCCCGGGCATAAAACCGCCCCGTCCCACCGGCCTGTGGCCATGCAGCAGGGCACTTCCCAGCACCATATCGGCATCGCGAATTGCAGCATAATTGAGCTCGGGAATCGTTGGGTCGATCAACCTATGCCGGACAATCATGTGCCCGACACGCATTGCCACATCTCCGATGCGCTTGCGTGCCTCGGCAGGATCGATCTCGCTACTGTTAATTGCGTGGAATTCTCCGCCCGTAAAAAAATCATCAAGGCCCAATGGATCGAGCTCGGCAGTGGCCCGTGGGTCATAACCATGGTCATGCAGTATGCCATATGTGTGTTCACCTACACCCACAGAGCTATCCTGCCATTTCTTCTTTGATGGGCGGCAGCACGATCCTGCCACGTACCAAAATAATTGCTGCACAAATGCCCATAGATACCGCAGCATACAGCGGGTAGCCCAGCGCAGTCAACGAAAAATCGCCGCTCATAATAATAGCAGCGACAGTAATTGCACCACCAATTCCGACGCATACGAAGGCGCTTGGTGCTTCCTCGCGCGGAGCCGTCCAGGCATGTGCCAGAGTAGGGAGCAGCCCCACAAAATCAATGGCGATAGCCGCCAAAACAGCATAGGCAGGATCGTCCAGCACATACCACAGCGCCAATCCAACCACTACGCCTGCCAAGCTTACAACGTCGAGCGTTTTAAACGTGCGGTCGCCAAACCTGAACCCGGCAACGACTACCGAGCCTGTGGCGAGCGTTCCCAAAAACGCGAATAAGGCGCTCCCTAACTGATTCGCGCTCAGCGCCGCGGCTCCCGCTATTCCCGTAAGTAATGCCCACGTTAGCCACGTAACAAGCCGTGGCTTCACGTCTCCTTTAACCGTTGCAATAATATAGGGTAATGTGCCCAAAGCCGCTATAAGGCTTCCAATAACTATGAGTGCTGTTTGCATTGCTCTAGTATGCCATATTGGCACACTAAAATTACTGCCTGCAGCTAGGATTTATCTTCGGGTAATTCGCTCTTTTTTTGCGCCTTCATAAAATCCCACACGTACAGCATGATGCCTATTCCTGACCCAACGAGGAGGTTGCGTAGCTCCCAGCCCGGGGTAAGTTGCAGGCCATCCAAGACAAACTGCACAATGACGCTCACAATAATCGCGCCGATCATATATAGGGCCAAGAGACGAATGTCTAACTTTTTCATGTAATACTTACATTCTATTACTTTTTGGCGTACCGCAAAACAACCACCTCGTCTGGGTAGGGAGTAGCGCTTACCAGGGTCAGATCCCTGGCAGATGGAATTGTGCTGAATATGGGCAAGCCGGAGCCAAGAACGGTCGGGTTAACAATTAAATGAAACTCATCTACAAGGTCTGCGTTAATAAGTGACGAGGCGAATCGCGCGCCGCCAAATGCCAAAAGGTTCTTGCCTGGGGCTTGCTTTAAGCTGTGCACGACAGAAGCAAGATCCCCCTTGGCTATGGTGCTATTTTCCCACCGCGCGTCCTTCAGGGAAGTCCCGAAGATAACTTTTTGGGCGTTGGTGATATTCCTGGCAAAAGCAGATTCCGGGTTACCGGTTTGCTTAGCCATGGCTCCCCAGTGGTCGATAAAGCCTTCTTCGGCCATTTTGTCGCTCAATAATATGCAATCGGCAGCGGCGGTCGTATCAATATGATACTGTTGCAGCTCGGTACTCCAGGTCCAATCGGTGTTCCAATGCCACTTCATCCAACTAGTATCGCCGTCATCATCACCGACAAACATGTCGATTGAGGTTTGCATCTGTAGTAATAATTTTCGCATGCTGCTCCTTTTATGACTTAGAGGTACTTAATGCTTAACCTGATAATCAAGCAGCAATATGCCCTGGCCGCATTCCTTGACTCCAGCAAGCTCTACCGGGGCTTTCATTGCATTGCTAAAGAAACGCCTGCCGGTTCCCATTATAAATGGCTGGACCAACAATTTATATCCGTCAACGAGTCCGGCCTGAGCCAGCGATTCAGCCAATGTGGCACTGCCAATAATCAAAACAGTACCCACGGTGTCTTTTAGCTTTTCAACTTCGGCCTCAACGTCACCCTTAAGCAGGGTCGTCTCGCCCCACTTGGCTACCACTGGCCCGTCCGAAGCGACAAATTTTGGCGTATGGGTAATCACACCCGCCAGGCCATCTTTATCATCGTCCGGAAGCCCCGACCAATACGGCGCAAGCATTTCGTAGGTGTTGCGGCCCATCAATAGCACATCGGCCTGTTGGTACGCGTCTTTAATAACTGCACGCCGCTCGGCGCTGTCGTATGGAAAAAACCATTCGTCCATGTTGTTGGCGTCAAAAACGCCATCTGCGCTCAGCCATTCGAATGCCAGTAACGTTCCCATTAAATTAATCCTTCTTTTTCATGTTAGGTTGCATTTTACAACCTAAATAGTATACTATGTGTATAGTAAAAGCAATAAATTATGAGTCACGTTAAACCACGATCAAATTGCCCAATCACTTTCTCGCTAGAAATGGTTGGGGACGCCTGGTCTCTGCTTATTCTCAGAGACATCGTTTACTTTGGCAAAAAAACATATAATGAATTCCTGGCGTCAGACGAGGGGATTGCGCGCAACATCCTCGCTAACCGCCTGGTGCAGCTACAAGCGAAAGGCCTGCTTGTAAAGAAGCCCCACCCGCAAGACGGGCGCAAAGAAATATACCAGCTCACCGAAGACGGGTTAGAGCTTGTCCCCGTGCTTCTTGAGCTGGCCGAGTGGGGCGCAAAGCGAGTGCCCCAGGAGAACCTGCCGCAGCAATGGCTGCAGTCGGTACGCGAGCAGCGCAGTGCGCTCATTCCCCGCATCCAGGAAACAGTTCGCGGTGGCGGGTCAGTTTTTGGCTAGCCTCCCATTGTCCCTAGGGTAACATCGCCAGCACGCTCGTAGTGGGCGCAAATGACTCCGCTCGATGTTGGCGTGCTCTCTACCAGTTTGAACGCTGCGGGAATCGTGCCGTCGGCGAATAATTTGTTACCAGTGCCGAGCGTCAACGGATGAATAAGAAGCCATAGCTCGTCTACTAAATCATGCTTGAGCAGTGTCTGAACCAGAACACCGCTGCCACTCACCTGAAGGTCAGAGCCTTCTGAATCCTTAAGCTTTCCAATATCTTCGACACTACTCAGGATTACTGTGTTTTTCCAATCAGCTTTCTTCATGGTCTTAGAAACAACGTACTTTGTAATGTCATTGTTGCCGGGCCAAATTTGCTGGCCTTGTTCCGACGGGAAGAAGGAAGCAAAGATCTCGTAGGTTTTCCTGCCCAAAAGGAAGTCTTTGGCAGGCTTCTTTTGCTTTTCTGCGATTTCATCGAGTGCGGCGTCGTAATATGGCGCGCTCCAACCAGCAAATTTAAAACCGTCTTCGGCGCCACCGGGCGCTTGCATGACTCCATCCAATGTAACGAATTCAGTAACAACTATTTTTCTCATATAATTACGCTTCCACAAATTCTTTAAGGCTGTCAGCAAAGTGATTCCAGCCGTACACGGCATTCTTGATATCGAGGTCCTGGTTCTCGTCGTTCACTGGGAACATTTCTGTAATGCGGTAGGTCAACGTCAAGTGGGTTTGCTCGCCAGCCGGGGCAAGCTCGTAGGTTACATAGGCGTCGCCAGGAATTCCTTCGTAGCGCCAGCTGTGGGTGAGCTTCTTTTCGGTTTCAACTTCGGTGACATGACAAATGTGTTCGTACTGCCTGTCGGGACTTGCCCCAAGCATAAAGCGGGTTTCAAAGCCTACTTCGGCCTTAAAATCAGGGAAGAATGGCATCCATTTTTTAAGCGTTGTTGGATCGGTAAGGGCGTTCCAAACACTCGCTATCGGCGCATTGAGCGTCCTGGTAATTACCAGTGGCTCGGGGAGTTTATTTTGCATTCGTGCGTTCCTTATTATTACGTTGTTCTTCTGCTAGTACCGCCTCCAGGGCATCGAGGTGGCCATTCCATTCTTTTGAAACGTTCGAAAGCCACACTTCTATTTCTTTAAGCCCTGCGGGATCAACGGCGTAATAACGACGCTGCCCCTCGGCGCGCACACGTACAAGCTTTGCTTCCTTCAGCGTGCGTAAGTGCCCCGAGATAGTTGGCGCTTTAAAATTAAAGTGCGCAACAATATCACCGACGCTTTTTTCGCCTTTGGCTATAAGCTCAAATATTTGAAGCCTGGTTGGGTCGGCAAGAGCCATGAATGTACTCATACCAACGATAATATGGTAGTTGCCTAATTAGGTCAATACCTAAATATAAATACCCTTTCTTTTATCTCCCAGTTTCGGCCTGCGCCCATTAATGCAATACTAGTCATATATGGAATCATTGGCACAGTTTGGATGGACAGACACACAGGCAGACAACTGGAAGCAGCTCGGGCTCAGTGGAGTCGTGCCCGCACGAGTGGTCGCTGATTTTGGCACCTCTGTAAAGGTCGTGACTCCCGCCCGCATTTCTGCCGAGTTATCAGGCAAGCTCTCGCACTACACCGGCCGCGAGCACGCGCCAAAAGTAGGGGATTGGGTGGCCGTCCGCCGGTTCGATACCAGTACTGCCGTAGTGGAGGCGGTACTGCCCAGGCAGAGCGAAATCGCCCGCAAAGTCGCGGGCAAGCAGGCCGTTAAGCAAGTTATTGCCGCAAACGTAGATGTTGCCTTTGTGCTACTGGCACTCGACAACGACTTTAGCATTGAGCGTCTGAAACGCTTCCTCTACCAACTCTCGGTCAGCCACGTGCGCGCAGTCATTGTACTGAATAAGGCCGACAAGGCGGCAGATATTGCGCCGTATCTCGCCGACGTACAAACACTAGGCCTACCGATTATTATTGCCACTGCCACCACGGGCTCTGGCGTCGCCGACATCCTTAGCCATATTGCGCCGGGTCAGACAGCAATTTTACTGGGATCGTCGGGCGTTGGCAAATCAACCCTCATCAATCAATTACTGGGACGCGAGGTGCAAGCCACCCAAGCCGTACGGTCCACAGACGATACCGGCCGGCACACCACAGTGCACCGCGAACTGTTTATGCTGCCCGGTGGAGGGCTGCTCATCGATACCCCGGGTGTCCGCGAACTACAGCTGTGGGGTACACAAGAAGATCTGGACACAAACTTTGATGACGTCGCCGCACTGGCTCGCCAATGCAAGTACACCACCTGCCGTCATGGCGACGAGCAGGGGTGCGCCATTCAGGCTGCTCTTAAGAACGGGCACCTTCAGATCGCTCACTACAATGACTACCTTAAAATGAAGGCCGAGCTGGGCAGCCTGCGCATAAAAAACGTCGCGCGCGAACGCCAGACCAACAAAAAATCAAAGAAGAGTATGGACCGGCAGACCAAAGATATGCAAGATGACGAGTACGGGCTGGTTCGACCTCGGACTAAAAATTCATGAAAGTTTTGCAATTTCTTGCTTCGTCAACTCGATTGTGGCCTGGTAGTAACGCACTAAGAATTCCAATTCCTCAGTCGAATACTTTTCAAGCAGCTCTGTGAATGCCGCACCCATAGAATGGTACGCCGTATTCTGAAGCTGAAGCTTTTGCCTATTTAAAACCACGATGATTTTACGCCGATCTTTAGGGTCTGGACGGCGCGATACAAATTCTTTTCTCACGAGTCGGTCAATAATACCCGTAACCGCTCCGCTCGTCAGGTTAAGACGCGCAGCAATTTGCCCAGCCGAAGCGGGCCCCTCCTGCAGGAGCACCGACAGTGTCTTCATCTCGGTAACTCCTAAGCCCACTTTAGACGCTGCAACCTGATGGAAAAGGGCAGTTTCCGTACTCGATACCTCGCCCAACTTGTACATAAGGGTGAGCAATTCTCTACGATGGTTCATGTTGCTCCAGTATTATTTGACACATTTTATCTTAGTAGCTAAGATAGTTAGTAGATAAGATAATTCTATCATAATTAAAAATATTACGAAAGGGAGCCATGAAGTTCACCTATTTTAACGATATCTACAAGGCCGCCTCCGTCAATTCAAAAGATGGAACCGTCATCAAGTACTGGCAGATCGGACAGGGACCGGGCGTAGTACTTATACACGGCGGTATGGAATCTGCCCAAAGCCACATCGAGCTTGCCGAGGCGCTAGCAAGTCACTTTACCGTCTATCTCTATTCACGTCGTGGCCACGGCCACAGCGGCCCCTACGCCAGAACTCACAATATGCAAAAAGAGATGGAAGATCTGGGAGCCGTACTTGCCAAGACCGGAACTCATACTATTTTTGGAGTGAGCACCGGTGGCCTCATTGCGCTCGAAGCGACACGCGCATTACCTTCGATCGAAAAAGCCATTATTTACGAACCCGGCCTGCCCCTAAGCAAAACAGTTCCACCACTGGATTGGTTAAAAGAGTATGACCGCATGATGGCAGAAGGCACGATTGCCAAAGCCATGGTTTTTGCCATGAAGGAGACAGAGATGGGGCCGCCATTCATGCGTGCTATCCCAAGCCGGCTTCTTGAAGCAATGACCCGGTGGCAGTTTTCTGTCGAAAGGAAAAGCGCACCAGAGGGGTACGTTAAATGGGATGTGCTATCCCACACTCTCCATAATGACGTGAGTCTTTTTATCGAGATGAGGGAGCGGCCGGATGGCACTCCTGAGGCATTCAAAAATGTATCTGCGCAGATACTGCTAATGGGCGGGAGCGACAGCCCTGCATTTCAAACGGCAAGCGTAGACGCCCTGGAAAAAGTCTTGCCCCATGTGCGACGCGTGATTATACCAGGAGTCGCACATGGCGGTTCGGGCAACTCTAACATGGGCGGCAAACCAACACTTGTCGCCGAAGAGATTTACAAGTTCATCCAACAAGGATAGGCGCTAGCCCTGCGCAGTCGTCTTGCCGTTCATGCTTTTTTCGGTGATTTGCCGGGCCTGCCAGTCATGGATGTCGGGCAACCATTCTTTGTGCGGCCCAGTTGTCAGGCGAGGGTCATCGGCGTCACCGACAGATCCATGACCTGGGATAAGCACCGTTACGTTGCCCGCCACGGCCTCGAGCAGAGCCAATCCTGCGAGATAATCCTTGGCTGGCCCTGTGGCTCCCAAGTTATATATCTCCGCCTAATGCTTCGGCTCTATATTGAGGTTCTGGTTAAAAACATTGTCCGGGTCATACCGCCCCTTAATTACCGCAAGCCGGTTATATGTTGCTGGCGGGTACGAGGCTGCGCGCTCGCGGTCCGTTACGCGGCTAAAGAAGTTTATGTATGCTCCGGTAGCATCTGTGGCGATCTCGCGCCATGGCTGCAATATTTTCTGAATCTCTTCCTCTGTTGTGCCTGCTGGCATGAATATAGGCATAAGAACCATGACTTCGGCATCGCGGTGGGCAAACGCCGTGGCGTCAGCAGCAACCCGGCTCATAGCACCGCCGAGACCCCGGATCTGCGACATGCGGCCGTGTTGGCTATAGGCGGTAACTATTTTCTTAATGACCGCATCGCTAAAGTCGGGGAAGAGTGCATTGTTCACTTCACTGTGCACACCGTCGGGCAGCGTATGGGCATCCTCGAGCGCCTCATAATATGCCTTCCGCTTAATGTCGTCATGTAGTGGGATGCCAAGTTTGCGCAGTGGCTCCAATGCAGCATTCGCGGCTGCTTCCTGATCGTTCGCCCAGCAGCAGGTAATAACAAACATGGCAGGATGCTCGCCCATCATATTGGCGGGCAATAAAAGCGCCGTTGTCGTCAAATCTTCTGGAGCCGAACGCATGTAATCCCGCCAGCCCGTAAGCAAAGCAGTGGGGTCATCGGGCGTGTACGTAATCGACCCAAAAAAGACATCGGAAACCTTATGGGCAATGCACTCCAGTGATACGACAACGCCAAAATTCCCGCCTCCACCGCGAACCGCCCAAAACAAATCAGGATTAGTCGTGGCATCGGCTACAACCAGTTGCCCGTCCGCGGTAACGACTTCGGCGCGCACTAAACTATCTATAGCCAGGCCGTACTTGCGCACCATCCAGCCGATTCCCGCGCCCAACATCAAGCCACTTGCGCCTACCGTATTGGTATCGCCAGAGCTGATTGCCAATCCTGAAGCGTGCAACGTTTTAGCGATATCACCCCAATGGGCACCCGCGCCAATGCGAACCCGTCCAGCGGCGTGGTCAATAACTTCAACTGTATTCATGCGACTGACATCAATAATAATGCCGCCATCGTTCGTGCTGAGACCAGCGTTACTGTGGCCACCACTACGGACCGATATGACGAGCTCGTGTTGCTTAGCGTAATTAAGGGCGAGCGCTACATCATCGCTCGTTTCGGCCATAGCAATAAGGGCAGGCGAGCCCCTGCGAAACAGGATAGACCTAGCTTCGTCGTAGGCTTTGTCGCCAGGCAGAATAATAGTCCCAGTGAACGCTTGCTGTAAGTCGATTTGCGTTTGTGTTTTCATTCTAATATCCTCATTATTTTATTGAGTGATTCTTTCCAGCTGACGTCCATAGCGTCGCGAGCTGCTTGCGTGGTTTCGCCCAGTTTCGTGTGCCGGAGTGTCATTTTGGTCATGTCGCCCAATGACTCAAAGGTAAGGTCGACTTCCAGCTCGTCGTCGATTCCTCTCATACCGTAATAAGACGAGGACACGATGTTGCCGTCTTTATCAGCAAAGCTGTCGGTAAAAACAAGCTTTTTGTAAGGCTCAATCACTTTGTAGGTGCCCGTAGCCCATACGTCCATGGGTTTGCCGTCTGCATCTTGTATCTGCAGGCAGTTAAGAAACGTCCCGCCAATCGTAAAATCCATATCGCATGCTATGCATGTGGCGTCGGCTGGCCCCCACCATTGCCTAAAATAGACCGGGTCGGACCAGTACTTCCATACCGACTGCACGGGCGCATCAAACGTTTTCACGATAGTTATGTCTGCCTTATTTGCTGTCATGTTGTTTTTCGGCCTGAATGAGTGTGTCTAAATAGTCGAGTTTTGTTTCCCAAATTTGACGCGTGGTTTTGGCCCAAGCTTCAATGTCTGTCAGCGCTTCAGGGTTGATCCCGTACATACGCAGTTGAGCCTGACGGGTAACATTTACAAGCCGGGCTTCGCGCAGTACCCCAAGGTGCTGCGAAATTGCAGACGATGTTATGTCAAACTGCTTGCTAATCTCGGTCACCGAAAGGCGGCCACGCTTTGCAAGCAATTCAATAATATTTCGCCGGACGGGAACGCCAAGAGCCGAGAGTGTATCCATGTTGCCATTATATTAGTCTAGGCTTATATAAGTCAACGCTAACAGGGCGAGCGCCCACATGCTGCTTTACAAAAAACATAAAACAGAATAATATATGAACAAACGTTCATAAATAGGAGTCCCATGCCTCGCACACGTATAATCACAGACCAAAAAGTATTCGAAGCCGCAATACAGCTGGTTAGCAGCTTTGGTGTCGCAAGTCTTACCTTTGCATCACTTGGCCAGGCCACAAGTCTGGCACCCCCTACGCTTGTGCAGCGTTTTAAAACCAAGCAGGGATTGCTTTCTGCTACGACAAGCTACTGCTTGCAGCGAATGGAGTCATCGTTCAAGGAGGTAGTGCAGCAGAACGATTCACCGCTTGCGGCGCTCACTCAAGGATTAATGTCTCTGGCTGGGGCAGTCACAAGCGTGCAAGCATTTGCCAACGGGCAAGCCTTCCTGCAACTAGGCCTGACTAACCCGGACCTTGCTCATAGGTTGCGCTCGACTATGGCGAGCACCAGAGATGAGATGGAACGCCTGCTGAATAGCGCGGTCGTCCTAAAAGAGCTGCGACCTTGCAATACGCGCGCCCTTGCACAGGCTCTTCAGGCAATGTACGAAGGTGGGATTATAACCTGGGCAGTGTACCAACAAAAGCCGATCGAAGAATGGGTAGGCGAGCTTCTGCAGGCAGTTATTGAACCGTACAAAGTAGTAAAAGAAAGGTAACGACAATGCGTAAAATAGTGTTTCAAATGATGACAACCCTGAATGGCCGGTTAGATGATCCTGGCGTTTGGGTATCGGGAATTGGCGAAAGCCATTATAAAGAAATCGACAAGCAGTATGCGGCTTTCGACACCATCTTAGTTGGCCAGACTACCTACGATGAAATGCACGAATACTGGCCTGGCGCCGAAACGAATGAGGCTGAATCCGAAACAACACGGAGCATGGCCCGTAAAATGAACTCTTACAAAAAGTATGTCATTTCTGACGCTCCAGAGAAGCAGACACTGGCGTGGGCTAATGCCGAGCATACTCTCGTGCACAACGATGAGGAGTTGGTGAACTTTGTGAACCAACTTAAAGCACAGAATGGCGGTAATATTCATTTATCAGGAGGAGCCAGGCTGGCGCAATCTATTATTCGTCTCGGCCTGGTAGATGAGTACCATTTCTTTGTCTATCCTACCGTGTCGAAAGGCGCAGCATGGTTTGACCAAATTGAGGACAAGCGCGATCTTGAGCTATTGAGCGCTCAAACGTATGAGAATGGTGTGGTTGGATTGTACTATAAGCCCAAAAGCTAACGACAGATGGCTTACAACGGCACGCCCCACCCGATAAACAGTGTCGCGTACCAACTACAGCGCCGCCTTCGCTGATTCGAGGCCATTGAGTGGTGGAGTCATCTAGCACAGAAAGAGTGCGATCGGCACTAAGGTCGCCACCACCAGTTAGTAATAAGTGTAGACGCGTCAGCCTTTGCCGCGAGTCCGGTATGTCGTGCGCGTATGGCGAATAGGTTTGTCTACGACCTCTGAGCAATCTGGATGAGGTTACCGCACGTATCGTCAAAAACCGCCAGCGTGACCTCGCCCATCAAAGTAGGGAGCATAGTAAAGCTGACACCTTGGACCTTCAAGCGCTCGTACTCTTTTTGTACATCCTCGACGCCAAACGAAGCGGCCGCAATGCCTTGCTCAAAGAGAGCTTTTTTAAATGTTACCGTAGCCGGGTTGTCGCTCGGCTCCAAGAGTAGCTCAACGCCGTCGGGGTCGTCGGGCGATACAACCGTTAACCATTTAAACTCGCCAATAGGGAAGTCTTGTTTCTTTATAAAACCCAGCACATCAGTATAAAACTTTGAGGCTTTGCCCTGATCGTCTACAAAAACTTGCGTCAGCACTATTTTCATCGTCGTTCCTTTACTTATATACTTTGGTTGATTTCAGTGAACCGTCAGGGTTGTAGGTCTTCCATTCGCCAATCTTACTACCATCCTGGCCATAGCTACCTTCATCCATAAGCTGCCCATTGCCGTGGTATCGCTTCCATAGTCCAACCTGCTTGTTATCTTTAAAATCGCCATATTGCAGCACTTGGCCATTTTCGCGCCACCACTTCCAAGAGCCCGTAAACTCGCCATTCACTGTGTACGTACCAACGGCCTTTACTTGACTATTCTTGTAGTAGAACTTCCAAGGACCGACTCGTTTGCGATCCATCCAGGAGCCCTCACTCTCTAAGGTGCCGTCGCTAAAATAGCCCTTGGCTGGGCCGTCTTCTTTTGGTGCAGTAGATTGCTTCATACGTTCTCCCTTATTCATCCTTTTACCCAACGTTCGCCAAGTCTTCTTAAAGGCGCATCATTGAAGCAAATAAGTTTATATTTACCGCGGCGAACCGAAGTAGTGAGGGTAGCCTTCTCGAGCACCGAGAGGTGCTTATTAATAGCCTGCCGCGAGACCTTAATCTGATGCTTCATCACTAAACGTGCGTACAATTCGTAAAAAGTCTGCTCCTTTCGTTCAGCCAACTCGTCAAGCATAAGTCGACGCGTTGAGTCGGCAAGTGCTTCGTAGACATCATCCATCTTCCTATGATACATAACCCTAGGGTTGCATGTAAATGTTTAGCGCACTGGATTAGACTTGCGCATGAGCCCAACCAAAAAATAACAAGACAGTATTAAAGCTGCAGGTAAAGCGCCGCAGACAAACAACAAATGGCGCCGAGCGTTACATATGTTCGCAGCGCGTTGCCTGCCATCCAGCGGGGTTCGTTAAAGGCTTTTCTTGCTCGCGCCAGCGACTCCTTGTCGGCGGCAGGATCGACTTTTTGCAGTCCGTCGTTCAGCGGTACGTTGATCGCCATAGTCCCCACAATAGCCGCCAGGTAAAGAACAAAACCCGCGAGCACAAACCCAGCGCCCGACATACTCTGACTGTACGCATACCAAACCAGCCCACCTAGCACAAGCACAGGCGCAAAAAACTGAACCATAAATACCGAGCTTACAATGGCTTTATCCAAAGCTTGGAACGACTTTATGAATGCGGCGTCATCCATCCCCTTAAGCGCTCGCATGATTGTGCGCGCCCACAGCGAGAATACTCCAAGCACTAATGCGAGCATAACAATAGCGATAATGAGTCCGATCAGAAAATATGTATTGGTCATGCTTTTCAATATATCATTGAAGCCATGGGAAGTGTCGTGGAGCCCTCAGCTTAGTTGCTGGCAAAAAGTTCCAGCATATTACCTTCGGGATCCTTTACTAGAACAAATGAGCCATTTAAAGATCCCATCGGTATTTTTTCTGACACAATGCTACCGCCCGCGGTTTTAACCCTTTGCATGGCAGCGTCGAGATCTTCCACCTGCAACAGTACAACCGGCGTCGTAACACCAATTGCTTTTTTAACGATGCAGCCATTTACGATCGCTGGTTTTGTTGGATTGAATTCAGCGTCATTATCGGGCGTGGTCAGGGCGATATTAAATGAGTAGCGGTCGTCGGCCTCTTTGGTCTCGGGTTGGATTTCCCACCCAAAGGCTTTATTGTAAAAATCTTTAGCCTGCTCAATATCATCTGCAGGGATGCTAAACCAAGTCACGGGGTTCATACAATTTTCCTCTTTACCTTACTCTTCCATGGTACGTTTTACTTACTTTACGGCAAGTACCTACTTTTTTGTAAGTAATGGTACAATGCTACGCATAACAGAGGACAAGCCCTATGGTAAGAATTGCTATCCAGCCCAAAACAGACAAACCCTATTCGTGCGGGCTTGGCCCGGCATTCGATGTCATTGGCGGCAAGTGGAAGGCGGTTATTTTATGGGAACTCCACGAAAAGCCGCTCCGCTTTGGCGAGCTCAAACGGCGTATACCGGGCATAACAGAAAAAATGCTTATCCAGCAGGTGAGGGAAATGGAAGCCGATGGCATTGTCGTGCGAAAGGCGTATCACGAAGTGCCGCCTCGTGTTGACTATTCGCTGTCACAAGCCGGGTATACTTTAAACGATTCCTTAGAAGCACTGGCAGAGTGGGGTAAGCGGTACGCGACCGAGCAGGGGATTGTGGATCGTTACATCGCGCAGTAGATTAGCGTGCTAGCGCCTCTTTAGAGCCCCGACTCGCGCCAACAGGGAGTGCCACACGGCTTGCTGCTGATTATGGTGCGGCTTGGACGACTATTAGCAATAACATCAACGGTAGCGACACCATTCCATTCCGGAAGGGGTTACGCTTGACGGCAATATCCTTTATTCCCGCGACGTATTTGACCAAGAAATACAATCAAATAAAAGGTCTGTGGCCGTTCTGCGAAATGCAGGGGTAATGCCCGAGAATCCTGAGTTGTAACTGTAGCAAAAGGAACAATGGAGGGCTGCGACCTCTGCTGTGCTATGATGAACGTAATGATAAAAAATAAGGCTGCGGGTCAGCTTAAAACGAGTATCGAGCCGAGCAAACTCTTGAATCGGTTGCGAGTGTATGCGGGTGGCATCTTGGTCGTAACAGGGTCACTAACACTCATGCAACTACTAACAGGCTATGACGTCTGGGGTAAAGGCTGGCCGTTGATTCTTATATCCGTAGGACTGATTGTCATCTTGGGGCGTCAAAAATAATGAGGTCCAGCATCAAGCTCACCCTGGGCACCATCTTAGTAGTTGTGGGAGTTCTATTCTTAGGCAGCAGTAATAATTTCTGGCATTTTAGTTGGAATTGGCTCTACGTAGGACTATTCGGTACGACACTTCAGATTATCCTCGGATTATGGCTGCTTTTGCCCAAACGTCAGTGGCGTGCGTGGGTCGCTGCAGGAGTGGTACTGCTGGTGTTTGCCGCTATAGTTTTAATCCCCGAGGCAAGGGCGCGTTTCATAGGTGAGTCGAGCATTACCCGACCGGCATCAACTGTTTCACGACTCGAACTCAAGATAGATACAAATGACGTCGATGTTACGGTGGGTGCGCTAGACACGAATAGCAGCTCACTCTACACGGCTACAGCCCAGGGCTTTCGTTTGAACGAGCGCATCACTAGCAAGGATGATGCGGCCCAGGCCTCACTGACTATGATTCAACAGCCCTTTGGGGGCGCCACGCGAACGCTTTACTCGGCAATAAATCCTAGAGTACCATTGGCGCTTGAGGTGGAGATCAATAAGGCGAGCGCTATGCTCGATCTCCGCAAACTTACCTTGGAGCGTCTCATTCTTGATTGCGATAATGATAATACCGACACTACAATTATGCTCGGAGAGCGAAATGCGACGCAGCGCGTAGAAATGGACTGCGACAACGCAGCCGTAAACGTGCGCATACCCCAAGGCGTAGCCCTGCAGCTACTGCCTGCGGAAGCGGGCGAGCCACTGAATGGCGACTATGCCTCGCTTGGTCTAGAACGGAAAGGCAATACTCTCACTTCGCCCGGCTTTGATGCGACCGCCCAGCGTATTGTTATTGTTCTCGAAGACGACACCGACATAGTTGTCACGCGTTACTAGTCCGGTAAGCTAGAACGTCCGGCCTCCCCACACAGCAGCATGAAAATAAAGAACTAACAAACTTCAAAATCGAAAAACTTACTAACTTGACTGGCCGCTGCCATGACTTTTATCTTTAATTAAGCTCAATAACGATAATGAAGCCGCTCTAGCCCACGCTTTGCTATAATGAGGTCATGGAACCGGCAGGCAAAATGATCGAACGCATTACCTACACGGCATCGCTCGCAACGCGATTTGAAGATATTGATACGATGTTAGATCCGGTTCGTAGGATAACATCTGACTCTGACCCATCACAGCCGCTCTCGGCAGACCAGCAGACAACACTACAAGGCGTGCAGCACCAACTCGAAGACTATTTAGTGACACGTGAATCACTACGCCGCTTCACACTTCAATCGCTGCAACTTCAAATCGACCAGCACATGCAAGGCAACGTAGGTCATAAAAGTCGGACACAGGCATACATAGTGATCTCTGTGGCGCTCGCTAGCGCAGCCATAGCGGCCTCGCTTCCTTTTTTATCGGACCTACAACAACGAGGCCTAGTGTTTGGCGCAACCACCTTTAGCCTAATAACAGTCGGCGCAGCATGGTTGTTTTTAACGGCGCTCACTTCTTTTAAGTCGGAACTGCGCCGTGCTTTTGTTGTTATATGCAGCGGAGTCACATTATTGGGCCTCAGCTTACTTGGGCAGCCTATCATGGAAGTGTTTGACCTTCGCCACTATCCGCTTACAAGCATTTTATATTCTTTGCCAATATTTATTGCTGCGATTCTTTTTCACACCGGTAACGTTATGTTTGCGAAACTCGTAGGAGTTAAAAACTTCTGGACAACAGCTTGGCCAATCGTAATTGCCGGCGTACCCTTAACGCTTATTACGCTGCTGTTGCCTCATATGCCCGTGCAAGAACCACCCTTTATCTTTCATCTAACAGCAATAATGTGGGGTTGGATGCTTCTTACTCCAATTGTTTCGGCTATTATTTTGCGCATGGCGCTGCGGCGTTTGCCCGAACTGTACAAGCCGCCAGTGCACCACTTACACCAAGCTATGTTCGGGATTATCGCCGTCGTGCTGTACCAATATGTCCTGCGTGTCATTGCGGGCCCGTATATGGAAGGCCCAGTTGCGTATGTGCTATTCGCGCTTGTTCTTTGCATGGGCCTGCTACTGTTGAGAGCCGGCTACACCTTTAACAAAGTTAGCCGTTATTAATAAAGGGTGCGCGAAGTTTAGCAGGGCATAGCATGAGCAATAATGAGCCATTCAATGACCGCATGAGGATTTTTTCTGACACTACGCTGCCAGTAGTAATATATAAGCATGAATGAGAATAAGCTTAACTGGAAAGAGCGTGCCTCGGAGTTGGAAGCCATAGATTCGGTGTGGACTGGTTCTGCATCAGAAATAACGCCACGAACAGTACTTGCCGACCCGTGCATTTCTATCATCCTCGTAAAAAGTAAGACAAGCGCGGAAGTAATAATAAGAGGACCCGAGACGAAACCACGCGGCGACATTATTATGCCCGGCTACACCTGGACTGGCATCCGCTTGCGGCCAGGCATGCAGCTAAAGAACTTCTCGACTCAACAGATGACCAACAACTTCCGAACGTTGTCGGCCGACAGTAACGGACAATTTGAGTTTGGGGGAACCCAACTGCAATTTCCCGACTTCGAGAACGTCGAACAGCTCGTTGAACAGATGTACGATTTAGGTTTCATAAGCGGCAAGGTCATAAATAGCCAGGAATCGCCTAATCAAGACATGTCGTCCAAAAGCTACTCCAGGTACGTCAAGCGCAACACTGGGCTTTCACCTTATAAATTGCATCAGATGCAGCGTATGGCCGAGGCTTTCCGCTTGCTTCGGCAAGGTATGCCAGCCGCTGCCGTTGCCTCTGAATTAGGGTTCGCAGATCAAGCGCACCTAGCCCGTGCAGCCAAACAATTTTTGGGGCATACTCCCAAAGAATTGCTCCAATGGCCATATAAATCTTAAAGTGTCCAAAATATTCAATCTTTATAGTTTATTGCCCGTTATACTAACGACCGTAAACTATAAAAAGGATAATTTATATGAGAAAAATAGTAACTTTCTTTTGGCTCGAAGGCCACGCAGAGGAAGCGGCAGACTTGTATGTATCGCTGTTTAAAGATGCAAAAATAGTTAATAAAGTGCTCGTTACAGAGGCTGTGGCTAAAGAAGCCGGCGTTGAACCTGGAACTGTATCAACTGTGGACTTTGAACTGGCTGGCCAAAACTTTACCGCGCTCAATGGCGGTCCGTATTACAAGCGGACTGAGGCTACCTCGGTGCTAGTGGCCTGCAAAGACCAGGAAGAGATTGATAAAATCTGGGACACGCTCGCCAAAGGCGGCAAAGTACTGTCTTGCGGTTGGCTTACAGATAAATATGGCGTAACCTGGCAGGTTGTGCCGGACAACTTGGACGAGATGATGCGTGATTCCGACACGGCGAAAGCCGATCGGGTGAGTGCTGCCATGCTTGGTATGGAAGGGAAGTTGGATAAAGCTGAGCTTGAAAAGGCTTACAGAGGCGAATAATAATTTTAGCCTGACAAATAAAGAGCACCAGGAAGTTCTGGTGCTCTTTATAAATATCTAGGAGGTGCCCGGTGCGCTCGCGCGCACCGGGACGTCAGAACTGAAGCACGTTGTCCTCCGACCAGCTGACCGGAACCTGGCAGCGCTCCACCGCGAACGGCAAGAGCCAAATCCAGTCGCCAGCTCGTCCGATGAAGCCGTACTTGACCAGGTTGGCCAGAGCGTCACGGAAGAACCGCACGCTCATGTCCGGCATGTCGTTGCGCACGTAGAAGTATCCGTACGCCAGCCGCTGCCCTTCGGCACGCGTACCCTCCACCAGGATCTCGGCCAGCAGTTTGGCGGCATCGACCGCCACCCACTCTCCGCGCAACCTTGCGGCGACCATAAGGCGCCACACGATCTCGCTGCCGTGACCATCCCAGGCCGAGTTGTTGCCACTGGGCCTGGTCTTGAAGATACGCATGTCTGCCGGCGTGCAGGGGTAGGTGACATCGTCAGGCGCGCTCCGAAGGGCGCCATCCGGCGGCATGGGAATGTACATTGGGCTTCCCCTCATCGATGGTGTCTGACTGTATTATAATAAAATAAATAATATAAAAGTCAATTATCTAGAATATCTTGTGACCAGGGTTGGATAGTTGCTATATCATTAACAATATGATATAATACCGTTAATCTCTTTGGGGGCAGCGATGCTCCTAGCGCAGAGGTTGCTTTACATCAGAATGTTACTCTCCTATGGAAGGAGTCCCGATGAGCTACGGTTCCTCAAGGAACGACTCATCAACGACCGAAACGCGCACCCCCTCCAACCTGCTGATGCTTCTGCTGAAGCTGGTCGGTGTGTGGGTGCTCGTGCCGGTACTCATCTCGCTTGTTGTCTGGGGCTTCTGGTTCCTGGGCAGCATGGCCTTCACGGGCAGCGAGTGGGTCGCCGACCAGGAGTTCTGGGAGGTCGTGATCCAGCGACACCTCTGGCCTGACGGCTGGAACGTGTTCGCCGGAACGGGCTGGGGCTACATCCTGCTGCTCATCTGGTTCGTCGGGACCGGCATCATCGCCGCCGACCACTACGACGAGAACCAGGGCAGCAAGAAGGCAAAACTCGTCAGCGGCACGCTCGTGGTGGTCGCCGTCATCAGCACACTGTTCAGCGGTGTGCAGGTGGTGCGCGGCATCAACGACAACGCCAAGGACGAGGGCCGGTCCTACGCCGGGACCGAAGCGGTGCCTGCGACCATCTTCATGGTCAACGACACCACCAAGATCCCGAGCTTCATCGCCGACCTCACCAAGGAAGCCAAGACCAGCACGGGCAACCCGTGCAAGCTGATCGGCATCCACGACGTGACCGGCTGCGTGGCGCAGGGAGACCTGCCCACCAACTGGGAGCGTCGGATCGTGTCCATCAAGGGCGCGACCTACCAGATGCAGACCAACTCGCCCAGTGCCGGTAACACGGACCTGCGCGAGAACACGGTGTCCTACCTCTACCGCAAGGGCGAGGACGGCAAGACCGTGATCCGGGTGTCGGGCGTGCGGGACGGCAAGAACAACAAGCCGCTGCACTCCGTCGTGGAGTGGGATGGCCGGGGCAACCCGACCTCCTGCGACTTCGCCGGACAGTACGAGGTGGACAAGGCGTTCGAGGGCAAGTGGAGTAAGAACCTCCGCGACCTCATCGCCGACCAGTTCCCCGAGTTCCTGTACGACGACAACGACATCTGGGGCTGGTGCGACGGTGTCCAGCCGAAGGTGGAGATCCCTGGGGTGACCCAGGCGGCCTTCCACCAGCGGACGACACTGCGCCCGGCCGGCACGCTGGAGATCACCGGCGACAACGGCAAGATCAAGCTGGTGCTCAAGGGCACGGTCAAGGCCGGCGAACTGCCCGGCCCGACCTACCCGCTCACCCTCGTGGCCAAGCAACGAGAGATGAGTTCCTGGGCGGCCGGCGAGCGGCTGCACAACCGCGGTGGCTTCGGCTTCGAGCCGACCACCGCGTCGTCGCAGCTCGGCAATGCCTCCGAGTTCCTGCTCGTGAACAAGGACGACAACCGGGTCTACTGGGTGTCGCCCCTGATCTCGCGGGGTTCGGACTCGCAGCAGTTCGTGGCCTACAGCATCACCCCGGCCGACGAGGTGACTGCTGGCAGACTCAACACCCAGCGGATCTTCGTGCTGAATGACCGCGATCCTCGGATCGCGACCATCCTGCGCATGGAGAACCGGATCAAGACCTACCTGAGCACCGACCCGGGCTTCTACCCGGCCGGCGGCCAGGTGGTCGAGTTCCTCCCGCTGGACGGCGAGAACTGGCAGGCATACGGCGAGGTCAACGGTATGGTGAAGTACGTGTTCACCGTGCCGCTCGACGAGAGCAAGTCGATCCGGGTGCACTTCGCGGCCAACGGCCAGGAGTACATCCCGCCGACGCCGCAGGCCACGGAAGGTTCGCCCTGCGCGGACTTCACCAAGGCCACGGCCGACCAGCTCAAGGACTGCGCCATCGCCGCGCTGGAGGAAGAGAAGAAGCGCCGCGGACAGGCCACATCGGTCCCGACCGTCGCGCCTTCCCCGACCCCCGGCAGGTAACGGCACCTGCACTTCCATGTAACACCTGATGATTGCGCCCCCTCCCGCCTGTGCGGGGTGGGGCGCTTTCAATTTACGGACTTTTTTCTGCGCCAACCTACATTTGCTAAAATACTATCAATGGAAGGTAAACAAAAGCCAACCAACACAGCGCCAATGGCAATGGCCGAATTAGAGATAATGAAGGCAGAGGGCGCAAAAAGCGTCGCGGATAGAAATCCAGAGATTAAGAACATTGCACTACTACTTGCAGTTGTTCTTGGCGTAACGTTATTTAGCCAAGTTATTTCATATTTAATAATTACGTCGTTCGATACTACACAAACTAATTTTTTCTCGCTCTTTGTTAACAGTAATGGCGTTCTTGGCATTACGCTCTTGCTGGTTCAGATAGTTGCGGTTTGCATCCTGCTGTTCACCAAAGATACGTCACGTGCAAAAACAGTGCTTTTAGTAGCGGGCATAAGTTTTGGGGTCAGCTTAGTTAACGGTGCTCTTAGTTTTCAGGTTGGGCCGAGTGCAATAGCGAGTGGTGCCACGTTGGTGGTTACCTTTTTGATACTTCAGAAAATTTTTAAGGTGTATGTAGATCTTTGATTTGATAGGGGTGGCCAGGGGAAGCAAGATGCAACCCCTGGCCACCTTATTCCCACCTCGGTGCAAGGACCTCATTGTAGGACAGCGGTCAGGTAAAGCACCGGCGTAGAGAAGGTGATTCCGCCCCTAGGAGCGGCCTGCTCAAGTGCATGGTGCCATGCCGTCACGTACCGCCTTGCAACTGCCACTCCAAGGCCCGCCGTCAGCAGCTCCACTGGAGAGGGAGCACCAGGATGGGGGGCACGACGCAGGTACGCGTCGACTGCACCGTGGTCGGCCAACTGCTCGGTGACCGATTCCGTTTCCCGGGCCACCACAGTGAGCCCGGCGGCGTTTACGGCGGTGATGAGCTGGTTCTCGTCGAATGCCATCATTGCCGGTACGGCCATACTGGACTGGGCACGGAGCGCCTCAATCGCCGCGAGCTCTTCGTCGGTCATGCCGACGAGATTCGCGTCGTGTCGGCGCCGGCTGTTGATCGGCTCAAACACCGACAGCCGACCACCCGGCCGCAGAACACGGGCAATCTCGCCCAGCACCGCGGTCAGGTCATCCAGGTAAATCAGGACGGAGCGGGTAAGTACCGCGTCAACGGTGCCGGACGCCAGCTGTATTCGGTGGGCATCCCCAACAATACAGCGCAGACGCGACGGATCAGAGTCGGGTGGAACGCTGATCTCGGCCAGTGCTGACTGCGACTGGTCGAGAGCGAACACCGTCCCATTCGGAGCCACGCGCCGTAGCGCCTCTGATGCGAGCAGACCGGTACCGGCCCCGAGATCGAGGACTGCCTGGCCGGGGCGCAGCTGCGCCCCGGCCAGAACCCTGTCACGGATCTCGCTGAGCAGACGAACGACTTTGGACTGCTCGTCAGTGCCCCGGCCCGCATCACGACCGTGTTTCAGCCACGTCCTCGACGCGTCACCAGGGGCTCGATCGCTCATGAGACCCCCTGGCACTACTGCAAAGCGGCCGTGAACTGGTACTGCGGCCCCACGGCGTTGTTCAGCGACTCGGCCAAGGTGGCCAGGGCGGCGTTCTTCTCGGTGTGGTACACCGCGTCAGCCTTGGCGATCTGCTCGTCGGTGAGCAGGTCGTGCCCGCGGGCGCCGTACTCGAAGAACAGCTCCTCCTCGGCGCGGAACAGCTCCATGTGCTGGTCGAGCAGCTCCTTGCGGGCCACCAGGGCCTCGGTGTCGAGCCGGCCGCCCTTCAGCTCCATCCGCTCGGTCACCTGCGCGAACTCGATGCGGATGGCGAAGAGCCGCTGCTGGTACTCGGCGTTGAGCGTGAGCAGCGCCATGACCTGGTCGGCGGTCAGGCCGATCTCAGCGTGGTAGCTGAGCATCCGCGAGAACATCACCTTCGGTGCGATGCTCTCGCAGGCGATGTCGATCAGGTAGCCCGGCTTGGCAAACCCGGGGTGGTTGACGGTACACACTGGATGGATCTTTCTCGGGTGGGAGATACACATCCCAAACCCGGACCTTTGCTGAAGCGTCTTGCGACTTGCAGCAGAGGTCCGGGCTCAGGACGCATCATCAATAGTGCCAAAAAATGAATCAATGTTCAACTAGAAAATGGTATCTCAAGCCTATCAGCATAGGAAGGCTTTATGAGGCGCTTGCGTGTCGCGGCGGAAACCATTCTGGATTTGCGAACATAAAGCCGCCCTGTCGGACCGTTTCGGTTATTTGGGCGATAACTTTTGTTCTGTCTTTTTGGAGGGCGGCTTCAAGCGCTGCGCTTCGACTAATATCCGCTGGGGCAAACATACTGCTCCAAGACTGCAGGTCGAGTAACAAAGGGATGAGCGCCAGCCCTTGCTCGGTTAAGGAAAAAATCTCGCGGCGTTTGTCTTTAGGGTCGGGCGTTTTTATGATGATACCTTGGCATTCAAGTTTTGCCAGTCGGTCGGCCAAAATGTTAGTGGCAATTCGCTCAGCTGACTTCAAAAACTCACCATGGGTCTTTTTGCCCGCATAGACAATGTCGCGCACAATAAGCAGTGTCCATTTGTCGCCAAAAATATCGAGCGCAAAGCTAATAGGGCAATGAGACCTAGACTGGTGTTTTTGCGTTTTCATTATAAAAGTACTATAACATGTTTGCATTTTGCAAACAAATGATGCTACAGTGGCAGTGAGATATTTAAAATTAAGGAGATAATATGGCTCAGTACATTCTAATTTACAAATCTAACCAGGCATTTGACTGGAGCCAATTACCTAAAGAAGAAGTTGCTAAGGTAATAGACGCATGGAATTCATGGAGCGCGATGATGGGTTCTGCCGTGAAAGGTAGCGGCGCATTCAAATTCGGCGGTAAGAGTGTTACTAAAAATGGAGAGAAAGAGGCAGACAACCTGCTAACTGGTTTTGCTATCATCGAGGCCAGGGACTTTAGCGAAGCGGCAGGGTTCGCCAAGCAAGCACCAAGTGTCGTCGCGGAACAAGGCAGTATAGAAATATACGAATTGTTTGATGCAGTAAAAGCAGCATAAGCAGGCTGAATCTCAGTTTCTAACCATAAAACCACCCCATTACGGAGGTGGTTTTATCTAAGAATTCCTTGGCTGGCCACGTAGCGCAGGAGTGGAACACCTTTATCCAAGCATTCTAAAAATGTAACGTGCACTCCCCGATGTGGTGCAGCAGAAAGCTCTGCGACACTACCGAAGTTTTTCGTGAAGCCTACCGCTTGTGTCAAAAACCGAGCCACCGGCTTTCACGATTTGGCGCGTTAAAGAAGCCATTTTATGCTTGTTGGCTTTTACGAGCGCAGTCCAGTTGGATGCTATAGCGCCGGTCTCTGGGTCGTGTTCTGCTCCCCACTCAGCCAGATCGAGTAAAATCGGTATAAGGTCTAAGCCTTTTTCGGTGAGCGTGTAATCTTCTTTTCGCTTGTCGACTGTAGAGCGCTGCTTAACGATAATCCCTTTATTCTCCAGATCTAACAACCTGCGCGCCAGTGCGGCAGTTGCAATGCCCTCTTTAGCTGCCAAAAATTCACCATACGTTTTTTTGCCGTAATAAACGATATCCCGAACAATCAACAGTGACCATGGATCGCCGATGGCTTCGAGAGAGTAATTTATCGCGCAATCAGATTTTCGATCCAAACGTTTCATAGCGGTATTATAACATACTTGCTTCCATAATGGAAGTATGTTATTGTGCAAACATATATGAAATAACATAGTTAAGGCGAACGTATGGACAAAGTAATTTCAAAAGACGGCACAGTCATTGCCTACGAAAAAACAGGAACCGGTCCGGCACTTATACTTGTAGGTGGCGGATTATGCGACCGCAAGACTGCGGCCTCCGGCATGCCGATGGCACAGCATCTTGCATCACATTTTACGGTGTGCAGCTACGACCGTCGTGGCCGGGGCGATAGTGGCGATACATTACCATATGCTGTTGAACGCGAAATCGAAGACATCAGCGCGCTCATAACACAAGCGGGCGGTTCGGCTTACATCTACGGCATGTCTTCGGGCGGCATCCTGTCTATTAAGGCTGTGCTTGCTGGTCTGCCAATAACAAAACTTGTCGTATACGAGCCACCGTTTAGTATCGATACGAAGCATGCGTCAGAATGGATCGCCTATACGGCGCAGCTAAAGGTTCTTATAGAAAATAACGACCGCGCGAATGCGATTAAGCTGTTTATGACAACGGCCGGAATGCCTAAGATTCTTATTTCGCTTCTTCGTTACACGCCCATTTGGGGTAAGATACTTCCGCTCGCCCCCACGCTTGTTTATGATGCAGCCATAGTGGGCGACCGCATGCTACCTTATACCGAGCTCGCCAAGATAACTATCCCGGCCATCGTTATTGACGGCGGGAATAGTCCAGCGAATATGCTTGATTCAGCAAGAGCCCTTGCCGGAGCGCTTCCCAACGGCCAGCATCGAACACTCGAAGGACAGACACATAATGTGAATGCCAAAGTCTTGGCTACAGCCCTTACCGAGCTTTTACAATAAGCGGTATCATTATAGTTAGCTAATGTAATTAAAGGAGCCTCATGCAAGTCAAAGAATTAATAATCGCCCTACCAACCGACGACCGTGAAAGGGCGTTCGAATTTTACAAGGCACTAGGATTCAAACTGGCTCGCAATCCAGAACTTACAGACATTCCCGAGCCCCTTGAGCTAAGACTCACAAGCAATGCTGTGCTCATGATTGTCCCGCGCGATGGTTTTGCATACGTGACCCCAGGCAATACCGTGGCTGCAAATGGCGTATCCGAATGCGTGCAAAGCCTGATACTGGAAAGCGCATCTCAAGTTGACGCTCTCATCGAAAAAGCGCAAGCGGCTGGAGCAACTATCCTGGTACCACCAAGTAAACAATTCATGGGCTACGCAGGCCAATTCAAGGATTTGGATGGGCACCTGTGGATGATAATTAGTTTATAGCTAGGGTTGCGATGATGATCAGAGTAGGATCATGTTTAATAACTCAAACCAAAATACCCCATTCTGCAGGGGTATTTTTAGTTGGTTTCTATGGCTGGGGATGAGGCCATTATCCGATTCAGCTTATCCTTGTAGCACCGTTCGCGCGCAAGCCAAACCATATTGCTACGACGCCAGCTAATAGCAGCAGTCCATTCACTGCAAGGGCGAAATGAATACCACCAAGCTGGGTGCTTTGCGTTGCGGCAATTGCACCCATAATTGGAACTCCTACCGTAATGGCAATCTGCTGAGTCATAGACACTAAACCAGTCGCCAAGCCCTGCTCCTTATCTGGTAAGCCCGATGTAGCGGCCACAGTAAACGCCACGATTGCGCTCACATGGCCAAAGAATCCGATAAATAGTGCGGGGAGTAAGATAGCGAGGGCGATAGGGTCGGTCCCCATCCACACAAGAGCGAGAGTCGATAGCGCCTGTACGATCAGGCTCACAACCAGCACCTTACGATTACCAAAGCGACCAATAAATCGTCCGGCAATAATACCAGCCGCAACCGAGGCGAGGCCGGGCACACCCAAAATCAGTCCGGTTGTAAGTGGCGATAGATGCAACACATTTTGCAAATACAATGTTACCAAAAATACCAGCGATGACCCCATAATAAATATCAGAAGCCCGGCAAAATTTCCCCATTTAACAGTGCGCCGCTTAAGGATGCGCACAGGCGCCAAAGGTGTTGATGAGCGTAGCTCGATCATCCAGAACGCAGCGAGCAATACAGCGCCAAGCAAGCCAGCAACCACATTGTGTTCGATAACTCCATAGACTAGCGCAAGCAAACCACCAGTCACCGTAATGGCGCCAGGCACATCAAGCTTGATACGCTCCGAGTGCCTGCTCTCCTCAATCAAAAACGGAGTAAGGCACACTATTGCCAGTGCGATCGGTACGTTGATAAAAAATGCAGCCTGCCAACTAAGCACATCAACGAGTGCGCCGCCCACCAGTGCGCCGGCAGTAAACCCGCCCGAAAGTAATGCGCCGTTAAGCCCTAATACACGGTCGCGCTGCTGGCCCTCGGCGAACATTGTCGTAAGAAGCGACATCGATGCGGGAATCGCCATTGCCGTGGCAAGGCCCTGTAGTACCCGAGCGGTTAGTAACATCTCAGGATTCGTGGCGAAACCGCCAATTAACGACGCCACCGTCAGCAGCACCATTGCCGCCAAAAATAATTTGCGGCGGCCCAGTAGGTCGGCAAGGCGTCCGAAGAGCAGCGTAAACCCTGCAGCGGGCAGAGCATAGGCCGACACAATCCAGGCGAAATGGTCTAGCCCCATGCCTACGCCAGCCCCTACCTGAGGCAACGCAACATTAAGGATTGAAAAATCGACCGAGAACAAAAAGCTAGCACCAAGCAAAAGAAGCAAAACCAAGCGCTGCCGATGAGTGAAATGTATTGATTGTTTTTTCATAGTGAGAGCAGTGTAGAGCATATTTGCAATTTACGCAACCATTTGGTTGCATATTTTTTAAATCATGCTATATTGGATACATTACGCATAAGCTAAGAGGAACATCATGCAAGATAGTCTGACACGAGAGATTACAGTTAAGGCGCCGAAAGAACGTGTATATAACGCGATTGCCGACGCCGACCAAATTACAACTTGGTTCCCTGATGCCGTAGAAGAGGGCACACTTGCCGTTGGCGAACGTCCTTTTTTACGATTCGGGAATTTTAAAACACGCATTTATATCGAAGCTGCGAGGCCATTCGATTATTTTGCATATCGCTGGGTACCAGGCGGCATTGCCAATACTGGTGACGTCTTAAAAGTACCGAACACGTTAGTCGAGTTCTTCATTGAAGAATTGGCTGAGGGCACAAAAGTCACTCTTAAAGAATCTGGCTTCGCATCGCTACCTGCCGATGTCGCCCAGCAAAGCTTCGACATGGTGTCTGGCGGCTGGAACGAGATGATGGTTCGCCTCGAAGAGAAATTAAACAAAGCATAAAAATGGTAACCGCCCAACTTTTTAATGCGCTTGGCGATCCCACACGGCTCGAGATAATTCAGCGCCTCTCGACAGGGCCATCATTTACAATCACTGCTATCTCGGAAGGCATTGCAATGAGCCGCCAAGGTATTCGCAAACATCTGCAAATACTTGCCGAAGCAAGGCTTATTAAGTTTCTGCCGAGGGGTAGAGACACCCATATCGAGCTAGACGCCCGCACTCTCGAACAGGCCAAAGCGTTTATTACCCAACTGGAGCGACAGTGGGATAAACGGCTTGAATCACTGCGTGATTTTGTTGAAAGCGATTCTTAGACGAGGACGTTGCCCACGCAGGAATACGTCTATAGTGAAGGAACTTCGGCGGATTTTGGAGAATCAGAACATGCGAGCCTAAACACCCGAAGACGCCAAACAAAAGATGCTCAAGCTAGAGCATCTTTTTTAGATTGAATAAATTGACTTTGTACAAAATATATGATAGAATATTAATAACTTTGTAGCAAATATTGCTATCTCTCGTTATTAAACATCAGAGCTTACAGCAGCTTAGCAACGCACTGTCTAAAATCTTTCTGATTCAAATAATTAAACTCCTTACGAAAGGAAAAACTATGGACATACTATTAATCGTGACGTTTTTTATGGCGCTCTTATCGAGCATAGTAAGCGGCATGAGTGGGGGCGGAGGGGGCTTTATAATGACACCGTACTTCGTGCTTCTTGGCTTTACGCCACAACAAATTGTTGCAAATGCTTCAATTGCGAGCCTAGGACTTGGAGGTAGCTCACTTTTGGCTATGCGAGGCAAAGGGCTTTTACGCTCGCGCTTCTTATGGCCGCTCATAGGCATAACGCTTGTAGCCACAACGCTTGCAATGTTTGTATTGCCCAAAATCAAAGGCGAGTCATTTGAAGTAGCTATTGCTCTTCTGCTCATTCTACTGGCGCCGACACTCTTTATAAAAAAGCAAAGTCTACGACCTGGCGACCGTACGCGTAAGTCGGTAATGTTAGGATACATTTCATATGCCGCACTTTTATTCGCGAGCTCGCTGGGCAGTGGCCTCGCGACACTACTGTTTTTGCCGCTCATATTTTTACTAGGCATGAGCACCCTACAGGCAAACGCACTTCGACGTGTACTTATGGTAGTACAGGCAGCAATAGCATTTTGCATCGTGCTGCCCCAAGGCTACATCGTATGGAGCTACGCCCTCGCTACTCTTGCGGGCTGCTGGATCGGTGGCTTTATTGGGACAAAAATTGCCCTTAAAAAAGGTGAGGCATTCGTAAAGTATGCTTTGGCAATTGTGATGGTTTTATCGGGGATCGCGTTGTTGATCATTTAAAAGTATGGCACACTTTCGTATACCTCAGCGCACACTGTCGCACGAAGGCTTTACAACGTCCCGCACTCTTTTACTTACGCTCGGAAAATGCATAGGCTTCCTGTATCCAATCGCGAAACTGACTGTCCACATCCGTCGTTCTAGCGATAATAAGATGATGCGTCCTGCGATTAGGGTATGGCTCAACCACATCGACTAATCGGGAGTTACTTATTTTATGGTCCAGCCCAAAGGACACGACGATGTAGTTTTTCGGGCGGCCTTTAATGTCCGGCCTAATGGGCAACCAAACGTATGCAAAACTACGCGTATCATGGAAAGCGATCTGTGACTTTTGTACGCGTATCTGTGCATGAGGTGCGAGGTCAACAATGGCGCCTTTGACCGCCTCGAATAGCGGTAACGCCTTCGGAGCATGCGCAAAAAAATGTTGAACCATCTCCATACAACTATTATATCGCAGCAAATAAAAAACCGTTTGGTGATGGCGCGCCAAGTAGCCCAGAATTGGAACACCATTTGTCCCAGCTTGCTCAGTACGTATACAAAGTTAGTAGAGCTCGGACTTAATCCTTTCGAGCCAGGCACCAAATGAGCTTCACTTCTGGGCGCCCATGAGGAATAGTGTCAGTCTCGCTATATTCTTTGACGTGGACAATAGTAAATCCGGTTGTGGTTAGAAGCTGTGATAATTCATCTGCCGTGAAGTATTGGAAAAAGCGATCATGTCCCGAAAGTTTGTCTGAAACAACGGCAGTCTTATTCGCGCCGGTTTGGGCTTTGACTACGACATGCAGCAAACCTGGCTTTTTTAGCACCCGGTACATTTCGGCGAGTGCTTGCTCTACGTTCTCTACCGTCTCCAGATGCAACAACGACGTGTTTGACCATACGCCATCGAAACAGGTGTTGTCAAAAGGCAGGCTTAATAGGTTGCCTTCGACGAATGTAATTTCTGGGAATTTTTTTCTCGCAACTTCCAGCAAGCCAACCGAAAGATCAACACCGGTTACCTTCAGGTTCTGTTTTCTAAGGATATCTGCGTCCCTACCCGCGCCGCAACCTGCATCCAGTACCGTCGCCCCTTGGGCTAATCGTTTTGCGAAAGTAGTGATATGGTTTATGTCGAAGTACGTCGCACCCGCTTCGGCATACTGCTCCGCGTGTTCGTCGTACCACTTTATCGTGTCTTCAAGTCCAGTTACGCTCATACCTAGTATAGTAACTTTTTTGGTTCATTTAGACCATGAAGGATTCGAACCTGTGCAAGTAAGACTAGTTATGCTAAGTCTTCTGTTTGCTTAGTACCCAAGCTGCAATGGCTATGTATCAGAAGCTAGTCGAGCTGGGCTCTCAAGTGCATCGCTAATGTACTGTTTCCTGCCCAGGACAATGCGCTCACAATCTTTTTGACTTTCGAGAAAATCCAGAAAGAGATCCCAATTTTTGGAAAGGAGGTTTATGAAAAGCTCTGAATTAGCACGCTTTTTGAAGCGATTTATATATTCGCCTTTCAACTCTCGCGCAGGATATGCAAGGGTAAATGGGATTCCTTCTTTGCGAAGCGCGGCAATAGTTTCTGGCTGACAACCAACAAATAGTATGTCCGCCTTACCGATTTGTTCCTTTATAGCAAGCAGATAATTATTCGGAAAATCTGGATTGCGGATTTTACCATCGGCCATATAGCCTAAGGTATAATCTCCCGAATCCAGGTCAACAATCTTTTTTCGCTCTGAAATGGATGCGAAATATGACTTACCGGTTCCCGGAAATGCTGAAATAATTTTTGTAATCATTCTCTTTATTATAAGCCCACGAAGGATTCGAACTCATGCAACAGATTAGGCTTCGAAACAATTGCTATACTTATACGTATGCTTATTCCAATTGTAAACACAAATGACACCATAATATCCCACAAAGAACGCGAAGACATTGATTTCAAGAAAGACATATTCCGCACTGCGTCGCTTTGGATTACTAATTCTCGCGGCGATATTCTACTCGCTCAACGCAAACTCACTAAAAAGGTGGATCCAGGTAAATGGGCAGAAGCGGTCGGCGGAACGGTAGAAGGAAGTGATAGTTACGAAAATACCGTTTTCCGAGAGGCAGAGGAAGAGTTAGGAATTAAAGGAATAGGCATTATCCTGGGGCCAAAACAGCTCATAACCACACCATGCAGTTACTTTGTGCAGTGGTATACGGCAGTAATCGACAAGGACCTTAGCGAATTCTCCATTCAGGCTGAGGAAGTTGAACAAATTGCCTGGATTCCACGGGCACAACTTGAAAAGGAATTAATCGAAACTCCCGATAAATACATTGAGGCTATGGGGAGTATTACGGCCCTCTTCGCTGATTAAGTGTGTCATTCTGAGGACAGATCGGGGAGGAGGGACTCGAACATAATTAAGAGATGTAAAACGACAAAAATCGCCATTTCGGCGATTTTTGTCGTTGTAATAATCTCATGGCTGGCCACGTAGCCCAAAATTGGAACACCGTTTATGCAAGTTTAATTACTATGTACCAAAAGCTAGTCGAGCTCCGCCTGAGCTGAAGTAATTAAAATGCGCGGGTAATCTTTGACTTAAACCTAGCCTAGCTCACGCAGCCGCTTTACTAACTTGAAGATAGTGGTCGAAGGATCGGCATTGCCAGGATTATTTTTGTCCGACAAGTCATAGAGCTTCTTGGCATTACGTATGGCAATAGGCATTCTTGACTCAAGCTTCTCGAACATTGTTGGGTCATTTTTCCTATAACCGCCGTCGATTAGATCGTTTAGCTTGTGGATGTAATCCTGACGACTCATAGCAGTATCATAGTAATTGAAATGTAAAAGATACCACAGCTCAAAAGCATCATTAGAGTATGCAACTTTAATCTTATACTTCTTCGCTTCAGCCAGAGCCGTATTAAAAAGATTCAAGTCTTTAGGGTTTACGTCGTGCTTATCACGATCAAAAACACACCAGACTTCTTCATAATCACTATCTTCCGTTAGAATTTTCTTTGTATGTTCGACTACCGAAATGTGAATCATTCCAGCCGGCACAACCTGGAGATTCACGTTAGCTAGCTTAAACCCCTTAAAATAACCTGGTTCCGTCTTTAGGCCTTCGCATACAATCAATATTCGTGGACGTTCATCTTTAACGGCGACGCGTCTATTGCGCCAGTCATTCTGTGAGTTTCCACGTCCGCGTTGCCAACCCTTAACTCGGCTCATTAAGCTACCTTTTTAATAGCTCGGTAAAATCACCGATAAACGGAATAGCACCGAACCTACCCTTCACGTAATCTTTATCCAATGAGGCATCTTTTCTAGGCTTTTCTTTGTATTCGGCCAATGAGTACAAATGCGATGCTCCGTATTTATCTTTCTCAGTAAACCAAATCTGGTCCCTTCGTAAGTGACCTCCTCTTAAAAGATTTGTGTCATGTGTGGTAAATATCAGCTGCGCATTATTTTTATTTTTATCAGAAGAGTTAAAAATACAAACCAACTCTTTTGTCACAAGAGGATGTAGCTTTGACTCAAGCTCGTCAATAATAAGCACGCCGCCCACATCCAAGGCGTCAACCACGTAACTAGCAAGTTCGAACAGTTTTTTTGTGCCATCGGACTCATTTTCCAATAGGTCAAGCTCGACAGTCCCAATGTCCTTGCCGTCGTGGTATTCTTTGCGGACCGTGAATACATCGAGTTGAGGTCCAAGCTCTTTAGTGCTAGCGAATTCGTTAACGGCCTTGACTAGACTAGCCATTGCCGGCTCCATTCCATCGGTACTGATTGGCTCACGAGGCCTTTCCTTGATAATGAAGTCTTCCATTTGAATGTCAAATGAGTGTAGGATATCAAGGACTTTCTTCTTGTCTTCCTTATTTCCATTATTTATTTTTTCAAGTGTGGACATGTGGCTTGAAACCAGCCCGCTTCGCAAATTCACGTCCTTAAACCACCGGACTACGTCCTGCGCTGCTTGCATTTTTTGATTCGCAAGTAAGGCTATAAGCAGTTGATTGTTTTTGGGCTCATCCTTCACATATTTTCCACCGTGCCGCCCCATATCAACGCCATTCTTCTCTCTAGTAAATATTTTAGTTTCACGACTACTCTTTGAATGAAAAAGCCATTCATATATAACGCGATCTTCGCTGACTTCAAAACCATATCTGCAACGCAGTCCATCATGATTATAGAAAGTAACTTCAAAATAACTCGGTTTATTAGCACACGACTTATCAAGTTTAAAAGTTACGTTTCTCAAATCTGTATGGCTCAAAACCAATGAACGCATATAGCCAAAGGAATTAGTAAGATTAGTCTTACCGCTTCCATTTGCACCGTAAATTACCGCACTTTTCAAAAATTTAACTCCACCTCTCACGAACGTATTCACATTGTCGTGAGTTTTATCGGCCGATGCAACCATGCTAAGTTCGGCTGTATCCTTGAAAGAGAATGAGTTGGAAGTTCTAAATTGAATGAGCATATTGATCCTTTGAACAAAGTGTATAAAAAAACTACACAAAAGTCAATATTTTGAGATTTTATCACAAAAACACTGCTTTCACTGTAAATTCAGTTGTTCGATACCCCCTTGAGTGTTCCATAATTTATTACACTCGCATCCATTCAAAAGGGTGATTACGGCTGAGAATAAGCTTTGGAACATATTAACAGGGGTAATGGAAAAGTAAAATAAAGAAAATCGCTACAAGAGCGATTTTCTTATCTGTAAATAAATTCATGGCTGGAGATAAGGTTCGTAGAGCGAGAGCTATATAATAAAACACCAAATGAAGCAATCATTGAACGACTCAAAGATATCTTGGAGGAAGAGTAATGAGAATTCCTTTCATCCATCAAAGCACAGAAGACAGTTTGGCGAGTTCGCAGCTCTTTAACGAAAAGGCGTTCTACCAGAAATTCCTAAAGGACGTTTCCCACTGTCGTCGTGAGCTTTTATTAGAAAGCCCCTTCTTAACCGTCCGCCGCACAAACTTTTTTCTTCCCACACTTCAAGGACTTAGAAGTAGGGGTGTCAATATCATAGTCAATACGCGCCACCCAAATGAACACGAAGGCTTCCTGAAAAGTGAGGCGGAGCAATCTATTGCATTGTTGCAATCCATCGGCATTTCAGTCCTTGCTACGGGTGGTCTGCATAGAAAGATTGCGATAGTTGACCGCAGAGTACTTTGGGAAGGCAGTCTAAATATCCTATCTCACAATACAAGCTGCGAGATGATGCGACGCATAGATTCGCACTCGATGTCGCAAGATATGATTAGATTCCTAAACGCTACCTCCAAAGTAGTAACCAATGCTACAATAATATAAATATGTCAAACTCAATGCCAATTCAAGAAAAAGTAGGACTGAACATTCAGCACATTCGTCAAGAGGCAAGCCTCACACAAGAAGTCGTTGCGCGCCGGGCGCGCATAAATACCAACACTCTCGCTAAAATCGAACGGGGCGTACAGACTCCAAGTTTGCAAAAACTAGAAGCAATCGCTAAAGCACTCGACGTAGAGGAGAAAACCTTCTTTGACTTTAAAAGGCTACCTACATCCCCTTAAAAAGATGTTCGAGAGGCAGCTTAAGAGCCTTGGAGATTTTATGAATAGTAGTCAGAGTAGGTTTGCGACGGCCCTGTTCGATTGAACCCATATGTGTGCGGTCGACGCCACTTGCCCTAGCCAATTCTTCTTGGGTAACATTTTGGCGTTTGCGCTCTTTAATGATGCGCTTGACGACTTCTAAGTATATTGCATCTATGCTTTTGGCCATTACTCTTTAGCGTACTTTTTACAGATTGAACAGTCCACGTACATATGTACGACCTTGCAGAACAAAAATACACATGTTAGACTACTGTTAAGTCCTACATTTGTAAGACCAAATACAATTTGTAAACCTAAACCTTTGCTTGCAAAGGCATGGTTTTAAAGCCAAGCTAGGTACTGAACCCGTCGTTCAGCAACCTAGCTTGGTCATGGCTCGAAAGAGTCATGGGGCGCAAGCCCGCTGGCGGCGGGTTTTGTGTTACTTGCACAAATTATCTAGCAGTAAATATAACTAAGCGACTAAATGCAGCCGTCGTGGCTGTATTTATTTTGTGTCTTTTCTCGGGACATGAGGAGCATATGAATAGCGCTAGGTTCGTAAAACTACAGCTTAATGGCCAGCAGGCAAGTGAGGCAATAGTTGAGGATTTAATAAGTCGTCCTGAGCCCATTAGGGCTGCGGTTATTACTAGACGTCCATATATACTTCTGTCGGTTGTTCGTAAGCGGTGGTTAAAAAAGCTTCGTAAAATGCGTATCGAACGCGCTCGGTTACTCGGTAGCTTACAAACAAACCAGCTATCCCAACGAATAGCGACTTTGGAAAAGCTACAATTTGCTCTACTCTCACGTCATCATGACGCGGATATATCTTTTTCAACCGTGCACGAACTAAGCCAATTGCTCTACATTTACGAATTAATTTACGTTTCAAGCGATGTTCCAGTCGAGGCAGTACAGATGGCACTTAATGACGCGCCGCCCGGAAGGTTAGTAATTGTCTATGAATGACCGGCAACAACAGAAAACGTCGGTGGATATTCTTGCCCAATTAGCTTTTATACGCCAAAGGAAGCAGGAATATCTTGTTTGCCTATCCATGAGCAAGGCAGATCAGGTTATTAGGCGACGCGTTATAAGCATCGGCTTGCTTGATATGGTGCCGACGCATCCACGCGAATTATTTGCGGGAGCCATCACCGATCGCGCGGCATATATAATAGTGGGGCACAACCACCCCTCGGGTGAAGTAAGGCCTAGCTCTGACGACATAACGGCTACTCAACAACTTGTCGCAGCGGGAATCTTACTCGGTATTCCCGTTAAGGATCACATTATAGTCACAGGTAACTCACATTACAGTTTTCGCGCCCGCATGCTCATCTAGGCAATCAGTAGTATAATTAGCATAATAATGCCGATCTATACCATTGCCAGCACGCGACAGGGCTTCTACTACCAAGATTTATACGCAGTTCTGCGCTTCTTGACCGCCTACGAGGAAAATCGCTTGGAACTTATCAGCTTTTTTGTGGACTTCGGATATGATGCCGCAAACGATAAATCTGACGACGTATTTATGCAGTTTCGTCAACCAGATGGCATAATATATTCAATGTACTTTGACATAAAAACAGGTGACTACTTCCGGGAGAACAAAGCAGAAGTTCTAGGGGTAGTTGGCGAGTTCATTGCTCGGCGAAAGCGTGGTGACATAGCGGAAGGCGACACCACGCACGTGGTTGTCAGTCACGATACTGGTCGAGCGCTCGTAGCATTTAAGATGCACACGGATACTTTGCGGCTTGAATACAAAACCATGCGAGAAGAGGTCGTAAAGAACGCAGTCAACTACTTCAAGACTGATCTTCCAAAAGGCTGCTACACTGACCCCAATGACTTATTCGACTCCCTGAAGCTTATTGATTTTATTCCAGCGGCACCGCCGCTTACCGTTGCTAGCGGGCAGGCAATGAATGACATTCGGTACACCATCTATGGGAAAATTGAGGCCATTGCCGACAAACTTGGCATTGCAAACCCTA
>DATEFB010000003.1:0-7594 GCA_035280845.1 Saccharimonadales bacterium (SeqCode) | reverse complement strand
ACAATTTGTGCCGAGAAGTCGGTCTGTGGTGGCGGCAGTGTGAGCGTGGTCGCCGAGAAAGCCGGGACTTTCTCGCCCTTAATAACCATGCTGATAATAAAGTGACGGTTTGCCATCTCCATAATGTCTTCGGGGGTGAACTGCGGTGTGAACTGCTTGGCGAGCGTCGGTGCGTCTTCTGGGCTGATGCGGAAACAAATTGTCGTACCAACGTTACCAAATACAGCGGCACGCACGGTGTCGGACATCTGGCTGACGTACTGGTTGGCGACGGTCAGATTAAGGCCGTATTTGCGCGCCTCAGAAAGAATGGTCGCAAACGAGTCGGTGGCAAAGTTCTGGAACTCGTCCACGTACAGGTAGAATGGCCGGCGGTCTTCGATGTTCGGGATGTCAGAGCGGCTCATGGCAGCCAGCTGGATTTTAGTGACGATGAATGATCCCAGGATGGCCGCGTTGTCCTCGCCGATGAGACCTTTGGAAAGGTTAACAACCAGGATTTTTCCGTCGTCCATGATCTGGCGAACGTTAAATGTGCTTTTTGGCTGGCCAATAATGTTACGGATGATTGGGTTTGCCGTAAAGGCACCGACCTTGTTTAACACCGGGGCAATGGCTTCTGAGGCGAACTTTTCGGTCCAACTGGCAAACTCAACGTTCCAGAACTGGCGGACCACAGCGTCCTGGCAGTTGTCGACGACTTTTTTGCGGAATTTCTTGTCGGTTAGCATTGGCGCAATATCCAGCAAGGTGGTGTTCGGGTAGTCGAGCAGCGCTAAGATCGTGTATCGCAAAATGTATTCCAGGCGCGGGCCCCAGCTCTCGCCGAACATGCGCTTAAGCACACCAATGATTTCGGAGCTGATGTTGTTCTTTAGGTTCGGATCGGTGACCTCCATCGGGTTAAACCCGACAGGGTATGTTGTGTCGGCCGGGTTAAAGAACACCACATCTTTAATGCGGCTGCTTGGTACGAATTTGAGGTTGTTGATTGCGAAGTCGCCGTGTGGGTCGATGATGGCGTACCCTTGGTGGTGGAAGACGTCACTGAGCGCAAAAAGCTCCAGTAAACCAGACTTACCAGTACCGGTTTGTCCGATGATGTAGGCGTGCCTGCCTCGGTCTGAGCGGTACATGCCAAATTGTTGGTTAATGCCACGGAAGTTTGTCAGGCCAAAGGCGCTGATTTCGTTGTCAGCCTCGGCGCCGGTGATCATAGGCAATTTGGCGGGCGGCTCAGCGGTTTTGCTACTGGCCCACACGATGCTTGGCGTCTCTACGTTAGTGTGCGGCAGGTGGAAGACCGAGGCGAGCTCTTCAATATTAAGAATGTATCCGCGGTCAATAAAGAACCGGGCGCGGTACTGGGCAACGCCATCGAGCGAGAAGCTGGCGTTTTTAATACTAAAACCGTTCAGGTTAGTACTGTTGTATTGTTTGAACGTACCCACAATCCCCTGCATCCGAAGCTTGGCGGTTTGCTGGCTGTGGCCCAAGTAGGTCATGCGAATCTTAACCTGGTAGCCAAGTTTGATGCTTTTTTTCTCGACTTCAGTGATCCGGCCCTTGTCGCGCTCGCTAACCTCTGGGGCTTTGCCAGACTCTTCGGGCGGTTTAGCAAGGGCGCTGAGGGTCTTAAGCAGGTAGTAGCCGGCGCTGTTGTCGCGAGAGCTGATCATACCGCTTTTAACGCGGTTGGTGTATTTACTGGATTTGCGGTGCCATTCGTCGGAGATTGGGCGGCACAAAACCTGAATCCACATCTCTTCGCCCGGTTCTTCTAGCTTGGCGAGTGTGGCGGTGATGGCGGCCAGAGGGTCAACCTCGAAGCTTTGGAACGTTTTGATTGGTAATACTTCGTTATCGCTCAGCGAAAGTTCGGCCGTGTACGTTATGGCGTGCGAGATATCGCGCGAGGCATAATCGCTATCTGCCTTAAAAATCTGGACGGTTGGATACTGGGCGTAGATCTGACCTTCGACAAAGTTCTGCAGGTAGCTTGGCACCCATACATAAAAGCGGATGCGTTTGTCGATGGCGGCGATCTCGAAACTGATGTGTTCCTGCAAGCCACCCTGGGTAGCCAGCTCTCGCTTGCTGCGCAGGATACCGTGCAGCGACGCAAACATCTGTTCGGCGGCGAGTTCCTGCTTGTCGTTGGCGCGAGGAATCTCGAGCATCAGAAGAACGTGCTCGAGGTCGCGGACAACTTTGGCGCGCTTGTTATTGCGCACAGCCAAGTAGCCCAGCACGAGCGCGACGGGCAGCCATATGTACCACTTGCCTAGCAAGCTAAATAAAAATGATAGGACGTCCATTGTCTTATCTTTATTGTCCCGCAAATACGTCGTAGTTGCAAACGAGCGTAAGCTGTTTAGATTTTATTTCTCTGGTTTGGTGAAACAAACACCCCGGACCACGTGGCCGGGGCAGTTGTTTTTGCTGTGCGAATTTCTTAATCTTCAGCCAGAGCGTATGTGGCTTTGGCGACGCGCTTGAAGTGTTGCTTGCCCTGCAGGTTCAGAAGGATAGTCGTTTCTTTTACCTGGCGGTGTTTAAGCACGCGCTTGACGATTTCGTCACGGTGCAGCGGGCCACCTTCCTTTTTCAGGATGTCGGTGATGATATCGGCGACAGTGCCCTTGCTGTAACCCCAGTCCTTGAGCGCGTAGATACCGCGGCCAATCAGAACGAAGCGACCGTCTTTGATCAATTCGTTGTGGATTGCCTGGGTAGTCACGTCTTTGCGGCGGAACTCAGAACCTTTAATGGCTTTGGCGATTTCGCTAAAGTGCATTGGTTTGCCGTTCTCCTGCAGAATCACGTAGATTTTGTCGCGGATGTTCTTTGGGTTAACGGTGGGCCACTTGGTAAGGCCCCAGCGGTCTTTCAGGTTGGCCAGGTCTTTACTGACGCTTGCCAGTGCACGGACGTGGCTTGGGTGGTCGTGGTCGACTTTGGCGTGCAGCTCTTCGATGCTGACAGGCTCACCCTGCTTTTTGATGGTGCCAACAATAGTATCGACGTGCTTCTTAATTTGAGACTCGTCGTGGTGCTCTTTAATGCCAACGGCGTGGTGGTAGTGGTCGTTTTCGTCAACAACAGCCAGGCGTGGGGCAATTTCGGCCAGGAACGCAACATGGGCGCGGTTACGGTCGCTCGGGTCAGTGGTGACACGAATAGTCAGGTCGTGGACTTTTGCAACGCGGCCAAGGTCGTGCAGGTGGCGGATAAAGTGTTTTTCGATGTTAGCAATGTGAGGCAGGCTGTCTTCAGCGGCGATCTTAAGACGGATCATGATCGCTTTTTCGAGCTGGCGAACACGTTCGCGAGTAATACCCAGAAGTTCACCAATCTGCTCCAGGGTTTCCTTGCGGTCGTACAGACCAAAGCGGCGGGCAATGATTTCGCGTTCCCGCTCACGTTCAACAGTAGCCAAGATGTCCTTGACGGCGGTTTGCAGGTCGAGGGTAACGGCTGCTTCGGCAATGTCGCTCATATCAAATAGGCCTTCCTAATACATTATTTAATTGAATGTTAATGTTACTGTAACACATATGTATATTAGTGTCAAACAATATTGTACTACTTATTATAGCATCTTTTTGGCTGTATAGACATTCTCTGCTGTGAGACTTTTAAAACTGTGGATAAATGGTGCGAATGAGCTCATATATGAGAAAGAGAGCCTTTCGGCTCTCGGTGTTTGAGAAGTATGGCACCCCTCCCCCCGGCAGCGCAGTGCACGAAGGGAGGGGGCCCTCTCGGGAGTCGCATAAGGGATGCGACAGGTGGTGAAAGTCGGGGCAGGGACGCCGCTCGGGACCCTCGCGGTCGCAGGGCGGCGGGATCGACCAGATAGCGGCGTCCCTGCGGACAGAGTGACTGGCGGAGCCACGTTCTGTCCGGGTGTGTGGGTCATAAGGCGTGCTGGTCGGGGGACGCAGCACACTACCACACTCCCCCTGTGGCCGAAGGATTCGGGTGGCCCTCAGGGCACTTCCTTCGGCGGTAGAAGTACCAGAGCACGCCACCGTGCTCTGGTACGCCTATAAGCCTCGGGCCGGAGGTGGCACAGGTTGTTGCTCTGTGCCACCTCCGGCCGTTTTGCCGGTACGCTCCCAATCCCCTCAAAGTGGGGCGCGCCGACAGGGGGAAACATCTCTAGTGCCAGCCACTGGGTGGCCGTCCGTCCCACCAGAGATGTAACGACTTTCAACTCGAATGTACTGCTCCGCGAGCTCATGTCAGGATGTGCCTGGCAAAAAACTACAAGCGGTTAAGCTTGATATAATTTCTACGCCTATTCTGTGTAAAAAGCAAGCGAGTTTTTAGCTGGTTAGCGGCTGCGGCGCTTGCGCGGTGCGCGTGTAGGGGCTTTTGCAAGGAGTTCCTTGCACTGTTCGAGGGTTAATTTCTCGGGATCATCACCCTTTGGAATTTTGACGTTTTTCTTGCCGTCGGTAATGTACGGTCCAAAGCGGCCGTTCAGAACCCTAATGCCCTCTTCCGTAAAGTCGTGGATGGTCATTTTTGCGCGCTTCTCGGCGTCGGCCTTTAAGAGCTCCTCGGCCGTCTGGAGGGTAACGCTGTAGGGGTCTTCTTTGCCAAGCGAGACGTATTTTTTGCCAACCTTAATGTATGGCCCAAAACGGCCAATGCTCACCTCGATCGACTCCCCTTCTGTGGTGGTGCCGAGTGTGCGCGGAAGTTTGAATAATTCCAATGCTTCTTCGAGGGTAATGGTGTCCAGGTTCTTGCCGGAGGGGATGCTGGCAAACTTTGGCTTCTCTTCGTCTTCCGCCTCGCCCATTTGCACCATAGCACCATAGCGGCCAAAGCGTGCGCTGACTGGGCGGCCGGATTTAGGGTCGGTGCCTAAGGGGCGCGACTGCATGGCTTCGGCGCGGCTGATATCTGCCGATTTCTCGACTATGCTGTGGAACGGATGGTAAAACTTGGCCAGCATGGTTTGCCAGGCGACTTTTCCTTCGGCGATGTCGTCAAAATCCTGCTCGACATCTTTCGTGAAGTCATAATCGATGATGTTTGGGAAGTGTAACACCAAGAAGTCGGTGACCACCTTGCCAATGTCGGTTGGGACCAACTTACCTTTGTCGGTTGGGATTGGCTCTACGGCCTGGGCGCGGGCTACTTGGGCACCTGGCTTGGGCAGGGTCAGGCGCACGATCTCGCGCTCGCCGCCTACTACGTCGGCTTTTTCGACGTAGCCGCGGTCCTGGACAGTACTGATGGTTGGTGCGTAGGTACTTGGACGGCCAATACCGAGCTCTTCGAGCTTACGGACAAGGCTGGCCTCTGTATAGCGGCTTGGGGCGCGGCTGTAGGTTTGTTCTGCCTCGGCGCTTTGCAGGGTGAGCGGGTCGCCCTTGGCTACTTCTGGCAGAAGGCCCTCTTCGGCTTTGTTGGCGTTCTCGCCGTAGGCTTTTAGGAAGCCGGGGAATTCTACGACTTCGCCTTTTGCCTCAAGAACGTCTTTGCTCTCGGAAAGGCCAATCGTAATGGTTGTCTTCTCTATTTTGGCAGGCGCCATTTGGCTTGCCACGGCACGTTGCCAAATAAGGTTGTACAGTTTTTGCTGTTGGGCGTCGGCACCCGCAGTTCGCTTGGTGACATCTGTTGGGCGGATAGCTTCGTGAGCCTCCTGTGCACCAGCACTCTTTGTGGTGTATTTGCGCGCCTGGTGGTACTCGGCGCCGAAGTCTTTCTTGATAAGGTCAGCCATGGCAGCAACAGCGATTGCGCTCAAGTTGAACGAGTCAGTACGCATGTAGGTGATGTTACCTTCTTCGTACAGGCGCTGGGCCAGCATCATGGTTTGCTTTGGGCTAAACCCAAGGCGGCGGGATGCTTCCTGCTGGAGAGTGCTGGTGGTGAACGGCGCGCTTGGGCTGCGGGTGCCAGGGGTCTTGGCAACGTCTGCAATGGTGCAGTTGCTTTTTGAAAGCGCTTCAAGGAAGGCCTGGGCTTTTTGTTCACTTTCGTATTTAACGGCCGCATCCGCCTTAAGTTCGGTGCCGTCCTTTAGGGTGAATAGCGCTGCGACCTTAAATGTTGCGACAGCTTCAAAGCCTTCAATGTCGCGTTCGCGCTCTACAATAAGGCGCACGGCAACAGATTGCACGCGGCCGGCGCTTAGGCCGGTGCGGACTTTTTTCCAAAGCACGGGGCTGAGTTCGTAGCCTACGATGCGGTCTAAAATGCGGCGTGCCTGCTGGGCGTCTACCAGCTTTACGTCGAGGGCCCGCGGGTTTTTAACGGCGGCTTCAATCGCCGGTTTGGTAATTTCATGGAAAACAATGCGCTTAGTGTTCTCGGGTTTGAGCTTGAGCACCTCGCTTAAATGCCAGGCAATCGCCTCTCCTTCGCGGTCTTCATCGGATGCGAGCCAGACGGTCTCTGCGGTTTTTAGTGCGGCACGGAGTTCGGCGACAGTCTTCTTTTTGTCGGGGCTGACTTCGTATTGAGGGGTAAAATTGTTCTCAATATCAACACTCATCCCCTTTTTGGGGAGGTCCCGGACATGGCCGAAACTGCTTTTAACAGTAAAATCTTTCCCCAAGTATTTGGCGATTGTTTTTGCTTTTGCTGGTGACTCAACGATTACTAGGTTCTTGCTCATGCTTTCTCGGGCTAATGGGTTTCAGTGGCTTATGCTACCTGACTATTGGGTAGGAATGCAAGCCCCATGCCACCAACAACACTGTCGGTGGCATGGGTGCCCGTCAGAACTCCTGGATCAGAACTGCGGCGATGTGGGCCAGTATGTACACGGGCAGGCCGAAGAAACTCGCCGTGTTGTAGCAGTAGTGCAGGGCCGTGCTTGCGCCCAATGCTTTCTGCCGTGACCCGGTTTGTTTCATGACCCGCAGGTACTCGTGCATGAAGACGCCGCCGCCGACCGCCAGCATGAGCACCACCGCGTAGGGCACGATCAGGTTGAGCACGTGGACCAACCCGAACAGGAAGCAGGCCCAGATACGCTGGTGCCACCGCCAGTTCTCGGCACCTTCGCGGTAGGTACGTTCTTCATGGAGTACGAACGCCTCCATGCGGTCGACGTGTCCTCTGGCCTTGATCTCCTCAGCCTCCTGGCCCTTGGGTTTTTGGGCGAACAGGTAGAACAGGAATAGCATGACCAGCACCATCACGAGCATGCTCGCTATGGTGGCTGGCCATTTACTCCCGGTCAGCGCGGATAACCCTTTGCCCACCGAAGTGATGGGGTTCTGGAGTATCCACGAGCCCTTGCCCATGATGGACATGGTGAGCAGGCTGATGTAGAGGGCCGCGCTTGTTGCAATCGCGACGACCCAGTGGCGTCGTGTGGCCGACTCTTTGACCGTCGGGATTGGATCATCGATGTGATCCGCCGGCGGCATGGAGTTGTGCACAGCATCGACAGCCTTGAAGAACGGCGTTGCCGCCGCTCTGAGCGCCTTTTGGATGTGTGGGCGCATAGCCCTCCCTATTTCGTCTGGTCCGGATGTACGGGTGCGGGGGTATCCTATCTTATTGGGCCCAGTTGCGCAAGCCCGTGCAACCGTGAGCATGTTTGACAGGGGCACTCCAG
>DATEFB010000002.1:0-189730 GCA_035280845.1 Saccharimonadales bacterium (SeqCode) | reverse complement strand
GGGTGTCACCCGGCAGACCCCGAGGTACACCGGTATTATGGGCTCCTGGATAGCCACCAGTTGCTGGCGGCGGCGTTGTTGGGGGCGGAGTCGTTGTTGTAGTAAGGCCAAACTCAACCGCCTTACCACTGGATGCGCCGGTGTCTGCGACTGTAGTAACCTTGCCGCTGGCAGTTGCGGTATCAGCCTCTACTGCCGCAAAAAAACCGGCAGCCCGTGTGGCATATATTGCGTAGCCGCTTACTATGATCGCCGCGCCTATCACGAGCGCGATAATAAGGTTCCTCCGTGATAGCTTGGCTTGTTTGACTGATGGGGTACTGGTTTGCATAGCTTTTTTTACCTATTCTACAATTACAGTGCCTTTAGAGCTGCTAGTGCTGGTTGCAGCGTCGTGGTATGGGAACGTACCGGTCTGGTCGAACGTAAACGTGAAACTCTCCCCCTGTTGCAAGTCATCGCCGGAATTCAATGTCAGCGAGGCGTCGTCGGCAGCGATGCGGCGGGGCGCAGCACCGGTGTTGGTCCAGGTAACAGCCTGGCCCTTGCTTACTTTGACCGTTTCGGGCGTAAACCCATCGGCAGTAATAGTCACGATGGCAGGGTCTGGTGCGTCGGACACAGGGATATTATTCTGGATCGTGTTCCATACCAGGTATGCGCCGGCGCCTATGGCAAGCAGTGCCACAAGAATGACGGTTACAATTATGGCTGGGTTCTTTTTTGGTGCTGCAACAGGGCCTGAGGGCGGCAGCACTGGTGCTGGTTGTATGGGCGTAGATGGCTGCATAGTAGCTCCTACTTTTTAGTGAGTGTTACGTTTTGGGCAACCCGGGCGTTGTCGGTGATGGGGCGGATTATAGTTGCCGAGTTATAGCCTGTTGCCTCGTAAGTCACCAGGTAAGTCCCGCCGGCGAGTCCATTGATATCATATTTTCCGGCAGCGTCAGTTACATAGATGTGCCTCTTGTTGTCGGCGGTGAATATAATGCGGGCGCCCTTGATTCCGGTACCGTCGCTGTTGCGTACCGTGCCTAGGAGTTCGCTTCGCTTGTTCTTGCCGTGGGTCTGGGTAGCAGGTGTGGTGTTGGAATTCTGGCTGGTATTGCCCGCTGCGTCTTTGGCACGAACGTAGTAGGTATATTTGGTCAAGGGCCTCAGGCCGGCATCACCAAAGGTAGTACCAGAAACAGTGGCCACCTTGGCATACTGGCCGTCCTGCTGGGCACGGAAGACTTCGTAACCAGTAACACCGGCATTGTCGGTGCTGGCGAGCCAGGTAAGGTTGATCTGACTTGAACTGACGGTCTGGGCAGCAAGGTTCGTTGGCCTGGTAGGTGCCTGAGTGTCGGCAATGCCAGGCGTCGTTATGCTGGCGTTCGATGCCGCCGACTTGTTGCCTGCGGCGTCTGCCGCAACCACCTGATATGCGTAGGCGGTGTTGGCCGTTACCGTGCCGTCGGTGTACGTTGTGCCCGTAACTTGTGCCAGAGGCACGTTATTACGGCTTACAAAGTAGCTTGTAGTACCAACGTTGTCGGTACTGGCGGTCCAGGTAAGTGCGACTTTGTTGTGGGCGGGTGCTGTGGCCCTCAGGCTACCCGGGGCAGTTGGCGGCTGGGTGTCGCCGTTTCTGACCGTCGCGCCCGATGTATCAGTGGCAAAGTTACCGGCAGTGTCAAACGCCTTGGCAGTGAGAGTATAGAGGTTGTTTGGCGTCAGCGCCGTGTCCCAGTTGGCCTCGTATGGCGCGGACGTATCAGTGGCTACCAATGAGCCATTGGCGTAAAATTCTACCTTCTGGATACCCGTGCCATCTGTGGCGTTGGCGGCAATTTTGACAGTGCCCGTCACAGTACTGCCGTCTGTCGGTGCAGTCACAATAACACTGGGCGGAGTCGTATCGCTTGGCGTGTTGCAGTTATTGCCTGCGTCGGTGGGAATACAGTTCAGATCAGTAACCGCAATAATAGTGTCCAGCCGCACACCTGGTTGCAGGCCGGTCATTTTAAGCGTGTGGTTACCCTGGTTTAGGGCAAGCTGCACTTTGTTACTGGCTGTGCCGCTTTGGTAGTCTACCCAGACCCATGCGTTGGCAGCGACACCGCCGCCGCCCACGGTGTAGCAGTTCTGGCCGTCTACCTCGAGCTGGTATGTCGTGTTAGTAGTATCGGGCACCTTAATTCGGCTCCACAAACGGTACGTCCCATTTGCCGGAATACTAAGGTTGGTCGTTAGGCTGCCATAATCTGCAGCCGGTGCTGGGCAGCTGGCAGCGAAGGCAGCCTGGGGAACCAGGGCAAGTGTAGTTGCGACAGCCGCCACCACAAGTCCCAACGAGCGCAGTACTTTTTTCTTCATAAATGTGTGTTTATTCATAGCCTTTTAAAATTGTTTATGCTTCAAATTGAACTATAGACTATATTTGCTGTGTAATCTACTATGAAATAAACGATGTCGCGGTCCTCTGTAATGCGCCTGCTATTAATGCCGTCCAGTCTCAGTGGAGCGCTGGTTATTGCCGTAGCAACGGTGATGGTTGGCGGCGCCGCGTGGTCATATATAACAAACGCACAACTCTTTTACGATGTGCTTTTTGGCCACCGTGGCATAGCGACGGCGCTCGTTTCGGCGCCGGACGCATTTATACTACTGCGCTCAATCTCGTCAAGCCCTGTCATGTATTACCTGATGCTATTAACCACAGGCGCTGGTATCGGGTTCATTATATTTGAGCTGTTGCAATGGTTCAGCCGGCCGCACCACCTAGACGCGCCCTCCCTGCGGGAAACGCTCGCCAAGCTGTTGGTGCGCCTCCTTGCCCTTGCGGGGTGGGGCATATATATCACGTTCTTTGTGAGTTTGCTGGTACCATTTACGACCCTCCTGGTCCGCCTGGCTCTGGAAAACATACCCCGGGACTGGCCCGCCACCGCGCTCCTTCTTTTGTGTGCACTGGCATTTCAAGGGGTTGCCCTGCACACCCATACCGTCTTTGCCCGCCTGGTCCTGCTTCGCCCTCGCATCTTTGGCGGCTGGGATATACAGGAAGCCACGGTCCGTTAGATCCCAGGCCGACCCATATGCCACCACCAAAAAAGCACCCGAAGGTGCTTTCTGGAGAATAATCTTGGAGGGCCCACTGGGACTCGAACCCAGGACACCCTGCTTAAAAGGCAGGTGCTCTAACCGGCTGAGCTATGGGCCCATAACCTGGGGCACTTTTGTAAACAAAAAATGCACCAGCGGCAACAATATAGTAGCGATTTAATCTGTTATTGTCAATGCGAGCCTTTTTTGCCCTCTTTCGAGGGTTTGGGCTTGCGCGTCATAAGAATATCGGTCACTGATGCAACAATTCCACCGACTACAAACAGGCTCTTATTGTCGTGCAAAAACTGAAATAGAGAGGCGCTGGGCCCATTGAGCACCAGAATATTCGCCAGAATGTCGGTCATGTACACCATGGCAAGCACAGCGAAGGCAAGCGACCCGGCAACGCGAGGAATCATTTTATTATGCGTTGGACCGTTAAAAAGCAAAAGCGTGGCGGGCGTTAGCACTAAAATAATCTGGACCATCGCCGACAGTGGTGGCGTAACCAAGCGTATCCCCTGGCCCTCAAGCCACGGCGTCAGCGTACCCGCCCAGTGAATGCTCAGCAAGGCACCTGCAGAGAGCGCAAGCCCAAGCATTCCAAAGCGGCGTTTGGTTATGAAACTGACAAAAAATAATGCCGCAAACAGTATAACCGTCGCAATGAAAGAGCCCATGCTTTTATTCTAGCACTAAGCGCCGACGCGGTCTTTTTTTGGCGTCCGTTTGGCGTTGAGCTCAATGTATTCGATAATCTTTTCGGCAACATTGCGGCCCGTAACCATTTCTGGCGTCTTAATGCTGCCAGATGAGTTTACCTCGAGCACCAAAGGCCCCTTGTCCGAACGCATCATGTCTACGGCGCACACGGGCAGGCCCATAGCTTTGGCCGCTTTAATTGCGGTGTGGCGCTCTTCATCAGTTAGCTTAACCGCCTTGCCAACGCCACCTTGGTGGGTATTGGAGCGAAAGTCTTCATCGAGGCTTTGGCGCTGAATGCTGGCAACAACTTTACTGCCTACAACGAGTGCACGAATATCGGTGCCCGCCGATTCTTTTACGAATTCCTGTACCAAAAAGCTCACGTTCTCTACATAAAAGGCCTGCATTACCGCTTTGGCGGCTTTGCCTGTTTCGGCAAGCACAACACCATTGCCATGCGTACCACGAGCGACCTTAATAATAAGTGGTGCGCCACCAGCCTGCTCGATTAAGTCATCGAAACTGGCGGTCTCCATGGCGAACAGCGTCTTTGGAATACCTACCCCGGCACGCGCCAACAGCTGGTATGAGCGCAATTTGTCGCGCGACCGTGTAATCGCAATCGAACTGGCAGTCGTATAGACGCCCTGCATCTCGAACTGACGCACAATAGCCGAGCCGTACCGGGTGTACGACTGTGCAATGCGCGGAATAATCGCATCGAATGACTCGAGGTCAACACCCTCGTACCGCACCACAGGCCTGCTCGCCTCTACTGTTACATAACATTTTGTGTAGCTAACAACGCGGACATCATGCCCGCGTTTTTTGGCTTCTTCTTTCAAACGCTTGGTTGTGTAGTTGCCGGGACCCTTAGACAGAATCGCTATTTTCATCACGCCCCTCCTCTTCGTCATTAGGAAATTCTATGCCGTACTGCTTTTTAAGCGTGACACGGTCAAGGCTTGTCTCGGCGCTGTCTACCAGAAAACGGTTATTCAGTAGCTTGCGTCCGAGTAGGATAGGGTAAATCTTTTTCGATCGGTCCGCAAGGGTAAATCGTGCAATAAAAATCTTTGGCCCGAGCTTTACCTTAAGCTTCACTTCGTAGCGCTGTTCACGGTGACCAAAAGAGTTGGCCACCCAGGCTTCAGAAAAATCACTCACCTGCATGTGTTTGCTCATGGCGCCACATACGGGATGGCCGCCAAGCAGCTCAAAATGAAGCACACCGTCTTTTATTTCGATGTTCGACGCATGAATAGCCGAGCGGTACGCCCCAGTGTCGGTTTTGGCTGGGACATTCGCAATATCGCTGTCAACAAAAGTGACTGTCTCTGAGCGGCCAATAACAACTTTGTGAAAATCTACTCTTCGTGCCATAATCTGACCTATACTAGCATATCTAGGGTTAACTAATGAAACGTATTCTTATTGTCGGACAAAACTTCTCTACCCTCACCGATTACCTATCGGAGAAGGGCTATGACTATATAGTACTTAAAGATATTAATCGAACCAAATTCCCAGATAAAAAACTCAAGCGCCGGGTTGTCTGTGACTTTAGTAGCCGCGAGTCAATCCTTAAGGTGGTGCACGGTATTACTGAGCCGATTGACGCTGTTATAGCTACCTACGAAAACTACATCCTGCCAGCCAGCTGGATTGCCAGTGACCTTGGCCTGCCCGGGATAAGTCCCGCCAGCGCCGAAGCCTGCACCGACAAATTCCTGATGCGCAGCCTATTTGCAGAAGCGCCCGAACCCGTCAGCCCGGATTTCGCCATCGTTAAAAACGAAGAGACGCTGCGCACGTTTGCCGCGTCCCACGAGTTCCCCCTTATGCTCAAACCAGCCAACCTGGCAAAAAGCTTGCTTGTAACCAAGAACCACAATCTTGATGAATTACTAGCCAACTACCGCCGTACAATGGATCAGATTGTAAGCGTATACCAAAAATACTCACCATCGCGCAGCCCAAGCCTGCTCGTAGAAGAATTCTTAGATGGCAGCACTCATTCAGTTGACGCTTTTACGGGACAAGACGGCGAGCCACATGTGCTCAAACAGGTAATTGACTACGAAACCGGGTTTGACATTGGGTTTGATGATAACTTTACCTATAGCCGCCTGCTGCCAAGCAAGCTTAGCAAGGATGATCAAGCTGCACTGCGCCATGTGGCAGCCGTGGGCATTAAAGCGCTCGGTATCACAAGTGCACCATCTCATGTTGAAATTATCATGACCAAAAAAGGGCCCCGAATCATCGAAATTGGCGCACGGAATGGCGGTTACCGCGAACGTATGCACGGCATCGCAAACGGCATCGATATCACTGGCAACGCTCTCAACCTCACCCTAGGCAAACCTGTAGAGCTTCGTGCTACCCGGAACGACTCGTGCGCCACGCTTGAGTTGCTGCCCAAAACACCCGGCACATTTACAGGGATCACTAACGAGGACGCACTAAAAGACCTGCCGTCGCTTAACTATTACAGCGTCAAAGCGATGCCCGGCCAGTATGTCGGCAAAGCAGCAGACGGCTACAAAATGTGTGCGATTATCATTCTCCATAACGCCGACAAAGCGCAGTTCGACCGCGACCTGCAATGGGTGAACGACAACGTCTACGCGGCTACTGTTGCCGACTAACATCCGCTCTGCTACCATTACCCCGTGTCACAACCAAAAAAATATGTCCTGTTTATTGAGCGTGCACTCCTTGCACTATTAAATACTTGGGAAACCTTCCAGCGCGTCCCTGGGTACGAGCATGCCGAACCGCTCATCATAACGTCTAACCCCACTGCCGTACGCGCGCTTGGGCGACCTATCACCATCCTGCCTTGCACCTTTGGCTCTGACGCCGAGATTCAGCAAACCCTGGCGCCATACACTCAGAATATTGTCGCCGTCTTCTCTACCGGCGAAACAAACGTACAATACCTGCGTCGGATCATCCCCTTTTTACCGCCGCACATTCGCACAGCCACCCCTGAGGCTTTAGCCACAAGCACAGACAAGCAGGCCATGCGTGAAGCCTTCCGTGCCGTATGGCCCGAAATAACCCCGGCTTTCCTGGAGGTCACCAACGCGTCAGAGGCAACGCAGCTACACATCGAGCAAACCATACCCTACCCCGTCATTATTAAACCGGCCGGACTGGCCTCGAGCCTGCTGATCCAGTCATGCACCTCGCGCGCCGAACTTGCCGCAGCGCTCACAAAAATCTTCGCGCATATTCACGATGTTTACCGTGACCAAAAGCGGGCAATTTCTCCACGGGTGCTTGTAGAAGAATATTTAGAGGGCGACTTCTACTCGACCGATGCTTATGTGATGGAGCGCGGCCAGGTCTTTTTATGCCCGCCCGTGGGGTACATACCTGTAAAACAACGTGGCGTCGATGACTTCTCGTTGTACAAACGCTTTGTTCCGACCAGCCTTACCGCCGCGCAACACGACGCTATGCAGTCGGCGGCCACCAAAGCCGTGGATGCCGTGGGACTCACCCATTCTTCGGCCCATATTGAACTAGTGCTTACTACACAGGGCTGGAAGGTCATAGAGCTCGGGCCGCGAATTGGTCGCTACCGACACCGCATGTACCAGATGGCATACGGTATTCACCACTACGCAAACGACCTGTTGATTCACTTTGGCCTAGCACCCACAATACCTGCTGTGCTCCAAAAATACTGCGCAGCATACAGTTTGTATCCGGAATCAGAGGGCGAATTTGTAGAACTGGCCGGGCTGGAATTCCTACAGCAAAGCCCGTATATAAAGCACCTGCATTTTCGCGCTAAGCCGGGCGATATTGCATTGCATGCAAAGCATGGCGGCAAGCTTATCGTTGAATTTTATGTGGTAGCCGACGACCAAAAAAACTTCGATGAAACAGTCGCGACAATTGAATCTACAGTAAAAGTTATTACTCGCCCGCAAGCGTAAGCAGGCTCTTGGCAAGTTCCTGCTGGAAGACTGGGCCAACCGGTGTAAACGTACTGGGGAGCGCACCCGGGCTTCCGTTCAGCTCAATTAGAAACCACCTTCCAAGTGGCGCGGAGTACATAAAATCGGCAGCGTAGAGCCGGGGCTTCTGTGGCAGGCGGCTGTCGACTTGGGCCGCGAACACCAATAGCTCTTTTGGCAGCTCAGCCAGCGCCAGCATCCGCATAGTGCCACCCTGGTGCGTATTGCTAAGCAAACCGCCAGGCTGGGGTGTACGAATAGAACCGCCGAGCGCGGTGCCGTTAAGCATTAAGATCCGTACATCGTGCCGGCCATCGGTTAGGCCTGGCACACCCTTGTCGGATTCAATGAATTCTTGCGCAAGTAACGGAAACTCCGGCAGGGTGACGTGTTGGCCCAGCTCAGAGATCTTGCCAATCCACACCTCTTCACCCCCAAAACCGCTGAATGATTTTAGGGCGACCATGCCTGAGCCATTGTCCAGCTCATGCAGCGTGGCAAGTTCATCGCGCGAAGCAATAATGCGAGTCTGCGGCTGCAAATCGCCAGCGACCTCGTGAGTACGGGCCTTATCATTACAAATAGCGCCAACATCTTTGTCGGTAATGTGCGGCAGGTCGGCTGGGTACAGTTTTGTCTTATCGTATAGCGCATCCAGGGTTATTTCGCCACGCTGCTCCAGGCGCAGGGTTTTGGCATCTGCGGGATACAAGTGCTCAGCAAACACGCCGCCACCTTTGTACGAATCGGCAAATACAATGCAGCCATAGTGGCCCATGTCGTTTATTCTGGCCATTAGCTCAAAACGGGCGGTGCGGAATTGCACCTCGTCGGCAGAAAGTGTTGCCAAATCAACCTCAGCCGGCATCGAACGGGTGGTGCTGCCTATATATCTCATAAGAGATACTATAGTAGAATAAAGTCACTCATGAAAGAAACTCTCGCACAATGGGACGCATCGCCGGCAAGCCGACTGACTGCTTCTAAATATTTACCCGGCGTCCTAACAACACCGGGGCCGAATAACGAGCCGCGCATAGCATCGCATAATGTACCACCTCATCTTGATGATGCGGCTGCCAAGGAGCGGTTCGAGAGCATCATTGATACCGTGCAGCTTTCGGGCCAAGAAATGGGCCGCGACAACCTCCAGCGCCTTGTGTATATTGGCGCAATGGGCGCGCGTTTTGCAACCGTAGACAGCCTGCACCGCGCGCACGAACTATCGGGACTTATGGCCAAAATGGAATCATTGGATATCGATATAAACGAGCAATCCCCAGAACTAAAAGGGGCGATAATCGAAGATATTGACCAGCTGAACGCCCTGCACGAACGGTTCGATGGCAAGATAGACCCTGACCATCTGCGTGCCATGATCGCCCGCGTGCGCCGTAAAGCACACGCCACCCTTGCCGAGGATGGCACTCCAGACTTCCGCAAAGATGCCGCCACTCGTTTGCTTGAAAGCCTACCAGATGTTGACGACACATGGGCGGGCGAACACATCTACGACCCATCAGCCGAACTACTCGAGGCCTACGCGCCCTACGTCCGCAAAAAATACGCCGACTTCCTGGCGCTTGTACCAGAAGACAAGCTAACCTACAACCGCTCCGAATTAAAAGATCTGTTCGAGTCGGCGAAGGGCATAATGGCCGACAAGTGGGGGCTCGATAATGCCAACGAATGGACAGTACAGTTTGGCCGGACGAACGTAAACGTTGATATGGAAGCAAAAGTCATCTGGATCCCGGAAGCATATGCCGACATCCCGCGTCTAAAAGCCGAACAACTGCTTGTGCATGAGCTTGGCGGCCACTTACTCCGTAACCTGCTTGGCGATAAAACGGGCGACGTCTTCTATGCCACATCGCTCCCAGGGCGGAGTGCCGATGAAGAATCCCTGCTAACCGCCCTGGAATCGACGCTGAGCGTTAGCCAGAAGTTTTACGATACCGGGATTGCGTACTACATGGGTGTAGGCCTGGGGTTGGACTCGCTTAAGACCGGGCAAAAAATGCCTCCAGATAAGCTACAGGACGTCATTACCGATTTGGCACTTATGAACCCCAATAACACCGAGGTGCGAGGAAAACAGATTGGACTCTCCAACACAAGCCGCTTGGTGCGGGGCATGCCTTCGGTCGTTATTGACGGCACGTTACACCAGGCAATTAACACAGATGGTCTAAAATACGCCCACGGACAAAAGCACGCTGTTGCCTGGCTGGAGGCCAACCGGCATAACCCAGAAGCACTCGACTTTGTGATGAGTGGTAAGTTCGCTTACAGCGACGCCCAGCAAACCACATATGGCCGCCGACTGTACGAGACCAAGATTGCCGGCAGGTTTGCCGTGCCAAGCGCCGCCTAATTACAGGCCGAATAGGCCTTTTTTGCTACCGCTACGGAACTGCTCGAGCAGTTCCTTTTGTTTCTTTGTGAGTTTTGTAGGCGTAGCCACATGAATGGTTACAATATGAGCGCCGCGGCTGCCTGTGCGAAGGTTTGGCACACCATGTGCACCCAGCTTAAAGTCAGTGCCACTCTGAGTACCGGCTGGGACCTTCATAGTGAGCGTACCATCGACGGTATCGACTTCAATCTCGCCGCCAAGCGCAGCCGTTACCATATCTACATCCTCGGTAGAAAGGATGAGCGTGCCTTCGCGGGTGAACTTTTTGTGTGGTTTTACGCGAATGTTCACATATAGGTCGCCCTTGCTGCCACCCTGCACGGCTTCACCGCGACCAGCAACACGCAGCGTCGCACCGTCATCTATGCCGGCTGGAATCTTAAGCTTCATGGTTTGGCGCTGACGCTCTACACCGCGGCCATGGCAGACGCTACATGGCTTCTCGGGCACTTTGCCACGGCCGTGACAGGCCTCGCAGGTCATAGCCTGGTTGATCTGCCCGAAGATCGTATTGATGCCACGGTTCACCTGGCCGCTGCCTTTGCAGGTTGGGCAGGTCTTTAGGCTGTGGCCAGGCTCGGCGCCATCACCTTTACAGTGTTTGCAGGAGTCTTCCAGGTTGAGCGCGATTTCTTTTTCAATACCAAAAACGGCTTCATCAAAATCAAGCGCGACTTCTACGGCAATGTCTTGGCCACGGCGCGATTGCTGTTGGCCGCCGTTCCCACCGAAAAAGCTGCCAAAAATATCACCGAGGTCAAAATTAACGTTCTGGCCTTGGCCACCGAATCCCTGGAATCCTTCAAACGGACTACCGCCAGCACCACCAGCCGCGCCGCCCACGCCGGCATGACCAAACTGGTCGTAGCGTTGGCGCTTTTGCTGATCTTTTAAGACTTCGTAGGCCTCGTTCGCCTCTTTAAACTTGGTCTCGTCACCGCCCTCTTTGTCGGGGTGGTGCTTTACGGCAAGCTTACGAAAAGCTTTTTTAATCTCGTCCGCGCTTGCGGATTTAGAGATTCCCAATATTTCGTAATAATCGCGTTTTGCCATAGGTTCTTATTTTAGCGTATCTTCACCAGATTGTTCGTCGACGGGACTTTTGACCTCTTGCACAACATCGCCAAGCTGGCCTACTTCGTTCATGACATCGTCTTTCACACTTGCGAGGTCGCGGATTGGTCCCAGCAAGTCATCAAGCAGACCCATTATTTTTCTTTCTTTTCGTCTACTACTTCGCCCTCAATTGGCTCGTCGGCTTTTTTGTCGTCGCCCTTGGCTTCATCGCCTGCCTGGTATAGCTTGCTACCCACGGCTTGCAGTTTCTCCATTAGCTCGTTGCCAGCTTTTTCGATCTCGTCTTTGTCGTCTGACTTTTCGTGCTTTTTGGCCTCTTCGATTGCATCTTCGACAACTTTCTTGTCTTCGTCAGAAATCTTGTCTTTGTTGTCGCGGATCATTTTTTCGCCGGTGTAAATTGCCTGCGAGAAAGCGTTTTTAGCGTCAATCAGCTCGCGCTTTTTCTTGTCTTCGTCGGCATGTAGTTCGGCTTCTTTTTGAGCTTTTTCGATGTCGTCTTTGCTCAGGTTACCGCTGTTACTAATGGTGATGCTTTGTTCTTTGCCAGTGCCTTTGTCTTTGGCGTTCACGTGCAGAATGCCGTTTGCATCCAGGTTAAAGGTAACTTCGACTTGTGGCACGCCGCGAGGAGCTGGCGCAATGCCAGTCAGCTGGAAAATACCAAGTTCTTTGTTATCGTTGGCCATTTGGCGCTCGCCCTGCAACACGCGGATCTCTACCTGCGGCTGGTTGTCGGCGGCAGTGCTGAACGTCTCTGATTTGCTGGTAGGAATAGTTGTGTTGCGCTCGATAAGCGGAGTCATAACACCACCCATGGTTTCGATGCCAAGACTCAACGGAGTCACATCTAGCAGAAGTACGTCCTTTACGTCGCCAGCCAGCACGCCACCTTGAATAGCAGCGCCCACGGCTACAACTTCATCCGGGTTCACGCCCTTCAGCGGTTCTTTGCCGAAGATTTTCTTCACTTTTTCCACAACGGCTGGCATGCGGGTCATACCACCCACCAAAACAATTTCGTCGATGTCGCTGGCGCTCAGACCAGCGTCTTTCAAGGCTTTTTCGCAAGGATCAGCGGTTTTCTCAATCAAATCACCAACTAATTCTTCGAGCTTGGCGCGTGTCAGCTTGGTCTCGAAGTGCTTTGGCCCATCAGCATCGGCCGTTAAGAAAGGCAAGTTAATTTCGGTCTCGGTAGTGCTCGAAAGCTCCTTCTTGGCTTTTTCGGCTTCGTCTTTTAGGCGCTGCATGGCTGCATTGTCGCCCTTAAGGTCAACGCCGTGCTCTTTTTTAAACTCTTCCATGAAGTAGTTCATGATGCGGTTGTCGAAGTCTTCGCCACCAAGGTGAGTGTCGCCGTTGGTGCTTTTTACTTCAAACACGCCGTCGCCTAGTTCAAGGATAGAGACGTCAAACGTACCACCACCAAGGTCGAATACAGCAATCTTCTCTTCTTTTTTCTTTTCGAGGCCATAGGCAAGCGCGGCAGCAGTTGGCTCGTTGATAATGCGCTTCACTTCGAGGCCAGCGATCTTGCCCGCGTCTTTAGTGGCCTGGCGCTGGCTGTCGTCAAAGTAGGCAGGCACGGTAATAACAGCTTCAGTCACGGGCTCGCCCAGGAAGGCTTCGGCGTCGGCCTTAAGCTTGCTCAGGATCATTGCCGAGACTTCTTCTGAGCTGTATTCTTTGTCGCCCATTTTTACTTTTACGCCGTCGCCGCTCTTAACAATCTGGTACGGCATAAGGTCGAGGTCTTTTTGGACTTCGTCGTCAGTAAACTTGCGGCCAATCAGACGCTTTACGCCATAAATGGTGTTTTTAGCGTTTGTAACGCGCTGGCGCTGGGCAACTTGCCCTACCAGACGCTCGCCGCCTTTGTTAATCGCAACCACACTCGGTGTTGTGCGGTTACCTTCTGCATTTGCAATAACCTCTGGTTTGCCAGCAATCATATACGCTACAGCGCTGTTGGTTGTACCAAGGTCGATTCCAATGATTTTACCCATAATGGTTTCCTCTCCTTTTTAACAATAAGGTGTATTCTTGTATCTATTTTAGCAGTCCCTCGCAGTGGGTGCTAACTGTACTTACAGCATAAAAAATTAGCACTCGTCAGTCAAGAGTGCTAATCACAAATATCTGGCAACTTCTTGAGGGTCCAATCTGTCGAGCCTGCGCCCGGTGCGTACGAGCGGAGTATAATTGCTGGATTGTGGAAAGTTGCCGCACATTTGAATCGCTACAAATGCGGCACATCGAATGATTTTTTCTGGCGTCGGGTCATCTTGGTCGCGTAGCGAATCGCCGCTTATCTGGCGTGTTACTTCAGCGTTAACTGCCGCAGCAGTGTCAGCATCGAAAGGTTGGCCGCCGGCTTCATACAGCACGCAACCAAAACACGGCCGCATGCCTTCACTCAATGTGCCGGGGTTATTTGCGCTCACGTTCGTCTTTTTCCTGGGCCTTTAGGCGCTGTTCGCCAAGTTTCGCAAGCATTATTACTTCGGCGTCCTCTGGCCTGACCTGTTGCCTTTTGCGCTCGCGGTAATAATGGAAGAGCGGTGCGCCAAAGGCGACCAAAACAACGCCCACACCAAGCTTCCACAACCCCTGCGTTATAGCTTCCTGTGCCCCAAACGAACTACGCAACTGGTTTGAGCCATCAAGAGCAAACAAACACCCTACCACCAGAACCACGACCGAAATAATATATTTGGTGCGGTAACTCACGGCCTACTGCTTTGTTACTTTAACCATGCTAGGCCGAATGACCTGGTCGCCAATTTTGTATCCGGCGCGCAGCTCTTCTGCCACCACTTCCTGGTCGCCCTCGGCGTTCTCGTCCATCATGACGGCTTCGTGCAGGTTGGGGTCAAATACGGCGCCTGGCGAGGCATCAATACGGGCAAGGCCCAATTCGCTCAGCGACTTCTCAAGGTTTTTCGCTAAGCTGGTGATACCTTGAACCCAGGTGTTTTCGGCTAGGTCGGCAGGGGCGTGGGCAATTGCCCGCTCTATAGTATCGATGACTGGCAGCAGCTTCATGACCGTAGCCGTTTTGGCAAGGTCGCTCATTTGGGCTTTTTCGACGTCGATACGCTTGCGGTAGTTCTCGAAGTCGGCGCGGAGGCGCTGCAAATCAGCGGTCAGCTCTTCATTTACAGCCTGTAGTTCCTGTTCTTTCTTGGTTGGCTTGCTCATTTTTTCTTCCCTTTGTTTGGATTCTAATCAATCTTGTTTGTTGCTCGTGCGACCTACAGGCTCGCCTCGAGCGTGCGCCCGGCATGGCCCACAAGCCCCATGACTTCGCGGTAGCTCTGACGAGTCGGCCCCAGCACGCCAATATAGCTGAAGTCAGAAAAAGGTGAGCGGAACCGGCTGATAATCAGGCTGCAACCGCTGCTTTTGCCAATGGGGTTTTCGCTGCCAATATACACGTTAAGAGGTTCGTTGGGAGTAGCCTCGCGCAGCCATGGCTCGAGGTTATCGAGGAGGCGGGCAACTTCGTGAATCGGGCCACCGTTTAAGAATTCGGGCTGCGTGAACAAACGCCCGAACCCGCTTAAATACAATTGGTCGCCGATGGTCGCCAAGCCGACATTGTTAGTGAGCTCAACAAGCGTGTCTACCACAGAGCGGATTGCAACATCGGCGCGGTCAGCCTGGGCTACGCGCGAGCTGATCGCCTTATTTGGGCGGTCAGTCAATGGCAGCATAGTGTCGCCATGCAGCAGATTGACGTAAAAACGGTAGCCTTTGTCAGTAGGGATGCGGCCAGCGCTGGTATGCGGCTGTGCAATGTAGCCCATTTCTTCCAGACGGCTCATCTCGGCACGGACGGTTGCCGAACTGACACCAAAAAGCTTGGCAAGAGTGACCGAGCCCACCGGGGCGGCCACCTCTGCGTACTGCTCAATAATGGCAGCCAGGATATGCTGTTGGCGCTCTGTCATACTACTTATTACTATAGTAGCACTGGCACTCAAGCGTCAAGAGTGCTAAGTTCTTGTTGAATTTGCTCTAACATATGCCGGGCAATGTCCATTGCCTTGTGGTAGTGCGGCTCAACTGGTTCGCCATGGCCAATACTGTTTACCAGCTCGGCAGTCGTACTCAAGTGGTCATTGATGACAATGTAAAAATAAGGCGCCTTAAGCGCGTGGGTAATTTCCCGCAGGGCACTCTGCAGGCGGTGCTTGTAGTAAACGGGGTCCATTTGGCCCTCGCGCTGCAACAGACGCTGCTGCCAGACATCATAGCTTGGTGGTAATAAAAAAACCGGCTTGGCGCTCAGGCCAAGTCGGACATAATCGTCGGCACCATCGCTGGTTACATCGGTGAGCGCAATCTTGCCGTCGTCATAAATACTTTTTACTTCTTTGATGCTCGTACCGTAAATATGCTCATGGTGGACAATATTTGCCTCAATGTATTCTCCGGCATCAATCATACGGCTCGATTCCGCAAAATCAATAAAGTGATACTCCACCCCCTCGCGCTCGGGCACCCCATTGTTTTCGCGCGGGGGTCTGGTGATATGCGACAAGATATAGCGGTAGTCATTAGGATAGGTGGCAAGAAGCTGTTGCAAGATGGCATCTTTGCCCGCGCCTGTGATTCCAACGAGTAAAAGGAGTGGTGCGCGACGAATAGGCTTTAAGGCGTCTGGGGTCGGTTTATAAGCGGCAACTTTCTGCCGCAGCCTTTCATCTAGCTCCATATACGTACTATAGGCGTAAGACATGCTTCTGACAAGATTGAAGTTTAGTAAAAAATATTAAAAAATTAGCCTTTGCCCGCTAGCTGCACGCACAGACTGCCCAGCACGGGCCACATTCGCCGTGCGGACCAATGGCGTATTTGGGACACCCAGGAACCAAGGTCGCAGTCCAAGCAACCAGGGTGCAACCGACCGAAAGCTCCCATTCGTCATCTTTACTGCCCATGCGTCTGCGGGAAGACCGAAGCTGCCATCACGGTAAGCAAAATAGTAGGCTTCTGGCAGACCACTTGCCTGCCAGGCCTTGTGCTGGCCATAAATAGTATCGGTCCATAGCGATTCCTGCGAAAAGTCTGAGCGCCCGTTTCCCGTCCCCCACTCAGCCACATACCCACTGCCCGGGAATGCGGCGAGTATTAGAGCGGCCTGGAATGCAGCCCCGGCGGGGGTGCGCGAATAACAATTGAATCCGATCCGGTCCAATCCGCCTCGGCCATTGGACTGCCACTGAGCAAGATGAGCAATAGAGGCCTGGTACGAGATCGGCCCATGCGTATAAACACCCTGCACTGCGGTGGCCAACGCCGCAAGATCCGACACAACCGTTGGAATGGTAAGTGTCGTACCATCGCAGTGGAACTCTTCCTCGTTGCCAATACTTAATTCAAAATTACTGTTCTGCAAGCCTTGGGCCCAAGGTGCCAGAGTGTCCATTATGTAATCCTTGAACGCCGCCCACTGCGTAGCGTTGGCCGGCGACTGCGCCACAACACCCCAAATAACATAAAACCCTTGGGCGAGCGCATAGTGCACCAGCGCCTGGCATGACGCGATTGCCGTGCCGCTGTCGTTCCATAACGGGTACGCAAGCCGCAAACGAGTCACGCCGGCACTCTTTAAAAAATCCAGGTCGGCAGCAACCTGCTGCATGTCGTATGGATTATTAGGATACTGATGCCCATAGTTCATCCCTAAGCCTGACCACGCCGCCATACTACACCTCGTACCATTCGGCACTTACGGACATGAGGCCACCAGCCAGCGTCGCCCCTAAAATATTGACCGCCAAAACCTGGCTGGCATTCTTGAGCGCGATGCCCTGTCCTGCTGTCTCGAGTTCCCAAAGAATGTGGTCATGCGGCGCGACAGTGCTGAGTGCCGGAACAAGCAAACGCTCCCTCCTAAGTGCGCCGAGCGAACTACCCACTGTTGGATTCGCCGTGTAGTGGCCAACAGATATGGCAGCCGACGGGTTGGCAGAATCGTGCGGGATCATATTCGCCGCGACAAAACTACCACCAGTATTGGCGGTTGACCGCTTAATGAGTGCACACTCTATGTTGCCGGCCGTGGTCTGTGTGCCGCTAACAAGGACGCGCGTTACGTAGGCAGTTTTTGCTGTACTACCGACAAGCACAAATATATCTGTAGCACCTGCCGCAGGCACAAAACTGGCGGCCGCAGAATAAGTAACACGAGTGACCGTACCGGGTTGGGCTGTAACCGAGTCGACAACCGAAGCGAGCGGCGCGGTCGAAACCAGTAGCCTACCCTGCGCATCTACTTGCACTTCTCCATGCTGCCCGTTAGTAAGGCTTGGCGGTGTTGTCTGGTGCAACCCCTGCATCGCTACGGTGGGTGTATCATATGTTGGGTCGCCCGCGGCGCTGTCATATATGATTTGCAGACGGTCACCATTGTTCATGCCAGTTGTCGCGCGGACCAGAGTCAGTACATTGCCAGCGGCCGTTCCACCAAGTGTCGGTTCATTAAATTGGTACAGTATGGTGTTTGCTGTGACATTTGTTACGAGCAATACCCGGTCTAAGCTAATTGTTGCAAAATCAGAGAAGGTAATTGTGCCCGCGTTCTTATTAAAGCTGTAATTGCGGATAATTTGTTTCATGACAATGCCACCGCTATTGCAATAGCTTGCCCAACAGATGCTTTTGCATCGAGGGCAGTCTGCTGTGCAGTACTTATTGGCTTTGCCGCATCGCTTGTGTCGTCTGCATTGCCCAAGCCCACATCGGCCTTGGTGAGAACATGCGTCCCATCCGGCTTGTGCTGCCTGAGTAGATATTCATTAAGGATATCACCCCATGTGTTTACATCGCCGCCCGGCTGCGGAAGTCGTACCATATACCCATCCTTTGTGTTATGCAAGCCAGCAGCTAACAGACCGGCGCGGTTGCGCCGTTTATCGTATATGTAACTGGTTGACGCCATTATGCTAGCCTAGGTTCCCTCGCTATACAATGAGCAGGCCCTTGAGGTGAGTGTTGTAATTTATATAAAAACGGACAGTCGAATGACTGTCCGTTTGGAATCAATAAAACGTATTACTTCTGGCGTAGTGCGGGGTTGCCGCCGTATGCCGAAGCGCCGTAACCCATGCTTGCCTGCTGTTGTGGGCGAAACATCTTAACGACTGCGGCCGTGCCAGTAAGGACTGCCACGCCCATTGCGACGTGCTTTAAGAAGTCCTTGCGGTCCATTCGTTTTTGCAAAAGCTCGTTTATAGGTGTGGGTGTTGCCATAATATTCTCACTTGTTTTTTTGTTTTAGGTGTTGTTTCTATGATTAAGCATAAGCGCTCGGAAGTCAAGAGGTTCCTGCAGCATTTGCAGGCCGATATGACGAAAATCCATCGATACTCCTGGCGGGCACAGACAATCGTGGGGCGGTGCGGGCGGACTGTATGGTAGCAGGTCGTCGGACAGGCATTGGCTGCGCCTGGACGGGAGCAGGCCGCAACCCTGGCTGAACACGTCGTGGGGCGATATCAGTAAATACGCGCCGTGCCGCCTGAGGACGCAGAGTGTATCGAACTTGAGCAGGTTGCATGCGTTGCTGCACGACAGGCTGCAACGCGCTCTGCGCAGGACGCTGCGCCATAACAGGTACTACCGCAGGCTTCTGGACGGCTGCTGGTCGCATATGATGCTCGGCGAATTGGGCCAGAATCGGCGCCGGAACAGGCTGCACTTCCTGATCCTCAACCTTCTGCTGGTCCACCCCTGCCCGAGCAGCCAGCTTCTCCTCTTTGCGCCGCCGCATACTGTTTTGCGCCCACACCATAAGAATGCCGAGTTGGTACATGGCGATGATTGGAATCGCAAGAAAGGCCTGGTTCATAATGTCTGGCGTTGGCGAGATCATTGCAGCCAGGATAAACGCCCCGACAATCACAAACTTTTGCAGTTTCATAAGCTTGCTTGGCTTCAGGGGCGTCATAGTGTTAATGATCAACAGGAGGAGGGGAATCTGGAACAAAAGCGCTGCCCCTAGCAAATAGGTAGCAACGAAAGATAAGTACGAGTCAGCGGTCAACATTGCCTGGACGTGATTGACGTTAAACCCAGTCAAAAACTTTATGGCAGCTGGCAAGCTAACGAAATATGCAAAAAGCACCCCGGACACCGCCAAAATAGTCGACAGGCCCACATAGAAAATAGTTGAGCGCCGCCAGTTCCCCATGAGCGGCTCCATAAAGCGGTACAAATGGTACATAATCAGCGGAACCGCAACTAACACACCCACGTAGGCGCACAGTTTAAATGAAAAACTGAGCCCCCCACCGGGCGTCAGATAGAACAGGCCTTGCTCACCGAGCGGAGCGGTAAGAACGTCCAAAATGGTGCCGAGGAAGCTGTACGCTACACTCGATGCCACAAGAACAATACCTACCACCCAAAACAATCGCCGCCGGAGTTCATGCACATGGTCAAGGAAAGTCGGTAACGATTGGTCGCTCTGGGCTTGCGTGGCTGTACTATTGGTTGTCGGCGCTGGTGCTTGAAACTTTGCGTTTCCCATCTTCATCGCCGCTCAAACCTTTGCGTAATTCACGTACAGATGTACCTGCGCTCTTGAATAGTTCTGGCAACTTTTTGCCTCCGAACAACAGCAAGACGATAGCCAGGACGATCAACAGTTCTGGCGCACCTATGCCGAGGATGTCTCCAAATTGATTCACCTTACACTCCCGGGTATTTTTTACCCATAATTATGTATCCTTAGCTTATACCGTTTATGCTAGAATGGCAATAAGGTATAAGCGTGATGAGTATTATCAAACACACATTCAATTTTGCAGCGGACTACAACTGTGGCGTGTACGGCGCAGGTACGTACCAGAACAGCACTTGTGGCGCCGAAAGCCCATCGGGTGGCGGCCTTGCAGACACCGGCTACGACATACTGTTGCCCGTGTTCCTGGGCATCTCACTAGTTGTCGCGAGCGCTATTTTGCTTACCAAGCGTTGGTTGCGCAAGCGCCGCCAGAACGCAGCTGCAAGCACGGCTAGCTAGTCGCGCTTCAGCAGTACGGTAAAGGCTTCGCTGGGTATCTCTACCCGGCCGAATTTCTTGAGGCGTGCCTTCCCTGCTTTTTGCTTGGCCCACAGCTTCTTTTTGCGGCTGACGTCACCACCGTACAAATGGCCGGTGACATCTTTTTTACTCGCCTGAATATCTTCGCGGGCAATAATTTTGCCGCCGATTGCCGCTTGCACGGCGACAGTAAACAACTGCTTTGGAATAATGTCTTTCAACCTACTCACAATCTCCCGGCCAACTCGTATAGATTCACTGCGGTGCACCATTAGGCTCAGGCTGTCCACCCGCTCACTCGCGACCAAAAAGTCCAAGCGTACCAAGTCTTCGGCCCGGTAGCTTGCGAGTTCGTAGTTAAATGACCCATATCCGCTCGTCAGGCTTTTTAGCTGGTCGTAAAAGTCGGTCAACATGTTGGCGAGTGGTGCCTCAAAATTGATGAGCGCCAACTGGTCATCAATAAAATCAATCTTCTTGTGGTTGCCACGCTGCTGCACAATCAGCTGCAACACTGAACCGACATAGCTGTTGGGACAGGCGACCTCGCCCTTAATCCACGGTTCGCGGATTTCCTTGATCTTCATGACATCTGGCAGGTCAGCAGCATTCTGGATCTCTACCATCGAGCCGTCGAGCATCTCTACCTGATAGTCGGTAGAAGGATTGGTAATAATAAGCTCAAGATTGTTCTCGCGCTCCAGCCGCTCACGCACAATGTCCATATGCAGCAGGCCCAGGAACCCAACGCGGAACCCGTGGCCAAGCACCTGGCTGTTTTCGAGCTCATACTGCAGGGCGGCATCGTTAAGGGTTAGCTTTTCGAGGCCGTCTTTTAGCGCCGGGTACTCCTCGTTTGAAACAGGGAATATGCCAGCATACACAAAGGGCTTAGCCTCCTTGTAGCCAGGTAGCGCCGAGGCAGCCGGCTTGGCAGTAATTGTTACTGTGTCGCCCACTCGTGCCTGCGCCACTGTTTTGAAGTTGGTGACAATATAGCCGATCTGCCCGGTTTTAAGCGTCGGGTCAGGTTTCATAACAGGGGAAAGGTGGCCAATTTCGAGCGCCAGGCCCGATGATTCGGCGGCCATCATCCTGATGCCGTCATTCTTTTTAAGCTCACCGTCGACGATGCGCACATACAGCACGACGCCGCGGTAATCATCGTACATTGAGTCAAAAATAAGGGCCCGCAAAGGCGCATTAGTGTCGCCCAGGGGTGGGTTGCCCACTTCTACAATCCGGTCCAGGACTTGTTCGACGTTCAGGCCAGTTTTGGCGGACACTTCCAGAATCTCCTCGCGCTTACAGCCAAGCAAGGTTATAATTTCGTGGCTCACTCGCTCAACGTCCGCGGCAGGCAAATCGATCTTATTCAGGACTGGGATGATTGTCAGGTCAGCCGCCAATGCTAAGTAAACATTCGCGAGTGTCTGCGCCTGGATGCCCTGGGTGGCGTCTACAACAAGCAGCGCGGTCTCGCAGGCCTCAAGGCTGCGCGACACTTCGTAGCTGAAATCGACGTGGCCAGGCGTATCAATAAGATTCAGCTCATGCCCCTTATATTCCATGCGCACTGGCTGTAGCTTAATAGTGATGCCTTTTTCGCGCTCAAGGTCCATGCGGTCCAGAAGCTGCTCTTTCATGTCGCGCTTGTCGACAGTACCCGTAATCTCAAGAAGTCGGTCAGCCAGCGTAGACTTACCGTGGTCGATATGCGCGATAATGCAGAAGTTTCGGGTATTGGGTTGATTCATGTTATTGGACGGTCTTAATTCGACTGAAAATTAGTCGGCGGATACCTTGCAACACCGGTTTTGCCTCTTCAATATTGAAGACACGGCTAAAGAGCAAGTACGATGCGAGGCTGACGCTTACGATCAGAATAAATGGTGGTAGCAACGCAAACATACTACTGCCGACAGATGTCAGGTTGAAGGTCTTAATCATCACATAAGTCACGATAAACATCAAGCCCGTCGCCGAGACCATACGCAGTACGCCGTGCATAAATTGCGCGTTAAACAAGTTCTTGATACGCATAGACATGACACTAAATAGAATCATCACCTCAACAAACGACACAATGGCCTGCGCGGCCGCCAAACCAAAGACACCCATTTGCAGCTCGAGCACAAACCAGGCAGCCAAGCCAATGTTCAGCAGGATCGCCACAATCGAAATGTACAGTGGCGTGCGCGTATCTTGCTGGGCGTAAAAACTGCGGCTGGCCATGTGGTAAATAGACCTGAACAAAATGGCAATCGCCAGTGTGCCCAAAATATCGGCAATTTCGGGCGCACCGCCCACCTTTACAAAGCTCACCAGGTAGCCGCGACCCAGGAAGGCAATAACCGCTACTGGCAAGGCCAGCCAAATAATAACGCGCAGGAAAATCTGCACCTCGCGTCTAAACAGGTCATCGCGACCTCGCGCCAATTGTTCGGTTAATTTAGGGAATACCGCTGTCGAGATAGCCACACCAATCAACGTAATCGGCACCATGTGCAGCATTGTAGCCACCTGATATGCGGTGATCGCGCCTGCCCCTAGCCGCGATGCCAAGTTCATCTCGACAAGGTTATTAAAGTAGTCCATACCTTGGTCGAATGACCGCGGAGGCAATAGTTTCAGCACTTGCCGAAACCCGAGGTTATTCCAAAAAATCTTAAACTGGTACTTGAAGTCCAGGCCGATCATGCCAATGCTACTGACGATCAACTGCAAGATCGAACCAAGCACCACACCAAGCGCGACGCCCATAATGCCGCCTTCAAAAACGGTCACGCCAAAGATGGTGATTTTATTTGTCAGGAACAGAATACCGAAGATGATACCAATGGAATAGGTGGTCGGCGCCAGTGCATAAAAGAAGAACCGACCAACTGCTTGCTGCATACTGGCAAGCACCGTCGAAATAGAGAACAGGAATGGGTTAATAGCAATAACGCGCATCAACGAAACGGCAAGGCCACGCGTGTCTTCATCGAGCCCTGGCGCAACAATGTACTGGATGAGTGGCTCCGCGAAAATAATGATTAAGATACTCGCCACAAACGTGGCAATCGCGAACAGGTTAATAAGGCTGGAGCTTAGCTCCCACGCAGACTTTTTATTGCCTGCCGCCAGCCGCTGGTTAAAAACAGGAATCAGCGTAACACTGAGCGCGCCCGACACCAACAAAAAAAACATGAAATCCGGAATAGTGAAGGCGACCTTATACGCATCGAGCCCCTGAGGGTAGCCGGCGTGGTACACGCCGTCAACAGTGCCCGGGTAGTACGCTGTAAGGAGCAGTTTCTCGCGGTACAACCCAAGAAGGCTCGAGATAAGGGTCGAGCCAGCGAGCAGCGAGGCGGCCAATCCCACACTCAAGCGGCCATTGGCACGGGCAAAGAATTTTTTAACCATGTTTAGGGAAATACGCCGGTTGGTTTGAGGTTTATTATACCAGTAAAACCAGTTCCGAACGACCCGCAGACGGCGGGATATACGGGTTTGGCGCTTTCGTCCTTTTGGACTCATCAGCACAACTGCACAGTTGTGGAGCATTCAACAAACAGATTGGGCGCATGCCCTGGCGCGGCAACCGGGGCCGCCGCGCCAGAAGCATGTCACACAGTGTAGACCGGTTGGCGAGACAGCCAGGAGAGGAGCTTCTCCAGCTCATCCGGGTGGACCGAGCCCATGTCGGTGGGAGTGAGCATGCACAGCATCTCGGGATGAGCCGTGATCAGCGCGTCGACGGCACGTTCGTGGTACTCGACGCGGGCGTCGATCACAGACCTTGCGGCTTCGTTGAGCCGAGCATAGGCCTCGAAGTCATCCTCGTTGTTGAGGACACCCGGGTACTCGTGCTCCCAGCTTCCGTTCACCTCGATGGTGATGGCGATGTCGGCACCCGCAGCACGCCTGATGCGTTCCCGGTCCTGAGGAGTCGGGTTATCATCAGGCAAGGGCGAGGCCATGACATCGGCCATCGTTTCCGTGACTTTCTGCGCCATCTCACGGGAAGCGATGGCATAGGCAGCCTGTGCGGCGTGCTGGTGGCCCTGAGACGTCTGCCACTCCACACGTGCCCGCAGGAGCAGCGCACCGTCGGTAGTGCGCAGTAACACGCGCACCTTTGACGTTCCCGTAACCGTGCCCTCCGTGCCCTGGTCCGGCACCTCGACGGGCAGCACGATCTCGTGGCCCTTGGCGATCACCAGCTCGAGTTCCGCCGGGTCGCCGTAGAAGTAGCGGTAGGTCATGGCCGTGGTGTAGTCCGTGCCGGTCAGTGCGAAGCGCCCAAGGGCGTCGAAAGCTGCGGCAGTCATGACTGTCCAATCTGTTTGTCGTTGTTGCATTGCTGCTAACTTGCATATTATACCATTTTATTAAGAAATTTTCAACAAAAATGCCCGTACGTGTGTGCGGGCATTTTTTACTAACGCTTAACTCTAGTACAGAGCAGCTTCTTTTGGCAGCTTGGCATCAGCCAGAAGCTCTTTGACTTCGGGACCTTCGACAGTCTCTTCTTTAAGGAGTGCATCGGCAAGTCGTTTGATTGACTGCGGGTTCTTGCGGATGATCGCTTCGGCACGCACAACGGCTTCACGAAGCAAGTCTTCAACTTCTTTATCAATCAGTTTTGCAGTCTCCTCGGAGTATGGGCGCTCGTGAACCATGCGGTCAAACATCATGCCGCCCTGGTCTTCGTGGAACACCATGTCTCGTAGGCCTTTGCCCATGCCTTGCTCTACAACCATATCGCGGGCAATCTGCGTTGCCTTGCGCAGGTCGTCGCCGGCGCCAGTGGTTACGCGATCTTCGCCATACTTCACTTTTTCAGCAATACGGCCACCGACACAACGGGCAAGCACATCTTTGAATTCAACGATGCTCGTATACACACGGTCCTGTGGAGGCAAGAACCAGGTTACGCCGCCCGTACCACCACGAGGGATGATTGTCACTTTGTGCACAGGGTCGCTGTCTGGCAGTACGTGGCCGACAATAGCATGGCCAGCTTCGTGGTAGGCGGTCATCTCACGTTCAGATTCGCTCATAACCTTAGTCTTGCGCTCTGGGCCAATCGCAACCTTCTCGAATGCCTCTACGACATCTTTATTGTTGATCTTCTTGCGGTTGTGGCGAGCGGCAATAATCGCCGACTCGTTAGCCATGTTAGCCAGGTCTGCACCAGACGAACCGGCGGTTTTAGCGGCAAGTGAATCGATATCAACATCTTCTTCAACAGGCTTGTTGGCAAAATGAACCTTAAGGATGGCTTCGCGGTCGCGGCGCTCTGGCAGACCAATTTGCACGCGGCGGTCAAACCGGCCCGGGCGAAGCAGGGCAGGGTCAAGCACGTCAGAACGGTTGGTCGCAGCAAGCACAATAACGTTTGTGTCCTGCTCGAATCCGTCCATCTCTACCAAAATCTGGTTAAGCGTTTGTTCCCGTTCGTCATGCCCACCGCCCATACCGCTTCCGCGGCGACGGCCAACAGCGTCGATCTCGTCGATGAAAATGATGCAAGGGGCATTCTTTTGCGCCTTGGCGAACAGATCGCGTACACGACTAGCACCAACACCGACAAACATTTCTACGAATTCAGAACCAGAGATGCTAAAGAATGGCACACCGGCTTCACCAGCGACAGCACGCGCAAGCATTGTTTTACCAGTACCGGGAGGACCTACAAGTAGTACGCCTTTTGGAATCTTAGCGCCAACATCCTTGAATTTCTTTGGATGCTTCAGGAAATCAACGACTTCTACAAGGTCTTGCTTGGCTTCGTTGTTGCCGGCTATGTCCGTAAAGACAACTTTCTCTTTTTCGTTACCGTACAGCCGAGCTTTTGAGCGGCCAAATCCGAGCGCCTGGTTGCTTTGCCCCTGGGCTTGGCGGAACATCAGGTAGAAGAACCCGCCGAACAGCAGTACGGGCAACAGAATACTGGCAACATTCCAGATCGTATTGCTTGTGTCAGATGGTTTCTTGACTGCAACTTCCGTTTTGCTGTCCTGCTTTAATCCTTGCTCGTAAATGCTGCTGCCGTCTTCTTTGACGGACTTCTCATTTGGCTTGTCACTCCCTTTTGATGTAATTGTCAGGTCGTTGCCTTCAATCTCTATTTTGGCAATTTCGCCGGCGTTTGCCCGGCGTATCACATCACTGAAGGATACCTCCTTAAGGCTTTGTTGAGGTGCGTAGACAGCCCACAAAATCAGAGCCACAACAATAATGAGGGCCCAGAAAATAGTGAGCCGCATGAATTTAGAGGGTTGCTTGGTTGGTTTCACCGATATAAGTCCTTTGCGAGAAAACTATTAGTAGGCCTACTTTACCACGGAGATGCGGGGCTCGACAATGAGCTCGCGGTGCGTAACACGCAATTGCCAGGCATCGCCAAGCAGCATTCGCTTCCCAGGCTTTGCAACTTTCGCAAACAACAACGACGCATCGGCAAGCTCTCGCACCAGACTGTAGCCCAGGGTTGAGCGGAACAATTGCTGTAACAACTCATACCCTATGATGCGTGGCAACATACACCACATATAGCGTTCCGAAACAGCTTTGCCGTCTTTGCGTAAGATGTAAGAAGTAAGAGTCATGTCGAGTTCGGCTTCTATTGTGCGACGCAATTGTACTTGATTGCGAATTAATCGCAATATATCTGCCCGCCAATCATTATTTTGCTGATCTAAAGCTGGAATAACAGTCAACCTAACGTAGTTTCGCAAGTAGCTCTGGCCGGCATTCGTGCTGTCTTCTCGGAACGGCACGGCATTCTTTGCGGCATACATAATAAGTTCTGATTTTGAAACATCTACGAGTGGTCGCAAAATTGTTTTACCTGACGAAAAAGGTGCAATTCCTCGCCAGCCCGTACCACGCATAAGATTAATGACTACCGTTTCCAGTAGGTCATCCTGATGATGAGCTGTGATAATTGCGCCAGCCCTCTGCCTTATGCGACAACTTTGCAAAAACTCATACCGAGCATCACGCGCATGTCCTTCGCTTACATTTTGCTTAAGATGCAACTCTTTAGAAATATACTCAATATTGTGCGACCTACAAAACGCTGCAACAAGTTGCTCGTCAAGGTGCGAATCACTCCGAATGCCGTGGTTGGCATGCGCAACAATGAGATCCATATCTGTGCGCCTGCGCAAAACATCGAGTAGCACCATCGAATCAACCCCGCCAGAAACTGCGACGATGTATCGCCCGGCCGGAATCGCCACAACTGCCTCATAAATCGATAGCATTCCTATATAATGCAACAAAAAACAGACTACGTCACTCCACCCCAATAACCTGCTATAATGTCATCTGTACGCGCCCGTAGCTCAGTGGATTAGAGTACTTGGCTTCGAACCAAGGGGTCGCAAGTTCGAATCTTGCCGGGCGTACCATGATTTTAAATTGTCTATGATTTTTATTTGATGAATGCCGATTCGCCCTATCATCCTGAGCTCGATCAGCATCCCTTCTACTTGGGCCGCCACGGTGAATCCTTTGGAAATGCTGACGAACTGTCACAAGGCCGCGGTGAAGATAAACCGAATGAGCCAAATGGTCTAACTCCAGCTGGTGTGCTCCAGGTAGAACTTGCCGCTCCGGCCTTAGTAGCGGCTGGAATTTACGTGCAACATGTCAGTAGCTCAACGCTCACGCGAGCCAAGGAATCTGCAGATGCCTTCGTGCGTGCCAGTATCGAGCCTAAGCCAGTGCTCATTGGCGAGGTAGCACCAAACGAAGAAGACGGCCTTAAAGAAATATCTCAAAAGGGCTGGGAGGGCGTTCACGCCCGCGAGCGCACAAAGCAGCTCCGTAAAGAGAAGCTGGCTCGCTTTATGGGCGAGTTAAGCCTTACAGGAAAGTTAGATCAAAAAGATATCGAAGACTACGCGTCATGGGTCATGCGATTAGGCGGCGAGGGAGAGAACCAGGGCGAAAGCCCGCTCGGTGGTGCCTTGCGGGGAATCTCTGCACTCGAAAAACACGGCGTAAGGCCGGGCGAACTGGTATTCTCGCATGCTATGCTCAACCGCTATATGGACGCCATCGCCACTACAGTAGGTAGCGAAGGGCGAGAGCGGCTACGCCACATATTAGAAGATCGGTCGATTCCGGAGACCGCCATGAACATTGCCCTTATTAAGGCCTTAAAGGAACTTGGCGTCAAAGATTTCAAGACCCACGACAATCCTGCGAATCGCCAAGCCAACGGCGGCGTCACTGAGTACACCGTCGATCACACATCTGGCCAATGGGTGGCGGGGCGCCGCATCGAACCGCCAAAACCGGGGAGTGAACATGCTTACATCGAACACTGGCGCAACGCCCAAGCCGGAAAGTGGGAGCGCATTGCGCCTGGCGGCAACAATAGCGACAACGAATAGCCCCTTTGCGCTCTAACATCTGTTATGAGTCGGGTATCCATATTGCCTGTTGTAGAGATTTTTTAACGAGTGAGTTATTATAAAGCATAAGTATAAAAAGAAAATCCTATAGTTCACATGGCACGGCTACCTACTCCCGGCGGCGACAACAATTCATGGGGTGATATCCTTAATGATTTTTTGAGCGTCGAGCACAATACCGATGGCAGCCTCAAAACCTCCGGGACAATCGCCACCAAAGCTGAAGATTCGGCGGTTGTACACAACAGTGGTGTCGAAACGATCACCGGTACAAAGACATTCAGCGCCTCCCCCGTTGTTCCTGCGCCGACTGCTGCAGGGCACGCGGTCACAAAGTCCTATGTCGATGGCCATACGCATAATGCCGTGCTTTCGTTGCCCGCATATTCCAAACAAGGTGCACTCAGTGTCACTACCGGCACAATGCGATTCCCTATTGATGGCAGCTACACAATTGTTGGCACACGACTCATGGTTGGCACCGCTCCTACCGGCGCGAGCCTGATCCTGGATGTACATAAGAATGGCACAACAATCTATACCAACCAGGCGAACAGGCCAACAATTGCCGCAAGCGCAAACGCAGGCGGGCCTGGCGCGACACCAGATGTGACTACTCTGGTTGCTGGCGACTACCTGACGGTCGATATTGACCAAATCGGCTCAAGTACAGCCGGCTCAGATCTGACAGTTGCCATAGTAGTAAGTAGAACCATTTAACGCATGTCCCAGTTACTTAACGCCACTCGCTGGAAAAGCCCCACGACTTCCACGGCTTCGTTCAATGTGACCATACCCGCCACCACCGCAGGTGCCAAACTAGTGTGCGTAGGTGGAGGTGGCGCGATCATTACGGCTAAGCTTGGAGTCGGCGGGACCAACTTTACAAAGCGCACGTCGTCGCTCAACAGCCGCGAAGTGAGCGGGCAAGATATCGTAGATGCTGGCGGCGGCACAACAACAATTCAGATTACGCTGAATGGCCCTGAGAACGTGGATGGCTACATTTTTGAATTCGCACCCGGTGCGCTAGGCAACTTTATTGCCGGTGCCAACGAAGGCGCTGCTGGCGGCAATACGAGCGTGAACAGCGAAGGCCGCCTCATGACAGGCACCATTACTACCACAACAGCAGCCGTAGTGCTTGCTATGTTTACCTCGGGCCAGCCTGGAGCGCCAGGTCCATCCGATGGCCATTGGGGCTTTGAGCCATTCGGCAAGATTTATGTTAGTGAATATAACAATATGGACACATCTAGAACGAAGTACCACTCGTTGATTGGTGTCGCCGATAAAGCATCGGGCGCAACGTTCAACGCACAAACCACACGCGTTGACCCATCATCCGAACACCAATCTGTCGTGTGGGCGTACGAAGACCTCTCGCCAGGCACGCCGACCTTCGTAAACCCCTATGCCAACCCAATCGCTGCCGAAAACTCCCTGCCCGGCAACCTTGCAGGCACCTGGTATGGCACTGGGGTTAGCGATGTTATTTCGGGATACACCGACCACACCTCGTACGCTCCTGGCTCTACTGTTAATTTTAAAATTCATTCGTTCAATGCAGCTTTCGAGGTTGTCGTGTACCGCGCCGGTTTTTACAACCATGCCGTCTTTGGTGCGCGCAAAAAAATCACCATTACGGGGTCTCCTGCTGTGCAGCCTGCACCAACCGTCAATTCGTTCGGTGGAACAGTCTGCGCCTGGTCAACAACGGCGTCGTGGACGATCCCCGCAGATATGACTCCGGGTATTTACTTTTATAACGCGGCCCGCACAGACATCTCGGGAGCCAAGGCGCAAGGCATCTTTGTCGTCCGTCCAGCCACTGTGCCTGCGTCCCGCGTCGATAAAATCCTGGTGCCCACCACGGAACTGACCTGGCAGGCATACAACCTCTGGGGTTCAGTCAACGACTTTGGCACTGGCACTAGCGGTTACACTGGCCGCAGTATTTACGGCCAGGCACCTGCGGGTGGCATAAACACACGCGCGTTTGCGGTGTCCTACGACCGGCCAATGTCTACCGTATACTCCAACAACATCACGTATTATTGGGATTCGCCTTCATCGCTGGTGAACTTCCTCGAAGCAAATGGCTACGACATCGACTATTACAGTTCGATCGATATGGACAAAAACCCGGTCATCCCTTCACGCTATAAAGTCGCGGTCGTTCACGGCCACAGCGAATATTGGACCGACAACCTGCGCGATGCCTACGAAAACGCCCGCGACGCCGGAACGCACCTTATTTTCCTAAGCGGCAACACATCACTGTGGCGCGTGCGGTTCGACCCGGCCGATACCGATCGCCGCAATATGATCTGCTACAAAGATTCGCACGACACAACAGGCTACGACAACACAACCAAATACGACCCCGTCAGTTACACTGGCACCTGGCGCGATAGTCGCGCTGTCGTAGGGGGCGTTAATAACACTTTCCGCCGCCCAGAAAGCGGCATGACCGGGCAATGGTTCATTGGGAACGGTACGTTCGAAGACTCAACAGCAATCCCTAACACCTATCGTACGAAACCGATCTGGCGCAATACCACTGCTGGCAGTGCACTCACTATTACCTATAGGGGAGCCGCGACCGCCGAGCTAAACACCCCCGGCACTCAGATTACTATCAACCAGCCATCGGGTACCCAGGTTGGCGACCTTCTGGTAGTTGCGGTTACATTCACGGGGAGCCCAGGTGGCCTTAGTAACGTCGCGCTGCCATTACGCCGCGTCCGTGTGACGAGCATTGGCGGCAACCAATCCATGGCGCTCCTGACCGGCTATTCTGTATCGACAGGCACAAGCCCGCACGTCATAAGCTGGCTGGGTCAAGGCTCGTGCAACGCGTCGGCTACCATGGTCGCCTACGGCAATGCCGTTTGGGAGGATACCGAAACCTCTATTCTAGAAGACATTAGCGGCGCAACAACCCACACCACCCGCTCGATCTCTAATGCTGGCACAACGCGGTGGGCCGTAGCCGTATTCGGTGACTGCGACAGCACCGGCTCGCAAAAGACAACCAGCTGGACCGCAGGCTCGGGATTAACCCACCGCACAACATCGAGCAACGCGGCCGGGGGCGGCCCTTGGGCATCTGCCTCAATAATGGATACTAACGGCGCAGTCACCCAGGGCGCGCACCAATACTCGGCAACGGCGCAATTCGGCAACCCGCAGGCGTTCGCTGGACTATTCTACATTTCGCCGGGCACGACACTGCCCTTCCGGACTGTGGGCGGCGAATGGGATTATGTGAAATGGGAAGAGCCTTCTACGCCATCAAACCTGGTGTATTTGTCTCAGCAGCCTTTCGCGCTGCGCGGCATTGCCGCAAACTACAACGGCAACAGTTACGGCGAACATGGGGTGTACCGTTTTGGCCTGACGATGTACATGGCTAGCTCGGGCGCCTACGTGTTTAACGCCGGATCATGGCGGTTCGCTATTGGGTTGAGCCGCTTCAGGCGGGGCCAGTTCGACAGTAGCGGTGCAGTAGACATCACCACCCAACAGGCTATGCTGAACTTATTGAAAGACATGGGGATGGCCCCCACTACCCTGGTCAGCACCGCAGCCAACGTCGCTACAACCGCCCTGGTTGATCCTGGCGCAACCGCGTCGGCCGCAGCCTACGGGTTCCCGGCACCCGACCGCCCTGCATACCAGACCATCTTTAAAACACTTGCCCCGACGGTCTACGACGGCAGCGACGGCACTACCTACACACTGGGGACTGTGTTTACGGCTGTGGTGGGCGGCAAAATCCACGGTATTCGCTGGCATTTCCCGGGCACCCTACCAGACGCACCGGTTATTGGTTTGCTATACAGCTGGACCAATAACACAACCGGGACCGAACTAGCCCGCGCAACGTTCACCAATACCCAATCCGGCTGGTACGAGGTACTATTTACCACACCCGTTACTATCACTTCGGGCTCAAAATACGTTGCCGCCGTCTGGACATTAGACCGCTACGTCTCGATCGCAGGGCAGTTCGCCTCGAGTGGCGTTACTAACGGGGACCTCACGGCACCTGCCAGCATTCCAGGCACGCTGAACGGCAAATTCGCCAATCCGTCACCCAGCCCAGCGTATCCAAACGGATCATTCGGCTCTAACGGCTACCTCGCCGACGTATTGTTTACGGGCGAAGGCTTTACCGGGTGGGGCCATCCAATTAGCTAAGTGTGAAAATAATTACAGCAAAATATAAGCTTCCGGGCATATACTAAACTGGCAATAATATGGAGGGAACTGGATGGTCAAAACGTGCTTGTCATGAGCACCAATGAACTAACCCCCAAGCTCAAGACATTAGCGACAATCCCAAGCCTAAAATAGCCGGTCCACCAGGGCCGGTTATTTTTTATGGCTAATGCTTCTCGTAGACCAGCCGGCCGTCTGGCGAGTTGCCAATATGGATAAAACCGGCGTGGTCTAAAATCTTCTGGGCAGGAATATTGTCGAGCTCGACATATGCATGCAACCGGCTTACCGACCGCACGTCGGGCTGGGCTAGCACTGCCCGCACCAGCTGCTCACCAACACCATGCCGTCGCTCAGAAGGGTGCACGACAAAATTCAGGACTGCCACGTGGTCAGCATCGTAACTAAGCGTCGCCACGGCAATAGGTTCGTTGTGTTGTACAGCCACCCAACCAGCACTATCGTGGAGGCCGGCAAAGGGCACAGCCTCGAACCACGAGGCAACCTGCGCAATGTGGCTCTCATCAATTGGAATGATATCTATTGTGCTATCCATTACGCTTATAGTACAACAAAAATCCAGTTGCGGCGCGCGCACCGGGTGCTATGCTGGATGTAGCTGTGAGAGGCTAAAACAAAAACAATCAAAAGCGGAGGTATTATGGGTAGTTTAAGGCACCCCAGTGGTATTAAGCAGGAAATCGTCGATAAGGTAGTTGCCCGGCGAGGCAGGCTGCACGCTTACGAGCAAGTCAATCCAACAAAAACGGCGCTCGTCGTTGTTGATCTTGACTCAGCGACCACCAGGCGCATGGGGAGCGATACCGAGATACTAAACATTATTCAGCCGATCAACGATCTTGCAGCGGCGCTCCGGGCGTATGAAGGCGTTGTGGCGTGGGTTACGACGCCAATCCAAAAAGCGAGCGATAATTTTAAGGCGATCTTTGGCGAGACAACCGCTGCAATGTACGAGGATGAGGGCAAGCCGGGCGGCGAAAGCCACGCTATTTGGCACGAGCTCGACGCAAAACCGGGCGATGTGTACGCCACTAAAAAACAAAGTAGCGCGTTTTTTCCGGGGAACTGCGACCTGCACGAACAGTTACAGAAGCTAGGCATTACCACACTGCTCATAACGGGCACTGTGACAAACGTTTGCTGCGAAGCGTCCGCCCGCGACGCCGCCGAGCTTGGCTATAAAGTCATTATGGTGTCAGATGCTATGCAAGGGCATGCGCACGGGCTGCACGAGGCAGCGCTGGCGACGTTCTTCCGAGTATACGGCGATGTCCGGCCGACGGATGAGGTCCTGCGCCTCATCAAAAACTAAGCTACTTTTTATAACTTCAAGAAGTATTAAAAAACAATTAACCCCAACACGATTTTCGTTGACGATTGCTGCAGGAAAGTGATGTTCTGCCTGGGACATTGCCTTCCTGCAGTCAATCGGCTGTATGGTGGCCCTCCCTAGGAGGCAGCACGTGCAAGGCAAGAAACGGTATGTCCCAATGGTGGCGGTTCTTTTCGCCATTCTTCTCGGTGCCACATCCGCAGCAGCGGCCGCAACCTGCGAGTGGCCGGTGAACATCACCAACGCGTCTCTGCAGACAAAGACGATCACGTCCAGCTCACCCAGGAACTACGCCAGTACGGCGTGGACCAACTTGGACTGCGGGGCGCTGACTGTCACTGTACCGGCTGGGATGCGCGGCGGCCTAGTCGTCCGAACGGACGCCGAGCTGACCTGCACCGGCCCTGCGGAAGACCAGACGCAGTGGTGTCTCGGCCGAGTCCTCGTGGGTGCTGTCGAGATGTTCCCGCGTGAGCTGGAGTCCGACGGCTCGTTCGCCTGGGCGCAGTCAAGCCCGGACATTGGCGCATGGGAGAGCAACAGCTTCACCCGTTCGCACACGCTGGTCTGCCCGCAGGGCACGGCGTCGTGCAGCTGGACCGTACAGGTGCAGGTGCGCAACCACGCCGAAGGCCTCAACTTCCGCGTCGATGGTTCAACGGTGGAGGCGCAACTCACGTACGCTCCGTAGGTTCAACAGCTACAAGTTAGACTGACCCAACCGAGCTGTCTCACTCGCTTCAACAGCGGGTGAGACAGCCTCGGCCTCACCCTAAAACATAGCAAAGTCGTTTGTGATGCGACAAGACATCCAAATACACCTTCTCCCCAGGAAATGTTATGGACAGCAATTATAATAAGCCTATTAAGCCAGAAGGAGTGCGAGGTAGGACTATGAGGAAAATAATCGTCATATCAGATATTACATTAGATGGGGTCGTGCAATCGCCTGGTGCGCCCGATGAAGATACATCTGGCGGTTTTAAATATGGCGGCTGGATTGCCCCGTATCTTGACGAAGTCACTAATAAGGCCATGGAAAAACAGATGGAACCCGCAGATTATCTTTTGGGCGAAAGAACATTTGAAATTTTTGCCAATTATTGGCCTGACCATGCCGACTATTGGCCAGGCATTAATGAGGGCACCAAATACGTCATGTCCACTGGTCTGAAAAAATCAGATTGGGAAAAAACGATTTTCCTGAGGAGTGTGGCAGACATCGAGAAGCTCAAGAATTCAGAAGGTTCTGATATTCAAGTTTGGGGAAGTGGTAATCTTGTCCAATCACTGCTTAAGAATGATCTAGTGGACGAACTCTGGCTCAAGGTTTACCCGTTGCTGCTAGGTACAGGGAAAAAGCTGTTTGCTGACGGTACAATTCCAGCGGCATTTACATTAACAGAGAGTACGATTACGCCAACAGGAGTGATTATGGCCAACTACAAGCGGGCTGGAAAAGTCAGAACGGGTGCAGTCGAAGTATAGTGGCCAACTTACAAAGATGAAGTTAAATGGTGGTTTTGCATTTGCAGAGCTTTAGCGGAACCTCAATCTCTGTCTGTAATTTCACACTGGTACACCCGGCAGGATTCGAACCTGCGACACCTGGTACCGGAAACCAGTGCTCTATCCCCTGAGCTACGGGTGCATGTGCAGCGTGTACAACTTACGAGTATAATGATCTTACCATGCAGATTCAAACTGATGTATCACTGAAAGACTATTCCACCATGCGTTTGGGCGGGAATGCAGCCCATCTGACCCTTGTTAGCAGCGAGAGCGAATTGATTGAAGCTATAGAGTGGGCGCAGTCACGCAGCCTCCCTGTCATTATGATTGGCGGCGGCAGTAACGTGCTGTGGCGCGACGAGGGCTTCCCTGGCTTGGTGCTCGTGAACAGGATTCCAGGATTCACTATAGAAGATAAGGGGAACAACCGCTTCCACGTTACAACAGGTGCCGGCGAAAACTGGGACGCTGTTATTGCCCGCACAACTGCCGAGGGGCTCACAGGTATCGAGAACCTCAGCCTGATCCCCGGGACAGTCGGCGCAACACCAATCCAAAATGTGGGCGCGTACTACCAGGATATCTCGGACACGCTTGTGCAAGTAACAGCATATGACCTGCAAAAAAAAGCCATGGTGACACTTACAAAAGCCGAGTGCGAACTGGCCTACCGCACCAGCCGGTTTAAGTCCAAGGATCATGGCCGATTCTTTATTACCTCAGTCACGTTCCATCTTGAAAAGCGCGATCCAGAACCACCCTTCTATCCATCTCTGCAGCAATACCTCGATGACCACAATATAACCAGCTTTACTCCCGAAGTCATTCGCCAGGCTGTTATTGCGGTGCGTTCGGCAAAGCTGCCCGACCCTGCCAAGGTCGCGAATAACGGGTCGTTCTTTGCCAACCCAATGATCACCCAGGAAAAATTAAATGAACTCCAAGAGACCTACGGCAATGTTATGCATTGGCCCGTTGGTGAAAATGTCTACAAAATTCCCGCGGCGTGGCTGGTGCAGGAAGCTGGTTTTAAGGGCGTGCACGACAAAGAGACTGGTATGGCCACCTGGCCGACACAGGCGATTGTACTCGTGAACGAACATGCCAAAACCACGGCCGACGCCTTGGCATTTAAGCAAAAGATTCTTGATGCGGTGCAAAAACAGTTTGGCATCACCCTCGAGCAAGAACCTGTCGTCCTATAAATCCTTAACTTGACTAATATACACACGTTGTATATAAGTAATGCTGGCTCTACGCTAGCGCGTCCCGATGGCGCGCCAGGCGACACCCCATAGGCGGGTGCCGTGAGCATGCACGTCAACGTGAGGAGACTCGTGTCCGCATTCGAACTGGCGGTGCTGGGACTGCTGGTACTTATCGCAGTCCTGGTCATCGCGTGTATTTGCGTAGCGGTTCGTGCCGCATGCAATGCACGCGACGCCAAGGATGAGGCAGAACAGGAACGGCTGCTCGTGCGGGGCACCGGTGTCACACCGGAGCAGCTCCAGCAAGCGGTTGAGCAGGTACTTCACACAACCGGTGCACTGGACGCAATCCGTGCAGCGGCGCAGTATCCGCCGATGATCACCGCCGGTGATCACTCGTACCGTGCGGGCGACCGTCGCCAGATCGTCCCCGCCGCCCAGGTGGAGCGACACGAGCAGTACCCGCCCGGCCACCCAGCGAACGGGTTCCGAGCGGTGCCGATGCCCGCAGCCCCGCAGTTCCCTCCCAGGGTACAGCAGCGCGAGCAGTACGGCCCGCCCCACAACGGCCGCGAACCAGTACTGGCAGGCACCAACGGCTTCGCCACTGCGGCTCCGTTCATCGAACAGCCCGACAGACAGGCGCTCCGACGGTCACGTGACCCCCTGGGGATCCACCCCACGACGGACACACAGCCTGCCATCCCGGTGATCCGTGATGACACGCCCCGGCCCAGTGGCATCGAGGATCCTGACGCGGACCTCACTGCAATTCAGCGGGAGTGGGCCGCGGACGCCGAGACAACCCAGGGCTGGTCCCTGGCATGGAACGGTGGTTCCGGCGAATACCCCGAGGTCACGGAAGACCGGCCCCAGGGTCGGTAAGCAAAGGACAGTGCATAACATAGCGCAGGGCAGGCCCGCGGCACATAGCCGCGGGCCCTGTCATATCTGGCGAAAATTAAAGAGGAAGCGGAAATTGCTTAGAAAATTCAGCGATTTCCTTTTTGATTGCAGCAAGTTTTGCATCGTTCCCATGCGCGCCTATACCTGCGTCAATCCAGTCAGCTACCAGGTCCATCTCGGACTCCTTTAAGCCGCGTGTAGTGAGCGCTGGCGTACCAAGCCGTATGCCACTTGGATCAAATGGTGGCCGTGGGTCAAAAGGTACAGTGTTCTTGTTCGCGGTAATTCCGGCAAGCCCCAGCGCAGCTTCGGCGTCGGCACCCTTGACGCCTTTATTCGTCAGGTCAATAAGAAGCAGGTGGTTGTCGGTGCCGCCAGTCACAAGCTGGTAGCCTTTGCCAGTCAGGCGCTCGGCCAGCCGTTTGGCGTTCTTAACAATCTGGTGGCCGTAGTCTTTGAATGCAGGCTGGGCAGCTTCGTGCAACGCTACGGCAATCGCCGCTGTCTGATGGTTGTGAGGGCCGCCCTGCAAGCCAGGAATAATTGCGCGGTCGATTAACGTTGGCAGATTCTCGCGCGTGCGTGGCACAGCCTTGAGCGGGTTGGATGGATTGCCATTGCATAGAATCAAAGCGCCACGCGGCCCCCGGAGGGTTTTGTGCGTGGTGGTCGTTATAACATCGGCAATGCCAGCGGGCGAAGGGTGCGCACCGGCCACAACCAACCCTGCAATGTGCGAAATGTCAGCCACCAGGAATGCATCAACTTGGTCAGCAATCTGGCGAAGCTTCTGCCAGTCAAAGATTCGAGGGTACGCCGTGGCCCCCACAAAAATGAGCTTCGGTTTGCTTTCGCGCACCAACGCAGCCATGGCTTCGTAGTCCAAAAAGCCATCCTGGCCAGTGTTATACTGCACCGAATTAAACCATTTACCCGAAAAGTTCACCTTTAAACCGTGCGTCATGTGGCCGCCAAAATACAGCGCCATCCCCATAACCGTATCGCCGGGATCTGCCAAAGCAAAATAAACTGCCATGTTGGCCGGACTGCCACTATATGCCTGCACGTTGGCATGCGACACTCCGAACAATTCTTTGGCGCGGTCGCGGGCAATGTTTTCTACCTGGTCTACGATTTCGCAGCCACCGTAATAGCGCTTGCCAGGATAGCCTTCGGAGTATTTATCGGTCAGGCGCGAGCCAAGTGCGCGCAGCACATTGCCCGAGGTATGGTTCTCCGATGGAATCATCTCGAGGCCCTCGGTCTGCCGGTCTATTTCTTTTTGTATCAGATTAAAGATTACATCGTCTTGCATGAGTATTCCTCCGCTTTAGGTTTATTCAGATGGTGTAACGACGATGCTAGATCATGGCTTTATTCTAGCATTCCGGGGCAAAGTGTTGCTATGATACTGATAACAATCGGGGGTACTTCATGGAACTGCTTTTCGGGATCATAATAGTTTGGCTCATAGGCTACACAATGGGCCGCAACAGTGTACTCCGCGAACAGCGCAAAGCCGAAACCGCTATCCTCGTCGAGGATATCCAGAGCGAAGCCGCTACCAAACCTGAGCCCGTACTCCAGCCAAAGACAGCGGATACAGCACAAAAACCCGTCGCCGAGCCCCGCCCGTCGCTCACCCCCATCGAAACGCCCATTGTGGCGCACCGAGAATTTAAGCCAATCGACAGCGTCAGCACACTGCTGTATTTTGGCGCGTTCCTTATGGTTGCGAGCGTCGGGCTGTTTGTTGGATTGTCTGAATTCAGCGGCGCAGTCAAAACAGTTGCGGTGTTACTGCTCGCCCTCACGTTCTATAGTGCTGGCCTGTACATCTTTACAAAAAGCACCCGGTTGCGGCCCGCCGCGATTGCCTTTACTGCCATTGGGCTGATTAGCCTGCCGCTCACCGGTGTGGCAGCATATGCCTATTTAACTGACCAGCAGTACGGGCCGCTCATTTGGTGCCTTACGTCAGTCGCCTGCCTGGCACTCTACATTGTGGCTCTTTGGAAGATACGCCAAAGCCTTATGGGATACCTGTCGGTCTTCATGGGCCTATCGTTATGGATGTCGGTCGTTGCGGTCATTGAGGCACCAGTATATTTCTTTGCCTGGGCAATGGTCATTATTAGCGCGATTTCTGTTGCGGCCACAAAATACCTGCACTTGTGGCGCGAGGTAGAAGAGCCACTCACCACCAGTGCATCGGTTATGGTGCCCGCAACGTTGCTCATTACCGTACTCTTTGGCGGCTCGGCCGTCAGCCTGACCGACCAAGGCATAACCTTGCTGCTGGGTGCCTGTTTTTACGCCGTCGCCACCTGGACCGAACCCCGCCCCCAGGAAAGGTCAGCCTTCTTTATTCTTGGATACATTTTACTGCCACTTGGAGCCGCATACCTGGCGCATGGCCTATACCACGATTGGGTTGTCACGGCGTACACGGTGACATTCGTTCTTATTGCACAGATTGCCGGGCTGGCCAGCTTCAAAAATGCAATCAACCCTAAGTGGCTTCAAGGCGGACTTGCGGCAAGTGCCTTTGGGCTTGTTGGTGCAGCCGTGGTGTGCGCAGCAACATTGGATTGGCAGGCGTTGGCATGGCTGGTGGGTATGCACTGTGCCGCCTACGGTTTTGTGGCGCTGTACCTGCATAATAAAATGCACGCCTTCCTGTTGCTTGCCTCGTCGCTTATTCTGCCTGGCCTTGTTGGATTCCTGGCATTACAGCCAGCTGCTCCGCGTGCCTCTATTGTTGCGGCGTACATACTGCTTGGGTTTGCGCTTATGGGAGCGGGCCACCTTGCCCGGCGTTCCTTCGCCGACTACACCGGCATGCTGCTCACCAGCTACTGGGCCGCCTGGTTACTGGCCTGGGCTATTGGCGCGGGCAGCCACGGAGACCTTCCCGCCATGACATCTTTGGCTGTTGCGGTGAGCGCCATTGCGAGCACGTACTACGAACGCCGCCCCGCCATTGCATATGCGGCAGCAATAGCCGGAGTTGTTGGTGCAATCCAGTTCCTATCGTGGCACCACATGTTGCAAGGCAGTAATTTTGCGCTGTTCGTTGGCGGGCTTGGCGCCTTTTATTACGTGGCCGGCATTCTACAGCAACGTCTACCGCAACTAAAACAGTATTACGAACCGTGGGCGCTGAGCGGCGTGGTCGTACTCTACATTGGTTCGGTATACAGCCTGCTACTGGGCGGCACACAATGGGCAGGTATTTGCGTTCTGGCGTTAGCTGGTGCCACAACCGCCTACGAAGCTCACAAGCGGTATGACAAACCCGGTACATACGTTGGTGCAGCTGTTATGTTGGTGGCTGTAGAGATCGCCCTTTACCACATTGGATTCAGGGAGTGGCAAGTTTACTGGTATCTGTGGTCGGCATATGCCCTGAGTATCGCCTACCTCGAATCACAACCACACGCCATTGCAGCGGGGGCCAGTATTGCTGCCGTTGGCGCAATGGTGGGCCTGGCGCACCACCAAGCGTTCACACTCATAAACGCAACGCTGGTACTGCTGACTATTTCGGCAGCATTGTACGGCACTGGCAAGATACACACCATTCTTGGCGGCCAGCTGCAGCAATTTGCCCAAACCTGGACGTACAGTGGCCTAGCCGGTCTATATGCTACAGCCATGCTCGCCTTTATATTGCCGTCAAACGGTTCGGGCTATCTGGCGAATGGCCTGGCGCTCATGGCCGCCGGGGCACTCACCACCTACGAGGCGTACCGCCAGCGGAATTCTGGCGCACAGTATCTGGGCGGTGCCGTTACGCTTATTGGCCTGCAGTGGCTTATGCAGCAAAACGAAATCCACGAAGTCCAACTGTATACCCATATGTGGGCTGGATATTTTGCCTTATTGGCCTGGCTAAGTCACCGCAATGGCCGCGACCAGGACAAGCAATCATTTACTGTCCTTGCGCTCTTTACCCAAACGTCGCCGCTGGCCCTGCAGGCGCTCAGCGGCGACGCCGGGTACGGGTTGCTGCTACTCCTGGAGAGTACGGGCATTATGCTGCTGGGATTATGGCTGCGGTATTCGCTCGTACGCAACTGGGGACTGGCAGTCGCCGTTGGATCGGTATTGTACCAACTGCGTGAGTTCCAATTCTTTGTACTGGCATTACTTGGCGCAGGCGTCATTGGCGTCGGAGTCTACTTGCTGATTAAAAACGACCGCACCAAGAAGCCATAAAATAAACACGGTAATGTTTGCATTTATATCAACCGTGATATAATAGGTGCATGACTGAACTTGACTACAAGCAAAAAATTGGTAAGTTAATTCAACAAACTAGAGCAACCCGTGGCCTTACTCAGGCCGAATTTGCGCGCGCCCTTGGCACAAGCCAAAGCGCGATCAACCGCATAGAAAACGGGGGTCAGAACCTAAGCATGGAAATGCTGGCGCGCATTAGCGACGCCCTTAACAGTGAGATCGTATCCCTTCACCGCCCCGGCACCTTAAACTTCCGCGTCGAAGGCGGCCGTAAACTCAAGGGTGAGATAGTGGTACGCACCAGTAAAAACGCCGCTGTCGGCCTTTTGTGCGCCTCGCTCCTTAACCGCGGCACCACTACCCTACGACGCATGCCAAAAATTGAAGAGGTGCACCGCCTGATCGAAGTTATGATTAGTATCGGCGTTAAAGTCCGCTGGCTCAATGACATGGGTGACCTCGAAATTAAGCCACCAGCCAAGCTGAATATGGACAACATCGACGCCGAGGCCGGCCGTAAAACCCGCAGCGTCCTAATGTTTATGGGGCCGCTCATGCACCTGATGCCTGAGTTTAAAATCCCTTTTGCGGGAGGCTGTAAGCTGGGTGAACGCACCATCCACCCCCACCTGTACGCGCTGGAGCGCTTTGGCTTAAGGGTCAACACGACCACTGGCTGGTACAACTGCACACGCGAACTCACCAACCCCGGCAAAGTAGTAATGTGGGAGAGTGGCAACACGCCAACCGAAAACGCTATTATGGCGGCCGCCTTAATTAAAGGCACCGTTACCATCCGCCGCGCCGCAGGTAACTACATGGTCGTTGACCTCTGTCACTTCCTGAAGAAGCTTGGCGTTAAGATCGAAGGTATTGGCACCCACACCCTAACTATTACCGGTGCCGCAAGCATTAACAAAGACATCGAATACTGGCCAAGCGAAGATCCTATCGAAGCAATGACTTTCCTGAGCATTGCCGCGACTACCAATTCACCAATCACCATCCGCCGTGTACCAATTGATTACCTTGACCTCGAACTGCTAAAACTCGAAAAAATGAACTTCAAGTTCAAAACCAGCGACCAATACCTGGCAAAAAACGGTCACACACAGCTTGTAGACATTGAGTGCGTCGATGCTTCCGAACTCATTGCACCCGAAAACAAGCTCGAGGCCCACGACGACCCAGGTATGAACATGGACAACCTGCCATACTTTGTACCGATTGCCGCCAGCGCCACTGGCCGCACCCTCATTCATGACTGGACCTACGAAAACCGCGCCATTTACTACACCGAGCTGACTAAACTGAACGCCAACATCACACTCGCTGATGTGCACCGCGTATACGTACAGGGCCCAACCCACTGGCGCGCCGCCGAAGTGATTTGTCCGCCCGCACTGCGCCCTGCCGTGCTGATTTTAATCGGTATGCTGGCAGCAGATGGCGTATCGGTCCTGCGCAATGTGTACTCTATTAACCGCGGCTACGAAGACCTTGCCGAACGCCTGAACGGCATTGGCGCCAATATCCAGGTCATCCGCGAAATCTAAACTTTGCCAAGAGGTACTGCCTCTACTACCACCCGTCCGGCAGACTCGCCGCGCAGGTCACACGAATACAGCGTCAGCTTTGCGTCTTTACTTGGGCCCTCAATTTGGATGGCCGTTTTAGGCACGTCGTACGTTCGGACTACCCGGTAGGCGTACCTCGCGTTATTCCAATCCACAAAAAACTCATCGCCTGCGCGAAGCTTGTCTATCTGGTAAAAGGGCGATTTGACACGAGTCTGCTGGGGCGTCCACCCCATACTGAACCGATGGGCGCTTACAACAAAGTTGCCACCTTCTTCGGGGTTGCCGTTGTGTGGCTGGCGATGCCACGCGCCCTTGTCGAGCACGCTTATGTCTGTGCCTTCTTCGATCGCTACATCAATGCCAATCTGCGGAATGTACAGCCGATTGCCGCGCTCGCCAGGCGTCGTACCAGACAACTTCGCCGTAACGTCGATTGTCTGCGTGCCCAAAATAGGAGTGCTTGGCAGCCACGGTGCGGCCGCCAAAAGCAGCAAATACAGCCCCGTAACAAGTGCAGCCCCGGTGAGCACAATGGACACCAGTTCAAACGCTTTATGGCTGGATTGCTTCATACTTTAATCATACATGAGTGCGTGTTATTGAAAACATATCTTAAATATTTTATAATAGCCATGCAAAACCTCTTGGCAATGCAACTTCGAACCGCAAGGAGCACACCGTGCAGCAAGGCATGCACTGCAGCGTCCTGGTACAACCCGACCGCCTGGTGGTCGCCTCCGACCGCGACCGGGTGGAAGGACACCTCGAGGTCGTCCACATCGACCCCGCAGACAACCCGCACGACCACATCGTGGCGGCCCTGAAGCGCTTCCTGCCCCTGGGTGGCCGGTGCTCGTTGATCGACAGCGACAACGACCCGTCATTCCTGGCGGCCCCGCGCCGAGGCTCCACCGCTCTGATCGACCCTCACCTGCTGGGCGCTCAGGCCGACGCCGAGGTGGTGCTGGTTCAGTCATCCCAGGCGATCGCCGCCCTGATCCGCTCCATGGGCACCAGTTCGTACGACTTGACCAAGCACGAGTTCGTCCCGACCGAACCCTTCGCGCTGATCCAGATCACCGAAGGAGCGTCGGCTACGGCGTTCGAACTGGCACTCGTCGACGCCAAGGGCAACGCTACTCCGGCTACTACGCCCTCTCCGGGTTCGGTGAACCTGGGTCGCGCCGGGCATGCGTGCACGGAGCTGCTGCCTCACCTGCTCAAGGAACTGGGGACCACCCCCAGCGCCGTGATCGTGCTGAGCAGTGAATCCGCGACCTTCGGCAAGGTGCTGTCCGACCACTTCGCACACCAGCTCGCGGGCGAACCTTACCCTGTGAAGCTGCTGTGCGACCGCTACGCCGTTCTGGCTGGCGGCCTCCTGCTGGCACAGCTCCCGCTGGAAGGCTGAGTTCGAAGGAGGGGTGCGGCCGCTGTTCGGCCGCACCCCTGCCCCTCCCCTAGTGATATCTGATACAATTACACATGCATATGCCCCGGTAGCTCAGTGGATAGAGCAGGAGACTTCTAAGCTTCTGGCCGTTGGTTCGAATCCAACCCGGGGCACCATGTGTGGTATAACGTAAGACTTTTTATATCTGCCCAAATGGAATCCAATCCCCTATCACCAACCGGTAAGCGGCTTCTCGACCATATTGAGCATGCCGAACAATTAGCCGAACAGCCCCGCGGAGACACTTTCCATGTCTCTGGTGTGGCCGGTGGCGTGTACTTTGCCTACGAACAACTCCGGAACGCCGCTAACTATACGCAACAACATCTGTTATTGCGTGCAGCTATCGAGCGTTATTTGCACCGGGCGGTGTATCTTCCAGACAAAACAGCACCAAAAATCGCCGACGACTTGATTGTCGAGCTTACTCAGGCCCGTTACCTAAAAAACGACAGTATTCCGCAGACCGCCCTGCGCGGTATAAATAGCCTGGTTGCCCAATACGCGCGTTTTTACACTGCCCTCACCGGCCAGCACAACGTGCCAAGGGCTAAAGCCTCTCGCTGGGTGTACCAAACACTTTCGGTGGCAATTGAGCGCCTTATAATGCCACAGACCCGCATTGACGCCGTTATCGATACGGCCTACCACCACTACCTCGAGACTATCGACAGCGCCGCCTACAGCCAGGCCGACCCGTACGCCTTTAATGCGGCGCTGTACTGCGCTTTGCACCGCTCGCTCATAAAATCAGACGCTGCGACCACACGGTATTACTGGCTCATGACCCAATCCGACCAAACGGTGCGCCCTCAAGGTTTTATTGCCGCCTGCGAAACAATTGATATGTGGTTCGAGAGCCCGCTCACCAACAAACTGGTGCGTGTCATTAACAAATACGGCGCCCCGATGCGAAGCTTGCGTGAGTTGGTTGTGCGGCACAATGCCTCGACCGACCTGCTAAACGATAAGCCTCGCCTATTGGCCAAGCTCGAGAACGTAGTAGTTGAACAATACGACGCCATTCACTCCACAACCCTCACCAACCTGTGGCGCATGGTTGTCTTTGTGGCACTGACCAAAATGCTTATTGGCATCGCAATCGAAATTCCGTACGACCTATTTGTGTACGGAAGCATTGCGGTCGTGCCACTGGTGCTTAACCTGGCGTTCCCACCGCTGTACATGGCTACTGCGTTGTTTGGCATACGCAGGCCAGGACCTGGCAACACCGACACAATACTGTCGTACGCCGAACGCATTCTGTACGAAACTGACAAGCCGCTAAAATATGGCATGCAAAAACGCCCGATCAGCGGTAACCTAAAAACCTGGTTCAATGTTGCCTACGGCATAACATTCCTGATCCCATTTGCACTGCTTGTGTGGGGGCTCATTGCACTGGGCTTCGGGCTGGTGCACGGGCTCATATTCTTTATGTTCCTGTCGGGCGTCAGCTTCTTCCGCTGGCGGCTCATCCAGGCAGCCCGCGAGATGGATATTATCGACCGGCCGCAAAGCCTGCTTACAGCCATCGCCAACTTCTTCCATATGCCGTTCGTACAACTGGGGCATTGGCTCAGTGACCGTTACCGCCAGGTGAATGTGATTACATTCATCCTCGATATCGCCATTGAGCTGCCGCTAAAAACCAGTTTGCGCATTTTGCGGCAGTGGGTCAGCTTTGTCACCGACAAACACGACCAGCTGTAGCAAGAACGATCTGTTATTCTTGTCAGAAATCTGTTACAATTACCTCCGTCCTCGTAATATGGCGGATGTAGCTCAGTTGGTTAGAGCGCTGGATTGTGGCTCCGGAGGCCGTGGGTTCAAGTCCCATCATTCGCCCCAAGAAAAGTAGCGTACCGAAAGGTAGGCTATTTTTCTTGGGGTCGCGTATGTTTTAAATTGCTTATAGTTGCATTTATGTCAACAATGCAGTATAGTTCCAATCTGCAATTGTTGTTGCAAAAAGTTCAATGCTCGGGATGGAGGTCCCTGTGAGTATCCTGGAGTTCCTCTGGGAGAACATGTTCACGGTGCTGGGCTACAGCATTCTGGCCGGCGGAGCGCTGGCGGAGCTGCTGTACCTGTACATCGTGGTGTTCCGCGCCTACGACGTCGAGTACGACGAGACGGAGTGCAACGAGAGCTGGCCGAAGATCGATCTCAAGAAGGCGCTGCGGCGTCGACTGAGCATCCCCCGGCTGGGCTTCCCGCTCTGGCTCGTCTTCTCGGCCACGCTGGGGCTCTGGCTCCTGCGTGCCGACTGGGACACCTACATCGCGATCGCGGTGCTGTGGTTCCTGACCACCCCGCTGCGCAAGATGCTCGGCATCGCCGTCGCCCGCAAGGCGTACCGCGACAGTGAGCACAAGGCCACCCAGACCAGCTACTGGGACGACGTCATGTACTACTACTCCTGGGCGTTCGACCCGCCGGAGGCCCCTGGTGGCAACCGGCCGTGGTTCAAGCGGCGCCTGAAGTGGATGAACAAGTTCCAGAGCGTGCTGCGCTTCTTCTGGTACCTCATCCAGGTGTGGCGCCTCTGGGGCATGCTGGTCATGGCCGTCGTCTCGATGTTCTGGCCGATCGCCGCCCTGTGCGCCATCTTCTACCACGTCGAGAGCGTCGACGAGTACAAGTACTGGCGCCCCTGGTGGCGGTTCGACCGCAAGGGCACGCGTCCGCACCGGAAGCCCACCATCGACGGCGAGGTCGTGAAGACCGAGCCCGGCGATGAGAGCCCCGACGGTCTCGCCACTCGCAAGAGCTGACCAACAACACGTGCGCACATCGCCCACGGGAACAGTCCACGGACTCAGTACCGTGGGCTCGTTCCTATCTATAATGCTTATGCTTAGTTTATTGACTTTTTTTAATTTTTATTGTACAATATATACACCTCGAACACTTAGGAGGAAGCACATTGTCTGATTGGTCGCTCTCTGACGGGCCTAACCGCCCAGACTGGGAGCCTGTACGGTTCATCGATTTCGCCGGCAAACGCCTGGACGCCCTCAAAGCTCTCCGGCAGCGGCTCTCCGACATCGGTCTATCGCACATGACCGACAAAGAGTTGGCCATGCACGCCATCCTGGAATACCTCTTCACGCGCAGCACGGTTCGTCTGGACCAGGCACGCGCAGAGGCAATCCGCCTGAAGACCCAAAGCCTGCCCGACCCCGGTCGCGGCAGGCGACGGCGCATTCCAGGTGCCCAGCGCGACGACATGATCGTCATGGTGGGCCTTGCGTGGGCAGATTTCATCAGCCACAACTTCCCACTTCCTCCGACACCCGAGGCCTAGCCTCGGCGACGTAGATCACCCTGGTGACCTCGTCGCCGGGGTGATCTACCCGAATTTATACATAAAAGAAGCTCATCAGTTCCGATGAGCTTCTTTTATGGTGCGGGTGGAGGGAGTCGAACCCACGTCACCAGTTTGGAAAACTGGGATAATGACCGTTATATGACACCCGCGTCCAAAAGATTATACCACACCCAACAGGGGTGGGCTAGCTTGCGCCCAGCGCCCGGGCAAGAAGGTCACCCAAAATGTAGGCTAAGGCGGCCGCGATACCACCAAGAAGCAGCGTTTCGAGTGCAGATTTAAGCTGGCTGGTCTTAGTCGCCTGTCCTTTTACAATGCCAATTGCCATAAAGGCAGCACCCGTTAGGAAACAGCTTGCGCCAAACAATGACCCGGCATCGATGCGCAGGTTAAAGAATGCGTCCACAACATACACTGTTACTGGCACTAAACCAACGACTATAAATGACGCAAATGTGGCAATACCATCACCAATTGGTGTTTCGCCGCCGGCATGCTGTTCGTCCTTGCTTACTTTTAAGTCACGTTCGGATTTTGCCGCCAAATAAGCGCTGGCGCCCATCGAAAATCCATCAGCAATAAGGTTCGCAAACCCTAAAATAATAATGACCGTCGAACTTAGCTTGGCACCTGCTGCGCCGGCCACAACTGCAAATGTGGTGACCGATCCGTCGATCGCACCATATACGAGCTGGGCTAAATACTGTTCAAATTTTGCTTTCACTGTTGTAAGGCTCCATTAACGTCTTCCAATGATATCTGAACAGTGGTGCCTGGCGCAATCTCTCCTTGCAATAATCGCTTGGCGACAATGTTCTCGACCGTCCGCTGCACAATGCGGCGCATTGGGCGGGCACCAAGGCGTGGGTCGTTGCCAACATCTACCAGACGGCGCTTTGCATCATCGTCAACATGGATTGTGATCTGTTGCGGCGCGAGTGTTTTATTGACGCTTCCCAGCATTAAATCGACAACCTGCAACAACTCTTCGGGCTTGAGCGGCCGGAAGGTCACGATCTCGTCGAAACGGTTTAGGAATTCCGGCTTAAAGTGGCCGCTGTTAATAAGCTCATCTTGGAACTGCTTTTCGAACTGCTCCAGCTCGTAGCCTTTTTCGATGTACTCGCGGATTCGGTCAGCGCCGGCGTTACTTGTGGCAATCAGCACAGCGTCCCTGAAGCTGATCTCGCGGTTATTAATGTCCCGCAAAATACCTTCGTCGAGCAGCTGCAGCAACGTGTTCAGCACATTCGGATGAGCTTTTTCTATCTCGTCGAGCAGTACCACGCTAAATGGCTGCTTGGCGATTTGAGCGGTCAGGCTATGCGGGTCGGTAGCGCCATCGGAAATAAGCCGGGCAACATCTTCGGGACGGCCAAATTCGTTTAGGTCCAGCCGCACAAGGTGGTTCTCGCCGCCAAAGTACACTGCCGCCAACGCTTTTGCGAGCTCGGTTTTACCAACGCCAGTTGGGCCCAAAAACAGGAAGCTGCCGATAGGCCGCTGCTGGTTACGCACACCGCTTCGAGCACGGCGCAGGGCGTTCGAAACAGCGCCGACAGCCCGTGTCTGGTTGATCATGCGTTCGTGCAGCAAGTCTTCCAAATGCAGCAGGGTTTCGCGCTCATCGCCATTCCGGGCGTTCGAAACCTTAACGCCATACAGCGACTCAACAGCTTTTTCAACGCTTTGGCCGGTCACGAACCCGTTGATGTTATATTTGGCTGCGGCCTCAAGAATATGGATGGCCTGGCCGGGCATAGCCTGGTCAGCAACATACCGCAGCCCCAAACGGTAGGCGGTTTTAAGCGACTGCAACATAAACGTAACGCGCGTACGGAATTCCAGTGGCAGCAGCTGGTCCTGGCACACAAGCAACGTGTCGGCTTCGTTTAAGCTAGGCACGGTAATGCGGTTGAGCTGCTGCGTCAGCGACGGTGTGGCGCGGTTTAGGGTGAGCCATTGCTGCTCGTCCATGCTCATGACAATACGCAGGGCACCGCCTTCGAGCACAGGCAACAGAATATTGCGCACATCCACCGCGCCGGTGCTCTCGCCAAAAAAGAGCTCGGCGTTATCGAGGAACAGAATAACGTTTTTAGCGGCATATGCTTCGTTTAACAGTTGCGTCAGCAAGCCTTCCAGCTCACCACGTCCGCGGGCGTTTGCAATAAGCCCGGCGGGGTCGAGCGCCATGACCTGCCGGTATTTAAGGTCGGCCGGAACATGCGCGCCATCGTCGAGCAACCGCTCGGCCATAGCATATACCAGTGTAGTTTTACCTACGCCAGTTGGGCCCACAAGCACGGCGTTCCGACGGCCACCACTCGAAAGTTGCTGCATAAGCTGGTCCAGAATGGCTTGGTGCGCCTCGAGGTCACGGGTGAGGCTGCCGCCAGCCACCTGCATACTAACATTCATGGCAAAACGACTAAGCATGTTGGTATAACCAAAACTCAGGTCGCGGCCAATACCACCACCATAGCGGCGGCGGGCATGCATTTCGGCAAGTTCGCGGATGTGGTGGAACCAATGTACAGCAGCCAGCACGTCTTCGAAGGTAATTTGCAGTTGGGCAAGTAACTGGTCACGGTTTGGCATGCACCGCACAATCGCTGCAGTCAGCACAGCTCCCGACAAGTGATGCAATTTAAGGTCGTGCTGTAGTTGCAGGGCGATTTGCCAAACAACCTCACTGTCGGCCGCGCTTGGGCTGCTCATGTCTCGCAAAAAATTAGGACCAACCCCTAGACGCACTGCAAAAAAAGTGCCGCCGGGCGTAAGCATGGCAACTTCAGATAATTGCTGTGGCGTCATATTACCCTTAACGCGGCCGAGCACCAGTGGCTCCAGCACGTCATCTATAGTCTGAGGATGGCGAGATGGCGGCAAATCCTTTAGCCACCACTCGTACCAGACAAGCGGCAACAGGGGCAAAAACGAGATACTTGCGACCAGCCAGCCCACCGACTGGTCGATTACCAGCAGCATGATCCCAAGCCCAAGCACGGCGAGGTATGCAACAGCGAGGCTGGCGCGTATCCAGGCAGGGCGCATTGCAACGCTCAGGCGTGCCTGCTGTGACCGCGCGCTACTTAAGTTAAGACCGGGCTTCATGGCTTAAACCCCGACACCGTTAACACAAGGCCAATCAGCGGGAAAACAGGTAGGAGCGGCCAAATGACCAACATAATGAGCCCGAGCACGCCGTACAAAAACGCCCCGATGATACCGCAAAAAATCAGCAACAGGCGCACAATGGCGCCAATAACCCGCGAGAACTGCTTATCGCCCCAAGCTCGCAATTGCACACCCAATGGCCCCTGCACATTTCCTGCCGAGATTTGCCTAAACGGCGCAAATAAACTGGTCGCAAGCTGCCCGACAGAAAAGAACTTAAGCACGCCATTGACGCGCCCGGCTACTTTGCGGCCCAAGCTCAGCCAGCCCACGCCATACCACCAAGAGAAGAATGTGGTGAGAAGCATATGCTTTAATCCTATCACTTTTAGCCTCGATTGCGAGGCTCGCTATTCAATCACAACGCAGAGCGGCGTGCGTTCGCTCCCCTGCCCAAGCGGGTTATCAGCGAATACCGCCTCGAGGCTAGCCTCTTTCTGGTCAGTATTGTGGCCGAGTACATTGCGGCCAATGTCGTTAGCGTCGATCACTACGACACCCTGAAAATGCTCAACGACATCTGCGGGGAGGTCAATTTTAATGGCTTCGGCGAGCTGTTCTGCAACCCTAGACGGGTCTTTGGGCGGCAACTTAGCCGAGACGTTACTTGGGTACACCGAATATTCAGTTGGTCCGTCGATTGCCCGCACATCAGCACCAGCCAGTTCGTAGAAAAGGCCTTTTTTGCCGAAAACTTTGCCAACCGCGGCCGCAATCGACGCAAATAAAATGCGCCCCAGGCCTGCCTCTTCTATGGCAAGCTGCATTGTCCAGGGGCTGCCGAGGCCAATACCATATGGCGTCTTAACAACAAAGCGGCTGAGGGTGCGCGCCCAGAAACTCGGCTTAATATCCCAAATAAAGTACGAACGGCCCTGTGTAATGGCAACGATTTTCTCGCTGATAAATAGCTTCCAGGGACGGCCGGCGTAATGCAGGTGCTTCTTGTCGTTGTGCAGGGTGTCAAAAAACTCATTCAGGCGATCGGTGACAAAGGGCTTCAGTTCGTCGGTAGCGGCAACCATTTTGGTGCGCAGAGGGTAGCGGCGGTAGGTTTTGCCCTCTGCCTGAATATCGAGCTGTTTTTCGGCATTTGGTTCGAGGTCTGATTTTTCGGCTTTGGGCTTAGCGTCGCCGGTTGGTTTCTCGTCGAAGAATTCGCGCAGCCAAAGCTCAACATTGAGCATGCGCCAGAATACCATGGTATCTGTTGTGTTGCGGCCTTTAATGTGGCCTTCGAAGGCATTCAGCACGGCCTGCTGGTTAAAGTATGGGCGGTTCGCAAAACTCTCACTTAAGAAGATGCCATAAAAACGGGTCTTAAGTCGTTTAAACCATTCCTGCTCGGGTGTGGTAAAGCCAATTTTGTTGCGGCGGGCGCGGACAGCTTCGGGGAGTAGGCCTTTTGTTGCGTCGCGCAAAATGCGCTTGTTCCAGCTGCCGCGAATAATTGCCTCGTTGCTTAGGCCAAACAAATATTCGACGACCTCTTTGTCTAAAAACGGTACGCGGCCTTCCAAACTAAAACGCATGGTGTTCTTGTCTTCGTAGCGCAACAGCGCCGGCAGGCTATTGAGAAAGATGTCTTCGATGAAGCGCTTCTTTAGGTCATCCTGTACCGGGCGGAATGATTCCTGTTTGTGCGTCGCCTTAAAATCGCCGCTCAAAAGTTCGGTGATGCCGACTTTGCGGCGAAAATTAAGCTTGTCGTAAATACGGAAACGTAAGAACCGCAGCAATACATCGGTCGAACGAAGCATCTCTCCGACCAGCTTCAGGTATTTGCCTTCGCGCTTAAGCTGGCGCAGATACACAAAATAATAGGGGTAGTAGCCTGCCAGCATCTCGTCTGCGCCCTGGCCGTCCAGTAAAACGGTCACGTGGTTGTGCGCCTCTTCCATAACCTTGTATTGGGCGTAGGGACCGGTGCTAATAGTGGGCTCTTCCTGGGTGCGTATAAAATCTTCCAGGTCGGCAGCAAACGTGTCGGCGGTTGGGTAAATCTTGTGCGAATCAATGGCGCCCCCGGCTTTTTCGAGCACGGCGTCTATGTATTTTTCTTCGTCGTTAATACTGCCCGGAAAGACTGCGCTAAATGTGTTTTGCTTTCCGCCAACCGACTGGGCGGTTTTGTCTTTTTCCTGCAAAAGCTTATTAACGGTCAGGGCAATCGTAGACGAATCCAAACCGCCCGACAAACAGGTACCCACCGGCACTTCGCTCTGCAGGCGAATACGCACAGATTCTACCAGGCGTTTGCGGTATTCATCGGTTTCGGATGGCATGTAGTGGCGATTGTGCGTGGCAGCGGTAGCAAGGCGCTCGCGGAACTCAGTGAACATGCTGCGGGTGATGCCTTTTTTGTCGACGACCATCATCTCGCCAGGCAGCAGCTTTTCGATGCCGTTGAAGAATGTCTCGGGAGTGTCCTCGTGCGCCCTGAACCGCAGGTAGCGGTAAATCAGGCGGTCGTTTGGCGTGACCGTAATCTTTTTGGTCGCCAGAATGGTTTTAATCTCTGAGGCAAATACCAACTGTGGTTTCTGCGGCGTGCCAGCGTTACCAAAATAGAGCGGTTTGATGCCAAAATGGTCCCGCGAAAGTACCAACTGCTGCTTGGCCTTGTCCCAAATTGCAATCGCAAACATGCCGTTTAGGCGATCGAACACTTTGGCGCCCCACTCGGCGTACCCTTCTAGAATGACTTCCGTGTCAGATTCGGTCTTAAAAGAATGGCCTTTTTTCTTCAGTTCGGCCTTAAGCTCCAGGTAGTTATAGACTTCGCCGTTATAAATTATAGTGAAGTTTTTTGTAGCATCAGTAATTGGCTGCACGCCGTGGGCTCTGTCAATAATGGCCAGGCGCAAATGCGCCAAACCAACTGGTCCGTCGGAGTAGTATCCTTCACCGTCAGGCCCGCGGTGGGCCTGCGCTTTGTTCATTGTTCTGAGTAGTGCCTTACTGTCTTCAGTAAAGCCGTAGTAACCTGCAATACCGCACATATCAGTTAGTGTAACGCACTTTCCCTTAGTTCTGCTAGCGAGATTGCAGCACAGCCAAATCGTTTAAAATGTGCGTGGCATGTTGGGCAGGGGTCACCTTGAGGTATTCTTTTACGATTTTACCCTGGGGATCAATAATGAAGGTTTGCCGTTTTGTGCCAATGTGCCCCATGAATCCCGGGCCCCAGGCACCATATTGTTCGATAGTTTCGTGGGTGGGGTCGCTGAGCAGCGTGAACGGCAACGCATGCTGCTGCCGGAACGCCGCATGACTCTCTACCGAATCCTTAGAGATGCCCACAACGACGGCGTCCTGCGCAAGCAGCGCCTCGTTGGCGTCGCGGAAACTGCAGGCCTCGCTTGTGCAGCCGGGCGTGTCATCTTTAGGGTAAAAATAAAGCACAACCCATTTTCCCCGCCAATCATGCAAAGATCGGTCGGTGCCGGCGTGGTCCTTTAGCGTGAAATCAAACGCATCCATACTGCCATGGTAGCACCAACATATGGTCAGGTATACTAAACATAACTAATAAGGAGCTCCTATGCGTCAACTCGATTCAATCCGCAACACAGTCCGTCATATTTATTACACGCTTACGCTACAAGGTATTGTGTTCATAGCCCTTGCCGTGCTGATTATTGTGTACCCGGCGGTCCTGTTTGCACTTGTGGCCGCAACGTTTGTGCTGATCGGGCTTTCGCTTTTGTACGCAGCGTACAAGATCTACTCGCTGTGGCAGAAGCTCCCCGATTTCATTAAAAAGTAGGGCGGCACGCGTGCAATTTATGTTAAATACGCAACATATAGCGTAAGCATATTGACGACCACACCACATGGCGCAATAATGACAGTGGAGGGAAAGGTATGAATAACATAAAAACTCGCGTACTAACAAGCGGGATCGCGGCCGCCATATTAATAGTGGGCATTGTAACCGTGGCGCTTATTAACAAGCCCCGTGTACCAGGCACGCAAGCCGTACAAGGCGCACAGGCCAGCCAGCAGCAAAGCGACAACCATGTCACCTTTGTTGCCACCAAAGGTACGAATGTTCTTGACCAGCTGAAAGTGCACGCCACTGTCGAGATTAAGAACTCTCAGCAGGGGCCATTTGTAGATGCGGTCAATGGTAAAAAAGAAGAGGGCAAACTCTGGCGCTTTTATGTTGACAGCCAAAGCGTCCAGGCCAGTGCCGCAGAATATGTTACACAAGGCGGCGAGAAAATAGAATGGAAGCTCGAGTAATGCTAGCACCTGCTACAATCCAACCATGAGCGTCCGCCGACTTCCTACCGTTCGTTCAAGCCATGCCCATCTGGTAGGCGGCAAAGCTGCCAGCCTTGGCGAAATGCTTGCTGCGGGTCATCCGGTGCCACCAGCATTTGTTATTACCGCAGACGAGCTCGTGCTCTCCCCTGCCCTTTCAATGGATATCTTAAAAGAGTATGAGGTGCTTGGCGCGCAGCGTGTTGCCGTGAGGTCATCGGGCGTCGGCGAAGACGGGCACGGGCAATCGTGGGCCGGGCAGTTCGAGACGAAGCTGCATGTCGGCCGCGACGAGGTATTATCTGCCATACAATCCTGTTGGGATTCCGCCCAATCCGCCCGAGCAGGCGCCTACGCAAACGAGCGCTTAAAGCTTGCGGTGCTCGTGCAGCGTATGGTCGAGAGCGAATCCTCGGGTGTCGCATTTAGCGTGAATCCAATTACCGGAAATACCGACGAAATAATCATCGAATCGCTCTTTGGACTTGGCGAACTGCTCGTGCAGGGTGCGGCAACGCCAGATAACTTCTTGGTAGGCAAACACACCGGCGACATTATTGACGAAGACATAGCGCACAAACCCATTATGCTGGCCTATCACGACAATGCGGTGCGCGAGGTACAAGTTCCGCCCGAATTACAATACACGCCGTCACTTTCACACGACCAAGTGCAGGCTGTGGCAGCACTTGCCCGCACGGTCGAGGCATACTATGGCTACCCCATCGATATTGAATGGGCCTTCGAAGCTGGCACATTATACCTGTTACAAGCCCGTCCCATAACAACATTATAAGGAGTCGCCATGCAGTCGGACCTCACCCGGTTCTATGAAAAACAAATCTCACTCACAGAATGGTTTGAGGCGATTGGCCACCCACAAGCCAAGCAACTGAAGGTTGAAGACAACGACAAACGCGAGCGCCTGAACGTACTAAGCCGAATTATTGGGCTGCCGTTCGACAAACCAACGCAGTTTTCCGCTCAAGATGTGGCGGCACGCACACCCGAGTTTAAAACGTTCCTGCGCGACCACGGTGCCGAGCTCTGCGCCGTACGGCTCATTCCAGACGACCCAGCATTACCAAAATTGCGCATGCGCGGCCATAGCATTACAGATGGCACTAAATGGTTCGACGAACAAGCTGTCGACGCATCGCATTACCGGGTTGATTTTGTGCCGCACAGCGACAGCGTGTGGGCTACCATTTTTGTTGTTAGCCACGAGGGCATTTTTGGCGAGCTTACCAAAGGCGAACACAACGAGCTGACCCAAGGCCTGTATAAAGAGCACGAACCCATTACGTTCCAGTTTGATTTTAATGACTGGCAGCTCAGCCGCGATGAGCCCGGCGCCAAAGAACACCTTGCAGACATTATTGCCCATTTGAAGGTGACCGATCCCGCCAAACGCGACCAGATCAAAAACGAACTCGACGGCACATTTGAACACGACTACCTGGCTGGCTATTTTGAGACGACTGCCTCTGATGACCGCGGCATTTGGTTCATCGATTACAACCGGCTTTTGGGCGACATGTACGCCAACGCTGCACCTACCGCTGACCCTGACGCGCTTGTAACCGGGCGTTGTGGCAGCCCCGGCACTGCTGCGGGAACCGTCGTCGTTGTTGCACCCGACCAGCTGCAGACGGCTACACTTACCGAGAATGACATCCTCGTCTGCGCCATGACCTCACCCGATTACCTACCGCTCATGCAAAAAGCGGCCGCGATCGTGACGGACCTTGGCGGCGTGCTAAGTCATGCGGCCATCATTGCCCGCGAGCTCAAAAAGCCCTGCGTGACAGGCACGAAAAACGGAACTTCCACCCTGGAACAAGGCCAGCACGTTATCGTAAAAGCAGACAAAGGCGCAATTTACGCCGCATAGCCATAAGCAGCTCGTGCTACACTGAAATAACTAAGAAAGGAACAGATATGCCAAAAGGCGATTCCCACCCAAAGAAAGCAATTCGGAAGAAGAAGCGCGAAGCCTAGGCGCCACCAAGCGCCCGGCGGATCACGCTTTTCGCTGGTTCGACAATCTGGATGCCCTCCAGGTCCTCCAGCCCAACCCACGTATATCCGGCACTCTCGGCAGGATCAATCATTACGTCGCCCCGGTTCGCGGTGCACTCATAAAAAAGTCCCACAAATTGAAAATGCTCGCCGCGGATGTCGGCTTCCCACTCCCCTGCTTCGAGCAGTCGTACGACCTGGGCGTCTAGCCCGGTTTCTTCTTTTATTTCGCGAAGGACTGCTTGTTCTATTGTCTCGCCCGGTTCGGCAATGCCGCCGGGCATATGATACCACCCAGCGTTACTTACAGCCTCTTCCTGCGACTGCTGTAATACCAAAATTTTACCATTCCGTTTAATAATCGCTTTGCCGGCCACTAGCCGAGTAAGATCGCGTAATGTCATGCTGTCAGCATACCGCGAGCTGTGCCAAAAAAACACTCACACATTTGGCTATCGTCAGTTTGCTTGATATGATACTTTTCTGTGAGTGAAGTCAAATATCTGTCGTCACCCGAGCTTGAAGAGGCGGCAAAATTTGAAGCCGCTCATTTTAAGCTCCCCGAAGATTGGCGCGATGGGCGCGAAGTTATCTCTGGCCTCACTATTGATTCGCCACACTCCCTAGATCGCGACGACGCTATTGCCCTGACTGTAAACGCGGATGGCGGCTATGAACTACATGTCAGCATCGCCGATGTCGGTTCATTCCTCGAAGACAAACAAGCAATTCTGGCACACGCACAGCGGCAGGGCTGGACAAAATACCGAGGTGACTTGGTTGACCGAGCACTTATACCCCCTGCCATCAGCCAGGATGCACTGAGCCTGCTTGAAGGGCAGGAACGCCCCGTGCTTACCACTCACATTAGTGTTAACCCCGATGGAACCAGAGCAGGTGTGCGCCTGAGTCGTGACATCCTGATTGCCAAAGCGCTAAGTTACGACGAAATAAATAAAACATTGGCCAAGCCTGGAGCAGATGAGACTGCGCAGGAGATGCGACAATTTGAACGTGTCGCCCGGCTGCTGTTTGCGGCTCGCCACCAAGGTGCGCAAGATGCCGTGCTCGAGGATGAGGAAGGCATTATGCTGGCAATCGACCCACGACACAGCTCCAGCCAGCTCATTGTGCAGGAATTCATGATCGCCAGCGGTGCGGCAATCGCCCATTTTATGGATGATAACCGCATTCCTACGTTATTTCGCGTGCACTGCCCACCAGAAGACACAGAAATACCATACGAACTCCTGGCCGACCAGCTCTTCGCCCGTTATAACACCTATGCCGAACCGCATCGTGGCTTGCGGCTACAGGCCTATACCCACGTCACATCGCCGCTCCGCAGGTATGTAGACCTGGCCAACCACCTGAACCTTATAGCCCATCTTGAAGGCAGGACGCCGCCCATTACCACTGCCCAGCTCGAATACACAGGAGCCCGGCTTAACCGTCTCGAGCAATCACGCAGGCCAGTCATTAACTATGCCGAGCGTGTCGCGCGCCACACTACAACTAGTCGTAAAATGGGCAGAACAACCGTTGAGCTGGTGCAAAAAATGCAGACTGGCACCGCTAATGACTCAGAAGTTGCGCACGTTCTGTTTGGTCAGCTCAATGGAACTGAGGATGAGAATACCGCCGCACGCCAAGAAGCCGCACGTTACGTTGCAACGCGCATCCACATGGCACGGGTTGTCATTGCTATTGCCTTGTCGCGCAACCAGCTAACGCTCGAGCCCGCCGACAAGCGGAGTTATCTTGTAACCGACGCCCAGGGCAATGAATACACATACCGCTCACTCGATAATCCGCGCGCCATGGCCGTGGAGGCAGCCAGACTGATTGGCCGCATTGCCGACGTCGATGTCACGCCCGAAATTCCCCGTCGCATGACTGCCGAGGGAAGAATTCTGGAAGATGGCAACCATTTCCTGCAAAAACTGCACAAAGAAGGACGCCTCGTCCATCGCTGGTACGTACGCCCGCCCGAAGAAGTCGACGGTGATTTTAGCGTTGATGTCGTAGTCGTCATTGACGGCACTGTACACACCCGGACCGCAACGGCAAAGGGCCGCAGAACAGCAGAGCGCCGTGCCGCCGCCCAACTTATTGAAGAATTGGACCTTATTAAAAACCCGCCGAGCCTTTCAAAAGAGGCCGAATACAAGCGCGACCCGTCAAAAAATCCTGTCGTGCAGCTGCAGGCCCGTCTGCAAGCCACACGTGCCGACCAACCAGCATACACGTTTGAGCAAGTCAGCCTGCCTCCCGACCAGGTAAACCGATGCATCGCCACGCTCACATATAACGGCACTCATTACCGTGTTGAGGCCGACGCAAAAAGCAATGCGCTCGCCAAGCAGCAGGCTGCCGAACAGCTCCTGGAACAAACTGGCGTCCCTGCTGTCGTGAAGCAGAAAAAAGCCAAATAATCACTCAAGAAAAAACGACCACACACGGTGATCGTCTCTTCTTGGTCGGGGTGAAAGGATTCGAACCTTCGACCTCGCGGTCCCAAACCGCGCGCGCTAGCCAGACTGCGCCACACCCCGGTGTTACAGCTGCAAATTATATCGTAGTTAACAGATGAATGCAATAAAAGGCATTCTTCACGGTGTGCGAGGCTGCCATAGCCACCTCGCACACCGTTCTCCACCCGTTCGCGGCTACTCTGCGGCCGCCCCCACCAAGCTGGGCAAGTAGCCCTTCGCCACAGCCTCCTCCAAGGAGGCCACCAAAGCCTCGAACGCAGCGTCGAGCACCTCCTCGTCGGAGTCATCCCGGCTTTCTGCGTCGACATATTCCTTGGCAGCCGTGGCAATGCGGATCAGCACGCCCCACGCCTTTACGCTGCTCTTGAGCGCCATGCCCATAGCAATCAGGTCACCACCCAAGCGGTCGTTGACCTGCTGGCGCAGCGCTTCGTGGTGGGCCTGTCGAGCTGCCTCGGCCAGACCGTCCGGTCCAGCCGCACTGATTGCGTGGCCGACCTGCTCCTCCATTCTGTTGAGCTTGCGGGCAGCACCCGCTTTGGCGTTGTAATCCTGCTCCCAGACCCGGAGCCGACGAAGTTCGTACTGCTTCTGCCGGCGTGCCGCGTGTGCGGCGACCAGCCATTGCTTGTAGGCGCCGCTCCGCTTTTCGGGCGGAAGCGGATCTTTGAGTTGCTCATCGATTCCGCCGATCTCGTTCATCAGATGAACAATGCGAGCCTGCGCCTCAAGCACCGACTGGGGAATAACAGCGCCCAGCTGCTCCCAAGTCGGCAGCCTTTTTGCTGCCACAATGACCTCCTCGTGGTCGGACTATCATTATAGTCAAAAATGCTACAAAGAGTCTACCCTGACATGTAGGGGCGTAACACTGGTCGCCAACCCATTAACGCCAATGGTCGAAAGCAGGCCATTCAGCTGGTAGGGCGGACCGACGGCAATATCGTTACGGATTTTTGCCCCGTCCCGCCACCGCGCAATAATAATTTCTTTACTGACACCCAGACTAGAGTGCAGTGTTCCGCACATGCCGACGTCGGTCATATGGGCAGTGCCGCCGGGCAATACCATGGCGTCAGCCGATGGGACATGCCAATGGTCGCCCACGACCATGCTTACGCGGCCATCAAGATAGTAGCCAATTACCCGTTTTTCGCTCGACAAGTCACCGTGAAAATTCACAACAATAGCGGCCGTGCTCTGGGCGAGCGGCCCGGCCAGAATATCGTCGATCACTGTCAACGGGTTCCGAGAAGCCACGGGCTTGGGAAAGACATCACCCAGCAGGCTCACCACCAGGACATCGCCTTTCTTGGTAGCTACACGTTTTGCGCCCCAGGCGGGATCAACACCATCCTGGTTGACCGGTGCAATCACCGGCTTGTCGGCGTCTGCGAGCAATGGCGTAATGGCTGGACGCTCAATAGTGTGATTACCCCCGCTAAAAAAATCCACGCCCGCAAGTTGCAGCTCACGAAAATGCCCAGGGCTCATGCCTTTGCCATGGCTGACGTTTTCGGCCTGCGCAATAACAAGGTCTACATTGTATTTTTTGCGTATATCGGGCAATAATCGCGCCACAACGGCACGGCCAGGGCTGCCCATGATATCGCCTAAATAAAGGATATTCATGGTTTTTAGGGTTCGGGACTTCGGAGTGTTTGGTTCATTTCTGTTAACTGTACCATCTGCGCATGGATGACTTCCAGGTAGCGCGTGGTCTCGGCCACAATGTGCTCGGTGTTGACCAGGCGCTGCTCTACCCGAAGCACCAGTTGCTGTGTTTGCTGCAGACCAGTAGCCATATTCTGGCTGTTTTGCAGATATACGTCGATTCGTTGCATGTACTGCAGCAGGTTATCGAGCGCCCGCTGCAGATTAAGGAGTCTGTACTGAAAATCTTGAGGGCTGAGCCGCGTAATGTCGTTGCGTGTGCTCTGGACATTATTGCGGATGTCTCCGAGGGCAGATTGAAGGTTGCTCACAACATTTTGTGTAGCGCGGCGAACGTCCTCGTAACTCAGCTCTGCCATGTTCTTAATATGGCAAACAATGTTGCATTTGACAAATTTTTACGCATCTTATGCAGCGTATCGTATAAGATGCGCGTGTGCGTATTATTTAGCGTATTCGGTTGCGCGGGTTTCGCGGATGACGTTGACCTTGATTGTACCAGGGTATTGCATGGTTGATTCAATCTTGGTGGCAATGTCGCGGGCCAACTTAATGGCGCTTAGGTCGTCGATTGCCTGCGGCTTAACAATGACGCGGACTTCGCGACCGGCACTAATAGCGTAGGCCTTGTCGATTCCTTCGAAGCTTAGGGCGACGTTCTCGAGCTCTCGCATGCGCTCTACAAAGTTTTCAGCGCTGATATTGCGGGCGCCAGGGCGAGCTGCGCTCAGGGCGTCAACCACACGTACAACCAAGGCTTCTGGGGTTGTCGCCTCGATGTCGTCATGGTGGGCTTCGATTGCGTGCACGACTGCGTCTGGCATACCGTACTTGCGAGCCATTTCGGCCGAAATGTGGTGGTGCTTGCCTTCGATCTTGTGCGTGAGTGCCTTGCCAGTGTCGTGCAACAGGGCTGCCACCTTAACCGTACGGACGTCGGCGCCAATTTCTTCGGCAATGAGTCCGGCAATATGCGCCATCTCGGTTGAGTGCTTCAGGACGTTTTGGCCGTAACTGGTGCGGAACTTCAGCTCACCGAGCAAGCGCTGCATTTCTTTTGGCACCAAACCGACAACGCCGACTTCGCGGGTTGCGTCTTCGCCAGCCTGGTCGATTTCTTTGTCGATAGCCTTCTGGGCCTTTGCAACGACTTCTTCAATGCGGGCCGGGTGGATGCGTCCGTCCTTCATAAGCATCTCAAGCGCAGCACGTGCGACCTGCCGACGGATTGGGTCAAAGCTACTCAGCACAACCATGCCCGGGGTGTCGTCTACTAAAATGTCGACGCCGGTTTCGCGCTGGATTGCCTGGATGTTGCGGCCTTCTTTACCAATAATGCGGCCCTTCATTTCGTCATCGGTCAGTTTTACGGCAGTGACGGTCTTTTCACTGGTGACCTCAGAAGCCATGCGCTCCATCGCGCTCACCAGCACCATTTGGGCGCGTTCTTCGGCGTCTTTTACGGCATCAGCCTGCAGCTTGTTTACCAGGCCGAGCAAATCTTTGCTCATGTCCCGCTCGGTCATCTGCATTAATTTTTCGCCGGCTTCTTTTTTGCTAAGGCCAGCGACTTTTTCGAGTTTAGCCAATTGCTGCCCACGAATATCACGGATCTCGTGCTTCAAGCCTTCGACTTCGGTCTCATCTTTGCGCAGTTTCTCGCTGCGGCGGTCAAGGTCTTCCAGCTTCTTGTCGAGGTTGTTCTCGCGCTCAGCAATGCGGCTTTCAATGGCCGTCATATCCTTGCGACGCTTTGCCTCTTCTTTGGTGGCTTCATCGGTTATCTTCAGCGCCTTGTCTTTGGCTTCAATCTCGAGGCTTTTGGCCTTGTTCTTTGCCTCAGCAATGAGTTGTGCTGCCTTTGCGGCTCCCATCGCGCCCTTGCGCTGGTTTACCACGAAGACACCACCAGCACCGGCGCCTGCGCCTACAAGTGCTGCTAAGATGACTCCTAGCTCCATATTGTTCCTTTCCTAAAGCAGATCCGCCCGCAGCCGCATGGGGCTAAAGTTACTATGCTCCGGCGGGGCTCACCGGGCGATATCTGAATCCTAAAATAAATAAGTTATTGAAATTTGAAAGCGGTCAGTTGGTTAACACTCAGGAAAACCTTCTTTTATTGTACGACTGTCGCTTTTGTTACGTCAAATGTCGCCATTTACAGATACGCTTTCTTTTTCAAATAATTATGTAAAAATAATATAGTCCGCAGACTCCTGGTTACAAGGGAAGTCGAATCGCTCGATGGCGAAGCGCTGACAGCACTGTTCAGCGAACCCATCGCGGCGTGACGACGCGGGGCACTCTGGTCTGACCAGGGTGCCCCGCACCAACAACGCTATTATTTTTTGCTACACTAAAAAACATGAGCACAATCAAAACAGGTAATGCCGGCCTCGACAGCGTACCTACGCGCGGCTGGTTTGTAGGATCTTTCTTGCCAGACAGCGCCGGAATCGTTAAAACATCTGATGTCGAAATTAAGTGGGGCGTACACAAAGCAGGCGAGACCAGGGCTACCTGGGTCACGGGTGAAACCCGCACAGCAGTTGGCGTTTTAGTTTCGGGCACATGCACGTATGTTTTTCGCGACCAGGAAGTCACGCTGGCGACTCCAGGCGATTACGTTGCCTGGGGGCCGGGCACGGACCACAACTGGAAAGCCGTGACCGATTGCGTTGTTATTACAATACGCTGGCCGTCTATTTCCGCGGCGCAGTAATGTGCGCTTCGGCACCATAAAATGGAAGGACGATCCGGTCGTTCTCCTTTTTTTCGAGGCGATCCAGGCCAAGGGCTAGCCACTCATCATCACCATTCGTGCCAACAACAGGAATATCCAAGCTATACGCCAATGTATTGGCAACTGTTATGCCAATGCGGAGGCCAGTAAATGAACCCGGGCCCTTAAAGACCACGACGCCCGTTAGGTCGTTCCAGCTGATTGACGCTTTTTTAAGCTCGTCGCGTATAACACGCAAAAGGTCCTTGGCGAGTTGCCGGTCGGCGAGCCACTCGTACTTACTTACCTCGGCGTTGCCATTGAACAACCCTACGTATGCGCCTTTTGTCTCGGTCCGCAATACTAAAATCACGCCTTTGCCTCATTTTGTTGGTATTTTTGCAACGCGTAGGAAATATAATGGAATGTTTCGGGAATCTCGAGAATAATAGTACGGCTTTCGTCGTTGGGGTTATTCTTAATGGTCACCGATACTGCGTTCGAAGGCAGAATGTCATGCACAATCTCGCCCCATTCGACCGCCACGACCGTACCCTCTTGATCGAGCGATTCAGAAAGTTCAGCGCCCATGACGCCAGCATCGCTTAAACGATAGAAGTCATAATGGTGCAGTTCGAGCGTGGTGCCCTTGTGGATCTGGCTCAGAGTAAACGTCGGGCTTTGCACCACACCCGTCACGCCCATGCCCGCTGCCAGGCCTTTGACGAAGGTCGTTTTACCGCCACCGAGGTCGCTGTGGAAGGCCAGGACTTCGCCGCCCCGAACAACCTCGCCAAGTTTGCTGGCAAGAGCTTTCGTGTCTTCGACGGTATTGCAGATGAATGTCAGTTGCATGCTGCCGTGTATTATACCCGATTAGCCCGGGTGGATAGCAATCATAAGCGTTATTCGTTACAATAGTTATTAATTATGCGCATATCCGATGCGACTTTGGAGAAGCTGTTACAGAAGGCTGGCAAGTTAAAAACTGCTGAGCTTGATAAAATGCGCACCGAAGAAAAGCGCACCGGCAAACCCCTACAGGACCTGGTTTTAAAACAAGAGATCATCACCGAAAAAGACCTGATCCAGCTGTATGCCCGCGAAATCGGCATTCCTTTTATAGAGCTCGACCCAAAAACAATCTCTAAAAAAACCGTTAGCCTGCTGCCCGAACGCGTCGCCCGCCAGTACAACGCCGTCATTTTTGGATTCGACCAGGACGGCAAGAAACAGGTCGCCATGGAAGACCCGGACGACGTCCAGGCTGTGGACTTCCTGCAAAAATACATTGGCGCCAACTTTGAGCTATTCATTGCCACCAAAGACAACATTCTAGGCGCACTCGACCAATACCGCGAAGGCATTAGTACCGAGCTTGGCAAAGTCATCGACGTCGAAGTCCAAAAAGAGGAAGAAAAAGAAGAAGCCGTCAGCGAAGAAGATGTCGCCGAAGACTCTCCAATCGCCCAAACGGTAAACCTACTTCTGGAGTACGCCATTCGCGCCGGTGCGTCGGACGTGCACATTGAACCACGCGAAGATTACGTGCAAGTCCGCTACCGTATTGATGGCGTTTTGCGCGAGGCAAACAAACTACCGCGCAACGTACTGGCCGCTCTTGTCAGCCGTATTAAAATCCTGAGTAACCTAAAGATCGATGAACGCCGCGTACCGCAAGATGGTCGTTTTAAGGTGTCGGTTGGCGGTAAACTATATGCCATGCGCGTCAGCACCCTACCAATCAGCGACGGCGAAAAAGTGGTTATGCGTGTGCTCGACGAATCCAACAAAGCACTCACACTTGAGCAGCTTGGCTACTGGGGCTACAGCCTCAACTCAATTAACGAATCAATAAAACAACCGCACGGCATGATCCTGGTGACTGGCCCAACCGGATCTGGAAAATCGACCAGCTTGTACAGTATTTTAAGCCTGCTCAACTCGCCCCAGGTGAACATCTCGACCGTTGAAGACCCTGTGGAATACCGTATTGTGGGGACCAACCAAACCCAGGTGAACCCCAAGGCGGGCATGACGTTTGTTGCCGGCCTCCGCGCCCTGCTCCGCCAAGACCCAAACATTATTATGGTAGGAGAGATCCGCGACGGCGAAACCGCCGACCTGGCCGTGCAAGCAGCCCTAACCGGGCACCTGGTGTTTAGCACATTGCACACCAACAATGCCGCAACCTGTCTGCCGCGTTTGCTCGACATGGGTATTGAGCCCTTCCTTATTGCCAGCACTGTCCGCGCAGTTGTGGGTCAGCGCCTGGTGCGCCGGCTGTGTCCAAAATGCAAACAGCAGTACAAGCCCGAAGATATTGAAGTTAAAACTATCCTCGACATGTTTAAATTGGGCGCCAAAGAAAGCATGGATCGCCTGGGCGAACTTGAAGCCGACGCCATTAAAGGCAAGGTTGGCGAAGATATTGGCGGCGACAGCGCCATTAAAGGCGGCACTCTTGCACAGCTATGGCGGCCAAACGCAGAAGGTTGCGACAATTGTGGCCACACCGGCTACAAAGGTCGGATGGGTATTTACGAGGTGCTCGCCAACACCGTTGAAGTGCAAAAACTCATTACTGCCAACGGCACAAGCAACACCATTCAGGATCAGGCGGTTGCGGACGGCATGGTGACCATGCAGACCGACGGCCTTATTAAGGCGCTTCGTGGCCAAACCAGCATCGAGGAGATTTTGCGCGTAACCCGCGAATAACACCATGGCAAAATTCAGCTACTCCGCAATGAACGCGCAGAACAAGCGTATGACCGGCATCGTTGAAGCAACAAGCCGCGGTGCTGCGTCGAAAGCACTCGAAAAACAAGGCCTTCGACCCATAGGGCTTAAAGAAGAGAATCCAAAAAAGGGTGGCTTCAGCCTGTTCAAGCCAAAGGTTAAGTCCAAAGATTTGGTAGTTTTTACCCGGCAGCTGAGCACAATGGTAAGTGCTGGCGTGCCACTGCTCCGGGCGCTCACTACCATGCAACAGCAATCCGAAAGCAAGCATTTTAGCGAGGTGCTCGCTACCGTCAACAAAGACGTACAAGGCGGCATGGCTCTGGGCGACGCCTTTGGCAAACACCCGGAAGTCTTTAGCGAAATTTATGTGAACATGGTGCGGGCCGGTGAGGCTGGTGGTATTTTGGACGACATCTTAAAGCGCCTGGCACTACAACAAGAAAAAAGCGATTCCATCCGCAAAAAAGTCAAAGGCGCAATGACTTACCCGATTGTCTTAATGTGCATCACTGTTCTGGCGTTCGTGGGCTTAATGATTTTTGTTATTCCGCAAATTGGTAAGATCGTCAAAGACCTTGGCGGCCCCGATGCCGAAATGCCCGCAATCACGCAAGCCATGCTCAGCATTAGTGACTTTATGATCAACCAATGGTATGTCTTAATCGCTGTGGGCGTGGGTGGCGTATGGCTGTTTAAACGATGGGTCAAAACACCTGCGGGCAAACGCAAGTTCAGCCAGATCCTTCTTAAATTACCCGGCGTTGGCACAATTATGAGCAAGCTGGCGGTGGCGCGATTCTCGCGGACATTCGCTTCGCTGCTTGGTGCGGGCGTGAGTGTCATTGAAGCCCTTAATGTAAGCGGTGGCGCTGTGGGCAACGTCGTCTATAAAGAAGCACTCAACAAAGCGGCAGACGGCGTAAAAAATGGCAAGCAACTCTCGACCATCCTTTCCGAGAACAAACTGTTCCCACAAATCGTCACCCAAATGCTGGCGGTAGGCGAAGAAACGGGCCAGACCGACACTATTCTTATTAAGGTGGCCGAGTTTTATGAAGAAGAAGTCGATACCCTTATTGGTAGCATCAGTTCGATTATTGAACCGGTGATGATCGTGGTCATGGGTAGTATGGTTGGCTTGATTGCCGCCAGTGTAATGGGACCGATCTCGAGCTTGGCCACTGGTGTCCAATAGCCTGGAATGATGGTTTTTCCACAGCATAGTGTTGACGCGAAAATTCTTATGGCTATACTTAAGCTCAAGACGCGGTGTACTACTTACGCGGCTAGAAATCAATTAAAAGGGGGGCATTCAATGCTCAAAAAATATTCACAAAAAGGTTTCACGATCGTCGAGCTTTTGATCGTCATCGTGGTCATCGGCATCCTGGCCGCTTTGGTGTTGAACACCTTCAGCGGTGTACAGCGCCGTGCTCGTGACACAGAGCGACAAACAGATATCAACTCAGTAGCTACTCAGCTGGAAGTCTACTACAACGACAACGGCGGCTACCCAGTCTTTACGGGTCAGATTGCTGACGCCACTTGGGTAAAGACCAACCTGAAAGGTATTGACGCACAAGCGATCATCGCCCCAGGGGCAGCAAGCGGCACGACCAACTCGTTCGCTAACGCACAACCAGCAGCAGGCGCCTACAGCGCATACGGCTACCAAGCCTTTGCGTCTGACGGCACAACAGCTTGTACAACCGCTCCTTGTTCCAAGTTTAAACTTACCTGGCGCAAAGAAGACGGTGACTCACTGCAAACAAAAGATAGTTTGAACTAGCCGTCAAACCAGTAGCACACCAAAAACAGCTCCCTTACCGGGAGCTGTTTTATTAGGGGTAGTGGCATTGATTATCTGAGCTGAAACGCTTATGCTAAGTGTATTAAAATAAGCAACGAAAGTACCGTGGGCACCCACAGCAAATCGGCAGGGTATACTCTTGTAGAGCTGGTCATTGCAATGACCGTGTTAACTGTGGTATCGATAAGCATCCTCAGCCTGTTTACGACACTCGCCAACAGTGCCGCGGTAACCAAGCGCAAAGCTATTGCATCCACACTTGCAACCAACCAAATGGAGTATCTTAAATCCCTGCCATACGACAACCTTGCTGTTGTTGGCGGCAGTATCGTGGTGGCAAGTCCACTCCCGAACACCACCACCAAGGTGTACAACGGCGTTACGTACACCATTAAAACCAGCATCAATTACGTAGATGACGCCTTCGACGGCTGTGCATCATACCCTACGCCCGCGTTAAAAGCCCAATACTGCCGCAACCAGCCCGCACCAGCCACGGCGCCCGCCGTAGACACCAACGCCGCCGATTATAAAATTATCCACGTGTCCGTATCAGCGCCTGCGACCCGGCTTTTGGCAGAGGTGGACACACAGGTATCTGCCCGTGTGGCCGAAACTGCCAGCACAACCGGCGCGCTATTTGTAACCGTAGTCGACCAAACTGGCACCCCCGTATCTGGCGCCACCGTGCAGGTTGCCAACACCACCATCACACCAAATATTAATGTATCCGACAGTAGTGACGGCAACGGCGTAGCAATCTTTTATGGACTCCCGCCCGATACCACGGGCTACAGCTACATTGTCACGGCGTCCAAGGCCGGTTCTTCAACCTTGAGCACCATTGCCCCTTCGGGATCGCTGCAGCCAACATATGCCAGCCAGCAGATTATCACCCAGCAATCATCATCGGTCACGCTCACCATTAAGCCACAGGGCAACGACAGCTTGTTGGTCGAAACAACCAACACTAGCGGCGCTCCACTCGCCAATGCCCGCGTGTATATAAAAGGTGGCTACAAACGCTACACCAGCGCAAGCAACACAAGTTACTACTACGACAATATGTCACCTACCGATGCTCGTCCAACAACCGACGCCACAGGCCAAGTTGGCGTGACTGGACTCGCCCCAGGTGATTACTTTTTCTGCGGCGATACTGGCGCAACAAGCTGCACCGTCGGGGGCACAACGTACTATTTGGCGGCTGCGGTGCCATATGCGGGTACCAACTCGCTGCAACCAATAAGCGTGCCCACCTATTCTTCGGCTTCACCGCCAGCAACCACGTACGCTTTTGGCGGCGTTAATTATTACCAGAAAGTACGGTTAATGCTCACGACAGTTTCCGCGTTCCCACGTGTCTTTAAAATTACGCCAGACGCAGCCAGTGTCGCGGGTGGATTAAGCGCCTTCGAGTTTACGCTCACCGGCGACAACCTGCCTTGTAGCGGCAACCCGGCCAGCTGTGCGTCAACCGTACGGCTCCTTCAAGGTGCATCTACGTACACGGCATCATGCACCGGCACCGGAGGCGGCGACGAGATTAACTGCACAGTGAACCTAAGCGCCGCCAGCAATGGCCCCACCCAGCTGCAAATTGTAAGCGGCGGGCACACCTTGACGCTACCAGCCAGTCCGCTACTAGGAGGTATAAATGTCACGCCGTAACCAAGGCTTTTCGCTGGCCGAGTTTGTTATTGGCTTATCAATCATAGGCATCCTGATCGTGGTGGCGTATCCCTTTTTTAACACCACGCTCAGGCAATTCTTTGTTCTGGAACAGGAAGGTCTGATGTTCAGCCAGCTCTCTATGCAATCGCAGCGTTTGGCCAAGGTACTGCGTGGCGCCACAGATATTACCCAAGCCACGAACACAGAAGTTACGGTATATGCCTACTTTGCGCCTAACGATACCTACGTCTCGCTAATCCATTACTACAAAAATGCTGCGGGCACCAAACTGCTGGCAGATATTACGCCCATGACGGCTAACCCGCCAACTGGAACGCTACTAACGGCACAGCAGCGCACTGTGACTATTATCGAAAACTTTTACTCTGCGGCCGGGGTTAATACGTTCGAATACCTTGATGCTGCCGGCAACACCCTTGCCATGCCCATCAGTGATCTGCACACCATAAAAGGCGCCAGGGTCAACCTGGCGGTACCGATTACCCTGCCAAGCCAATCGGGCAATGATACCATCACCATTCAAGTAAGCATGCGAAACAGAAAGACTAACCTATGATCCAAAAACAAACAGGCTTCATACTTCCCAGTGTCCTTGGCTTTTTGGTGATGATTTCTATTATCTTTATGGCGGTAGTGCAGCTGGTCGGCAATAACATTACACTTACTAATTCGAACATTCAAAGCCAGAAAGCATTTAATATCGCCGAGGCGGGGATTAACTATTATCTCTGGCACCTCAGCCACAACCCTACCGATTATAAAGATGGCCAAAGTACGCCCGCCACACAGGATCCGCAGCTTGGTTATGGCCCGTATGTCCATAACTACATCGATGACAATGCCAAAACCCAAGGCACATACACCCTTTGGATAAAACCTCAGGGCGGAGGCTCCACAGTTGTTAAGATACGCGCCATCGGCCAAGTGGCAAACACGAATATTAAGCGGACTATCGATGCGCAGATCGGCGCACCGTCATTTGCAAGCTACGCTGTTGTGTCCGACACGGCGCTTTGGTTTGGTAATACCGAAAGCGCGAACGGACCGATTCACTCCAACCAGGGGGTCCGCATGGACGGTGCCAGCAACAGCGATGTTACCAGCACAAACGCCACGTACGTCCCGCCAAGCAACCTGGGCGGTGACGGCAGTAGCAAGCCAGGAGTCTGGTGCCACGCCAGCATTACCAGCCCGGTTAATTGCAACACACGAAACAAGTCCGACTGGCGCTACCCTGTAACGTCCATCGATTTTAATGTTGTAAGCAGCAGCCTGTGCACCATGAAGAAGGTTGCCTTCCTGTCTGATGCATCAACGGCGTCAATCGCGGCGCAATCGAACGCCTGCTCTCAAACGCCCAATGACCGCACCGATGCTTATCTGCCACAGCGCAGCTCTTCGGGGTCATTTACCACGAACCGTGGGTACATGATTGAGCTCAACCCGACCGGCACCTACAACCTCTGGCAGGTTAACGGCGAGAACGACCGCAATACTCCATACACCAGCGCCTTGACCCGGGTATCGGTGGCCAATAATATCGCCATTCCCGCATCGGGCGTCATTTTTGTCGAGGATAATGTATGGGTTCGCAGTAATCCGACGTTCCATGGGCGCGTCACGATTGCAGCCGGACGACTTGCAAGCTCATCGCAAAACACTGAAGTAACGATTATTGACGACCTTTTATATACAGCCAAAGACGGAAGTGACGCTATTGGCCTGGTGGCCGAAAACTCGGTCACAATCTCACCGTACGCGCCTCCGGCTTCGGGTGCATTTAACTTCGAGGTTAATGCCGCCATGATTGCGCAATCCGGACCTGTTAATTACCCTAGCCGTTACCGCAGCGTCAACACCTGCACGCGTGGGTGGGTAAATGGCAACCAGACATTTACCTTCTATGGCTCGGTGGCAACACGGCAATCATGGACATGGACCTGGTTTATGGGCGGGTCGTGCGGCGATGCGGCATTTAGTGCCACAAACGGCTACATTTCGGGCATCCTCAACAACACCACCCAATATGATTACAATTTGTTGTACAACCCACCACCAAGTTGGCCAGTTACAAGCACGTATAACGTATTGTCATGGCGCGAAGTCCTGACCGGCCCATGATATACTAACCATAAGAATTATAGAGATGGGCACTAAAACTAAATTATTCTACCGGGACAAACCTTTAATCGGTGTCGACGTGAGTACGACCGGTATTAAAATGATGGCCATAAATCCCCACAGAATGTCCGTGCTTGGATATGGCGCGATCGATCTTGATCCGCAAAAAATGCAAACCAGCATTACAAAAGGTGATGATTATTTGGGCGCAGGCATGAGACAGCTGCTCGACACCAAGATTAACGGCCATCTGCCAAGTACGCATGTTGCAATTAGTGTGCCGACATCGCGCACGTACAGCCGCACCATTCAGCTGCCTCTGGACGCCGAGGCCAACCTTGATGAAGCACTACAGCTTGAGTCCGAGCAGTACATCCCCATTGCCGCCGCCGACCTATACACTGACTACCAGATCATTGAACGCACCAAAGAAAACCTGACGGTACTTTTTTCGGCTGTTCCGAAGCGCATCGTTGACTCTATCCATGACGCTTGCCAATCGGCTGGCTTGCAACCAGTCTTGGTGGAGCCAGGCATTAGCGCTGCCGCCCGACTTATTCGCAACACCGAAGAAGGGCACCTGCCGACTATTATTATCGATGTTGGTGCGGCAACCAGCGACATTGCCCTTTTTGACCAAGTGGTCCGTGTGACTGGCAGCGCCTCAGTTGGTGGCCACACGTTCACATACAAGATTGCCGAAAAGTTAAAAGTTAGTTACGAAGAGGCACACCAACTAAAAGTGCACAGCGGGCTCAACCCCGGGCCACGACAATCAAAAATGCGCGCCGTACTTGAGCCTGTTTTAAATGAGGTTGCGGTTGAAACACGCAAAATTCTGCGGTATTACTCTGAGCGTCTTGGAGCAAAAACCAAGATTGAACAGATCATTATTGTCGGCGGAGGCTCAAACTTACCTGGCCTCGGCGAATTCCTGACTGACGCCATGCTTATGCCAGCCCGAGTCGCCAACCCCTGGCATTCGCTAAGCTTCGGCCACTTGACGCCACCCAGCCACCAATTTAAGCCCCGCTACATTACTGCGGCTGGTCTCGCCATCATTGACCCCAAGGAGATCTGGGCATGATCAACCTTCTCGCGCCAGAGATGAAGCGTCAAATCCGCGCGGCACGTACAAATGTCGTGCTGTATCGCTACTGCATGCTCATTCTATTCACTGCTATCTTGCTTGGAGGTGTGTTTACGGTAGGCTTCTTGGCTGACATGAACGACCGCAAGTTTGCCGAGAACCTGAAACTCGAGAGCGAAGCCTCTGCCCAGCCCTATGCCAAGACCAAAGCGGCGGCCGAGAGTTTTGCTAAAGACCTGACGGCGGCTCGCACTATTCTCTCGAGCAATTCAAGCTTCAGTAAACTCATCCTCGATATTGCAGCGGCCGTACCGGGGGGAGTCATCTTAAATAACCTGACACTCTCGACGACAGGCAAAGCCGACGCACCAATCGACATTAGTGGACGGGCGCAATCGTATGATGCAGCAGTCGCACTTAAAAACAGCCTTGACGCCTCGCCGGTGTTCGAGAAAGTGAACATTGTGAACGTCAGTCAGGCCGAAATCACCCCCCAGACCACTGACATTATTAAGAAGTATCCCTTTGCCGTAAGCATTAAGGCGCAAAAAACGCCAGCCACCCAGGGGGCAAAATAGTCATGACTGCAACAAAACTCCGCTACATTTTACTAGGGTTAATTGTAGTACTTATGGGCGGTTTCTCGGCAGGTGCCTGGTGGGTCCAAGGCCTTCTTGCAAACAGCGTCCGCGACACCGACCACGCCAAGATTGATTCTGAAGTCAGTACGGCAGAGCTACAACAACTAAAGACACTGCAAAAACAACTGGCCGATGACCAGGACATAGTAGAGCGAGCAAAGCAGATCGCCGTTTCGACCGACCAATACCGCTACCAAGACCAGGTCATAAAAGATGTCTCGGACTATGCGGCGCGGTACGGCATACGGGTAAATACTATCGACTTCACCTCTACTAATACACCTGCTGCATCTGGGGCAAAAAAAGTGGCCTTTAACGTGAGCCTGAAGGGACCAATCCCCTACACTACCTTCATGCTCTTCTTGCGCGACATAGAACAGAACCTTACTAAAATCCAGGTCACAAGCCTAACACTTGCACCCGATAAGGATCCCAAGGCAGTTGCTACGCCATCATTAAGTTTAGAGGTCTTCTTAAAGAGTTAATATTATGGCATTCGGTATAAAGGTCCCGCCCAAAGTCAAAAGCCAGCTGCGTAAGCTAAAACCTGTAGCAAAGCATCATTACTTTATTGTGACGATATTACTATTTGGTGGCGTAGCGGCCGTTATTTATTCGGTCAACCAAACACTTGCAGCCCCAACTGATGACGCGTATCGAAGCGAACGCTTGCAGTCGACAATTGGCAGTAAGTTTAACAAGAACGCTCGCGATACTATAGAGAAAATCAAGGCCCTGCAAAAGAGCACAGACACCGCAGTCCCTGAAGCCAACTTTCCTGCCGGGCGTATTAATCCGTTTGCAGAGTAGGTTCGGCGGCGGACCGCCTGCGACTCGCCGTTGCCTTTAGTTTTCGTCCGAACCGAGCGATATCTTGGCGGTATTCATACGCGGCATATGCCACGACACCAAGGCCTACCACACCCAGAATAAGATAAGGAACTTGGCTACCGGCCTGCTCCTGTGGTGTTTGATTTGATACGGTCTGCGCTTTTGTGTTGCTCTTGGCGGTAGGAGTGGCGGCTGCTTTGACGGCCTTTGGCTTGGCTGCTGCTTTCTTTGTTGCAGCTGCCGCTGCCGCCTTCTTAACCGCTGCGGTAGCTGCAAGTACTGCCGGTGATTGCGTTGCCGTAAATACATTCTGCGAGCCGGGAGTTGGGCTAGTCCACGCCCAAACGCCGCTGTCCTGCTTGGCCCACGCCTTGCCGCTTTTTGCCTGGCCGTATGATGCCACGGCATCGATTGGCGCTCCGGTTGGGTCAAGCAGCTGCACGGCACTGCCACCATTCGTCAATCCCAGATGAGTTATGGCAGAGTATATAGCTGCGTATCCACCAGGCGCCACAAGCATTGACCCAAATGTGTAGCTATCTTTAAAATCCGTACCAGCTTGTAGAGTATAACCCGCTAGATCAACCGGCGCGGCTCCGGGGTTATGAATCTCTATGTACTCATCAGCGCTATCAGTGGCCGGACTTTCAGGATCCGGCAAAAGTTCGGTCACAATGATGCGGGCATATGTAACAGGAATTGGATCAGGTGTCGCGGGTGGGTCGACTGGCGTCACGGGCTGCGGCAATTGCGGCTCTTCCTCATCCTCTTCAGGTACAGCAGGATCGCACGAAACCAGCACCGGCATGCCCACAACTGCAGGGTCATAACATCCGACGCTAAAATCATAGCTATTGTTATTTGTGTCCGCCAAAAAACCATCGGCGCTATCGCGCAGTATAGCTCTCCCGGCAGGCGGCACAGCGGCCGGCGCGCCACCTTCTGACTCTGCTGCCGTTCCGTATCCGACCATATCAAGGACTGCAACCTGCGAACCGCTAAGCGGACGCACAAGCCGCATCTGTCCACCGGTATCGCTAAAGCCACTCGCCATAGGTTGTACCACAACACCAGCAGGACTGTACGTGCCAAAAACCAAACTGGCACCGACCGGCAACACTACTGTGCAGCCTGGTTGCTGATCCACACAGGCGATTGTCCGCTTTGTCGTCCACCCTGTATTGCCTGTCGATCCAGCGGCACGGTATTGCAATCGCCACCCAGTTACATCGGCCGCCTGAGTACCGTTATTGTAGATAACTGCATAATCATTCCCGACTGCGCCTTCTTGACCAGTTTGCACCGCAGCGATAACAATCGATTGCGTCGCCGGCTCTTCTGCATGTACGGCGGGCGCCCAGCTACACGCAATAAGTATTGCCAACAAAATATATCGTTTTTTCATGGCCGGAGTATGCAAGCAGCTCGCTAGGATGTAAAGTACCATTTTTTCCACAGCCAGGTCGTTTATAATAGAACTATGCTTGTTCTAAAAGAACGTCTTGCTGCTGTGCCTATTATGAGCCTGCAAACCGGATCCGAAATCGCCCAAACCGTGCAGCCTCTTATTGATCCCCGTCAGCTAACAGTGGTAGCCTTCTACTGCCAAGGGCCACGTGTCGGTATTAACCCCGCCATTTTGCATATTGATGACATTCGTGAATCCGGCAGCCTTGGCTTTATTGTCGATAGCGCAGATGTACTCATGTCTCCTCAAGATCTTGTGCGCCTCCAACAAGTCATCGGCTTCAACTTTAGCCTTGAGGGCAAGTTAGTTATAGAAGAAAACGGGCACAAGATTGGCAAAGTCACAAACTACACAACCGACCTGCGGTCTTTTTATATTACCCAGCTCGAGGTACAGCCCAGTATGTGGAAATCATGGGGCACGGCACATGTATTGATTGGACGCACACAAATTATAGAAATCAACGATCAAAAAATCGTCGTCAGGTCAGCAACTGAGCCAGTTGTGACGCCTAAAAAGATTGTCGAAAACCCATTTAGCACGCACCGCACCCAACCAGAGGCCACTCACGCACACACAGACACCGCCCGCGACAAAGCTTAATCCTGTGCCTGAGCAAGAGCCTGTTTGATGTCGTCGAACCCAAAACCCTGACGAGCCAAATACTGCATAAGCTTCTGGTCATCACCTTTGTACCGCGTCAACCGACGCTTCTTGGCAACCAACTCACTCAGGGCAGTTGACTCGTTGTATGTACTGCCCAAAATAACCTCTTGAATAATATCGTCCGCGATCCCTTTTTGCTTTAGCTCAAGCATAAGTTTACGGCGACTCGTACTTTTGTTGAGCGCTCTGTTTTCGACCCACGATTTGGCAAACACCTGATCATTTACATACCGTTTGGCAATGAGCTTGTCGATAATAACCTGGCAGTCTTCGGGCTCCCATTTTTTTCGGCGGCAATAGTCCTGCATTTCGCGGACAGAGCGCGGCCGCAATAACGCATACATCATGGCTCGCTCATAGGCTTTTCCAAAATCGCTTGTGCGCTTCAACTCGTGGAGCTGCGCCTCGGTGATCTCGAGACCTGCATGCAGTTTCTGGTCAAGCAACTGGTTGTAATTGAGCGACAAGGCGTATTTTTCATCGATATAAATCGAGACACGGTTCGGGTTCTTTACTTGTGCCCTGATGGCTGTAATCTTCATATGAGCGACCGCTCTTCGAGAATCGTGAGCAACTCGGGAAACTCTTTAAAACGCGGATCAAGGGCTGTCGAGAAGTGCTGGCCCTCAGGGAGCACAACAAGCTCCCCACCAAACCGGGAAGCCATCTCTTCAGCCTGCTCCAGTGGGCACCACGGGTCGTTCTGGGCATGGACAAACACCAATGACCCGGCCTTATGACGGGTGCCTTCAACGGCAAGCGCCGGTTCAAACATTCTTTTTAGATCATGCCACTCGGGGTCGTTGGGTAGCGCCTGGCTGAATGCCCCACACAGAATGCCAGCACGAAGCCGGACACCTTCAGGCAAAGCCATGGCAAGTTGCAAGATCTCGACAGCACCTGCCGAATGACCAATGACCAAGTTGTCATTAAAATCCCAATCCCGGGCAGCAAACAGAAAGTCTGTCCACCGCTCAGCGTCTGGCTCTTCGGCGCGCGGCAGATCTGGCACCCATACCTCGTAGCCCTTGGCTTCGAGCCGGGATTTCAACCACGGAAACCAATGGGCGTGTCCGTGGCCATCCTTGCCGTGCAGAATAACCGCGCGCTTCATACCCTAAAGCTGGTCAGCGGCCACTTTGGCGCGAACGGCCTTGTCAATTTCTTCGGTAATCTTTGGATTCTCTTTAAGGAACAGCTTGGATGCTTCGCGGCCTTGGCCGACCTTACCATCTTTGTACGAGAACCACGCACCCGATTTATCGACAACGCCGTGAATCACCGCCAAATCAAGCACGTCTCCGGTGCGGCTAATGCCCTCGTTGTACATAATGTCGAATTCAGCCTGACGGAATGGTGGCGCAATCTTATTTTTAACCACTTTAACCTTGGTTCGGTTACCAATAACTTCCTCGCCAACCTTAATTTGGCCAGTACGACGGATGTCGAGCCGAACACTTGCATAAAACTTCAGCGCATTACCACCGGTAGTTGTTTCGGGGTTGCCGAACATAACACCGATCTTCATGCGAATCTGGTTAATAAACATGACTGTTGCCTTGCTCTTGCTAATAACCCCTGTTAGTTTGCGAAGCGCCTGGCTCATAAGACGAGCCTGCAGACCCATGTGGCTGTCGCCCATATCGCCTTCAATTTCGGCTTGTGGTGTTAACGCAGCAACCGAGTCAACCACAATCAGGTCGACGGCATTACTGTGAACAAGTGTGTCCACAATCTCTAAGGCCTGTTCACCGTTGTCTGGCTGGCTAATAAGCAAATTGTCGGTGTCCACACCTAACCGGCGGGCATATGCCGGGTCCAAGGCATGCTCTGCGTCAATGAACGCAGCTGTCCCACCTGCCTTTTGGACTTCGGCGATAGCGTGCAAAGTCAATGTTGTCTTACCCGAGCTTTCCGGGCCATAAATTTCGATAATGCGGCCTTTTGGAAACCCACCGCCCAACGCCAAGTCAATGCTAAGCGCACCAGATGAAATAAATTCAACGTCAGCGCGTTTCTGTTCGCCAAGACGCATAATTGCGCCCGTGCCGAACTGTTTTTCGATCTGCTCCATTGCCAGGCCAAGTGCCTTTAGCTTACCTTCGTTCACTTTGCCTTTAGCCTGTGTGTCGTCGTCGGTCTTAGGAGCGTCAGTCTTCTTCTTGGATGATTCAGCCATAGTTTATACCCTCTCTTTCTCTTATACCAGTATATAGCGCATGGGGATTGTAGTACAGGTTGGCCGGATATGCGAGCCCATTTTTTTATGCGGGTGGGGTGGATGGCATTGTAGCACCATCCACCCCACCAGGAATCACGGTCAGACCCCCGGGAGCGCCTCCACCGGGCCCGGCCGGAACCAGCGGTTGATGTTGGCGAGCCCTGCGAAGAGCAGGATGCGGCCATCGCGCTGTTCGAAGCCAGCGTCGTCTTCGCCCCAGTGCTCCGGGTTGTCCGTGGGCAGGACGAGGAGTCGGGTGGCAAACGACCACTTGCGCTGGTCCGGCGGACTGTCGTCGCGCAGTAGCAGGTACTGGGTGGTGTCGCCGGTGAGCGGCAACGTGACCACCAGCGTCGGTCGCGGCTCCCTGATCAGAACCACACTGCACTCCACAAGTTCGCCATCGAGCGTGAGCCGGATGTCGATCGTGTCCGACTCGTAGCGCGTACCGTCGGCCAGATGGCCATAGATGTCGGTGAGCTGGAGCAGATACGCGATCTGCGCCGGGTCATCCCGCACGATCACAGACCTGTCGTTAGGAATGATCTGACCGTCGGGGATGGAAATCTCCACGCATGCCTCCACCTGTTTGGAACGGATTCCTTGCGGGCAGTATTGTACAGCAAACCATTACGTTTGCAAATCTGTCGCAACATCTGCCATTGGTCGTATTGGCCTGAGGCGCATCCATCTGACACCTAAAATACTCCAGCAAATGAAGGCGCCCGTAAGCTGCGGCACAAGTGAAGCCAGGTGACCCGGCGCATGCAGCACCACAACGAGCAGTCCTACTAAAACGGTACCGCCCTCGATCAGCCAATACCCCAGACTGATTGTGCGAGGGTGCCTCCAGGCCTGCTCCCAGGTTGGCAGTACCCCAGCGATATTCGCGACAACATTTCCAGCAATGGCATACATAGGGTCTCTCAGAATAATCCAGGCACTTAGTCCGGCCAGACACAGTAGCACAGCAGCTCGTTGTGACGCGCTAACCTGTGCCGACCTGTGCGAGCTCCGCAGCGCAAACCCTAAAATCAAACCCATCGACACCAACTGCCCCACCGGCAGCAACAAAGCAATGGGCGTCGGCTGTGTGGCCACTTGCGCCGACACAGACACAATGTTCACTGTTGTCCAGATAGCAAAACTAAGTGGAGCTGCCCTCCCCCCTTTGCGTAAATCATATAGCTGTTTTGCCGTTGCAGCACTTAACAAGGCCAGCAAAACGGTGGCCTGAATAATTTCTTGCACAAAAAGCATCATATACGCTTATGGTATGTATGTCACGTTAAAAATTTCGCATATGCTATATAGTAGAATAGAGGTATTAAACAGGAAGATTTTATGCAGAAGCAACGCGGATTTACCGTACTCGAACTCATTATCGCTGTCGTCTTTTTACTGGCAGCTGCGACTATTTTTTATGTCCAGAAGCGAGACCTCGAGGTTGCCCATCGTGACAGCGCACGCAAAACAGCCATGAACGAGATCTATTACAACCTCGAAGATGTATACTTTGCAGCTAACCAGGGCTACCCAGAGCGCCTTGCCGCCGACCAGCTAAAAGGCGTAAACCCGGAAAGCCTTAAAGACCCATCGGGCAAAATCGTGGGCGAATATGGCAGCAACTACCGCTATGAGCCAAAAGACTGCACCGACGGCAAGTGTAAAAGCTACACCCTTACTGCAGACCTCGAGAACGAAGCCGACTTCGTTAAAGACAGCCGCAATAAATAACGGCTAGTACTCAGATGCAGGATAGCCCTGCAAAATCTTAACGGCGCGTTCCGACGCGTCGTTAATTGCATGCACAACCCGTTGAGGATCGGCAACAAAACGAAAATGGTAGATTGTTTCCTCACCCTGTGTCGAAAGCCGGAGCGTGCCGTAGTTAAGGAGATGCTCAATAATATTCACCTTTTCGCTACTGGCATCCTCGACATTGATCAGGTTCACCACCTGCTGTTTTGTCGTGAACAAGCCCGTTTGGATATACTGCACAATGCTTTCGTTCGTGATATAAAACTTGTTACCGTTATAAATTATGGTCGCAACCACGCCACCCAGCCCAAACAGGATCGCGAGTATGAAGGTCGGTATCGACAGGAGGGCGGCCGATGGCAATTGCTCAGGCGTCGTCATAAATACCTGGGCAATGAATGGAATGTTAGCACCGTAAAATGGCGCAATCGCAACAGCGCACAACACCAAAAAACCAACGATTACCCAAATAGAAAGCAGGCCGATTGGATGCCTTCGCACTTCCTCAATAACGTACTCGCCTGCCGAAAGCGATAAGTGCGGAAATGAAGCCTGTGAAGCCTTATGCCGCTTCTCTACCTCTGGTGTAATGAGCGCTGGCGGTTGGGTCGGATGAATGCCACGAGCCGCCCCCACCCGAACGGGGTGTGGCTGTTGTGGCTGCTGAGGGACATGTTGAGCATTGGGATCCACTGATGGAACTCCTATTTATGTACTGATTATAGCAGGTGCGGCTATGGGCTAATTACAGCGGTTCAGGTTGAGTGTACGGCCGACCCAAATGACCGTATGCTTTTATTGTAGCCTTGCGGCCGCGGGGAGTGCGTTCGAGCAGGCCGATCTGCATGAGGTATGGTTCGTAGAAATCCTCGATCGTGGTGCGCTCATCGCCGGTGATGGCTGCGAGTGTCTCGACGCCTACGGGACCGCCCGAAAAGTTCTCGATGATTTTTGTCAGCAAATGACGGTCGGCCGGATCAAGCCCAAGCTCATCAACCTCAAGCAAATGCATAGCTTTGTGGGCAATTGCGATATCAATAATGCCATCGCCGTTCACATCGGCATAATCACGGACTCGCTTTAGTAGCCGGTTGGCAATGCGAGGCGTCAGGCGCGCACGCTTGGCAAGCTCGGCCGCAGCTGCCGCGTCGATGCTCACACCCAGAATATCGGCCGACCGCCGGATGATTTGCGCCATTTCATTGTGGGTATAAAATTCGAGGCGGTGCATCATGCCGAAGCGGTCACGAAGCGGGGCAGCCAAGTTACCCGTGCGGGTTGTTGCGCCGATGAGCGTGAATTTAGGCAGGTCAAGCCGCAGGCTGCGCGCACTCGGCCCTTTGCCAAGCATAATATCGAGTTTATAGTCCTCCATTGCGCTATACAGCACCTCCTCAACGGTATGGTTAAGGCGGTGGATTTCGTCGATGAATAAAATGTCGCCCTCGCCCAGGTTGGTGAGCAGGCTCGCCAGGTCGCCAGCGCGCTCGATTGCCGGACCGCTGGTAACGCGAATGTTGGCACCCATTTCGTTCGCAATAACGGTAGCCATAGTGGTCTTGCCAAGCCCTGGCGGGCCGTATAAAAGGACGTGATCAATGGGTTCGCCGCGTTTGTGGGCGGCGTCGATGGCGAGTTTGAGGTTTGTTTTTAACCGCGCCTGGCCAATGTAGCTGGCGAAATCGCGCGGACGCAAAGTATTTTCCAGCTGCTGTTCGTCGGCCTGTTCGTCTTCGTCCAGCTGGGTGTCGACAATTCGTTCAATCATAATGCTTATACTATCGTACCATCAAGTTGATGAAGGGTGAAATGTGTGGGCCACCTATCTTAATTTTAATTGCATTTATAAGAAACTGGCTGTTTAGACCGTCAAGAAAGGCATTATTGACAAATACAAGCATTTTATGTATAATAAGTATACTGTTCGTGTCCCAGAAAGAGGTGACCTTCCGTGTCAAAAACCAAGGCCGAACGGCAGATCTCAAGCAAGGTGCGCCAGCTTCTGGGTCGGCGCAGCACCAAGAGCCTGGCGTGGCAGCCCGTGCGCACCAGTCCCGGGTTCGGCCACGAGCCGATCACCTGGGCTGAGTTCACGCCCGATCTCCACAACATGTACGCCATCACTCAAGTCGACCACAACGGCCGTACCCTGTGGGTGGTGGGGCGCATGCTCACCGACACCAGCAGCTTCAGCTTCGCGGCGTTGCTCCTGGCGCTCGTTCCCAACCCCTTCATGCCCATCGCGTGGATCTACCTCCTCGGATGGTCGCTGACCCACCGCCCCAAGCCCGAGATTGGCTTCTGGTCGGTGGACCCGCGCACTGTGGTCGAGTCCGGCAAGGACTTCTACAGCGACAACACGTTGGGGTACTACGCCTGGGATGTCCGCGAACTCGCAGCCTCCTGAGGCCTTCCGGTGCCCGTCAGAAGAGACGGGCACCGGGCCCAACCCGAGATTTTCAAAGCTATGGAAATATCAGGTTAGGTATGTCGGCCTCATCAAAGCTCTTTCGCCGAATAACTTCATGCTAACCGCCGATCACCCGCAAGGCTAGTTTAATGCGCGCCTGAACGTCCAGCTTGGTATCCACCTGTGCCAGTGCCTCATTGGCCTGCTGCATGGTATAGCCCAGTGCCAACAGTGCGTCCAAGGCGTCGTCGCCGGGCAAGCCGGTCATTGGTGCGTCGGACGTGGCCGCAGTACCAGGCGCGCCCACCTTGTCGCGTAAGTCCACTGTTATGCGTTCGGCAATCCGTTTGCCAACGCCGCTGGCCCGCTGCACAAAACTGCTGTCGCCCATGGCAATAGCGCTGCGGGTTGATTCTATGTTGCCCAAAGATAAAATTGCCAGCGCCATTTTAGGGCCCACGCCCGATACCGAAATAAGCAGCTCAAATAAACGTTTAGCGGTTAAGTGCGAAAAGCCAAAAAGCTCGTGCGCGTTCTCCCGCAGATGGTCGTGAGTATACAATTTGATAGCCTGGCCTAGTGCCGCCGCCTCAAAATCATGCGCAGCAACCTGCACTTCGTACCCCAAACCGCCGACGTCAATAATTAACGCGTTCGCAGTTTTTTCAACTACCTCTCCACTCACATGCGCGATCATAGTACCAGTATAGCAGCTATATTTTGACGATTGGTCAAACAGAGCACTTTATAAAAAACGTATCAACCAAGCGATGCGTGGGCGGCGTACGTAAGCGCTGCGGCCAGCGCATCGGCACAGTCATCGGGCTTTGGAACGTCTTTTAGCTTCAGTAAAATCCTGACCATCTCCTGCATCTGCTTTTTGTCAGCCTTGCCGTACCCGGTGAGTGATTGCTTGATTTGCATTGGCGTGTACTCAAAGATTGGTAGTTTGTGCTGCTGAGCTACCAATAATACGACGCCACGTGCCTGCGAGACGCTCATGGCGGTTGTTACGTTGCGAGCAAAAAAAAGCTTTTCCACCGACACCGCCTCGGGTTTGTTGGCAGTGACTATTTCCTGCAACGAATCGTAAATAATCAGCAAGCGTTCCGGTTCGGGCTGATGCACTTTTGTACGGATAACACCCGCGTCAACCAGCTTTGGCTGCGTGCCGGAATCAATGACACCAAACCCCATAATGCCTGTGCCAGGGTCGATGCCCAGTATGCGCATTACTCTTTAATATCGAAGTTAGAGTACGTGTTGGTGACGTCGTCGAGGTTGTCGAGCGCGTCCATAAGGTTCATGATTTTGCGTGCAGTTTCGGCGTCGGTAACCTCTACTGTATTGTTTGGCACGAAACTGAGCTCGGCTTCTTTCACAGTCAGGCCAGCTGCGCCCAAGGCGTCGCGCACAGCAGTAAATTGCTTGGCTTCGGTATAAATAAGCATTTCGCCGTCTTCGGTCTCGGCATCTTCTGCGCCTGCGTCAATTGCGGCAAGCATGGCCTCGTCGGCGTCTCCGGTAAACGCCGCCCGTATGACACCCTTGCGCGTAAATTGGAATGCAACCGAACCAGGCTCGGCCATGTTGCCACCGTTCTTACTGAACGCCAGGCGGACGTCCGGGTACGTGCGGTTTTTATTGTCCGTAGCGCACTCAATAATGACTGCCGTGCCACCAGGGCCGTACCCTTCGTACATGACCTCTTCGATTGCGTCGCCACCAAGCTTACCGGTGCCGCGGTCGATAGCCCGCTGAATGTTGGTGTTTGGCATGTTAGCCGCGCGAGCTTGGTCGAGCACCAACCGCAAGCTAAAGTTTGTTGTTGGATCGCCACCGCTTTTCGCCGCAACCGTAATTGCGTTTGCAAGTTTGGTGAATACCGCGCCTTTTTTGGCATCGGTGATTTCTTTTTGACGCTTAATGGTCGACCATTTAGAGTGTCCTGACATCGCTGTATCCTCGTATTTGACAGATGATTATTTTCCTTATTCTATCACACTTCGCCCCATAAAATCATGCCTGGTTTTGCGCCATATCAGTATGCAAACGCCGGCCAGGATTCCATATAACACCAGCATCATCCAGGCTTCGATTTTGAGGGTCGTTGCCGCCCACGGTATTGCCGAAAGCCCAGCAATCAGGCTCGTAATATATGTCAGCAACCACACGGCCGGAACCGCGACATACGCACCCAGCGGCCCGATAATTGCCGCCGCCACGCCTCCAACCAGCGTGAATAGCATAGCCAGCGGGATAAGCGGCACTATGAGCACATTTGCGGGCAGCCCCAGAATAGACAAGTTGCCAAAAATAGCCAACGTCAATGGCAGAGTGGTGATCTGCGCGGCTGACGTTTCGATCACAAGCTGGCCAACGAGTTTTGGACGCTTCTCGCCAAAAAGCCGGTGTTCTAAAAGCGGCGCCACCAATAAAACACCGGCAAACGCCAGAAACGACAACCACCATCCAAGATCACCCCACACGTAGAGCGGATTAATGCCCGCAGTCAGCGCCGCAACGAAAAGCAGCAATACAACCGGATGCACACGCCGCCCAAAATACCATGCAAGCAAACTAAGCCCGCTCACTAACGCGGCACGCGTCATACTTGGGCTGAATCCCGTCACCACGACGAATGCCGACATGAGCGAACTGCCCACCACCAGGGTCTGGAACTTAGAGCGCTTTTCGAAGAGGCGCCGCGCCAAACGCATGAGCACAGTAAGGTTGTATCCACTGGCTACAACAATATGCGTCAGGGCGAGTGTCTTTAGCTGGCTATCAAGCTCGTCAGACAGCTGCGTCTTTATGCCCATTAATACGCCCAAACCAAGGCTGGCCTGCAAATCGGGCATAACCGAATACACGCCCGCCGCAAATTGCCTTCGGAGCGCCTCGGCGGGATTCTGGTTGACCGACACAATACGCAGCTCACCAAAATAGATTGCTCCCTGGTAATTGCCAAAGCCTTCGCGCAGTTTACCGGTTGCCTGCACAACATCACCACGTCGCGGCTGGCTCATGGTGTGGCTTGTAACGCGCACAACGCCAGGCGGGCTACGGCCATCAAATTGCACGTCGCGCAGACGCATATCACGCTGGCCTTTGTCACCATATCCAGCATCGTCAATCACCGTGCCGGTAATCGTAACTTTTTGGTCAATGTAATTCGCATATACCGCCAGCCCAACCTGCATGTCAGTACCCCGCCATACTCCAAACACCACACCCGCAAGCACAGCAGCCGGCACGGCCACCACGCACACTCGGCCATAGCACCCAATTAATAGCGCGCACGAAACAACCGCCCAAACGACTCCATGCATATTCCAGCCAGCCTGCACAAGCCCCAAACCGCAAAGCAAACTGCCACAAAACATGGCAATAAGTGTCGTACGATGCACTTTACCAGAGGGCCAAGCAATGTTACGCGTAGGCATTGTGCGAGAGTATATACCACGCTAGGGCGGAAGCACCATGCACATTTCAGCGACCCGAATAACTACAATCCAACTGGAATTGGCGTAGATGCATGATCGCCAATATGCCCCATGCCCAGGCTGTCGCGCAGCGCACGAACAGCGCCTTTTTCGTGAATGTATGAAACAGTGCTTTCGGCAACGTCCAAATCGTAAAAATGCAGGCCTCGCACCGCTGCATAATCAGCAGGGGCGCAGGTGTAATAGTGGTTTGTCATGTCACAAAGAACTTCAGTAACGGGCGAACGGAATACATGCCGCTGCTCGTAGACCAGCGCGCCAACATGCAATGCAGCGGGCACACCTGTCTCTTCAAAAAATTCACGCTCCAGCGTTTGCTGCAGCGTTTCACCAACATGCGCCCGACCGCCTGGCATTGTCAGCCTATCGGGCGTCAGCTCGTTATGAATCAATAAGAGCTTGCCGCCGACCAGCATTAACACCTTAAACGAATCGCTCTTTTTTACTTCTTCACCATCTGCATTCGTGTAATAGCTAATGATGTCCATGTATGAACTATAATAATGCTTATGCAGCGTATGTACATGGTCCGACACGGGCAATCAAAAGATAACGCCCACAAAATTGTGAGTGGTACGCACGAAACACCTCTCAGCGAACTAGGCAAAGAACAAGCCCGTGCTGCCGGCCGCCATGCGCGTGGCCTTGCAATCGACCTTATTGTCGCCTCGCCGCTGGAGCGCGCCCAGCACACTGCAAAGATTATTGCCGAAGAAACCGGCTACCCTACAGCCGACATTGTTACGATCCCCGAGTTTTCGGAACGTGATTTAGGCAAACTCGAGGGCACAAGCTATGCCCAGAACCCACGGCTTAATGGTAATTTTCCGGCCGTCGAACATATTGTGGGTGTCGAAAAACTGCCGCATTTTAACCACCGTGTCGAGCACGGCTTGCGCCAGCTCCTGCAAGACAAACAGCATAAAACTATTTTGATCGTCTGCCACGTTGGCGTTGGCCGGATGCTGCGTGTTGTTACAGCCGGTAAAAAACCACTCGAATTATACGACCAGCCAAAGCTGGAAAATGGCGTTATTTACCCGCTGCTTTAACAGCTTCCCATGGCACGTTGGTGCGGCCAAAGTGCCCATACGCAGCTGTTTGCTTGTAGATTGGGCGGCGCAAATCCAAACCTTCAATAATACCGTGAACCGAGGTGTCGAGCAGCGAATCCATGAACGTTTTAATTTCTTCTGGGCTGGCTTTTGCTGTGCCAAACGTCTCTACTTCTTGCATGACCGGGCGGTGGGCGCCAATGAAGTACGCCAGCGACACTTCAGCCTTGTCCGCCAGGCCGGCAGCCACGATGTTTTTAGCCAAATAGCGGGCGGCGTACGCGCCAGAACGGTCAACCTTAGAGCAGTCTTTGCCGCTGAACGCACCGCCGCCAACACGGGCGTATCCGCCGTACGTATCGACAATGATCTTGCGTCCGGTCAGGCCGGCGTCGGCGGCTGGACCCGAAAAGTGCCACACGCCAGTACCGTTTAATACAAATTGCTTCGATGGGTCAATGCTCAAATTATATTCGGCTAAAATTGGTTGGATCGCGTGTTCGTACAACGCTTTTTGCACGTCTTCAAGCCCAACGGTTTCGTCGTGTGGCACTGCCGATACAACGTGGTGTATGCCTGCTGGTTTGCCGTCTTTGTACTCAACGGTAATTTGCGCTTTGCCGTCTGGCCGTAAGAATGGCAGGGTACCGTCTTCGCGGAGCTCGTCATACCGGCACGTCAGGCGGTGGGCCAACTCGATTGGCAGTGGCATAAAGTTTGGCGTTTCGTTGCTGGCATAGCCAAACATCATGCCTTGGTCGCCAGCACCTTCACCCTCGCCCGAGTCATCGACGCCCTGGGCAATCTCTGCTGATTGCTGACGGATCAACACATCGACTTTAATATCTTCATGATGGAATTCAAGCTCGCGCAAATCATACCCGAGGCGCTTTACTTCTGCGCGGGCAATTGCCTCGAAGTCAACCTTGGCTTTTGTGTTTACCTCGCCCATAAGCACGACACGGTTGGCAGTTACTGCCGTTTCGACACCGGCGCGGCTATGCGGATCCTGTGCGAACAACGCATCAACAATGGCGTCGCTAATTTGGTCACAGACTTTGTCGGGGTGACCGGCGCAGACTGACTCTGATGTAAAGTATTGGGACATAAAAAAACCTTTCTGTCCCATGGGCGAAAGGTATGAACGTCATATCTTTCCCGCATGGACGGGCTAGATGGAGCACCTTGCTTTCGCAGGTTGCCGGCAGGTCGACGGGCTAGGTCCCTCGCTGCACTCTGTATATTGGGTTAATTGGTAATGTACGTCATTTAGTATGCCACACGAAACGGCGTTTTACAAAATGCGGAGCCCCCACAACACGATAAATACCACGACCGAAACGCCAAGCATAAAGCCCCATAACCATGCCTGCGACGACTGCCGTTTTGGCGTAGGTGCCTGCGCTGCTTGCGGGTGTTTGGTGTACTGAGTCGCATCAGGATCATGCGCTTGCGTCGTGGCTCCAACAATCGTGCCCGCGCCGCCAATGCCACCACCAAATGCACCCTTTACGCCGCCAACAACGCCGGAAAGCCGCTCCACAATGCTGCTCTTCTCCGACCCAATAACCGGGCGTTCAGGCGCAGCAACAGCTACAGTTTCGGGCGCGCCCGCAGCTGCTGGCTGTTCATATAAAACAACAGGGCGAGTTTGGCGGAGGGGCGCTTCAACAGGAGCCTCGTTCGTTGGCTGGTACAAAATCTCGCGGGTGCGGGCAGCCGTCCGGATCTCGGAGGCCTGCTTGTGGGCAAACTCGCTCACTTGTTCAACATACTGTTGCCGTTCGGGCTGGCTTAAGCGCTGCACGTTCGTTTCTTCCAGCTCGTGCAAACGACGCTCTTCTTTGGCCTGCGCTTCGCGCACCTCGGCTTCGAACCGTTTGTGGTCACGCCGCATTTCGCGCTGCTCTTTTTTAATGTCACGCATGCGATTCCAGGTATATACAAACCCGCCAACGGTTGCTGCACCCAACGCAAACAACCCCATTTTGCGGGCCATGCCGGTGCGGCTTAATGCCCGCTCTTTAGCGTGAAGCACCTCGCGGGCGGTCACGCTGGCAACCGCTGCGGCGACCTGCAGTGTGCGCGCCAGTGGCGTTTTTGGCTCAAACAAAATAGAAGGGTCGCGGTCACCACCAGAAAGCACGGCAGCCTCAATAGAGTCGCCTGGCGCTGACTGCATTGGCGCTTGCAACGCCTCAATCGGCGCAACTAGTTCTTCCATTGCAGCACGCACATCGGCATCGGCCACGGCAAGTGGTTCCAGGTCGGTTGGGTTCACGCTAGGTTCTGCACCGTCGGCCTGTGTTACTTCATCGCGGGTACGCGAAATCATCCGCAGCACTCCCCTGCCCATTTCTTTGGCACGCTCAACAAAAGGGATTTGCTCCACTTGGACTGGCGGTATGAATTCGGGGGCGGCAACCGCTTCACCGGCATGCGGCCGGGTCACTCGCTCTGCAGCCAGCACGGCCTCGCCCGAAAATGACGTCTCGGCGGCTTCCTGTCGCTTGCTCTCGCCCCGCAGCAGAGACATGACCGTTGCCGCAAATTCGCGGTGCTCTGGGTGGATGTACGAAACATCCGGGCGTTTGTCTTGCCGTTGCCCTAGCGCGGCTTCGGCTGTCGGTGTGCTCTCGAGCGAAGCTGGTTCATCGCGTTTTTTGAACATTTCAAAAAAATTCCAACGCTGTTTTTGTTTAGCGGGCTCAAGGTCGGCAACGCGCTCAGGTGGCGCAACAAATGGGGCTGGGCGTTCCATAAAGTCGCCTGCACTATACCATAACAGAGGTAAATTGACAATACCGCATACCGCACATGCTATTATTGAAACGATGAAATGCATTGTTTTATACGGACCTCCCGCAGTCGGCAAACTCACCGTGGCGCGCGAGCTGGCGAAAGCTGGCAATACGCACGTCTTCGATAACCATAAAGTGGTCGAGCTCATCAGCCCGGTCATTAGCAATGACGCCGAGCTCGTGACCCTTTCGTATAGCTTGCAGCTTCAGATTTTAAATGCGGCTATGCGTTACAGTCGGCAGGATGTGATCTTTCCTTTTACGTTCACGGTCAGTTCGCAGGCTGATGTTGCGTTTTTGCAAACAATGCAAGAGGCGGCCCAAACCCACACCGTTGAACTGCACCTTATTCACCTGCGAGCTAAAAAACGGGTGCTGCTTGAGCGAACAATCGACGCATCACGCGTAGGCACTGCAAAAATCACTGACCCCGCAATTTTGCAGCCAATGCTCGACGGCTACGATTTTGACAGCCCGCTTCCTGGTGAAAAAAGCATCACCATTAATACAACCCACCTGACGCCGCAAGAAACGGCCCAGCAAGTCCTGCGTAACATAAAACCTGGCGCCTAAATTTGTTATACTCACGCTGTAATGGCCGAAGTAAAAAACGATCTGAATAACCTTGAGCCTCTGCTGAACACCCAGCAGAACCAATTAATGCTGACGTTCGATAACAGCGACAGCATTGATACAAAAGCCCTGGCCATGCTGGCAACCAACGTGGCACTGCTGCTTTTTCTGGGCCAAGCGGCACTACAACCGCACAGCTGGGTGCAGATTACGTTGGTTATATTGCCGTATATCCTGTCGCTGCTGCTGAACATTATGGCAATCTGGCCGCGGGCCTACAGTGGCGCCAGCATCGACCTGGACGAACACCCTGAATACCTTGGCTACGACCAAGACACTCTTGTCCTGCAGCTTATTTCCGACACAAAAGACGCGATCCACGTCAACTCCGCCCTGAACACACAGCGCTGGCGGTACTGCGTGCTTTCAATCGTACTAACCGGACTAGGAACGTTAGCATTATTTGCTATACTATAAGTAGTATGAAAGACCTGTTTCGCGGATTCGTCACAAAGCCAAAAGCACCTGCCAAAACCGGCCGGCCGGCTTCTGCTGTCGTCTTGCCAAAACCCAACCGCAACCAGGTCATTATTAAAGGGTTGTAGATTTGTGTTTTAGCGTTCGCTCGCCAGTGAACGCATGATATACTTTCGCCTGTGAAGCAAGCATTAGCTTTAGAGATTATGCTGGAGGGGCATAGCGTTTTACTGACCGGCCAGGCCGGAGCAGGCAAAACTTATGTTTTAAATGAGTTTATTAAATGCGCCAAAGATGATGGCAAAGTTGTCGCAGTAACGGCAACGACCGGCCTGGCTGCAAGCCACCTAGGTGGCAGCACCATCCATGCCTGGAGTGGCATTGGCATCCACGACGAGCTGCCCGACCATTTTTGGAAAGACCTGCCAAAGGGTCGGCGCGATATCATCGAAAAAACCGACGTCCTTATTATCGACGAAATTTCAATGCTACACGACTACCGCCTCGATATGGTAGAGGAAGTCGCCCGCAAGCTCCGCCGCAACGACAAACCTTTTGGCGGCATCCAGGTTATTTTGTGCGGTGACTTTTTTCAGCTCCCGCCTGTAAACCGCAGCGACAGCCGTGAAGGCGGGTTTGTTGTGCACAGCAACAGCTGGGAGCGCCTCGACCCTGTCATTTGTTATTTGAGTGAACAGCACCGCCAAAACGATGACAACTTCCTGGAGATTCTGACCGCAATCCGTGGGGGTGACGTCCGTCGCCGCCATGCTGAAGCACTGCTTGAGCGCATCGGCGCTGATTTGTCGGGTGGCCAGGAAGTTACGGAATTACATACCGTAAACATTGACGTTGACCGCATTAACGAGCAGGCACTGCAAAAACTCGACGCCGATGCCTGCGTATACACCATGCAAACCACCGGCAAAGAAAACTATGTCGCAACACTGAAACGCTCGTGCCTGGCACCCGAAGAGTTGGTGCTAAAAAAAGGCGCCCTTGTCATGTGCATAAAAAACAGCCAGGACAAACGCTATGTAAACGGCAGCTTGGGCATTGTGAAAGATTTCGATGAAGGCACGCGCTACCCAGTTGTCGAGCTGCGCAATGGCCGCACCGTTGTTGTGACGCCCGAAGTCTGGGAACTCCGCGACGGCGATAAAAAGCGTGCCAGCCTCACCCAGCTGCCGCTCCGTTTAGCTTGGGCAATTACCGTGCACAAAAGCCAGGGTATGACGCTCGATGCCGCGCGCATTGACCTTCGGAAAGCATTCGTAGAGGGCATGGGGTACGTAGCGCTCAGCCGCGTCAAACGACTCGACGCGCTAAGCCTGATTGGCATTAACCGCATGGCACTGCAGGTCAGCCGCGACGCGCTCGAAATCAATGAACTATTGCAGGCGCGATCCAAAAAAGACCACGAACGTCTGCAGCACCTGGAAGAAAAAGCTGCAGAACGCGCCAAAAAAGAAGCTGCTCAGCCCAAAAAAGAAAAGGCAGCGTCGGACTGGGCTCAAAAGATAGCGAAAATGCGCGAGACCTACCCAAACGCATTTAAACCCTGGAAGAAAACCGACGATGAACTATTACTTAAGCATCATAAGGATGGCGCTGGCCTAGCAAAACTCTCGGAGATCCTACAGCGCCAACCCGGCGGGATTGCCGCGAGGCTCAAAAAACACCTGGGCGACGACATTGCAATTGCGCCCTGACGTGCTGAAAATCTCACAACACCACATATCGTGCTCCGTATAATTACGCTATAATCATAAGCATTAACTTCAGGGGGCAGATACGTCCGACCGTCACAGACATACCATCCGCCGGTTGGCATGCGCAAGCGTGTGCGCCCTGTTAGTGTTCACGATTTTTAGTGGCGGCACAAACGCAGTCACGGCCTCAGCAATCGCCCAGGGTTTCGAGACGTCCGAGACAAACCTGAAGCCAGGCGCGCTCATGAGCCTCAAAGAAAGCAGCCCGAACAACGTTGAGCTTGCCAACCAGGACCGTGTTGACCAGCTCGTTGGCGTTATTGGTGAGAACCCCCTCATTACCCTGACCGATGGCGGCCAAACCGTGCAAATCGTTACCAGCGGCGTCACCACAACACTTGTCAGTGACATTAATGGCGAAGTAAAAACTGGCGACAAGATTACCGCCTCGCCCATTGAAGGCGCGGGCATGAAGGCGACTCTGAGTAATATTGTGGTCGGTTCGGCCCAGGCTGATCTAAATTCCGTTGAAACAACCAGCCACACTGTTAAAGATGCCGACGGACAAGAGCATACCGTTAAAGTCGGGCTGATTCCTGTGCAGGTGAACGTTACGTTTTACGCCGCAGCCTCTGACAAATCATCGTTTTTGCCGTCGTTTTTGCAGGACTTTGCCAACGGCGTGGTTGGCAAAGAAGTTTCACCAGTCCGGGTGATGATTGCCGCCATTATTATGCTTTTGTCGTTCCTTAGTATCGCCGTATTGCTATACGCCTCTGTCAAATCCAGTATTATTTCGATTGGGCGCAACCCGCTCTCTGAAGTTTCGGTACGTAAAAGCCTGCTCCAGATTGGCGCAATCACTATCGCCATTTTACTGCTAGCGCTTATTACGATATATTTAATCTTATCAACGTAAGGTGGGGTATTCGTGGACGGATTGCAGCTTAGCCTCGTAGCACTACTGGTGCTTGTTAACTTGGCAGCCCTGACCTGGGCCTCTTTCCAGGACCGAAAGGCGCGGCAAAAACCAGCGCCGAAAATTTACGAAATCCACCTTGAGGGAACAAAGGTCTTCTCTGATGTTGACCTCGAAGAAATACAAAAGGCCGCCAAAGCCCAGTTACAATCTGCTGCCCAGGATGCCGCCCAACGACTGCAAAAATCACTCAATAACAGCGTCGACCAAGTTGCGGCAGATATTAACGACCGGTTAAGCACCGACCTTATTGCTGAATTCGAGAAATACCAGGTCAGTCTTGGTGCACTTCGAGACCAAACGATTGAGCAGTTTAGCAAAATCCAGGCCGAGCTCGACCACCGCCGCCTGGAACTTATTGAACATGTCGACCGCCTGGTCGCCGAAGAGCAAGATAAGCGCCTTGCCCACTTTAACGAACGCATTAACGACGTTGTAACCAGCTATATTGCTGAATCCCTGGGCAACCAGGTCGACCTTGGCGCGCAAACGGACTACATTCTGCAAACACTCGAGGCCAATAAAGAACAGATCAAGAAAGATATTGTGACATGAGTGTGCATCTACCCGTTGACGTTACGTCGCCCGACCAGCTTAGCAGCCTTGTTGCCGAGCTACAGGCATACCGGGGCAAACTCCGCGATGCGGGCGTGCGGGCAAAAACCGCCAAGTCTAAAATCGAACCACCAGATGCCTCCGATGCACTGCTTGGCCTTTTAAAAGGCAGTGCTGTTTCAGCCACTGATGGGCCTACTCTTGACGCACTCAGCAAAGAACTGAGCCAGGTGCTTAAAAAGGCTCCAGTCATGCACCTGACGCTTGCAGGCAGCGCAGGGCGCACGTTGCGGCGCCAGCTGACAGTGTGGTTCCGCACACAAGTGCACCCGCATAGTTTGCTAACATTCGCCATTCGGACCGATATTGGCGGCGGCCTTATGCTACAGGCAGGTTCTCATTTTTACGACTACTCCTTCCGTGACCGGCTGCTCGCCAACAAATCCCGGCTGATGGAGCTGGCCAGTGTTCGATAACAGCCTGTTCCAACAGTTGGTTGGCAAGGGTGGCTCCACCGGCGAAGTCGTGGGCTCTGACCGCTTTTTAGTAAGTGTAAAAGGCCTGGATGGCGTGGCAATTAACGCCCTCGTTCTGTTTGAGTCCGGCGAACGCGGCATCGTAAGCGAGGTTGGCGAAGAAATCGTGCTTGTACTCAACTTGGAATCAGAGACGACGCCGCTTGGCAGCTTGGCGGTCTTGTACGATAACGTCTTTACAACCCCTGTCGGCGAGGGGTTGGTTGGCCGTGTTGTGACTCCCCTCTGCCAACCGCTCGATGGCAAAGGGCCCATTACCCATACCGACAATTGGCCGGTGTACAAACAGGCGCCCGGCATGATGGAACGACAACTACTCTCGGACCGCCTGCCCACCGGCGTCACTGTTGTAGACCAATTATTCCCCGTCGTGCTTGGCCAGCGCATTGCCGTGCTGGGCGACACGAAATCAGGCAAAACAACATTCCTCATGCAACTTGGCATTAACCAAACAAACTCTGACCGCATTGTTGTGTACGTGCTTATTGGCAAACGCCGCGTCGAGATTGACCAGCTTCTGAACGCTCTCAACGAAAGTGGCGCAATCAATAACAGCATTGTGATTGTGGCCAATATTTTTGACTCGTTGGCACAATCATATTTGGCGCCATACATTGGCTGCGCGATCTCGGAATATCTGTGGCAATCTGTGGGCCGCGATGTAGTGATTATTTACGACGACCTTTCGGCGCACGCCAAAGTCTACCGCGAAGTCGCGCTGCTCTCGGGCGGCAATCCTGGCCGAGACAGCTACCCTGGCGATATGTTTTTTGCCCACTCCAGCCTGCTCGAACGCGCTGGCCGCCTGGCAAGCAACGGCAAGACGCTCACTGCACTGCCGGTTATTATTACGCCAGGCGACGACATTACCGCCTTCCTGCCAACAAGTATTATGTCGATTACCGATGGGCAGATTATCTTTGACCTGGAAAACTTCAGGCGCAACATCCGGCCCGCTGTTAACGCCGGACTGAGCGTGTCGCGCGTGGGCGGCCGCGCCCAAACACCACGCCAAAAAAAGATCTCGGGCGCGCTCTTTAAACGATTGGCCGACTATCGCCAGGCTGCAGAATTCGCCCACTTTGGATCAGATCTTGCAGCCGAATCAAAGGCGGCGATTTTGCTTGGTGAGCAGATAATCGACGCCATGCGCCAAACTCCAGCCGAACTTTTTACCGTGACCGAACAAGAGCTAGTCATGGAGACCGTGCTTGCTACCGCAGGCCAGCACCAGCTGAATGTAGGCCTGCTGAAAATGAAGGCAAAAGAGGCTGCCCTGGCGATCACCACCGACGAGCAAGTTGATCCGGCAGTGCAGCAGCTACTGGCCATGTCTGCCATGGAGGCTAAGAAATGAGCCGTGCCTTAGCCCTTCAAAAAGAGTTGGCCCAGATCAACACCATCGAAGACCTGACCCAGGCATTCGAAGGCATCGCCAGCATCCACATTTCCCACATCCGCGACCGTGTTGTGGCCAGTAAAGAATTCTTTGGTGAGTTGTGGCCGATTTACCGTTCGCTCCGCATTAACCCAAAAGAGCGCCTAAAACGCGACAACCGCGAGCATAAAGGCAAAAGCGTGGTCGTGGCGGTCACGGGCGAAGGCAAGTTGGGCACCGAAATTACCGAGCAGATTATCGATAGCATGCTTGCCAGCTTCAGCACCCCGGAAAAAACCGATATTATTGCCGTTGGCACCAGGGGCGCACAGTTGTTGCAGCAGCGTGGCGCCGGTGTTGCGCAAACGTTCACCTTCCCGCCAAGCGACATGAACGTCAGCGTCGGCGATATCATTAAAGAGCTGTACAAATACGACCACATTTCAGTGTTTTACCAGACCTACGAATCACTGCGGACCCAGAAAGTCGTCCGTATCGACCTTGTGTCGGCGGTGCGCGAATTAGGCGAAGGCGTTGGCGAGGACGACGGTGAAAAAATCAGCAGTGCCGATTATATTTTTGAACCAAGCGTTGCCGAAATTGCCGATTATATGGAGTCAGTCATGATGGGAGTCGCTTTCATCCAGATCATCATGGAGTCAAAACTGGCCGGGTATGCCGCCCGGTTTAATGCCATGAGCCGGGCCAAAAAACGGGCTGGCGACCTGGTTACCGACTACAAACGCCAATATCACCGGGTGAAGCGGGCCGAGGGCGACGAGCGCCTGAAGGAAATCATAAAAGCCGCCAAAGTACTGGAGTCACGAAGATGAGCGATGTCATTGGCCAAATAAAATCGATCCGCGGCCTGGTGTGCGACGTGCATATTACTGGCGAGCGTCCGGCGCCAAAAGACCTGCTTTTGCTCGAGGACAATCACACCGTATTGCTTGAAGTCGCTACCTACCCCGACCCATACACCGCCCGCTGCATAAACCTGGGCGGCAGCCATGAAGTCCGGCGCGGCGCACCAGTCGTGGCGGCGCACAGCACACTGACCATGCCAGAAAGTTCGGCGGTGCTCGGGCGGGCACTCAACGCATTTGGTCAGCCAATCGACGGCGGCGACCCGCTACCAGCCGCAACCCAGCGAAGCATCTACAAAAAAGGCGGTTCAACAGAAGTCTTGGGCGGTAAGTCAGAGCTGCTCGAGACAGGCATTAAGGCAATCGACTTCTTTACGCCGTTTGTAAAAGGACGCAAGATCGGCATTATCGGCGGTGCGGGCGTGGGCAAGACTGTGCTGACTATGGAGCTTATCCATAACGTCGCCAAAGATGAATCCCGCCTGGCCATGTTTGTAGGCATTGGTGAACGCGTGCGCGAAGGCCACGAACTGTACAACACTTTGCAAGAGCGCGGGATCCTCAATAAAACCGTCATGATGATGGGCCAGATGCAGGAAACCCCGGCAATGCGTGCGCTTGTTGGCTATTCGGCTGCGACCATTGCCGAATATTTGCGCGATGCCGAAAAAAAGGATGTGCTGGTTTTCATCGACAACATTTACCGCTACATACAGGCAGCCAACGAACTCAGTACCACCATGGGCATTATGCCGAGCGAAGGTGGCTACCAGGCCACATTATTCAGTGACCTGCGGCGCCTGCAAGACCGCTTAACGAGTAACCAAAATGGTTCAATCACCTCTGTTCAGGCAATCTACATTCCGGCAGACGACTTAAGTGACCCGGCCGTGCAAGAAATTGCGCAACAGCTCGACAGCACCGTTGTACTTTCGCGCTCGGTTGCAGAAATGGGCATCCGGCCCGCCGTCGACATGGTGCGCACGGTGTCTTCGCTGCTCTCGCCCGATATTGTTGGCGACCGCCACTACGTACTTGCAACTCAGGTGCAGGAGATCATGCAAAAATACGAGTCGCTCCGCAACATCATCGCAATTATTGGCCAGGCCGAGCTTAGCCTGGAAGAACGCCGTGACTACGAGCGGGCTAAAAAAATCATCCAGTTCTTCTCGCAGTCGTTCTTTGTTACCGAAGAGCTGACTGGTACCAAAGGCGAATATTTCACCCGTGACGAAACCTTAGCTGGCATCGAGGAGATCCTGATCTAGCATGAAACTCAAAGGCAACCCGCGGCTGCACGTTAAAGTCATCTCCCCGGCCCAGACCTACTACGACGGACCGGCTATGTCTGTGTCTGCTGCTAATAAGGTTGGGCCGTTCGATGTGCTGGCTGACCATGCCAACTTTTTTTCACTTTTGACTGAAGGCGATATTGTTGTGGATACCGGCCACCAGGCACTGCGGTTCCCGGTTACCCACGGCATTATGCGGGCCTCGAATAACGCCGTAATGCTGTTTATTTACCTGCCCGATGAAACATAAATCCGCGATTGGGGATGATCACGAAAGTCTAGACACCAACACCCACCACCAAAAATAAAAAATGTAGTAGAATTTACTGCTATATGCTTGTCAGTAAAGCTTAACCACTATAGAATGTAGGGGTGGAGTTATTCTTAGCTTGTGAGGAGCTGAGAAAATAAAAAACGGTGGTGAATGGACGATAAATTTCAGGACGTTCGAGTACCTGGAAACTCTGGTTCTAGCGATACAGCGCAGCAGTCTGCGTCCGTAAGCTTTGGCCAAGTGATTCCAACATCTGTGCCCAACCTTGCGGTGGCGCAGCCTCTTCCTGTCAGCAATCAGCCCGTCAGCGCGCCGACACCTCTGTCAGCACCCACGCCAGCCCAACCAATAATTGCTGCAGCACCGACACCAGTCCAACCATTGCAATCATCTTCTGCTACGCAGCCTGGGTTCACCCAGGCACCAGTCACCCCGCCAGTGGTAAAACCACTTGCCCCACGGGGTCCTAAGCGCAACTTCAACTGGAAAAAAATCGCCAAGTACGGCGGCATTGCTGCTGTTGCGCTGTTGATCGTTGGCGGTATAAGTGCCGTCGCCATGAACTTCTTAGGCAAGAAGGACGAGGGCCAGGTGCTGACATCGAGCCGCTTTAACACGGTTCAGATCCCGCTGGACGACCTTGGCACCGAAGGCGATGTCTCATTACTTGGCACCCGCAGCCTGCTAGTCAACGGCCCACTGCGTGCCAACAGCGCATTCATTATTTCGCCATCCGCCCAGCCGAGTAACGCAGCGCGTGGCCAGATCTACTATGACCAAGGCACAAACCAGATGTCGTACTTTAACGGCAGCAAGTTCGTGCCGATCAGCGACACCAGCAGCGTCGTACAGAACATTGGTGGCTTCAGCGGCACAATCACCCTGGGCCAGGGCTTAAGCGGTGCGAACGGCCAGATTACTAACAACGGCGTCCTGACTGTGCAGGGCCAGACCGGCAACGTGACGTTTGTCGGCGGCCCCGGCATTGCTGTAGACGGCACAACAATCACCAACTCTGGTGTCACCTCGTTTGGCGGCCGCACCGGCGACGTTACTGTTGGGAGCGGCCTGACCATCACCCCCGCTGGCGAGCTGCAAAACAGCGGCGTGGTAAGCGCGGCTGGCGGCGCAGGGATTAACGTTGTAAACGATGGCAATGGCAACATAACCATCAGCAACACCGGCGCAGGTACTGGTACCGTGCAGAGCTCTGGTGGCACAACCGGCCGGATCGCCAAATTTACCGGCGTTCAGACAATCGAGGACTCGCTTCTTTCCGAAACTGGCGCAACAGTTACTGTAAATGGCGACTTAAGCGTGACCGGCAGCCTTGCGCTTAGCACAGCGCTAACGGTTGGCAACGGTGGCACGGGCGCCACAGCACTCGCCGCCAACGGTGTAGTTATTGGCCAGGGCAGCGGCGCCCTCACCGCGGTTACAGCTGGTGGCTCAGGGCTTTGTTTCATGTCTACTGGTGGCGCCCCGGCATTCCAGGCCTGCCCTGGTGGTGCCAGCGTCTTGAGCGTCAACGGGTTAACCGGCGCATTAAACGTCGCCAACGCTACAGGCTCTGGCACAACAATCACCCTGAACGACGCCAGCACTGCCCAAAAAGGTATCGCACAGTTTAACGCTACTAACTTTACTGCGGCCAGCGGCATCATCAACACAATTCAGGATATTGCCGTCACCAGCACGCCAACCTTTGGCCGTCTGACCGTAACCAGCAGCCAAGCCACCAACCCAATGCTTTTGGTGAATAATACCAACGGCGGAGCAACTGGCAACCTTGTAGACATTCAGCTAAACGGTGCGAGCCGCCTGGCACTGACTCCTGCCGGAAACATGACTGTTAGCGGCACAATTAATGGCCAAACCATCAGCTCGGCCGCAAGCTTTACCGGGTCACTGGCTGTCGCAACGAACATTACTGCCTCGGGTGACGTAGCTGTGAATGGTGGCGACGTAACCAGCACCGGTGCGCTCAACATTACTCCTGGCGGAGCATTAACTGTTGGCACCGCAGCCCAAAGCCTGACCCTGCAGGGTAACGGCAGCACCACGTTAACGGCAACAAACGCCGGCAGCACGACTACCGTCAGCTTCCAGACGCCAACTGCCAACGTAAACTACCGCTTGCTCACTGCTGCCGCTGGCACATACGACATCTGCACCACCGCCGGCAACTGTGTGGGCGTGGGCGGCAGCGTATCGACTCCTGGCGGCACTACTAACCAGCTGGCTAAATTCACTGGCAGCAACACTATTGGCAACTCGATCATCAGCGACAACGGCGCGACCGTCAGCATTGCTGGCGCGTTAGCCGTTAACACCATTACGCCAAGCGGCCCACTGACAATCGGCGCAATTGCACAAAACCTGACCCTACAGGGAGCCAGCACAAGCCTGACCGCAACAAGTGGCGGAGTAACAAATACACTCACCTTCGCAACCCCAAGCGGCGGCAACAAGACAATCACCGTACCAAACGCTACCGGCACAATTGCCGTGAGCGCAAGCGGCCCACTCGCCCTTGACGCCGCAGGCAACCTGACCTGTGCCACTTGTTTAACTTCGGGGTCGGCAGTTACTAGCCTGAACGGATTAACTGGTGCGCTGAGTATCGCCAACGCTACGGGCGTGGGCAGTACCATCACCATCCAGGATGCAAGCACCGCCCAAAAAGGCATTGCCCAGTTTAACAGCACAAACTTCTCGGCAGCGAGCGGCAGCATTAACACCATCCAAAACATTAACGTCACCGCGACTCCCACATTTGGCGCACTCACCCTGACCAGCAGCCAGGCTACCAGCCCAATGCTTTTAGTGAACAACACAAACATCAGCGGTACTGGTAACCTGATTGACCTGCAATTGAATAGCACAAGCCGTTTAGCCGTTACTCCCGCCGGCAACATGACATTAACCGGTACATTGAACGGCCAGACTATTAGCAGCGCCGCAAACCTGACTGGCACGCTTGCTGTTGCGGGCGCTGCCAACTTAAACGGTGGTGCAACGGTTACTGGCACCCTGACTGCCAACACTATTACACCGACTGGCGCCATGACCGTTGGGGCAACTGGTCAAAGTCTCAGCCTGCAGGGCAACGCCAGTAGCACCTTTAGCGCCACCAACGGCGCAAGTACCACCAGCCTGAGCTTCCAAAGCCCAACAGCCAACGTCACCTACCGTTTGCTCACGGCTGCGGCTGGCGCGTACGACATTTGTACATCTGTAGGCAACTGTGCAGGTGTTGGCGGCGGCGTCACTTCTCCTGGTGGCACAACCAACCAGTTGGCTAAGTTCAGCGCAGCAAACACAATTGTTGACTCAATCATATCCGACAACGGCACTACAGTAAGCGTTGGCGGCGTGTTGGCTGTAAACACCATTACTCCAACTGGCGCACTGACCATTGGCGCAACTGGCCAGAACCTGCTTCTGCAAGGCGCGACAACCAGCCTCACGGCAACGAACGGCGGCATCACCAACAACCTGACATTCGCGACACCAAGTGGCAGCAATAAAACCATCACTGTGCCAAACGCCACCGGCACAATTGCCGTGAGCGCCAGCGGTCCAATCACCCTGGATGCAGCTGGCAACATCGCCTGTCCTACCTGTGCCTTGACCGGATCTGGTGTGACGAGCCTGAACGGGTTAACAGGCGCACTCAGCATTGCCAACGCCAGCGGCGTAGGTAGCACCATAACCATCCAGGACGCCAGCACCAGCCAAAAAGGTATTGCCCAGTTCAACAGCACCAACTTCTCGGCAGCGAGCGGCACCATCAACACCATTCAGGATATTGCCGTTGCCAGCGCCCCAACCTTTGGCCGCCTAACGCTCACCAGCAGCCAGGCCAGCAACGGCATGCTGTTGGTCAACAACACCAACGCTGGCGCGACCGGTAACCTGTTAGACGTTCAGCTGAATGGTACGAGCCGCCTAGCAGTCACTCCTGCTGGCAACATGACCCTGACTGGCACGGTGAACGGCCAAACCGTTAGTAGCGCCGCAAACCTGACTGGCACGCTGGCGGTAGCCGGGCTTGCCAGCCTAAACGGTGGTGCAACTGTTACTGGCACATTAACCGCCAATACCATTACGCCAAGCGGTGCATTAACTGTTGGCGCAACAACGCAAAGCTTCCTGGTGCAGGGCAGCGCAAGCAGCACTATTACGGCAACAAGCGGCGCGAATACAACAACCGTGAGCTTCCAGACGCCAACAGCCAATGTCACTTACCGCTTACTGACCGCTGCCGCGGGCACGTACGACATATGTACCACTGTTGGCAACTGTTCTGGTGTGGGCGGTGGCGTTACGACTCCTGGCGGAACTACGGGCGCAATCGCTAAGTTCAGCGGCAGTGGCACTATTGTTGATTCGATCATCACCGAAAGCGGCAGCACAATCACCGTTGGCGGCACTTTGGCCGTTAACACCATTACTCCTGCCGCAGCCATGACAATCGGCTCGACCAGCCAGGACCTGACCCTGCAAGGCGCTGACACAACTATTAGCGAAACCGATGGCGGCATCACCAACAGCCTGGTATTTGCCACGCCAAGCGGCAGCAACAAAACGATCACCCTGCCAAACGCAACAGGCACAGTCGCGGTGAGTGCGAGCGGCCCGCTTGCGATTGACGCGGCAGGTAACATTACCTGCGCAACCTGTGTCACCAGTGGTGGCGGTGGTGGTGGCGTTGGCGCAGTCGACAGTCTGAATGGATTGACCGGCGCATTGACCCTCGCCAACGCAACAGGCGTGGGCACCACTGTTACTATTGACGACGCCAGTACGAGCCAGAAAGGTATCGCCCAATTTAACAGCACCAACTTCAGCGCCAGCGTTGGGGTTATTAACACTATCCAGAACATCAACACAACCGCCGCACCAACCTTTGGCCAGCTGACCTTAAGCAGTAGCCAGGCAAGTGCTGCTATGCTGACCGTTAACAATACAAACGTGGCAGCAACTGGCAACCTGATAGACATTCAACTGAACGGCACCAGCCGCCTTGCTGTAACACCTGCCGGCAACATGACTGTAACTGGCACGGTGAACGGCCAAACTATTAGCAGTACTGCAAGCCTTACGGGAACGTTGGCCGTCGCCGGGGCCGCTAACTTAAATGGTGGCGCAACGGTTACGGGCACGCTAACAGCCAATACCATCTCGCCGACTGGTGCGCTGACGGTGGGCATTACAACCCAAAACTTCACCCTGCAGGGTGCAGCCGCCAGCACCATAACTGCCACCAACGCCGGCAGTACAACATCGCTAGCCTTCCAGACGCCAACAGCCAACGTCACCTACCGCTTACTGACCGCTGCAGCTGGCACGTATGACATTTGTACGACAGTAGGTAACTGTGCGGGTGTTGGCGGTGGTGTTACTACTGCTGGTGGCACCACTGGCCGGATTGCTAAATTCACTGGCAGCAACGCTATCGGCGACTCGTTACTAAGTGAGTCTGGCAGCATCGTAACCGTCACTGGCACACTCGCCGCCACAACCGCCTTGCAAACTCCACTTCTGGATACTGCCAGCGCTGGCACACTCAACATTGGCACGACCAATGCGACCGCCATCAACCTAAACCAGGACACAACCGTTGCCGGCAGCCTGGATGTCACGGGTGGGTTCTTAACCGTTGGCGCCTTCCAGGTCGCCCAAACTGGCGATATTGTAACTGGGGGTGATGTGGATGTTCAAGGTGGAGCGCTCAACCTCGGCACAACCACTCAAGCCGGAACCATTACCCTGTCGGACGCCAGCAGCAACACCGTACTTCTGCAGACCGCTGCCTTGGGCGCAAACCGCACCGTAACCTTTGCTGACGAGGCTGGCACGGTGTGTATCCAAAGCAGCACGGCCTGTGGTTTCGCCCCGACTAGCGGCAGCGCCAACTACATCCAGAACCAGAACAGCATCGACCAGACCACAGCCAACTTCCGAATTAGCGGCACGGGCCGGGCAAACACCTCGTTCCTGGCGCCATTGCTCGACACAGCCGCTGCGGGCACACTGACATTGGGTGGCACGGCAACGGCAATCGCCCTGAACGAGAACACCACTGTTACCGGTAACTTGAACCAAAGCACCGGTACGTTCTCGCTCGCATCGAATGGCACCGGTTCAGTAACAAGCAACGGATCACTTACCCTTACTGCGGGCGGTGGCTCTACCTGGTCAACAAGCAGCGGCAACCTTACGGTCTCGGCCGCGGGCACCAGCACATTGGCTCTCCAGACCGGCGGGGCAGGGCTAGTAGCGCTGGGCGACCAGAACACCACGACAATCAACATCGGCCGCGGCAGTAACATTGCCCGCACAATAACCATCGGCGACACCAGTGGTGGCAACCAGGCTCAAACTGTTACTGTTGGCAATACCGGTGCATCCAGCGTCACTACCATAAAAGGTGGCGGCGGCGTGACCATTAACGCAGTCTCTGGCAACTGGAGCCTGCAGGGCGCCAGCACCAGCACATTGGCTGGCACCTCCGGATCGTTCACTACTACCCTCGGCTTTACAACGCCGACTGCTAACACAACCCTTAACCTTCCTGCTTTAACTGCTGGCACATATACCGTTTGTACCAGCAGCGGAAACTGTGCGGGCGCTGGAGTCACCCTTCAAAGCGCCTACAACAACTCCACAAACCCAGAGTTAACCCTGGACGCAACTCGCGGTGCCCTCACCATTCGCGATGCCTCAAGCGCCCTGGGAGCTAACTTGCTCGAAGTCCAGAACAACGCTGGCGGCACAACATACTTTGCTGTCAGCGCAACCGGCACGAGCACCACCGGTACCGCAACAGCAACTGGAAACATCAACTCCAGCGGCGGCACATTGCAGACTAACAGTGTGGACCGCGTAGACAACACGGGCAACCTGGTAAATATCGGCAATATAACTGGCACTGGTGCAATGACGATTGCAAGTTCGGGTGCCGGTAACGACATCGTTATTAACGGCGCTGACATCCTGGACATACAGGACGCCACGACGTTCGCAACCACAGCGGTATTTAACGGTGTGGCGACGTTCAATACTGACGTCGATATGAACCTGGCAGACACCGAGAATCTGGAGCTCACCAACACGGTCACTGGCACCAACGCCCTGACCCTGAACTACATTGGCGTTACCAACAACACTACAGGCGGCACGCAGCGCGGTCAGTTAATCCAGAATATTGGTGGTAGCGGCCTAACCGACCAGCTGTTAGTGCTCGACAACGCCGACGTAGACACCGCGGTAACAACCGCCTTACAGATCAGCTCGGCAGCAGGCACCATCCAGACCGCTGTTGATTTGACTGACGCCGAAATCGTAACTGCGCTGAGCGTCGCCGACAACACCATTGCCGGCACCACAGCCAACCTTGATTTCACCAACTTTGACGTGACTGGCGCAACAGGTAACATTGTTACTGCTGGCGACATTGCTGTGAACGGCGGTGACATTACCAGCGCAGGTGATTTGCTGCTGACCGCTGGCGGTTTGAACCTCGACTTTAACAGCGTCTTTGGATTCACATTCAAGAACGGCGCGACCGACATTATGCAGATCGACGGCCAGAACGGCCGCCTCGACCTGAACCTGCAAGGTTCGTTTGGCTACTTCAAGGTCAACACAACCGGCGGCACATCGTCACTGTTTGCAGACGACACTTCGGTGCAGATTGGGTACGATTCAGACAACGACGGCCACCTGCTGATCCTCGATACCAAGCTGAACGCAGGTGACCCAAGCGGCACCGACGGATCCATGTACTACAACGCAACGGCCGCCAAGTTCCGCTGCTACGAAAACGGCGCCTGGAAAGATTGTATTACCACCAGCGGCGCAGTCACACTGCAAGGTGCCTATAACGGCGGCAACACCATCGCCGCAACCGACGCCCGCGACATTGCAATTACCATGGCAGACACTGCAACAGATTCAAACTTCCTGATTAATCTGGAATGTGACACCTCGTGCAGCACAAACGGCCGCTTCGCTATTCAAGACGACGCAGTCGATGTCTTCCGCATTTCGCCAGCAGGTGGCGCAGCACTCTTCCAGAACAGCGCCAACTCTACAGCCGCGTTCAATGTTAAGACGGCTGCCGGTGGCAACCTGTTCACCGTTGACTCCACAAACTCACGGGTGGGCATCAACCTGGGCGCGAACAACACACCAGTCATCAGTAACGCCGGGCTGCAAGTGCAGGGTGCGATCCGCATAAGCGGGACTGGCGACCTAGACTCGTACGCTACGCCAGTTGGCGCAAACGTTGCCGCCAAGTTCAGCATCCAGAACATGGATCCAGGCAGCTTCGGTCAAATCATGGCGCTTGGCCTTGAGGCATCGGCCCAAAACACTGCGCGCGGACTGTCTATCTTTGATGCCCGCCCTGGCGTGCATCAGCCAAGCCTGGCCGTCTTTAGCCCAGACGAAAATGGCATCGTAGGCTTTACGTGGAACGGCTCAAACTCGAACGCAACCGTCCAGACAAATGACAAGACAACCGGCGGAAACACAAACAGCTTCACCCTCCGAAGTGGCAACGTGACCGGCGGCAGTGGCAGCTCGGGCGACGTACTCATAAACACCGGTTCGATTGCTGGCGGCACCGGTGGAACGACTGGTACACTCTACCTTGTTACGGGTAATGGCGTTGGCACCAACTCGTCAAGCGGCAACGTCACCATTGATTCTGGCTCTAAGACTGGCAGCGGCACAAACGGCGCGCTGAGCGTAGGCACCACAAATGCCAGCGCCATTACAATTGGGCGCAGTGGACTCACCACCACTAATGGCGGCGGCCTGTCTATTACCGAGGCACTGGCCGCAAATGGCAATGTTACACTCGGCAACGCCGCGGCGGATCTGATTAGCTTTATGGGTGTCATACAGGGTGGCACGCCACTTGTCTTCGAAGGCACTACCGCCGATGGTTTCGAGACATCCTTCGCCATCACGGACCCGACTGCCGCCAATGTCATAACCTTCGGTGACGAATCGGGCACGGTATGTATGCGCAATGCCGCAAACTGTGGCTTTAGCACAGGCTCCGGTGCGGCATTCGTGCAGGGCGGCAATAGCTTTGGCGCAACAGCCGTCCTGGGCACCAATGATGCCTTTGCACTAGAGCTCGAGACAAACGGCACATCAATCGCTACCTTCTCGACCATAGGCGCAGCGACCTTCCAGAACAGCACCGACAGCATAAACGCCTTCCGCATATTGGATCAAGCCGGCACATCAACCCTTCTTAACGCCGACAGCACAAACGGTCGCGTAGGCATTGGTGGCACGGCCAGCTTCTCGAAGTTCGAAGTCTTGGGCGGAGATGCAGCTGTCTATAACAACGGCGGCAACCCACGCCTGATTCTTGGTGACTCTACCGCCGGTGGCCAAAACGGCTTCCTGCAATGGGACAGTACCAACGATTACTTCCGCATTGAGACCGTGGGAACAAACGGCCTAAAAATCAACGACAACTTCGTCTCGATCGGCAACCTCTTCCCAGACCAACCACTTAAAGTGGGCAACGGGTCAACCTTACTGGCACAGGTAAACACCACCGGGCAGGCATTATTCCAAAACAGCACTAACAGCACCGCCGCCTTCCGCATCCTAAACGCTGCCGGCACCAGCACCGTCTTCCTGGCCGACACCACCAACAACCGCATTGGTGTTAACACTGCCGCTCCTGACAATGCCCTCACGGTGAATGGCAACCTTAACGTCCGCGACGCCGACACCGCGACCAAGCAATACCGCTTTCGCACCAGCGGTGGCGACCTCGACTTTGACGCAGCTGGCGCGAAGCTATTCTTCAGCGTGTTTGATAATGGCGACCTGACCGGCACCCAGCGCGTTAAGTTAGTCATGGAGAACGGTAACGAAATCACCCAGGCAATTAAAATCTGGCAGTTCCGCGAGAGCGCAAACGGCACGACCCGCCACTTAATCGACGGCTCGGTTGGCGGTCAGATTGTCTTCAACGAAAACTCCGAGGCCACCGACTTTAGGGTTGAGGGCGATGCCGACGTAAACGCACTGTTCGTACAGGGAAGTACCAGCCGCGTAGGCGTTGGCACAAACGCGCCCGCTGCCAAGCTGCATGTCAGCTCAACTGTGGCCGAACCACTCTTCCGTGTGACTGACGGCACCGCCACTGCCGCAGATGTCCTGAACATTGCCGACGAAGGCGCCACAACATTCAAAAACCGCACCGACGGCAACCTGGCCTTCGAAATCCAAAACGCAGCGACCTCGCCAATCTTCCGTGTCGATGCCAGCGCACGCAAAGTAGCGATTGGTGCCTACAGCCAAACAGCAGCAGACAACATTACTGGCCAGCTGCAAGTGACGCCGACCAACGACAGCCGCGTTGGGATACAGGTAAAGGGCTTTTCTCCGACCTGGAACGCTAACTTTTACGAGGGCGTCGACAGCGTAGGCAACTTTATGTTCCGCGTACAATCGACCGGTGTCATCATAACTGCTGGCGGTGTATTCTCGAGCAACAGCCAGACTGCAGCAAGCACTAACTCGAACTTCGCAACGCTGGCAAGTGGTAACGTCAGCGGCGCAACCAGCACATCGGGCACAGCCAACGTCCGCAGCGGTGATTCAACGACCAGCGGTAACACTGGCGGCGTGGTTATCACCAGTGGTAACGCTACGTCAGGTACGTCGGGCAACGTATTGGTAGATGTTGGTACGGCCAGCGTAGCAACCGGCACCGTCTTCCTAGGCACCACCAACGCCAGCGCCGTAACCGTGGGCAACGGCACAAACACGGCCATTAGCCTGAACTCTGGCACAGGCGCAATCAACATTGGCTCGGGCGCCCAGGCCCGTACCGTAAACATCGCAACGGGCGCAGCTGCACAGGCTTTGACTATCGGCTCGACCAATACAACCAGCGCAACAACCATCCAAGCCGGCACAGGCAACCTAACCCTCTCTACCAACAACTCGGCGGCCAGCATTATCGCCAAAAGCAGCACCGACAGCACTACAGCCTTCCGCGTCCTTAACAGCACTAATGGTGACCTCATGAATGTTAATACCGTCGATTCGCTAATAGATCTGCTCGGCAACAATACTGGTCATGTTGGAGCATTCACTGCCGACGCAGACACGCTGCCGAGCGCACGGTACGGCTCGGGGCAAACTATTGTCAACGGGTACATATACAACCTTGGTGGCTGCGATAGCACCGACACCCGCACTACGACGTCGTACTATGCCAAACTGAACGCCGATGGCAGTATTGGATCGTGGGGCACCACTGCCACTATTCCAAACGCCACTTGTATGCCTGGTACAGTCACCAGCTTTAACGGTTACATTTACGTACACGGTGGTGGTGGTTTTGGCGACCCAGATAATGCCTACCTGTACTACGCCAAACCAAACGTCGATGGCACCATCACTGAATGGAAGACTGCCAATATCCTTATGAACGACAACGACGAAACTACTATTACTGCATACAACGGCTACATGTACGAAACGAACATGAACAACCCAAGCATCTACTACCACAAGATAAATGCCGACGGCTCGATTGGCGAAGGCAACTGTGGTTGTAACTGGTTCAGCGGCAGTACGCATCGCTCTGCCGGCATAGTGATCGCTAATGGCTACTTCTACGCTATCGGCGGCGTCGCCGGTCCGCCGTACGATACCAATGTGTACTATGGCAAAATAAATGCCGACGGTTCAGTCACCAACCCGGGCACTACCACCAGCCCTCTGCCCGCCGTTAAAGCGTGGTTGGGCGCAGGCGTTATGAATGGCTACCTGTACGCCATTGGCGGCGAAAACGACAGCACTGCTACAAACACCGTGTACTATGCCAAGTTAAATGCCGATGGCACCCTGGGTGCCTGGCAGACTGACACCACAACCTTGCCAGCCAACCGATCCAACTTTAACGCTCTTACCTACAACAGCCATATATACGCAGTAGGAGGCTATAGCGGCAGCGCAGCTACAAACACAGCATGGTACAACACCGGTTCACGCGTGCGGATTGGTGGCGGGCTTGACCTAGTTGGCCTAACCAATGGCAACGCAGCCGAGGGCGGAAGTGGTGGCGCCCTCACAGCCGGCAACACCAACATCATGGGTACATTAAACGTGAGCGGTAATACAATGTTGCGCGACGGCGTATCGGTATTAGGCGACTTCAGCGCAAAAGGCTTTACCTCACTCTTGGGCAGCAATACCGGTCATGTCGACGAATTTGCAACCGAGAGCGACACTATCACCGCTCGTAGTGGTGCGCACAACTCGACCATTTACCTGAACGGCTATATGTATGTAATCACTGGCTGCAGCATCACCAATGCAAACACAAACTCCGTACAACATACTCGCCTAAACGCAGATGGCACAACAGGCGCCTGGGCCAGTACATCGGCTACCATGCCAGCTACAAGCTGTGATGCTATGGCCGCCACGTACAACGGCTACATTTATGTGGCTGGTGGCACATCGAGTGCGGCTACATCCGACGACATTTATGTTGGTAAACCAGGCAATGATGGTGTAGTGAGCTCATGGACAACTATATCGACGCAACTTCCAGACGACCTGCGAGATGGTGCTATGTTTGCCCACAACGGCTATCTGTACATTGCGGGCGGCTTAGACAGCACAGCGGCAGTGGTTGCACACAGCAATGACGTTAGTCGTGCCAAAATTAACGCCGATGGTACACTAGGCACCTTTACCACGCAAAGCGATTGGATTCCGGGTAACCGCGCCAGCTTTGCGTGGGCGATTGCCAACGGATACTTCTACGTGATTGGCGGCAAGGCAACCAATACAGGCGCCGGCCAAAACACTCTATACTACGGCAGGTTTAACGCCGATGGCAGCCTAGCAACCGCTGTTACTAACACCGCTCCGGGCTTTGCATACCGAGCATTGGGCCGCACCTTCGTTATGAACGGCTACATATACGTCCTTGGTGGCAACACCAACAGCGGCTCTGGCTACACCGACGAAACTCGTTACGCACCACTAAACGCCGATGGGTCAGTCGGGACATGGACTGTCGATACTAGCTATCTACCAGCACTCCGCGGCGGTGGCGGTTCGCTGAATGTAAACGGCTATGTATACTACATTGGCGGTAACGATGCCACCGACGAGCGCAACACCGTGTATTACACAAGTGGTACCCGTGTCAAAGTTGGTGCATCACTCGACCTAGTGGGCCTGGGTGGCGAGACGCTTGCCGAAGGCGGTAGCGGTGGCCAATTAACAGCCGGGAACACCATTATCGCTGGTACCGTGAACGTGAGCGGCAATGCTGTCTTTAATGGCGGCGCCTCGGTAAATAATGTTCTCACCGTCACCACCTCAAACAACACGACCGGTGCCTTTAGCGTCGTAAACGCCGCCGGCACACCGATTCTGGTGGCTGATACCACAAACTCGTACGTCTACATCGGCAACCCCACCGCCGATGCGACGGGCGCCTTGCTTGTACTCGACACCAAAAACACCTCTGGTGACCCAACGGGTGCCACAGGTGGTATGTACTACAACAGCAACAGCAACAAATTCCGCTGTTACGAGAACGGTGCCTGGAAGAACTGCCTCGGGTTCAATGCCAGCCTATCCATTTATGGTGGTAATGGTAATGGTGCCTCGGCCCAATGGACCAACATGCCGGCCGCATTAACCGAAATCTTTACACCAACCGATGTCCCTGTTGCATCATCCCGCATGCAATATGATTTGACAGATGCGCAGCAGATTCGCTTCCAAGTATCAATTTCAACCGCCGGCTCAGCGAGCGCCGAAGTGCGCATACAGTACTCCACAGACCAGGCAACATGGAACTACCTAGACAGCGGTAACACCGGCCTTGGTCACAACGTCAGTACAACCGGCCTAAAGGTGAGCAGCTGGTCGAACATTGCGGCCGGTGCCAAGGGCGACGTATACCTGCGCGTAGTCGGCTTAAATGGTGACGCTGTCGCGGACCCCCGCTTCGGAATCATCCAAGTACAGGCTCGTTAGCAGTTATAACTTTTGAGCAATAAACCGTAGTATTGAATCGGCATCCACGGCGGTCGTGCTAACGATCAGCCATGTCGTGTCGGTTACGATACTCAGGATATGACCACCCGTTACGCTGTCACCTATTACCGACCGATGCGGCACATTTGTAAGGGTTGTGCGGTTGGACATGTTTTCGGTATGAAAATCTTCAATTTTCTTGTCCGCAGGGCGAAGTTGTTCACTAAAAATAATTTGCGCTCGTCCTTTTGTGGCAACATATGCAAGTACGCCCTCATCTAATGCGGTTGATTTTGGTACAAACGCATAGCCTGGGGGTAGTTCTTTTGGCAGGTGCACGTCAAAGGTCGCGCCGCCCAGAACATGCCCTGGCAGCTCAACGCTGCGCTGCGCGGAATACCACCCAAACCCCACCCCAGTACCAATGCCAGCTACCATCACCAATGCAGTGCCGAGTATGATTTTTATTTTAAAAGGAACCTTTGGTTCATGCAGATTCATACCGCTAGCATAGCAGACCACGCCGTGCCTTTTCTTATGGAACAAAAAAGCCAAGCTGGCGTGCATCAAAGATAGGTCAAAATAGCTGTGCTTTAAACACAAAAACAGACCGCAGTCTGTAGATTACAAGGGAAATCCCGGGGCCACTAGGACCCCGGGCACCCGCAGAACTCAGGCTGGTTCAGGCTGGACGGACCGACAGTTGAAGTCTGGCAGCCCTTCGCTGAGCCCAGCGTGGCGAGAAAGTGACTTTCTCGCCCCAGTAGAAGTTGAAGAGGCCGGTGAGGCTCACGGCGATCAGGTAGCTCCAGGCGTAGTGGACGTGGAAGCTCAGGCTGACCAGCATGATGCCCTGGTGAATCCCGAACGTCACCGGCCGGCTGACCACGTGAATCAGCAGCTGCCACCACACGCCAATGAAGTTCTGGCCGCGCCACGTGAACCGCCTGCTGGCGACGAACGTGACGGGGGTCATCACGACCCCACGTACCAGGCTGGCAGTGAAGATGGCCAGGCCCGCGCCGTGGATCAGAGCCAGGAAGATTCCAAAGCTGATCGGCGTCAGAGCGGCACCTGCTACGAACGATCTCACGCTTCGCCTCTTCAGGAGGCGGTCGAGCAATGTACGCACAGTTCCTCCCAAAAGGGTTCTACGAACTGTATAATTATATAATATTAAGCATATTAAGTCAATAAATAGTATTTGTTTTTTCTAGTTTATGTACTGCACTGACACGTTACCAGCACTGCTTTCAACAGATATTGTCTGGATAGCGGCAGAATTCTGTTCAACGCCTACTTCACGGTTGCCAGCCTGCGTGTCTGCCTTCACGGTGTATGCAGCACCCTTGGGCACGCCAATGCTTGCGTTACCAGCTTGCGTTTTAGCGGTTACGGCTTTTGGCGCGGCATCAAACCGCAGGTCAATGTTGCCAGCGTGCGACGTAGCGTCAACCTTTGCCGACTGGAGGGCGCGGGCATCAATGGTGCCAGCTTTCGATTCAGCCACAAGCGCGCCTTTTAACTTCTCGAATTGGAGATTCCCGGCTTCGGTCCTGACGGTAACATCGCCATCAATTTCGGTGACATCCACGCCCCCTGACTCTGTATATATTTCGGCGGTGATCGCCCGGGGAACATGGATCACGTAGTCCACCGCGCACGAACGCCGAAAGAGAAGCCAGCCACCCTCATTAGGGCAATCAGCTTTTACCGACAACGTACTGCCATTCCATGTTTCGCTGAGCGTTGGTTTTGCGCCAGTCCACATGAGGGTGCGCTCAATAATAATCTCGTCGGTGGCACCAGCCTTAATTTCTACATGACCGCTATCTACGTTCACTTGAAGCTTTTGGATTGACTGCTGGTAGGCCTGCCTCTGCGGTTCGGAATTTAACGGCAACGTGTTTGCCCAAAAGACAAATCCCACCACAAGCAGCCCAACGAGTGCGAGCGCGCCCGGCAGGCCCCAGCGCCTCTTGCTGGTTGGGGTGACTGGCACAGCTTCTGGCTGAGTATCGGCAAATTGCTCGGGCGCACCCAGTTGCTCTTTGACTGCCTGGACATCAGGGGTGGTGATGACGTCGCCCTTCTTAATGCCGCGGCTTGCAAGCAGCTCGGTAATGCGCAGCTCAATATCTACCATAACTTCGCTCGCAGTATCGGCGTCTACTTTAGAGCGGACGGCTTGCAGATAGGCGCTGAGTTCTTGCTCGGCGCCAGGTTCGATGGCATAGGGTACTTTTGCCAAGTGTATTTGGGTGATTTTGTTCATACTACTCTTTCTCTAGGTTGGTCATTACTATTTGAAACTGTTGGGTCATGTGCTTTAACTCATGCAAAACGTCATGGCCGCCTGGACTAATGCGGTAATATTTGCGTGGCGGCCCACTGGGTGACTCTTTCCAGTCGTGCAGAAGCAGGCCATCTTTTTGTAGGCGGTTTAGCAGCGGGTACATAGTACCTTCTACGACCACAAACGACGTGTCGCGCAGCTCCTGGATGATATCCGAGCTGTACATTTCTCCTTTACTGCAAATCATCAGCACGCAGTACACCAAAAAACCTTTGCGCATTTGCGTGCTCACCTGATCGGCGTACTCTTTTGGTGTCTGTGCTGTCATGCTAGTATGTTATACAAGGTACTATGCATTGTCAAGTAGCACTAAAATATCCCGCTTGTTTACGGGATATTTTCTACTGGGGTGGGTAGATTATTTGCGGCCGTTGCCGTTTTTGCGCGAGGGCAGCTTGGTAACCACGACACTGTAGAGCAAAGCCCAGACAACGATATTGGCTACGAATACGCCAAGAGCAATAAGGCTGACGTTCACCAGAAGCTGGCCGGCGTAGTCGTCGATCAGGCCAACAAGACCAGCGGCGACAATGCCAAGGGCAACAATAACCAGGTATGCGTGCTGCAATTTAGCGCGCTCACCGTGTTCAGAATTCCAAGTAGTGAGTAATTCCTTCAAAGATTGGATCATGACGCATATTATACTTTAATTGCGTCAAAATGTCAATTATTGCGACGTAGCCGACCTGAAATAGACTGGAACAAAGCAGCGGCAAATCCTAAGAAAAAGCCAATGCCCACAAAGGCGTAGACTGCGGTAAACAGCTTACCGGCATCTGTTTTTGGCGTTATGTCACCGTAGCCGACAGTAGTAAGGGTGCAGGCGGTAAAATAAATTGCGTCAACGTAACTAAGACCTTCAACGACATGGTAAAACACGGCCCCGCCGCCCCATACAGCTAAAAGCAAGCCAAAGACCACGAATAGTTCAGATTGAAAAGCAAGATGTTGCTTACGCTTTTGCGGCATAGACCTATTATAAGGCAAGATACCCCCGCGCGAACCAACAAAAAACGGCCTGTTAGGCCGAACATGGATGGGCAGGGGCGAGACGAGAGAACTCGTCCGCCCCTGACCGTCACGGGTTGGGGGAGCCGGGGCCGATGAGGCCAGCGTCCCAGTGCTGGTAGGTGACGTGGTTGCGCTGCATGATGCCGCGCGTCCGCTCGTCGCCTTCCTGGGCGAGGGGGGCGAACATGATCTGGGGGTGCTCACGGATGTGGTGGCGGTCCTCGAACTCACGGACCTGCTCGTAGGTCAGGTTCATGTTGGGGTCGATGGCCCAGACCGTGATGGTTCCCTGGCCGTACTGGACGCCCCACGAGAGGCCCAGCTCCAGGTTGAGCGGGTCGCCCATGATGGCGGGCATGTTGCCGTTGTAGCGGCGGCGGCCCGAATCGAAGTCGCCCCGAAGGGCTTCCGGCAGAGCCTGGCGCAGAACACGCTCGTGCTCGTTGCCGACGATCAGACGCACACCCTGGAAGGTGGGACGCGGCATGGCAACTCCTCGTTGTCGTGACGATTTTCATATTTTAACATATTATAATTATTAAGTCAACTACATCATACGTCTACAGGGTACTTGTTTGTTGTATTATAAGCATAAGAACTTAGGAGAATTTCCTTGAAAAAACAAACAAAACACCAGCCTTTCTACCGTAAAAAACTATTCCTGTGGTCCAGTGGCGCTGTGGCGGGCATCATTATCATTACGCTGCTCGCCTTTAAATTGAGCCCATGGCCAGGAGCGATGGTCATCCGGTACGTCTTTGGGCAGGATGCCACCAAGGCAACGACAGCCCTTCAGAAGCATCAGCCTGCTGTGGCGGTGGATGCCATAACCAACCAACAATACCGCAGCAATGACCCCGACGCGTTTCTAGACGTTTACTTCCCAGCCACTGCAAAGGACACAACCGCAAAACTACCAGTTGTTATCTGGACGCACGGCGGCGCCTGGATCTCTGGCAGCAAAAACAATTACGCCACCTACTACAAGCTGCTTGCGGCAGAAGGGTTCGTAGTGATCTCGGTTGGCTACTCGCTCGGGCCTGAAAAAACGTATCCTACGGCAGTTCACCAGTTAAACGACGCGTACACGTACGTTCAGGCCAACGCCGACAGGCTTCATGCAGATACCAGCAAGATTGTGCTGGCGGGCGATTCTGCCGGCTCGCAACTCTCCAGCCAGATGGCCGCGCTTATTACCAACCCCGGTTACGCCAGTGGCGTGGGCATTGCACCAAAACTCACCCCGGCGCAATTAAAGGGCGTCGTGCTCAACTGCGGCATTTATAAGATGGAAGAGCTCATTCACCCAGACCCTACCCTGCCTAAAATAGTCGGTTGGGGCGATGACGTCAGCGTTTGGGCGTACCTTGGGACACGTGACTTTACTGCCGCGGCCACCCTTTCGCAGATGTCGGCGTATTACCATGTTACCAAGGCGTTTCCGGCCACCTACATAACCGGCGGCAATGGCGACCCGCTTACAAAAGTGCAGTCCATGCCGCTGGCAGATAAGCTGGAGTCGTTGGGCGTTAAGGTGACGAGGCTGTTTTACGAAGATTCGCACCAACCGTCGCTACCCCACGAGTACCAGTTCAATCTGGATACGGAAGACGGGAAGAAGGCGCTGGATGCCACCGTCTCGTTTGTAAAAAGCGTGACCCGATAGCGAACAAGGCTGCCTGGACGAGCGGACATATCAGGTATTGTCCCCTCGCGCATAACAGCCTATAGTCAGAAATGAGCCCATGTCACATGTTAGCGATAAAATACACGAATATTTCTCCACATTCCCCAAACGCTCATACGATAAGGGGCAAATCCTTATTTTCGCAAACCAGGAACCAGACTATATTCTCTACGTCACCGAAGGAAAGGTCAGGCAATACGACGTGTCTTATCGCGGCGATGAGATCGCAGTGAATATTTACAAACCGCCAGCATTCTTCCCTATGGCGGCGGTACTCACCCACACCCCCAATCGTTATCTTTTTAGGACCGAATCGAAAACTACCGTGCACGCCATACCCCCAAAGCAAGCACTAGCCTTCCTAGAGGCGAATCCCGATGTAACGCTCGACCTGCTGCGCAGACTTTATATGGGTGTTGATGGCCTTTTGGGGCGCATGGTCCAACTTATGGCCGGCACTGCAAAAAGCCGCCTTATGTACGAACTCCTCGTAGAATGCCGGCGCTTCGGTAAGCAAGGTGCGGCCAACAGCTACACGCTCACCATAAGCGAAGTCGATATTGCTGCCAGGTCAGGCCTCACGCGGGAAACAGTCAGCCGCGAGATGGGTAAAATAAAAAGCGAGGGGCTGGTGAGCCTGGGCCATCAGGGTATCCACGTTCCGGACATAACAAAACTCGAGCAAAAACTCGGCCTCGACACATAGTCACGGCACTCACGTGACACAAATCACTGCGTCGCTACCCACACTTATTTAAGCTGTAGGTAGGAGGTGATTATGCTACGCTCATCACATTTGCCATTTATAACCTACGGGCGTGCGGGGTTCGAGGCGCTGGCTCCGATTACGGCGGTCAGACATTATTCGCAGACGAGCCCCCGACAGCAAAGACAACGCGCCATAAATAGGCTGCGTGCCGCCGGCCTAAAAAGTTTTGCACAGATGCAGCCAGAAGGCCGTTATCTTGCGCTCGCACTGCATGCCAACGAACACATCAAGGCCCTTATTCGTGGCCATCATGATGGCAACCACACATTGCTAGCAGCCACCAACCAACGGATCATGATTATCGAACATCGCCTGCAGTCAGTACAGTCGCGCGAACTTACCTACGACCTAGTTCACGGCATTAGTTGCGTCGCAAGCAGCACAGGCACTGGCGTTATCCTGCAGACCCAACTAGGTGATTTTATCGTGGGCAGAGTCCCGCCCGAGCAGGCTAGCCGACTGTGCACCTACATCGAGCAGCGCCGCCTGCACGATACGCCAGCTAAGTGACCCGACCTTGCGCCTCATCACAAACAACCGCCGACCCAGATCAATGCACTACTTGCCAGTAAAAAGTATAGTGAAAACAGTAAGGAGGAAAGAGTTATGCGTATCACTTGGAAGGATGGAGTCACAACTCTTGCGGCAGCAGGAACGGTCGGACTGGCGCAAGCGCACTTCAACGGCTTTGAAATCCCTCTTATCACCGATGTCCGCTGGGTATTACTGGGGATTAGTGTGCTATCAGTCGTCGAATTCGTCTTTGGGTTCATCATGGATGAATCGCACGACACGCTCTGGTCGGCCATAGCCAGCCTGCTAGGTGTCATAATGACTGGGCTAACTTTGGCCGGACTGCTGACTGCCAGCTCGGAATTCATCACCATGTTAGCGTTGAGCACTGTTGTCTTCTGGGTCATCTCTGTTCTCAGTCACATGAGGTCAACGACTCATGCTACACACGACCATGCATAAATGCACAACATCAGAGCTACCTCGCCACCCACCGCGAGGTAGCTCTCCAAAGGACTTATCATGAAAGCACTCATTCTTTACGACTCCACCTATGGCAACACCGAAAAGGTAGCACAGGCCATGGCCAAGGCTATGCCGTCTATATACCAGGTGGATGTCCTGCCACTGAAAGATACGCACATCACCGATATCATTACGTCAGACCTCATCATAGTAGGCTCGCCCACCCAGGCCGGAAGGCCCACTGTTGCCCTGCAGCACTATTTAGCCAACTTACCCACCAACGTCTTGGGTGGTATTCGTGTAGCCGCCTTCGATACACGTTTCGAGCCTGCTAACCACGGTTTCTGGCTACGCAAGCTCATGCGATTCATAGGCTTTGCAGCCAATCCGATCGCCAAATTGCTACAAAGCAAACATGGTACGTTGGTGGTGCCTCCAGAAGGTTTTATTGTCCAAGACAAAACCGGCCCCCTCAAACAGGGCGAGCTTAAAAGGGCTGAGTTTTGGGCGAAGGATGTGGCCCAACACTATAGCTAGGGCATCTTACCAAGAAAAGGCGACCACCGAAGTGATCGCCTTTTCTTGGTAGCAGCGACTGGAATTGAACCAGTGACCTTGGGCTTATGAGTCCCACGCTCTAACCGACTGAGCTACGCTGCCATGTTTCGGTTTGTTATTGTACCAAATAATAATAAGTCTGAACAGGGGCGCATAAGGGTTGCGGCATACTGCAGAGTTCGATAGACTAGAATTTAGCATAAGTTGTATATGGGGAGTAGAAACTTACTATGGAGTTCAAAGGCGGTCAAACAAATAACGCACCTGCAAACAACGGCGGCACTACCGCAGCGCCTCGTTTTGCTGGGAATGGTGGTGGTAACATGAGCCTCGATAACAGCAACAACAAAAAAATGATCATGGCAGCACTTGTTGTTGTCGCCATCTTAGTCGTTGCCTTCCTGGCCTTCTGGGGTTGGAAGCAAATGGCTGGCGGCGCAAGCGGCTTCGTAAAGGGTAATCAGTACCAGGCGCTCTTCCTGACAAACGGACAGGTGTACTTTGGTAAGATCAGCAACGTCGACGACAAATACGTAAAGTTGTCTGATATTTACTACCTGCAGGTCCAGCAGACTGTTCAGCCAGCACAACAGAACCAGCAGAACAACAGTCCTCAGGTTAGCTTAGCCAAGTTGGGTAGTGAGTTGCACGGTCCAGAAGACACCATGCTCGTAAACCGCGACCAGGTTCTGTTCTGGGAGAACATTAAAGATGACGGTAAGGTCGTTCAGGCCATCAAGGACAACGCTAACAAATAGGTAGCACTCCTACAAAAAATAACCACCGAGAGATCGGTGGTTATTTTTAGGCTTGGTTGTTTTTTTGCTTCTCGGTCCAATTAACAGAATGGACAACTGTCAGGGTTTTCGGCCTGTTTTTGCTTCATCTTCTTTAGCACGTCGGCGGCGTCATCGCCACCTTTAGCTTTCTTTGTTGCAGCCATGGCATCCTTTCTTTTTGTGTTACTACTTGCTCGGTTCGGGGCCGGCGTATTCCGGGCCTATACGGTCGAGCAACGGGTTTAACATTTTCATAATAGCAAACAACACAAGAGATGCGCCAGCAATGATCAGCCAATCTATGCCACTGATTGGCGTGACGTTAAACGTATTGGCTAGGAACGGTACGTACAAGATGGAGACCTGAATAAGCAACGAAACCACCAGGCTGCCCATAAGCAGCTTGTTGCTCCAGAATTTCATCTTGTAGTCACTGCGAATGTCGATCAGGCGGGCGAATTCGTACACCACCATGCCCATGAACATAACAGATGACGCCATAACCAGACCCGACGTCTCTTTCACGAAGGCGTAGTGGGCAAGCAGGGCGACGCTCATAATGAAGCCGTAAATAAAGATCTCGAACCACACACGCTTGTTAATAATTGCCTGTTGGTAATGGTGCGGCTTAAACTTCATGACATCTTTGCTGGCCGGGTCTGACCCCAGGGCGATTGCGGGCAAGCCGTCGGTGACAATGTTAATGAACAATAACTGTGCGGCCGTCAGCACCAGGTTACCGTGCAACAGAATACCAAACAGCACAGTAATAACTTCGGCAATGTTACAGCTCAGCAAAAAGTTCACGAACTTACGGACGTTATCGAAGATGCCACGGCCCTCTTCGACCGCCTTAATAATGGTGGTGAACTTGTCGTCGAGCAGAATCATGTCGCTTGCCTCTTTGGCAGCGTCTGTGCCTGTAATGCCCATGGCAATGCCAATGTCGGCGGCTTTAATGGCCGGAGCGTCGTTTACACCGTCGCCAGTCATGGCAACCTGGTGGCCGTGGTGTTTGAGCGCCTGCACAATCCTGATCTTGTGCTCAGGGTTCACTCGGGCATAAATGTTGATCTTTTCCGCGCGCTCAATAAGCTCTTCGTCGCTCATGGCTTCGAGCTCCTGGCCGGTAATCGCCTCGCCAGTAATGCCAATCTCGCGGGCAACAGCTTTAGCGGTCTCGATGTTATCGCCAGTAATCATAATGACGCGCATACCAGCTTCGGTGGTGACGCGTTGGATCACCTCTTTTACCTCGAGGCGCGGCGGGTCCATCATGCCCTGTAAGCCAACAAACACCAGGTCTTGCTCCATGGCTTCTTCGGTCGGCTTGGTTTTGAATACCTTAAATGCAAAACCCAGCACCCGGAGTGCCTGGCCAGCAAGCTCCACATTCTGCTGCGCAATAACTTCTTTGAGCTTGGCATCGAGCGGAATCGTTTTGCCATCGATAAGCACCTGGCTACAGTGGTCAAGCAGCACGTCGGGTGCACCTTTGGCAGCTACCAAAAACTCAGGGCCAGCTTTGTGCAAGGTAGTCATCATTTTGCGGTCAGAGTTGAATGGGATCTCGTCGAGGCGCGGGTACTGTTCGTCCACACCATCACGTTCCTGGCCGATTTTAGCCGCCGAAACAATCAGGCAACCCTCTGTTGGGTCGCCCAACACCTGACCATTACTAAGCGTGGCGTTATTGCAAAGCACGCCGATCTGCGCCAGGCGCTTCAGGTCATCATTAATGTTGACGGCCTTCCCCTTAAGCGTCACCTCGCCGACGGTTTCGTACCCTGAACCTGTTAATTCGTAGAGTGCGCCGCCCACAAACAATTTGCGGACAGTCATTTCGCCCTTGGTTAAGGTGCCTGTTTTGTCTGAGCACACGACGTCGGTCGAACCGAGCGACTCTACAGCCGAAAGCTTGCGTACAAGGGCATTCTTAGCCGCCATGCGACGCGCGCCCAACGCCAAGCTAATACGTACCACAAATGCCAAACCTTCGGGTATAGCGGCCACTGCCAACGCCACAGCGGCAGTAAATGCCAGCAACACCTTCTGGGTCATATCTACTTGGTCAAGTTCATGGTCGAGGAACAGAATAATCACAAAAACGATGGCGCAGATCCCCAGAATAATCAGCCCGAGCTTTTTGCCTAAGTCATCGAGCTTGCGCTGCATTGGCGTCTCTTCTTCTTCGACTTCGCTGACCATCTTGGCGATGTTGCCAATCTCGGTGCCAGCGCCCGTAGCAACAACAACACCCTCGGCCGTACCGGTGGTAACAATTGTGCCGCTAAATAGCATGTTGGTCTGGTCGCCGAGGGCGAGCTCGCCCTTTAATACAAAGGTCTGTTTTGTCACGGGCAGCGATTCGCCGGTCAGGCTGGCCTCGTTCACCTTTAGGCGGTTGGCAGCCGTCAGGCGGATGTCGGCGGGGATTTTCTTACCTTCGTCCAGAATAACAATGTCGCCCGGGACTATCTCGGTGCTGGGAACCTCTATAATTTTGCCGCCGCGCCGCACCCGGGTACTGCTGGACATTAATTTCTTGAGCGCCTCGACAGTCTTTTCGGCTTTGTATTCGTTTAAAAAGCCGACCACGGCAATGGCGACGACAATTGCATAGATAAGGAGCGCCTCTGTTGGCGAGCCCTCATGCTCTAAAAAGCTGACGCCAAGCGACACAGTGGCTGCGACGATCAGTACAATAATCAGCACATCCTTAAACTGCGATAAAAACAGCGCCAACGGCGATACCTTTTTACCGCTGGGCAGCTGGTTTGGCCCATATTGGGCTAATCTTTTTTTAACTTCGGTGTCGCTGAGTCCTACCTCTGGCTTGACGCCAAAAGCGGCCGCTATGGCCTGATTTGTTTGAGTATATATGGTGTTGGTTTTTGACATATGGTGCCTAAATCTGCTATATCCTATAGTAAGCGTAAGCGATTAAAAAACACAAATCAATTAGGACTAAAAACGTGAGCATGACACTCTCATACTTCGCATCAGACGACCTCGAGATGACGGTTAATTCGTTATCGACGAACACTGTCCTTATAGCAACAGTGGCACTTATTGTGCTGGTGGCGTTATCGGTACTGTTCGTAAAAAAGAAACCGAAACTTAAACTGCCGCTGTTTTTGGGCATTCTTATTACGGTTCTGAGCACGACTGCCATTATTACGGGCGGCACAATCTACCTGAACCTGAACTCGTATGTGGGCGGCCCTGTGCATTGGCACGCTGACACCGAGATTTGGGCCTGTGGTAACGAGCTCGAAATGCGTGACCCGACCGGCTTCTTAAGCAACAAAATCGGCACCGCCACCCTGCACGAACACAACGACAAGCGCATCCACCTCGAAGGCGTACCCATTACCGCCCAGGACGCCAGCCTTGGCAAGTTTATGAATGTCATCGGCGGGCAAGTTACCAATGACACCCTCATTGTGCCCCTGAACGACAACGACCAACTATACGAAAACGGCGCAGGCGAGGAAGACGGTGACGGCTCTGGCGCCCAGGCTCCAGAACAAATCCAGCCCTACATTAAAACTGATGCGAAGGGTAAAGTCGCTAAGTTTATCAGCGGCGAATACTGTGGCGACCAAAAAGCCGAGGTCCAAACATTCGTATATAAGTTTGACCGTGCCAACAAGACTTACAAACAGACCAAACTCGACAACCCCGCCGACTACTCTATATCGCACGCCAGCGACACGCCTCCAGGCGACTGCATCGTTATGGAATTCGCTCCGCTTAAAGACCGCACCGACAAATTGTGCAAGCAGTACGGTGTGCGCGACAAAGACAAGTGCGACAAGTTTGGCGTGACTGGCGATGGCCGCAAAATCTGTGAAAATACGGAGGTCCAATAATGTTAGACTTACCTACTCTGGGTTTGGTGGTCACCTCGGCCGCGATTGACTCGATTAACCCCTGTGCCATTGGTGTGCTGATCTTGATGGTGTCGGTGGTGCTGGGCGGCGGCAAATCAATCGGGCGCCTGCTACTGCTTGGCAGTGCGTATATTGGCGCGATCTTCTTCACGTACCTGATTGCCGGACTTGGGCTCATCTACTTCCTGTCCGAAATCCCGATCCTGATCGCTGAATACCTGTCGATCGCCGTTGGTATCCTGGTAATCCTGGCCGGTATGCTCGAGATTAAAGACTACTTCTGGTACGGCAAGGGCTTCAGCCTGCAGATTCCGCACTACTTCGCCATGAAGATCCAGGAAATGTCGACCAGCAAAACCACTGTCGTGGGCGTTATGCTGCTGGGTGCCTTTGTGGCTGCAGTGGAACTGCCGTGTACTGGTGCGCCATACCTGGCGATTATCACCGTGCTGCGCATTAACTTCGACATGACCGCCTTTGGCCTGATGGTGCTGTACAACCTCATATTCGTTGCACCGCTTATCATCATCCTGGCAATGGTTGCCGGCGGTGCCAAGATCAGTTCGGTGCAAAAATGGAAAGAAGAAAGCAAGGGCGCAATGCGCCTGGGCATGGGCCTCCTGTTAATAGCGCTGGGCTGGATTTTAATCCTGATCGCCAACGGAGTTATAAACTTTGGTTAAACAGCCGACAAATATTGTGAAACGATCACCTGGCCATTCCGAACCCTACGATGAACGCAAGCTCTACGCCAGTATATTCGCTTCATGCCTGTCGGTACGCACCCCTGTCGGAGAGGCTGAACTGACCGCGGCTAAGATCTGCCAGGACATAGCGCCTTGGCTCAACAGCAAACACGAGATTACCTCGCTCGATATCCGCACTCACACCCACGAACACTTTAAAATTTATAACCCCGATGCTGCATACATGTATTTGCATCATCGTATAATGGCTTAGAAGGATATTGGTTATGGCTCGACAAAAATATGACTACGATTTGATTGTGCTCGGCAGTGGCGGTGGCGGCAGTGTTGCCGCGCACATTAGCACCAACCTGGGCAAGCGCGTGGCCGTTGTCGAGAACGACACCATGGGCGGCGAATGCCCGAACTGGGGCTGCATTCCGACCAAGGCCCTGCTGCACGCCGCAGGCATTTACGACGAAGCGCGCCACGGCCAGCAGTTTGGCATTCGTGGCGCGACGCTCGGTTATAACTACCCATCAATCAAAGCCTGGAAAGACTTAGCAGTGCACCGGACAGGCACCTACCAGGGCAAAAAGATGTTCGAGGCCGAGGGCATTACGGTTATTTCTGGCGAAGCGCACTTTATTTCGCCCCACGAAATTACCGTCAACCGCCGCCACTTTAGCTCAGAACATTTCCTCATTGCAACAGGGTCGCACACATTCATTCCGCCCATCGAGGGCCTGGAGCAAGCTGGCTACGTGACTGCCCGCGAAGTCGTCGACCTGACCCGCCCGCCAAAATCGATGTTCGTGGTTGGGGCCGGTGCTATTGGTTGCGAATTTACCGAATTGTTCAGTACCTTCGGCACAAAAATATACCTGGCCGACATTACCCCACGCTTACTCATGAAAGAAGACCAGGAAGTCGGTGAGCTCGCCCGCCAGATATTCGAAGAAAAACGCGGCGTTGCCGTACTCATGAACACCAAAGTCATGCGGGTTGCCAAAGAAGGCCTGGCCAAGCGCGTCTATTACCAGCAGGGACGCGAAATGAAGTCGGTGAAAGTCGATGAGATCCTGATTGCCACCGGCAAGCTGGCAAATGTAGACATCGGCCTCGAAAACGCCGGCGTCGACTACACACCAAAGGCGGTTACCGTAAACGAGCATATGCAAACCTCAGCCAAGCACATTTATGCAGCAGGAGACGTCGCCGGGCCGTACCAGTTTACGCATACCGCTATTTACCAAAGCCGCTTAGCCGCCCACAACATGTGGCACAAGCAAAAGGTTGCCGCCGACTACCGTGCCATTCCACGCTGTATCTTTATTAACCCCGAAGTTGCCTCTGTTGGTATGAGCGAAGATGAATGCATCCGCCGCGACATGAAGTTTAAGAAGGCGCTTGCCCCGATCAGCATTATTGGCCGCGCCAATACCACCAACACCGACGATGGATTTGTAAAGGTCATCACCGAAAACGACGGCACGCTTATTGGCGCCAGCATTGTAAGCCCACGGGCTGGCGAGATGCTGCACGAGCTCACCCTTGCTATTCAGTACGGCTTAACCGCACAAGAAGTCGCCAACACCATCCACGCTTTCCCAACCTGGAGCGAAGCTGTGCGTATTGCCTGCGCTAAGATTAAATAACCGAACGCCGACCGCGGCGCCATACGGCAACGCCAACCACTGCCACGCCTACAAACAAGAGCACGCCTAGCGTCCACATAAGGCCAGCGTTTATACCCGTTTCGGTTTGTTGTTTTTCTGTAGCATCAACCTCGGCTTCTGTCGGCCGGATGGTCGTGTCGCGTGGCACATCGGCCGTCGAAATGGTTGTCTCTTGTCGCGGTGCATCAACAACAGGTGTCGCTGGCAATTCCGCGTCAACGGCTACCTGCCGTGCCTTTGGTTTTGGAGCGGCAGGAGGAGGCGTACTGCTGCCAGTCGTCGGAACAACCGGGCACGTATCTGTTGGCCCTGCCAAATACCCGCTGGTTGATACAGTATTGCCAGCAAAGTTCTGGATCGCCACATCGATATTACCCGACGCATACGGACAAGCTATAGAAACGTCAGCAGTCAGCGTTGGGGCAAATGTGTTCGCAGCTAATGGGTCGCTATAGGTGCATGTTGCTCCAGTGCATGTCCAGCCAGTTCCGCCCGCTGTCTTCATAGCCACTCCGGCAGGCAGTGTAAAGGTAACTTTCGATGGCCCCCAGAGCGTACGCGCGGTGTCGGCATTCTTCATGTTCACAACAATCGCGGAGGTTGGGTTAAAGGCAATATTGGCGCTTACATCTAGGCACCCAGAGGGCAATTGCGTCAGACCACGGTTGGGTATAGTGCTTTGTGGAAGGCTGGCAACGCTGCTTAAGAACGTTGACCAATAGCTTGGTGTCACGTTATAGGGATTTGGCATGGTAGCGTTTGTTAGTAGTACCCAGCCAGCGTTATTAGTGCGGGTCAAGGCCAACGCCGCAGCCATTTGGCCAGAGCTCACGGTGTGAATGGCATGCCAAAAACGGTTTGCATAACTAGAGTTATTCTCGAATCCATCGGTATTAGGCGTCCACGAAGCATAGGCGCTGTAAAAATTCTCGGCGTTCATAAAGATGTCACTATATGGCTCAAATGTTGCGGGCACATTGACGCCCGGATTCATAACAACCAGGTAATTCGGATGCCGCGATTTTATGTAGTTATGGAGCGTGGCCACATAGCAGGTGTCATCGGGAGTGCCGCTTTTTATAAGGTCAAGAAAGTTACCGCTGATGCCAGGGTAGAAAGAGCTAAAGGTGTCAATGTCTTCCAGGACGTCGGCAATGGGGCGGGCATGGTAGTTTGTGTGTACGTAGCCAATCGAGCGCTGCCCAGCCGTGGTGTTGCCGTTAATGTAGCTTGTGTACGTGGGGTCCACGCTGGTACCCGGCCCGGAGCCAGGGTTAACAATAAGGAATGGCACTTGGCTGCCTGCGCCATTCACATCTTGCCAGAGCGTATTGACGCCTGGGTATTCATACATTGGGAAGGCAATAGATTGCGTGCTGGTAGCAGCCTGGGCTGGCCGCACAAAAAACAGGCAGGCGAGGACGCCTACGACACCGAGTAGTGCTCCTCCAAGTAGTTGCTTTTTCATTTTTACCACCAAATACTACTTAAATTTTAGCACAAGATGGTTGTGGTTGTTGTAGAATAGCCTCATGGAGCAAGATACTCTCGACTTGCGAAATATCGATTCCCAGACTGCCGAATGGCTGGTTGGGATTGGTATAACAACAAATAAGGCGTTCCTAAAATTGGGCGCCGAAAAAACTTTTAAACTACTTATAGAGGCTGGTTTCGAGCCAAGCACCGACGTATTGTACGCTCTGAAAGGCGCAGAAGAAGACTTGGACCTCGACATTATTGCCAAGCGCGAACGCAAGCGGGCCAAGTCGCGATTTGCCGATATGGATGAATCCTAACAAAAAAGACCAGCGAGATGCCGGTCTTTTTTGAATAATGACACATGGTAGCGGGGGAGGGACTTGAACCCCCGACCTCTTGGTTATGAGCCAAGCGAGCTGCCTCTGCTCCACCCCGCGTCGTACTCAATACTCTATCAATATTAGCCACCTCTGTCAACAAAGGGGCGAACAGGAACTGTGGCACTGTGCGCAGCGTCCTCGCCCCGTGGGCTGCGGATTGCCGCTTACGGCGCTACAGTTCCTGTTCTAACTCCCCTTTTTGCCAAACAAAAAGTACATCCACTGCGCAAAATTACTGCGCGAGGTAATAGGCGTTTCAGTTGCCTGTACATCGGCGGAAGCGACGGGCTGCACTTTATTTGGCGGCAGAATAATCACACTTTCGCCAGGCGCAGCTTTATTTAAACGCTCTCGGGCACTGAGCTCGAGGTATTCCGGGCTCTGGTAATATTTGTTTTGCAGCGCCTGGCTTTTATTCTCGAGTTCCTGCACGGCAATCTGCTGGCTCATAGCATCCACCTGCTGCTGGTACCCAAAATTGCGCTGAATTGCCGCAACAGTACTCCACGCCCAGCTTCCGCCGATGAGCATGGCGACGAACAGGACGATGTTATTGAGCGTTACGTGCTCTTGGATTCTGCGGACAAACTGGCGGTAGGTCATTCCTCTTCCCTAAGTAGCGCCAGTGTGACGCCGTTCGTCCAGCCGAATCCGTCCTGCAGCACATACTCGCCGCCTCCGGCATGGTGGTTGGGATGGACGACATTATATTTTTCGACTAGCTTGCCTTGCTCTTTGTATACTTTGGTGACAGATTTTATCCACCGCTGCTTAATTTCGTCGGCCAGAAATTCATGGCCGTAGTCGCGCAGGCCCTGAATAGCCGTCCAGTGCAAGGGCGCCCAGCCGTTTGGCCAATCCCACTGTTGGCCTGTCTCTACAAGAGTACTGACCAGCCCGCCGTCTTTAAGGAATTTTTTGCGCAGCACTGTCGCCATTGTGTCAGCCTGTTCCTGGGAAGCAATGTCGGTAAACAGCGCAAAAGCGCCAGCGCCGGTCGGGTCGGGGTCAGGTTTGCCGGTCGAAATATCGAAATCGACAAAAAAACCTGCATCTTCGTTCCAGCAGTATTCGCGAATAGTCTGGATGCGCTTTTCGGCGAGCTCGCGGTAGTAGCGCGCGACGCGGTTCTGTTTGAGCTGCGTGTAGGCCTGGGCAATGGTTTGTTCAAGCGTGACCAGCAAGCTGTTTAGGTCGATGGGCGCAAAATCGGTAGTGTGAATGGTCGACAAGTTGTGCGGATCCGACTGCCAACGAGAACTAAAGTCCCAGCCAGATTCGGCGGCGCTCCGTAAATCAAGGTACACGCGGCTTGGCGTGCGGTTTTCAGCCTTGAGCGCCAAGTCGACATCTTCCTTATAACTCTCGGGGCGGGGGGTGGTTTTGGCATCGCAGTAGCGGTTAAGTAGCGCGCCGTTTGGCATCCGCAGCACGTGCTTGTACACAGGCTTGCGGGCCGACACTTTTTTAGAGCCGTTCATCCAGTAGGCATATTCGGCGGTCAGATAAGGCAAGTAGCGAATGAGCGTGGTTTTGGGTTTTTTTTGAGCCAGCAACTGCACCATCAGCGCAAAAACCGGCGGCTGTGACCGCGAAAAATAGGTGCGGTTGCCATTCGGAATGTATCCGAACTTCCGAATCATGAACGCGCAGTTTTTTACCATGTTCTCTACCATGTCCCACCGGCCGTCAGCGGCGAGGCCGAGCATAGTGAAATAGCTGTCCCAGTAATACTGCGCAATAAACCGGCCACCGCAAACAATGTATGGGTATGGCAGTCCAAGCAGCGAGCCTTTGTTGCGGGGCACTTCGCGGGTCAGCACTCCCCAGAGTTCGCCAATGTGCTCCTCGAGGCTGTGCTCGGGGTTGGTCACGTAGTTTTGCTGGCCGGTCATGTAGCTCATGAAGTTAGATTGCACAAATTCACCTAGGTCAAAATCGGGACTGTGGCGCTGGGCCTTGTACGCCTTTAAAACGCGGCGCAGTGTTTTAGCCGGGACCATATCGACAAACGTCATGCCATCGGGAAAAATGCGGCGGAACTGGACGTCCTGAAACAGCTCACCCAAAAGTTCATCAGGCGCATCTGTCTTGGGCGCAACCAAATTAATGCGTGCCCGATCCAGTTGGGTAGTAATTTTTTTCTTTATGTTTGGCATCCGTACTCAAGATTATAGTGCTAGTGGCAACCAAGGGGCAACCGCTGGGAGCACATTCGCGCTATAATCTGTTATACTTTCCTACGATATGGGGCCATAGCTCAGTGGTTAGAGCAGGCGGCTCATAACCGCTTGGTCGCTGGTTCAAATCCAGCTGGCCCCACCAGAAATTATTTCAGATGCTACTGGGCATACAAAAAAATACCACGACTCCTGAAGTCGTGGTATTTTACAACAAATGGGAGATATCGATTAGTTGGTAATTCTAAGGCTGACAATCCGCCACAATTTGGGCGAAACATCAGCAGCGAGAGTCGGCCTTGCGTCGCTCGCCGTTTCTATATTGACACCGATATCAAAGTCGCCTTTTTCTCCTGACACACCGCACGTGCTCGTCTTTTCTAAAGAACAGGGGTTTTTGTCACCGGCGGTGACAGTGTAGCCCTCCTTCTGCAGTAAAGCTCTGGCAAAGTCTTGTTCCTTGCCCTTTTCAACTGGCACAAACCAGACAGCTCCCACCGTCGGGCACTGCACATCAAGACCACAATTAAAGATGCTATCCAGAAGTCCGTCGCCCCGCTTCTCCTCGCCAGGCTGCTGCACTGCGCCCGCAGGCTCCATAACCTCTTTCTTAACTTTTTCCAACTCGTTCACTGTGGCGCTGTACCGCGCCCGAACGGGTAGGTCGTTTGCCAGAAAGACGCCAAAGGTTACCACGACTATTGCGGCCAGCGCTATCAGAACCCAGCCTTGCGGCCAAGCGAGCGTTGATTGTTGGCTGTTGTTTTTGGCTTCATAAGCAATCCTTTTAATGTTCCTAAGTATACATAAAGTTGCCAACAACACACCGCAACTTATATGAGTCATTGTAAAAGACTTGAGCCATGTCTATAACTGGCTCGTTTTTTTATGCTAAGGTTTGTTATCCTTAAGTTAGATGCAAAAAAATGACAAAAAAATACTTGTGCCGGGCGGCGTGGACGAATATATTGCCAGCTGCCCCACCGAAGCCCAAAACAAATTAGAGCAAATCAGGGCGGTGATACAAAAAACCGCGCCAAAATCCATTGAAACGGTGAGCTACTTTCAGATCCCTGGCTATTCATACCCAGGCTACGACTACAATGGCATGTTCGCGTGGTTCAGCTTTAAGCAGCCATATGTGCGGCTTCATATCCGCCCGCCCGTCATTCATGACCACGCCAAAGAGCTGGCGGGTTTCGAGACAACGGCGAGCATCATCAGCTTTCCCCTGCAAGAAGAACTTCCCGAGGTGCTCATACAAAAGATGGTCACTGCCAGCCTGGACATCATGCGTGCCAAGGATATAGTTAAAACATAAGCAAGGATACATCATGCTACGGATTATCACAGCAGTGTTTGGCGCAGCATTCATTGTGCTTGGCGTGCTTGGGTTTGTACCAGGCCTTATAACAGAAGCGGACGGCCTCAAATATCTGTTTAATCTGTTCGTGGTCGAGATCCTACACCAAGTACTCTATATCGTGAGCGGCGTTGTAGCGCTTTTGGCTGCCAGCTCGCAGCGGTACTCGCACTGGTATTTACAGATCTTTGGTATTGCCTATGCGGTCATTGCGCTGGCGGGGCTAGTACAGGGAGATACTGTTTTGGGTGCGTTTACCGTGAATACTAGCAGCAATGCCTTGCACGTTTCGCTTGCCGTCGCGTTGCTGGCTGCTGGTTTTGGGCTGCCAACTGACGGCCCTTCGTCTAAATCAGCCCGCTAAAATAGGCTGGTTTGCGAGCGTTTTGCCTGGCGTTTTTGCAGGCGCAGGCGATCTGCTGCCATATTCAGATCCTGCCCCTGTGGGAGCACACTGCCGGGTAACTCAGTTACAAAACGCGATACTTTTGCAGATTTGCCCGCCCGCCGTGCTGCGCTTGTAATATTCAGGTGCTCTTTTGCGCGAGTCACTGCCACGTAAAACAAGCGACGCTCCTCTTGTTCGTTGGCCTTTTCGCCGGGCAGGATTCCTTCTTCTGTGCCGATTAGAAATACGTGTTGGAATTCCAAGCCCTTTGAAGCGTGGATGGTGAGCAGCGTTATCGCCTCCGCGCCTGGGTCATAAAATTGCCCGGCCGCAAGCGAGTCAAAGTGCGCGACCACTGTTGTCAAGTCGGAAAAACGCACAAGCGTGCTAGCCACCTGCGCTAAATCTGGGCTCACGGTTATGCCAAACTCGTGCATCAGCTGGTACGCCATGTCTACCGGTTTTGCCTGCGTATCAACCTTTTGCAATAATGTCGCAACTTGGCCGCGAGTGAAGCCCGGCACACCGGTATCTTGCCCCGCACAGCATTTAAACAACGCAATGAGCGTCTGAACCTCTGGCCGGTCATACGGCGAACCGTCTCCGACGACCTGGTACGGCAATCCCGATTCCGCTATATATTTTTGCATGGTTATTGCTGCATGGCGGCTGCGATACAAAATCGCAAAATCACGCAAACTACTGCGGGCGTCGTTGTGGGTTGCTTGCAACAGGTCTGCTCCGCCAATCTGGTTTTGGATTTCACTAATCACCCAATGGGCTTCGCTATATTCGTTTAAAAACTCGGTCGCTTTTACACTTCCGACTACCGAGCTTTGAGCGGATAGCTGTGGCGCATCGGCAAAAACAGCGTTGCCAAGAGCCACAACTGGGCTGGCCGAGCGGTAGTTGGCAGTCAACGTAATCTGTTCTGCCGCAGGAAAGTCCTGCAGGAACGCCGTAAAAATATTACCGTCAGCACCACGAAAACCGTAAATTGACTGGTTGGGGTCGCCAATAATAAACAGGTTGTCGTTAGACCGAAGCAATGCCAGCAGTTCGTACTGCAACAGGTTCGTGTCCTGGAACTCATCGACAAGAATATGGGTAAATGTTGGGCGCCGATGCGGCTGTGCCTTTAGCAGGTCGCGCACCTTCATGAGCAGATCATCAAAATCGACCCGGCCTGCAGCTTCAAGCGCCTGGTTATACGAAGTAACAAGCGTGTCGAGCGCCGGGCTTTGCTCGGCCAGGTTTTTGGCTCGCGAAATACGCAAGCCCAGCTCGCGGACCGTTACGCCTTTCAGCTCAGAAGGTTTGGGCACACTTTTTATAATCGCCAGCCGTTCAGCCTCAGTTACAAACACCAGGCCATCCGGCAGCAGCGAACTGCAGAGTGCATGAAACGTACAGATTGTCGGGCCATCACGTCCAACCCGCGCCGCCATTTCTTCAGCAGCTTTGCGGGTAAACGTAAGGGCCAGAATATCCTGTGGTCTGGCGCGGCCACTATCGATCAAAAATAAAATGCGGGCAGTCAGCGTCTTCGTCTTGCCTGTTCCAGGGCCGGCCACAATAACAACTGGTCCATCGGTGGCTTCGACTGCTCGTTTTTGTTGCTGGTTTAACGTATCCACACAATAACTATAGAGTAGTTTGCGCGCGGTGACACCTCGTCGTTGAGGTGCCACCGCGCGGCGGCCTGAAAGCCGCTACCCGATAACGTAACCCGGGCGGTACTGCCTGCCACCTTCAGTTGCGATGACCTGCCGTGTCGCTGGGTTCAGTTCGAGCCGGAGGATTTCCCCACCCACCCAGAGAGTGACGCGAATTGCCGTCACCTGCATTCTCTGGTAGAGCTCGGGAAATTCGGTGTGTCGTGCATGGAACCAGTTCAGCACCCGGGCGGCGAGATTGATCCTCACCTGTTCGAGCCGACGAATCAGCTCACCGAGGTCGTCTGAGGCCATGATCACCTCGAGATCCATCTGAACGGGAACATGCGGACGCGGCCGCACAACATAGAACCCAACCGTACTGCGAAGCTGGCTGGGATCGATGAGGTCGACCTCCCTGAGCATGCCGTTCACTGTTTCGGCGATAAGACCTGGTGCGGCTTCCGCCAACGCCCTGGCAACCCAGACGCGATTGGCGACCGCCCACCCCAGAGCCTGCTCGTCGTAGTGAACTACTACGCTGACTGGCAGCATGTGCTCCTCCTTGTAGTCGGGCCGGGCCCGCTACGCTGCCGGCACGGCATCGGATACGTTCATAAGTATGCTATAAAAAACAAAAAAGTAAAGTCTACAAAAAGCTTAACTGCTGCATGGTCGATGCCCGCTCGGCTGCATCTTTAAACACCTTAATAGTGCCAAACACGCCGTCGAACCCTGGCTCGCGCACAACGTTGCCGTCTCGCAGCCGCCCAATTGCCAAAGCCAATAGCGGGAAACCGGCCTCGCGGATGGCGTCCGGGTGCACGCTGCGCAACACGCTAAACTCGTCGCCCAGCCGAGCCAGCACGTCATGGTATTCAGCCAGGACAGCCTTGCCCGACGTGCTTTTTGTGCCTTTCAACTCGGCAATAATTTCTGCGAGGGGAATAATATATTCAACCCGCTTGGCCTCTGCCGGAGCAAAACCAACCTGCCGCGTGGCCAGTTCGTTCAAACGGTTCTCAACACCAACAACGAGCGGCTTAGTGCATACCGGGCACACGCCACCGGCGGCTTTTGTCTCGTCGGGAGTAAACCGGATACCACATATACGATGACCGTCCAGATGATACTTGCCTTCTTCCGGGAAAAACTCAATTGTGCCCACCAGCCGGTTGTCGTTGGCTTTTATGCCCCCGATGATGTCATCATACGAAAGTTCGGCCCGAACAACCGTAGCCTCGCGTCCCAACTTTTGCGGGGAGTGCGCGTCGGAATGGCTGGTGATTGCAATGCCATCCAAGTTCTGAACGCGGCTGTTCATGGCAGGATCGCTTGAAAGTCCGGTTTCAACGGCCTTAATTTCGGGCGCAAGCTCATCGAACGCCTCTTGGATGGAATCAAATCCGGACTTGCTGCCAAACATACCAAACCAAGGCGTCCAAATATGCGCCGGAATATAGAGTGCCCGAGGGTCGGCCTGAAGCGCGTGCCGCAACAGCTCTTTACTATCTAGCCCCAGTATTGGGCGGCCATCGGCCTTAAGGTTGCCGATGCGCTCGAGCCGGGCGTTCAACTCGCTCACCCCTTCGAACGAGGGCATAACAACCAGTTGGTGCAATTTGCGCACCCGCTCGCCTTTTTTATAAATCGTGGCAATCTCGACAGTCGGCACAAAACGGATTATTTGGTCCCGGACGCTTGGCGGCAGGCTGGCATCAAGCGGCGCAGCAAGTTCATCTTTTAGTTTGAACAGGCCAGCTTCGGCAGGCTCCAGCTTGTCACGTATTTCGGCGAACCACTCCGGGTGCGTAAAATCGCCTGTGCCAATAATATGGATGCCTTTTAATTTGCCCCAGTAATACAATCCTTCAAGATTGCTGTTTTTGCTGGTGGCCCGCGAAAAATGCGAATGAATATGGAGGTCAACGACATGTTCCACAGGCCTCAGTATACTGGAATTTGAATATTTTTTGATTTAATGCTATAAATACCACCTACAGACAGTCCGTCACTTTTTGCCTACATGGCAGAAACGGAGTTTTGTACCATGACCGTTCCCCACGTGCTCGACACCGATGCCCCGCAGCGCGCCCGCACCGCGTTCGTGATCGGTGTTGGCAGGGAGATGGCGCCGGAATGGGACACCTCCCGGGTGCCCCAGGCTCTGCGCCGTCTGACCGCGGCCGCGCAGCCGTACGCCCCGCACAGCCGCGAGCTGTCGGTGGTCTACTTCGGCACAAGCGTGCTGCTGTCGCAGCCCACCACGCTCGGGGAGTTCGAGCAGATCGGGCTCTTCAACCACCCGAACTGCGGCCCGGGCTCCAACCTGAGCGCCGGCATCTACGCCGCACTCAGCCAGCGCGAGGGCGACGAGCGGCTCCACATCTACGTGGTCAGTGACTGCAACATCGACCCCGAAGAGCTGGAGCGTGCCACCTACGCCATCGAGCACGCCCGCAACGTCATCGTGATCCTGATCAGGGTGAGCACCGACGCCGAGGGTCTCGATTCGGCCTACGAGCTGGACACGTTCGCCACCGGCCCCGCCGACAAGGTGGAACTGGTGCACTACAACGACGCCAAGGGCCGGGACGTGGGCGCCAACCTGGAGACGCACGTGAGCAACCGCATGAGCGCCATCCTGGCACGCCGGCACATGCCCGCTGCTGTCTGACAAGCGGGGCGGTTCTCGCAGAGAAGTTTCTGCGAGAACCGCCCTGGTTCATTTTTAGGACTTTTTTTTGCGTAATCTACGAACAGCATGAACAGCAACATGCGTATGCAGGGAAGCAAATACCGCCACCAAACCCACAACCCAAAACGTACAGATTATGAGTTTTGCCAGCGATATACGACGGTCAACCTCACGAAGGTTCCGGGCGGCCAAAACGTAATACACCTTATTTTCGGACTGGGTACGCTGCACAACTGCCGCAAAACGCTCGCCAGATGCAGGCGCCCACGTAAACCGCGACTGGCCCTTTGGCGCCCGGTCTACCGCTGCCATGACGCCATCAGGCAGCAGCATTGTGGTTGGTGCAGTGATTGAACTGTTCATAATATTGCCCGAAGCGTCATAAATAATCCCAAACGCAGAAAGTGAGAGGTTAGGATCAATAAACGCGTTAGTTTGCAGCCCAATAGCGCCGATACCCGAGCGCACTTGATCTGCCCAATCTTCAGCCATTTGGATCTGTGGATCATTCGCCGATTCGCGCACCACATACTGCACTACCGCATAGGCTAAACCCGCCACCACAGTTAACGCAACTGCAAATGGGAGCCAGGCCTTGAGGCTGGCGCGCATGTCAGACCTCGGCCGAACGCCGCGGCAAACGCAGCAGCGTCACTACCAGCCATCCAAGCAGCGAGTAAACAATGACCGCTATAAGAGTTTCGAGTTCGAAGCGTGATGCCCCTAATGCAGTCTCAAAGTTGAACAAATTGAGGAATGGTGCCACAAATGGGTTACTCAAGCCAAAGATGAATTCGGCAAACATATTACCAAGGTTCGCGCCCAGCAGCGAGAGCACGAAGCGAATGAGCAGCAGGATGCCCAGCGCACCAACCAAAAAGTAAACAATCCGCTCAGCCAAGACTAATCCTGAAGGCGTACCCCCAGATGCTGTGGTGACCTGCTCGGTACGCTGTGTAGCGTTCGGCGTTGCAGATTTAGTAGTCGTTTCAGTTACCTTGACGTGTTCTTCGTCCATAGCATCTACCCCTTTAACTACCCTTATTGTAGCAAACTAGTCTTATTCCCAGCGGAAAATACGAAATGCAACAAAGTAAATGACTACGCCCCATAGGCCGATCAGCCCAAGCTGTGGCAGAAGGTCGAGGAAGCCTTTGTTCTCGGTAAGAATCAATCGTAGGCCATCAATGATTGGCGTAAGCGGCAGATAGGCAGCAATTCCCTGCAGCCAATCCGGCATAAGGAAGCGTGGGAAGAAAGAACCGCTCAGGAACATCATTGGCATCGCAATAATCTGGGTCAAAGGTGCAGCCTGGATCTCGTTCTTTGCCCAACCGCCAATAGCCAAACCAAAGCCCAGCATGACAATCGTGCCAAGCGCAACAAAGGCGGTGAAGGTCAGCCAGTCTCCCCTCATCTGGAATTCGAATAGCCAAATGCCGACAACCATCATGAGCGCGACCGACAGCAAACCGATAAACAGGTAGTTTATGCCGATTGCCATGATGAGCTGTGAGGCACGCAGCGGTGTAGCGCGCAGGCGACGGATGTATCCGGCCTTTTTGTCTGATGGCAAGCCGTTCGCCAGTCCAAAGAGGCCCATGCTAAGGATCGAGAAGCCAATCAGCCCCGAGAATATATAATCGAACGGCTTGAGCGTCGTTGTTTTAGCCGATTTCTGCTCAACACTTAACGGTTTTTCCTGTGGCACCATTTTAGCGTTAATAGTGTCGAGCACACTGGTCATAATAGCGCCGAATGTCTGGCCAGCCTGTGGCGCCGACTCTTCGTAGTACACGATTGCCTTACCGCTTGGGATGCCTTTTTCGTTTGGCGCACCGAATTCGGCTGGTAGTTCTAAGATACTGTCGATCTCGCCGCGGCCAAGGCGCTCGCGGGCGTCATCGAAATTAGTAATCTTATCATTCACCTTCAACGATTTGTTCTTTTTTAAATCGTCATTAAACTGGCGGGCAAACGCAGTGTCAGATTTGTTAAGCACAGCGATATCAAGGCTAATATCGCCGCTCCCACGGTTGATCGATCCGAACACAAACAAAAAGATCAGCGGAAACAAGAAGGTAAAGAACAACGCCACCTTATCGCGGAAGAACCGCTTGGTCTGTTGCACGTTAAATTGCCAGATGGTTGTGAAATACCGCTTCATACTATTCCCTCAAGTCCTTACCCGTTAAGTCAATAAAGACGTCCTCGAGTGTTGCCTGCTGTACGATTTGTGGCTTCGAGAAGCCCTTGTCGAGGAGTTGCTTAATGAGGTTCTTTGGCGTGTCGAGCGCAATAATCTCGCCAGCATCCATAACTGCCACGCGGTCGCAAAGCAGCTCGGCCTCTTCCATGTAGTGAGATGTCAATAGCACGGTAATGCCCTTCTCGCGGATTTTTAGTATCAAATCCCACAGATGGCGCCGAGCCTGCGGGTCAAGCCCGGTCGTTGGCTCATCGAGGAACAGCACCTTTGGGTTGTTCACAAGCGCCGTAGCGATGCTAAACCGTTGCTTCTGGCCGCCAGACATTTGCTCGACATAGCTTTTGGCTTTGTCGGTCAGTTCGACTTCCTCGAGAAGCTCAAGGGCGTTCACCTTTGTGCCATACAGGCTGGCGAACATGTTGAGTTGTTCTACCAAATTTAATTTGTCAAAAAAATTCGAGCTTTGCAGCTGGATACCAATAACTTCTTTTACCTGCCACGGATGCGTTTTTACGTCGAGGCCAGCCAGCGTCACACTCCCGCCATCGATTGGTCGCAGCGCCTCAATCATCTCGAATGTGGTGGTCTTACCTGCGCCGTTTGGACCCAGGATTCCAAAGATCTCACCCTTCTTTACGTTAAACGAAATTCCCTTCACGACATCTTTGTCGCCATAGGTCTTGCGCAATTCGCTCACTACTACAATGTCTGCATTCTTCGTCATATGCCATTATCCTACCATATTCAGGTCGACAAAAAGACCCGGCCAAACAATGGCCGGGTCTTTTTCTCTCCCTTTTTGTTTTGCTTATAAGCTTAGCATTATGGGAGTGGGGGTTGCAAGAACGATTAGGCTTGAACAGCCTTCTTCTTGAGTGTCAGGAAACCGTTGCGTGGGTTTTCTACTACTTCGTATGCGTCTGGCAAGTCGTTGACTGCGTCAGCTGGGCGCTCTTCTTTTGCGAAGAAGAAAATGCGCTGCTCTTTGCCACCGCGAAGTGTGACGTTCTTAGAGTGCAGGTAGTATGTTACCCCTTTTGAGTTTGTGTGAGAATAAGCTGCCATGTTAGAAAATTCCTCCTTTTACTTGGCTTACGTGACTTTACCATACGCTGCGACATAACCCTTTGTCAACAGGGAACAAAGATTGATTCCTATCTGTGGGAACGCAAAATTGCGCGCAAAACATAGTAACTGACCAAACGAAAGATAAGCGCAATCACAGCCACAAGCGTAAGCACTACTGTTAGGCCCGCTAGGTCGAAGCTAAGTACGGGCGATGCGTAATTAAAACGATACAAATCGGGCGATGGCGTTTTTAAATTACTAAGTGCGTCCTGTCCTGGCGCAAGCCTGCTTAAAATGTCGGCCGCGCACTGCGTGTATGCGGGAAATGAGCGCGTGCGCTGGAATACGGGGCGGCAGGCAGCCTCGGCCTGCGCATAAATCGCCGAATTCGGATTTGATGATTTAGCCGCGGCGTCTACGGCGGCCGTGTAGGCGCGCTCGTACGAGTACTGCAGAGCAAGACCATCGCCCAGATCGGTATTCATATGGCCGCTCACGTAGTTCTGCAAGTTCATAAGGGCGATGTCTATCCCCTGCCCTGTTTCGTCAGCCTGTTTGACTAAGTTGCGCAGCTCAATCATCTGCAAGTTGTTCTGCCGCAAAAAGAACGCCGACATAACAGCAAAAACCGCCACCAGCACGAACAGCTGCCACGTTCTCACGCGCTTGATCGTCGTAAACCAATGATGGATACGTTTTATTCCCACCGACATCCTGTGCTCCAGTATAATCTTTAAGCTATAAAATCCGCAAAGCGCCCTGCCGGAAGATGTGCACCTTGCCGCCTTGTATGCCAGCAACCGTAGAGGGTGCGTGGTCGGCTATAACGCCGCCATCAACGTAGCCATCAACCTGGTCGCCAAAATACGCCTGAGCCTCGGCCAGCGAGGTTGCAGTGGGCAGATTCTCGGGGTTGGCGCTTGGGGCAATAAGCGGTCCGGTCGCGCTTAGCAGCTTGCGTAACTCTGGGCTGTCGGGAATGCGGTAGGCAAGGGTGTGTGTGCCGCGGTGCAAATATTCGGGAGTTTTGCCAGAGGTTGGCGCAACCAAGCTTAATGGGCCTGGCCAATATTTACTGGCGAGTGCGCGGTGTTCGTCGGTCCAGAGTTCTGCGTCAGCGATCTGCCAACGGTCTGCGACCAAAATAATAAAAGGCTTCTCTGGGGCGCGACCACGCAGTCGGTACATGCGTTCTACCGCTTTCTGGTCGTCGGCGCGGGCAACAATGCCGTACACGGTATCGGTGGGCAAGACAACAACTCCCCCGTTATTGAGGGAGTCTACGAGCTGGGGGTCGGTCAATGACGTAAATTGTCTCACGATGATATACTAACAGTTATATGTGGAAGCAAATTGAGACCTGGTTTAGTGACAACCCGTGGGCCGCAATCATACTTATTATAGCAGCGGCGTATCTTGCGCGCCATTTTGCAGGCATGATGATCGAAAAAATCGTCCGCCGCACTGTGCGGTACCGCGCGCATGGCGACATTAATGAGGAAGATACTAAAAAACGCCAGGATACGCTGATCAGTATGTTTACCGCGATTGCCCAGACTCTCATCTGGTTGGTTGCGACCTTCACAGTCCTTAAAAATTACTTTGGCATTGACCTTGCACCACTACTGGCTGGTGCCAGCGTTATGGGTGTGGCGATTGGTTTTGGTGCGCAATCACTTATTAAAGATTTTCTCTCGGGCTTGTTTATTATACTCGAAAACCAGTACAGGGTTGGTGATATTGTGAATTTAGACGGTTCAGATGGCCGCGTCGAACAAATTACCATCCGGTCTACCGTTGTCCGCGACAACGACGGCTCAGTGCACTACATTCCGAACGGCACAATTACGCATACCATTAACCGTACTATGGGATTCGCCCGCATTAACCTGGCGATCCAAGTCGCGCCAGACCTCGATGTCGATAAGCTTTCTGACCTTGTGAACGAAATTGGCGCCAAAATGGCCGACGAAGAAAAGTGGCGTGGCAAAATTATCGAAGCCCCACACTTCCAAAGCATCAGCAATTTTACACCGACGACGCTCGAAGTTAAGGTTGTTGGCAAGACACAGCCTTCTGCCCAGTGGAATGTAACTGGTGAGTTACGCCGCCGCATCCTGACCGCCCTCAACCGCAAAGGCGACACTCTTAAAACCGCAGAAGCAAACGCCAAAATCGACGCTAAAGACAAAGCAGACAAAAAGAAGAAGTAGCTACTGGCCAGCAGGTGCGATCAACAGGTCTTCATCTGTCAGGCTTGGGTCAAGATAGTCGCCGTAGGCTTTAAGGTCTTTTTGCCGGTCGTCGAATTCACGCAAAAAACTATCTATTGTGCCCTTATTTACAGGGCCGGTAGTGTCGTATTCTTTTTGCGCGGTTGGCTTGGCAATCTCGGTGCGCTCTTTTTCGTAACCCGGACGGCTGAGGTCATAGCGCGAGAAGCCAGCTACATAATACATACTGACACTAATAACAGTGAGTGTGAGCGCGGCAAGAATCGCCAGAAGTAAGGCAGCGGACAGTTTATGGCGGTTTGCCAGCGCGATCACTTTTTTCACGACAGAATATGAGCGCAGCCGCTTTATGACATTCATTGCGAGCCGCTCCGTTTGTCTTCTGGCAAGGTTTCACGAAGGAGCGTCACTGCCTGGCGGTAGCGCGTCAGGGCTTCCTCGCCCTTTGTTACCTCTACGCCAAGCGCGTGGCGGTGAACTTTGCTTTCTTCGAGCCTAAGGGCAAAATCTTCGGGGCGGTTGCGGCAGTCAATCTGGCGAAGCGTCGTCATGCTGTCGTCGTATGTAACATACGCACCGCGGAACGATTCGACCACAGCTTTAAAGTTAACCGCCGGGGCATCAATTGAAGTGCTGGCAATATTGTTTGCGTGAAGTCGTTGAGACAGTGCATCGATTTGTTTTATCTGCGCCTCATAAGCACGACCGCGGTTGGTTCTGGCTACCAGGTCACGGCGCTGCAGCTGGTCAAGGATAGTCTGAATGACCGTGCACTGCTGGCTAATGGCGCCCACCCGTTCGGGCGTAAGGGTTGCCGCCGAGGCCGCAAAGCCCGGCACTATGGTCAAGCCGAGCGCAAACAGTACAAGAAGACGTTTTTTCATTCTTACTCTAGGCTAGGCTACCCTTCGTGGCCTGTCAAATACCATTGTTCATTAGCCAGGGTTATGAGCCCTTCTTGCTGGAGTGCAGCAAGCACTTCCGGCAGGCGGGAATCCGTGACCGCTGCCCTAAGTTGCGAGTCAGCCTGGCCGCCCGCAAGCAGCTCACGCAGTACCTGGCCGCGCACTTGCCGCCGTGACCCATTAAACACACTCTGTTTTTTATAGCCTTGCACGCGCTTTAACTGGGCTCCGGCCGTAGCTTTTATGTGCGTACCGTAATCCATAAGCGCCCAGTACCACTGGCGTGGGTGCTCGGAAGGCAAGGCGGCTTCCATAATCTCTTTTATCTGAGCATCACTGACTGGCTCGTCGGAATCAGCAAAAAAATGATGAATAATAACGGTGCGAATGTTGGTTTCTATAAATACAACCGGCTGCTCGTAAGCGTATGCCAAAATTGCGCCCGCTGTATTTGGGCCAATGCCCGGTAATTGCACGAGCTCGTCGCGAGACGCCGGCAAGATACCGCCAAAATCTCGCACCACAGCTTTGGCCGCTTCATACAAAAATTTGGCGCGCCGGTTATACCCCAAGCCGTTCCAATGCAACAGAACATCGGCAAGGGGCGCGTCAGCAAGCGCTTTTATATCTGGAAACCGCACCGTAAACTCTAAAAACTTAGGCACCACTCGCGGAACTTGCGTTTGCTGCAACATAATTTCCGAGACCATCACATTATATGGCGTGGGCCGGTCACGCCACGGCATGGCGCGTTCGTGGGCTCTAAAATACTCCCATACGGTTTCCTGAAAATCGCGAATAGATTCTGTTGTTGGCACCCACCTAGTCTAGCAACTAATACAGGCTGATGTAACTGGGGTTGGCCGCAAATGGGGCTGTTGGTTGGGTGACATCCATAATTTTCTTAGGATTCCCGCCACGCACCGAGAGTGCATAATCGGCGGTTTGCGTACCATCTGACACGCGGAAGATAATCACATCGTCGAGCAATCGTATGGGACCGCGAATGCCGGTCGCAGTGTAGAGCTGTTTCTCTTGCCCGTTGCCAACACTGCGCGCAATGAGCGCAGGCTTGCCGTCCACTTTGTCGATCGCAAGGCGATTCTGGCCATCCGGCGTCGTAGAACTCAGGTACACGCGATTTGGTGTCGACGGCGCTGAAGACGGCTTAATCTGCGATTTATTGGCGTTATACTCCTGCCAAGCCCCGTCGCCAGTCTGGAATGCAAACCGTTCTGGGTCGAGCTGCGCAATCTGCTGGACTTTGGTGCCAAGGCTCTTTTCTGTGCCGCCCTTTACGGGCACCACTTTCTGCTCAGGGCTGTTCCCTACAGCTGGATCACTAGGGGGTACGTTCGTTTGGTACATAACGCTTGCCTGAGCCACGCGCACCGGACCAAACGTACCCGTAGAGCTTAAATCTACCTTTTTATTGTTGGTGGCGTCGGCGCTAGCCAGACGCTGGGTAACCGCGGCGCCAGTTTTGCGCTCGCCCACTGTGTACACGAGCGTATCGCCAGACCAATCCACAAAATTAAACCAATGTGCCTGGTCAATAACAGTCAATTTTTTGTTCGATAGGTCAACAGCGTACAATTGCTGCAACAACGTGCCTTGTGCATCCCGCTTGCCTTCTCGCGTGCTGGCCAGCATACCGTATTTACCGCTTGGACTAATGGTAATTGTCATGGCGGCAGTCTCGTTTGTACTCGCAGGCACCACCTCGGTCACGTTAGATCCATCCAGATCGCTTCCGTACACAGCCAAACCGCCGCTACGGTTGCTTATAAAATACTCTTTCCCAGCTGGCACCACTGTGACGGTTTGCTGTGAACCGTCCAAAGGCAGCTCGAATTCTTTATCGAGGTATTTACCGCCAAAAAGTGCCGCAACCTTGACTGTTTTTGCGTCTGTTGCGGGTAACACCAAATCTACCAAGCCTTCACTATTTGGCTTAGCAACGACTTCGCCAACACCAAATGCACCAGTGACAACCGGGCCGCCGGTCAGCCAGTCCTTCACTTGGAATTTTAGGGGCAAGCCAACAGCTTTCAGCTGTAGCTTTATATCACGGTCGGTTTCATCTTTCTGACGGCCGCCCAACAGATAAAAGAATGGGTCAAAGTCTACCATCAGCTGGTGCTCAACGGTTTCGTATCCCGCTTTCTTGGCGACAATCTTTATATCGCCATATGACAAACGGGCAGGCAAAACGCCATGTTCATCGGTTTCCCACGGCGCACCATTAATTTCGATGGTGACTTTTTTAAGCAGACCAGCCTCCTGGCCTTCTTCAGGCCTGGTCATGGTGGTTACTTTAATGTCACCGCGAAGGCCAAGGTTATTCACAATGTACAGCCGGGCCGGGCGGACAAACCATGCCAGCGCCAAAAGCAAAACCAGCAAAAAGATAAGGCTGAACCAAAACTTTTTGCGCCGCCAAAAATGCGGGCGAGGAGCATTGGGATTTTTTTCTAGATGCAGACGGTTATCGCTTAGCTGACGCCGGTCATTGGGGTCGTCGGTCTCATCGGCCGATTCCATGGCGGCTTCTAAATCTTTTTCATTTATAGGGTCGTCTTCGGGGATTTTTGGTACACGCACAGCCGGTCCGCCAGGCAATGCACCACGAGGATCGGGCGGCGGCACGTCGTCGTCCTCTTGGCTTTCGACTGACACAACCTCTGGCGACAACGCATCTTTATCAAGCTCTTGTTCGAGCTCGTCCAGCGTTTCGGGCTTCTTTGGTTGTGCTTGGTCGGCCATTGGGGTTATCCTTAGCTTCTAGTATACAATAGGCTCACTATGTCCGATGCCCACCAGAAGAATATTGCCCTGGCTGCCACGCACCTGGCCGCACACGACCCCGTCCTTGCACCGGTCATTGCTACGCACGGTTTGTTTAAACCGGTTCCGCACACTGATTATTACTGGGAATTGGTCGACTCAATCATTAGCCAACAGCTCAGCATTAAAGCCGCCCGCACCATAGAAGGCCGGTTCTTGGACCTATTTGGTGGGACTCAGCCTAAACCCGAACAACTACTTCGTAAAACCGTCGAAGAATTGCGGGCTGTCGGCCTTAGCCGGGCAAAAGCCAGCTATGTGCTCGACCTTGCACAGCACATAGCAGATGGCCAACTCCAGCTCGACCGCATTGCCGAGCTACCCAACGATGCAGTCATAAAAGAACTGGTCGCCGTAAAAGGCATTGGTGAATGGACTGCCCACATGTTCCTTATTTTTGCGCTCGGCCGGCTCGATGTGCTGCCAGTCGGAGATCTAGGAATCCGCAGTGGCATTCAAAAACTTTACGGTCTTGACCACTTGCCTACCCCGCCCGAAATCCAGGACCTTGCTACCCGGAACAACTGGCATCCGTACGAAAGCATTGCATGCTGGTATGTGTGGCAGGCGCTCGACAACGCGCCTGTGTAGTTACGCCGAAATTAATAGCGCGATTCCCGACACAAGCATCACAACCGCAAGCATGTATTTTTACAAAATGCACGCTCTACGTATACCCATTTGTTGAACTAGGGCAGGCCATGGGATTCATGGCCTTGGCGATACTAGTCGTTTGACCGGCCGTTTTTAATACTCAGGCCGCCCATAATACAGGTTGTGCGGACAGTAAGCGTTGGTGCTTTGCTGGCGTCTTGTGGGACCTTTGTTTTGTTTTCCCAGCCGCCCATAATCGGTAAGCCGTCAACTTTTACTAGCCAACCTTCAGGGGCGCGGAGCTCCACGCCACCGGCAAATACGAAGGCGTCAATTTGGGCACCGTCTTTGGTGAGCTTAGCATCGTTCAGGTCGAGCACAATACCACCGAACAAAGCTGTCACTTTACCGCCTTTAAATTCCTGCGAAGTGCTGCGGGTATCGCTTCCCGAAAAAGCAACGAACGAATTTACTTCGTCGTCTTTAATGTCACGGCCGCGTGCGCCGCGCTCAAACAAAATACCCAAGCCAACCATAACGATGATTGACGGCCAAATGAGCCGGGCAGCGTTCACATCTACTACGCCGAGGCGGTTCAGCAGGAACAGGAAGCCAACAATAATAACCACCGATGGCCACCACCACACGCGAGGGTTGCTCAGCAGGCTAACCACACCGACGCCAATGACTGCCAGCGGCCACCATGTGCTCACAAGTTTGCCAAAATGCAACAGCCCCAGAGCATCAGCGAACAGCCCGGCACCAACCGCTACAACCGCAAGACCAATAAAAACTTCACCGAGAGATTTCTTTTTCATGCTTTCATTGTACAGATTTACTAGGCAATGTATATGCCTGAAGCGCCAAAGGACCGCCGTAATCCTCCCAGGCTTTTTGTAGCACCGCCCATGAAACATGCTGGTTCGGTGTATTTCCCAAACGGGCATCAGGATTATGCACAAAAACACCAGTCGCATCATAGCCAACAACAACCACCGAATGACCCTCGTATCCGGAAACTTCCCAGAGTGATGGCCCATTCACCTTGAGCCGTGCCAGCCAGCCGTCTTTCAGCAGCCGTTTGATGTCTTGAGTTGTGGCAGCGCGGTTCTCCCAGGGCAGTTTGCGAGCCAGGTATTCAGCCATGCGCTCGCCTTCGAGCGGAAAGTTAGTAAAGCGCTTTTGCCATGCAAAGATCTTAGGCGAAGTTGATTCGCGGAAGGTGATTTCGGGCTCAATAGTAAAACGACGGTAATCAAAATTCTCGATCCACTGCAATCGGAAACCAAGATCGGCCATACCGAGCATATGTTTGGTTGACCAGCTGCCGGTGTCATCGAGGTGGCTGAGCCCGCAAAGAGCATCTAACTCGCCGTCACTAAAATGGCGGCCGGGCATAAAGTAACCCAACACCATACCAACACAGGCCTCAAGACAGCGTTTGCCACCGTTTGGCATAAAGGGGACGTCGTAGTGAACGCCTGTATTGGGGTGGGTTTGTGCGGCCATGATACTACGAGCGTATCATGCTTATGTTCGCACCAGCTACGGTGCCAGGCGGTTGATGTCGCGTGGGAACAAGCTGGCTTCTTTGACGTTGCCGAGGCCCAGCATTTTTTGAGTCAGGCGTTCCAGACCCATGCCAAACCCACCGTGTGGCGGCATACCGGCCTGCATGGCCATCAGGAAGTACTTAAAGCCCGGGTCTTCTGGGTCGCCACCAATGGCTTGCAGCTGCTTGAGTACAACGTCGTAGCGGTGTTCGCGCATGCTGCCAGTGGCAATCTCGACGCCTCGGAACAGCAGGTCGATGCGGTCTGCAAACTCTGTCTTGCCATCCTGTGCTTTGTGGTAAAACTTCATTTCGCTTGCTGGCCAGTCGGTCACAAAGACGGCTTCAGAGCCCAGTTCTTTGGCAGCGTATTCGCAAATCCAGCGCTCTTCTTCGGGGCGAAGGTCTTTCTCGCCAATACTGTTCTCGCCGGTGGCCTCACTGTAGCGCCTGTGGATCTCTTCCATGGTGATACTTGGAACCAGCTCGGGCAGCACCGGTTTTGCGACGCCCCACTCGTTAACTTGGCCTTCACAGTATTGCCACACGTCGTCGGCGACAGCGCGCATCAGGTCGCTCAGTAGCTTCTTAAGGTCTTCGATAGTAATGAAGCCAAACTCGGCATCGACGCTAATGTATTCGGTCATGTGGCGGGTAGTGGCGCTTGGTTCGGCGCGGTACACTGGGGCGATTTCGAACACCCGCTCAAATACGCCGACCATCATTTGCTTGTAAAACTGTGGGCTTTGGGCCAAGGTAGCCTCTTTGCCGAAGTAATCCATTTTAAAGACTTCAGCGCCGCCCTCGGTTGCAGCTGCCAGCAATTTTGGTGTACGGATTTCGGTGAAATCCTGGCCGCGCAGGTATTCGCGGATGGCGCGGCTGATTTCGCTCTGCACCTTAAACACCGCTTGTTCGCGCGGGCTGCGGAGACCGATCACGCGGTATTCGAACAGTGTGTCCAGGTTGTCGGACTCATGGCTGAGCGGCTTGTCGATTTCGATTGGCGGCTCCATTTCGACGGGCACGTCAATCTTTAGGCCGACTTCGTGGATCTCGACGCCGCCGGGCGCACGGTCATCAGCGGCAACGATGCCAGTCATTTCGAGCACGGTGCCAATCTGTAGGCCGCGCAGTTTTTCTACTTCGCCCTTATCTTTAATGAGCGCTTGGACCACGCCGGAACGGTCGCGGATAACAATAAATGTCAGACCGCCAAGCAGGCGTTTCTTGTGCAGCCAGCCAGCGACTGTTACTTTCTGGCCAACATGGTCTGTGAGTTGTCGGGTTAAAATTCGCATAAAAATCCTTAGGTTGTTTGGTTGGTTACGTTGAGCTGTTTTAGGGCCTGCACTAAACCGCCGCTCAGCGGGAGCGGTTCAGTAAGCCCTAGTATTGGTGTTAGAATGCGTAACCATAAATCTGCACTTAACTATAACAGATGTCACCAACCGCGCAACTACACATTTGCAACAAATACGTAATTATGGCAGAATTGGCACGAGTTGAAATTCCGGGCTCTTTCTGGAGGAATCATGGAAGATGTACTCGTCGCTGCCATCTGGAGCGTCGCTCTGGTACTGATCGTGGGCGGATCGCAGAAGAGCGCGCGGTCATTGCCGCCCGCACCGAAGGCCGGGCAGCGGCAGCCCACGAGCGTGCCCTGAAGAGCGGGGATGGGAGTGCGACCGCCAAGCTGGAGGTCCTGATGGAGGGGTACAAGGCGTACCTCGACAGCGGCTACGTCTGCACCTTCGAGGCGTGGCTGGGCAGCCTCAGTACCGACGAACTCTGAGTTCGGAAGACGCTCAACAGCCCGGGGCCACCACGTGCCCCGGGCTCAACCCTTTTTAGATTAGGCCTCGGCGTTTAGAGCCAGCTCTCGCTGCACCGGCGAGCCATTCAATCGGGCAAGTGCATCGGCCAGAGTAATCAAGCCCTTCACATCATTCTTTTCATCAATGACAATAAACAACTGTTTGCCCGTCAGGAGTGCCGCACTCAAAATCTCGCTCAGTGGCGCATCCTGTGACACTCGAGGCGCCAGCGGACGCGTCGCATCTGCCACCGTTTTAATCTCGGGGTGCCCAGAGGTGACATCTCTCATGTATAACAGGCCCTGGATGTGGTCCAAATCTTTTTTAACTGCTACGAATATCCGGTGTCCGTCTTTATGCAGCTTATCGAGCAGCACAGGCCCGACTGTCTCTTTAACATCGACAGTCGCGATTTTGTCTCGGGCGACCATGACGTCAACAACCTTTAGGTCATCGAATGTAAGCGCGCTTTGCACGCGGGCTTTCTCGGCAGCGGTCAGAAACCTTGTATCATGAGTGATCACTTCCACCAGCTCTTCGCGCGACCCGATTGCCTGCGCACGCAACGCCGCATGGTGTGGGGCAAGGTGCTTTAACACACTCGATGCATGTCGGACGGTCGTAATAATCCGTGGCTCCAAAAACCGTTGCAGACCATGCGCAGCCGACGCCAGCCAGCCTTTGGCAATCGTAAGTTCGGTAGCCAGCCAAATCGCCAGCAAAAGCAACAGGCCTATCCACCACTCATGGGTCGCCACAAGCAGCGTTGCAAGCAAGCTGGTCAGCAGCACGATCTTAAAAGAGCGAAGCCCAGACAGTGTCGGCAGCAGCGGCCGCCGGTACAGCTCATACGCCGCAGTTCCATCACCTTCGTCTGCACGGCGGGCCAGCTCGAACTCACTCAGCTCGCTTGGGGCAAACTGAAACCCTCTAATCAGGGCAATGGCCCCTGCTAAACTGATAGCGCTTGCAAGAATCAGGATTTCCATATCTTCTTATTGTATTATAGAGCCATGAACAAGACGAAATGGATTATTTTTGCTCTGCTTGTTGTTGCCGTGTTTGGTGGCATCATTTACATGAGTAAAACAAACGACAAATCATCATTCACCGGTGATGCCAGCAAAATTATTACCGATGGCCCAATTGCCGACCAGGTATATGGCAGCAGGGACCAGAAAGTTGTACTTATTGAGTACGGCGACTACCAATGCCCGGCATGTCTGAGCATGTACACCCCGGTTAAAGCCATGACGGAACAATATAAAGATAAAGTCACGTTTATTTTCCGTAACTTCCCCCTGACCAACATCCACCCGAATGCCCTGGCCGCCAGCACCGCTGCCGAAGCCGCCAGCCTGCAAGGTAAGTTCTGGGAGATGCATGACAAGCTCTACGAAACCCAGGACGATTGGAAGTCAGTCGCTGTCGATAAGCGTGAAGCCGTATTTGCTGGCTACGCCAGCGAGGTAGGCATGGACGCCGAAAAATTTAAGGCCGACCTTAAATCAGCCGATGTTGCCGCTAAGATTGCCCGCGACCGTGCCGCTGGCAACAAAGCCGGTGTAGCGAGCACTCCGACATTCTTCTTGAATGGCGAGAAGATCGATGGCACCAACGCCGTTGACGCGCAGGTATTACAGGAGATGCTCCTCGATAAAATCAAGGCCGCCTACCCGGAGGCAGTCCTGCCAGCCCCCTCCCCCACCGCCCCACCCGTACAGCAATAACAAAAAGCCCCGGATCAACCGGGGCTTTTTGTTGTGGCCTAGTGTTGCAGGTAATCCTGCCACACAGCCGGGACAATCTCCACCGCAACTTTGCGGGCCCGAGACGGGACCTTGCGGATGTCAATTGGCATATGTTTCTCCTTATTATGTGTGGCGGACCTTACCCCCGAAGGTAGTAACAGTTCAGGCAACTGGCCAGTGCCCGAACGCAGCACACAAACAATAACTTAGCAGAGGCTGTACAAGCGTTCAAGCATGAGCGTCATCTGTTTGTGTATAAGCTGTGTATAAACACGGGCGCTAAAAGATACGGCGACGGCGTCCGGCAATATATACAAAAAGGCAGACCAACACGGCACTTCCCACGACCAGCGGGTAGGCCCACGGCTCATGCTGGAACGGCAGACCAATGTTCATGCCATACATTCCAAAGATCACGTTTGGCAAGGTAATCAGCACGGTCGCAGCAGTCAGCAGCTTCATGGTGTGGTTCAGGTTGTTCGTGGCGATGGTCGCGTAAGCTTCACGGATGTTGGTAATGGAACGCACGTGGGCGCGGCAACTCTCAATGGACTGCTCGTTATTTAGCAGCAAGTCCTCTACCAAGTCCTGGTCCTGTTCAAACAGCTGGATGTGCCGGCCAAGCAGCAAGCGGCGCAGTACCGCGGTGGTTGGCAGCATGGCAGAAAGGAAGCTGTTCAGCTCGTCCTCGATGGTCACAAAGTCCACAAAATCCTGGTTACTGATTTCGTGGCCCTTTAAGCGTGCGCGGATAGAGTTTATCTGACGCCCAACGCGGTTAATGAAGGTTTCGTATTGGTCGTCGATTTGGTCAAGGATGGTCAGCACCAGGCGGGTGCGCTGGGTTGTGGTGAACTCCAGGCGGCCACTCAAAAAATGCGACAGGCGGGGTAGCTCGCCTGGGGTGATTGTGATGAGCAACTCTGTACCCGTAACAAACAGCATTGGCGCAGTCGTAAACGCCGCCTTGTTGTCGGTATAGGCGTAGCGAATAAAGATATACGTCAGCTCCCCTTCTTTTTCAAGGCGAGGCATTTCGTCTGGATCGAGTGCATCTTCAATGTGGCCCGGGTCAAGCTTAAACCGGGTGACTAAAAACTCAATTTCTTCGGGGGTCGGAGCCTCTACATACACCCAACAGCCAGGTTTATATGCTTCGAGTTCGTTTACTTTTTTGGCGCGCAGGTTTTTGTGATAGTACTTGATCATCTTGCGCCCAGTATAGAACTACTCTGCAAGTTCGGCCAGAGGTTCAACCTGATGAAGCACCATCTTGCCAGCAGCAGCGCGGCGTTTGCGCCCAAGAGCACCGAACCGGGCTTCACGCGTTTTGCGGTCTTTTGCGTCGCGCATGATCTGGTCGAGCCCGGCGTTACCAAATTGGTTGTGCGTCTCTTCACAATCCAGGCACATGTGGCACTGGCTGATGTCGACAGCTTTCTTAACCAGGCAGGTGCGGCACTCGCGGTTAGCCCACATGCGCGCACGCTCCCGCCTTCCTGTTTTAAAGCCCAGACTGCCAAGTTGGTTGGCAGCGGATTCGTCATCGCCTTCGCCGGTTGGACAGTCGCCATCGAGGTTTCGGCCCTCGCTACGGGCGTTGTCGCCAGCCTCACTGGCATTCGTAACCTGCTTACCGTGCAGCAGGTCGTCGAGCGCCGCAGCCAGGTTGTAGCGGTGTGGTTCCATAAGTTTGTTGCGCTGGTGCGGGTCGGCAGTTGTCGCGAAGATCCTGCCCAGCTGGCCCATATGTTCCCGTAGCAGGCCGTGCTGGTTAGTAATAAAACCGAGCACATCACGCACTGGCAATGGACGGCGGCCACCAAACCACTCACCACCAAAATCGCGGGTCAGCGTGTCATCGTACGCTTGGCGTAAGACTTCGTCGAGCTCATCAATGCTAGGCACGGGGCCTTCAAGAAAACGACGCTCGCTGGCAATTTGCTCAGATGTGCGGTTGGCATCAAACGCAAACCCAAGCAGCTCGTCCATAGCCTGCACACCCGGCCGGTAGCTGCCGTCATACGAATGGTATTTAATCTCGAGGCCCTTTGCAGTAGGCACGGCAACGCGGGTGAACATTTTTAAGCGTTCGCGGTTATACCCAGGAATAGTACTGCCCTCAACCACTGCATCGGGGATCAGCCAATACGAAACAAGTGCACCACTCCCCTCGCCCGCCCTGGCCAAGCGCTCAAGGTCGTCATATTCCTGCAAGTCAATCGTGCGGCGCACAACCTCAACCTGCCAGTCCGGATTGGTCATAGCCATTCGCTGGGCCTCTGCAAGACCAACCATAAGAACCGGGCGCAGCAATTCGCCACGCGCACTCACCAAGCCATCGTCGGACAATTCGAATTCTTGTTTTGGCGAGATCGGCGCGCGGACCCGCTCGGCAGCATCGGTCACTTCGTCATATAAGCGGCGTTCGTACTCCCAGTGCTGGTATGCTTCAAAATCAGCTTCCCTTTGCTGTTCGACTACCCTCCGCGTCTGCTGCACTGTCGCCGTCTGCATACTGTCCGTAAAAAATACCCTGCTTATCCGGCAGGGCACTTTGGGTGCTAAAAAAGAGGGTCTTTAATAAGGCTCTTGCTTCCTGCGCGGGATACCAACTGGCGGATGTATCGGGCTCGGCCTGGGTTCAGGCATTACCGTTGCGGCACAGCCCACGATTTACACGCGGTTCCATACCACCAGTGGTCAACTTGTTAATAGCATAAGTATATACGCTATATGCAGTGTGGGCTATTGTAAAATAAGCACTATGGCTTTTTGGTGCCGGTGGGAGGAGCCGTGGCGCCTTGAACTTGGGCATTTGGCTGCTGGTTCTGGTCGTCACTAATGGTGATTGGGCCGACGTTTACGAGCTTACGGTCTTTCTCGCGGTACAAGAGTGCCAATTTGTTCTCGGAATAAATAAGGATGTAATCGCCATTCTCGGCTTTCGAGAAAAACGTCTGGTCCTTGAGTTTTTCTTTGTCCTGTACCTGAGCGACAGTTGGCTTTTCGTCTGGCAACATATATATGGTGCCCACGGCGCTCGTTAAGCGGGCAATTGTTTCTTCGTTCTCTTTATTCGGATTGCTCTTAAAGCTAAAGTACTGCCAAGCAAAGAATCCGGCGACGCCAGCCAACACTACAAACGCAGCCGATGCAGCAATAATCAAAACTTTGGTTTTTGGCTTTTTAAAGCCTCCGTTCACCTCTAGCATACTTCTATGGTATCAGAACTGGAATGATGGTCAAGCTTACAAATTTTGCAATTGTGTCGCATACGACTATACTAAAACCAATGGATACAGGCATACAAAAAGTTAAGAATACTCTAAAAGAAGCGCATAGCAGCGCCACCAAAGGCCGCCTGGCCGTCTTTAGCCACCTGGCGACTGCGGGGCCAATGAGCGTTGGCGAACTCGCCCATCAGTTGCAAGAAGACGTGGACCGCGCCACAGTGTACCGCACGGTAGAACTGTACGAGAAGCTTGGCATCGTCAACCGCATTTGGCACGGCTTTAAACACCAGGTTGAGCTGAGCGAAATCTTTACGCCCCACCACCACCATGCACTTTGCCAGCAATGCGGCAAAACGATCGATATTACCAGCCCCGAACTCGAAGCGGCACTTACCTCGCTTGCCAAGAAACATCATTTCCTTACTCTGAACCACTCTGTAGAGCTAACCGGCTACTGTTCAGAATGCCAATAGCTTGTTGTATTAATTAAGTAACTGTGCTCTAATAGCAGGTAGCAGTATACTTTCCGTGCGGATGGATTTTGTAGATCTAGGCTTGACTGCCCTCTACACCAAAGAAACGGTAAGTGGTCGTTCTGCGACATGTAAAAAAGGATGTAGTATGGCAGTCAAACTGTATGTAGGCAATTTGCCTTACAGCACCACTGACGACGATCTTCGCACTCTATTCGTAGAGTACGGTACCGTCGAGTCAACCGCAGTCATTAGCGACCGTGAAACCGGCCGTTCTAAGGGCTTCGGATTTGTCGAAATGAGCAGCAAAGAAGAAGCCGACAAGGCTATCGAAGCTCTCAACGGCAAAGACAATGGTGGTCGCAACTTGGTTGTGAACGAAGCCCGTCCCCGTGAAGAACGCCCTCGTGATGGCGGCGCTCCACGCGGTAACGGCGGTGGCTTTCGTCAACGCAGCTGGTAGTTCCACGTTGTAACCAAATCTAAAAACGCCCACCCGGGCGTTTTTAGTTTGTCCGAATACTTGACAGCCTACACTAACGCGGCGTAGGATATGTAGGATTAGTTATACATTTCATACTTATGGGATCACACATCGGACACACCAACTTCTACGGCACAGCAACAGTCGGCACCAAAGGCCAGATTGTTATTCCTGCAAAAGCGCGGGAAGAGCTGGGCATCGAAGCAGGCGACTCCATGGTGATCATTGGTATCAAAGACCATAACATGCTGGGGGTATGCCCGGTCTCGAGCGTAGAGGCCATGCTCGAACACATGACCCATAAGCTCAACGAAATCAAATCTGTCATCGACAAAACAAAAGAAACGAAAGGAAAATAAGTGCTTCATCATTTGTCAAAACGGCAAAAGGTTATTGTGATGCTCGCGGTTATGTCCGGCCTGTTTTTGGCTGCGCTTGACCAGACCATCGTTGGAACCGCCCTGCCTAAAATCCTCAGCGAATTTAATGCCCTGAAAGAACTGACCTGGGTTGTGACTGCTTATCTATTAACCTCGACGATTGCCGTGCCGATTGCCGGTAAACTTTCCGACCTGTACGGCCGGCGCAGACTCCTTTTGATCGGCATTGTTCTTTTTGTGGCCTCTTCGCTTTTGTGCGGCGTGGCACAAAACATTGAGCAGATGATCGCGTTCCGCGCCCTGCAAGGTATCGGTGGCGGCATTCTGTTTGCTAACGCATTTGCGATTATTGGCGACCTGTTTGACGCCCGTGAACGCGGCAAATGGCAGGGTATTTTTGGTGCGGTCTTTGGGCTTTCGAGCCTGGTCGGCCCACTCTTAGGAGGCTTCTTAACGGATGGCCATAGCCTGCTTGGCGTTACAACCGACTGGCGCTGGACCTTCCTGATTAACATCCCTGTCGGCATCCTGTCGTTCGCGCTGATTGCAAAATACATGCCGTCTATAAAATCCACTGTTGTAAAACCAGTGATCGACTACCTTGGCGGCGCGCTTTTGACCATCGGCCTTTCTGCGCTCGTACTGGCGACATCGCTTGGCGGTACCACTATGGAGCTTTGGGGAACCAGCGTTGATTTGGCGTGGAACAGTCCGACCATCCTGGCAATGCTTGCTGTGACTGTTGCGGCGCTCACCGGTTTTGTCTTTACCGAACGCAAGGCCAAAGACCCAATCCTGCCTCTGCACTTCTTTAAGAGCCCGATCTTTAACGTAATTAGCATCCTGTTCCTGTTGTTTGGCGCCGGGTTCTTTAGCGCGATTATTTACGTGCCAACCTTTGCCCAGCAAGTTCTCAACTTTAGCGCCACCAACTCGGGCATTATTATGTTGCCGATGGTGCTTGGGTTGACCGCGGCCAGTATTGGGGTTGGCCAGTTGGTTAACAAGACAGGCAAATACAAAGCGTTTATTGTGGGCGGTATGTTTATTGGAACGCTTGGCATTCTATCCATGAGCACGCTGAGCGCCCAAAGCACCTACATGGATCTTGCCTGGCGCATGGCGCTGACCGGCGTGGGCATGGGTATGGCAATGCCAATCTTTGCACTTGCCGTACAGAATGCGCTGCCACAGAAAGACCTTGGCGCGGCAACAAGCTCGACCCAGCTGTTCCGTAGCATTGGCGGTACTGTTGGACTGGCAATCATGGGCGGTATCCTGAACAACATCCTGGCCAGCAAACTGGTAGACGCCAAGAGCGAACAATTTGTGCAGATAGCACAGGCCAACGGCCAGGGCGCCCAGTTTAGCAACCTCGACGTGAACTCTATACAGGGCATTTTGTCACCAGAAGCCCAGGCTGGCATTACACAGCAACTACAGAACCTGCCCCCTCAGGCACAGCAGCAGGCGCTGGATGCGTTCCATCACTTTGTTGGCAGCCTCCAGGCGGCACTTGCCAGCTCGATGACACAGGTCTTCCTGATCGCCGCAGGTATTATGGCAGTCGCCTTCATAATCAGCTTCTTTGTGAAAGAGGTACCCCTGAAGCACCACGACAGCGTGGTTCCTAGCGAGTAGGCACAAGGATTGCGAGGCTCGCCTCGACCCGAACGGTAAAAGAGTGGTTTTGCGACCACTCTTTTATTGCCCGGCGAACGCCGGGGAGCGCCACGGTCTGGTAATCGTCGACAACCACAACTGCACCCGGAGTTAGTTTGGGCCAGACAACACGCAGGCTGGCTAAAATCGAGCTATAAAAGTCACCGTCTAAAAATGCGAAGGCAATATGGTCGGGCATGTCCGTGGGCGTAAGATCCTCGAACCATGCCTTATGAATAACAGGCAATGGGAGTCCGGCATGCTTGAAGTGCTTAATAAGTTGCGGTTTAGCAGCCACAAGCTCACCGCCCTTAAACTGCTCGCCGACTGGGCTTTGGTCCTGCTGCAACTTATTGGGCAACCCCGCGAACGAGTCGTACACGTGCAATGCTTTTTGTGAGGCAAACTGCAAAATAAGCCGCTGCAGAAAAAGTGACGTAGTGCCTACATAGCAGCCAAGTTCGACAATATCGCCATCAACACCTTTGGAGAAGACATTTTGACATTCACGAACAATAACCACCAACTCCTGGCGGGTAATTTGGTCGGACACAATCGGGTGGTCTAGGATGTTCGGCATTTTCCCCTAGTTATTGCCCAAAATCCGGCTGATGTCAACTTATTTACAATGAAATATCTCACATACCCATCTAGACCCGACCGTATAATGAGACACATGGAAGAATGGCGAAAATTCCTTGCTGGTTACCCATGCAAGCCGTACGAGAAGGGGCAATTAATTGTCTGTCAGGACACATCCCCCAACAGTTGCTACTTCATTAAGAAGGGTTTTGTTAAAACCTATGTAATAACGTCCGAAGGTAATGAGAAGCCGCTAAGCTTCGAAGGCCGTCACGACATCTTCCCTGTAGATACTGTATTTGGCCACTCGGAGGAGGCTAAGTATTTTTACGAGGCATATACCGACTGCGATATCTACCAGATTCCACGCGAAGAGTATGTGCAGTTCATGAAGGACCACCCACGGACATTTGCCCGATTGTTCCACTATTTAATCAAGCGGACACTGGACTATCATGAACATATCTCGAGCCTAGAGCAGGCAAAAGCAGTTGATAAACTCATTTGCGCCCTAAATATGCTCGTTAAGCGTTTCGGCAAACAAGTAGCCAAAAGCCGGTCGCACATGACGCTTCCTTTAACCCAACAAGATTTGGCGAACTTCCTTGGCTTAACCCGGGAAACGACTGGTACGCAGCTGAAGGCACTGGAGCGCGAAGGCGTATTGCAGTACCGCAGGCAAAAGTATGTGATTCATACCGAACGCCTGGCAACACTGGCGGACGAGCGCTAGTTCATACGTTGATTGTTGTGGCGGTCTCCGATTAATTGTTACGTTTAGTATGCTCCTCTGCGTGAAAAGTTATATGAAATTTTTCTCGCAGAGGTGTTTTATGTGCCAGAAGTTTCTATAACCCCCAGTAGTACGATGGCTCCTAGAATGACCGACATAAACAATCCAATAGCAATGACAACGCCGTATCCGTTCTCTTTCTGTTGCATGGCAACCCCTGATTAACCAGCAGCATAGTATCCACAGTTCCCTCGAAGTTCAAGATGTTTTTTAAATATTTACATCCGAGGCAACCGGTGGTACCGTACTTTCATCTCCGAAAAGTACACTCGGGGACGCACATTTTCTGACCTCAAAGGCAAACGCCGCGCTCCCTCCTGCAACCTGAACCGCAGGATGCGGCTGCCTTTACGGTTGCTCCCACCAAATAACGGAATAACCGCAGTGCGCACTGCGGTTATTTTATTGCGTATCCTCATTGCAATTCGAGGGAAGGCACAGAATAATGGAGGCGCCTTAACTTTAAGTGGGCATAAGCATGAAATACCAAAAAGGGTTCGGCATTATGCCGATGGCCGGTTGGAAGTGTTCGCCATCGGCAGCAAGGAATGCACAATGGCCTGAGCCATGTCAAAAAACTGGCTCGCCCTCCACACGCCGTGCCGCACCGTAGTATGCTATAGCTATGCATATTTACTTCAGCGGCATCGGCGGTGGCGGCGTAGGGCCTTTGGCAATGATCGCCAAACAGGCTGGCTACGAAGTCTCCGGTTCCGACAAACAAGATTCGGATTACATTAAGCTCCTTAAAAAGGAAGGGATAAACCTGCACATTGGCCAGACCGAGGAAGCCATGGCAGAGGTGCACCAAGAAAAGCCAATTGACTGGTTCGTGTATTCGTCGGCGTTAACGCGCGAGAATTCCCAACACCCCGAGCTCCTATTTGCCAAACGCAACCGTATAAAATCCAGCCTGCGCGACGAGCTGCTGAACGAAATCATCTCGGCCCAAAACCTGAAGCTGCTTGGCATTGCAGGTACCCACGGCAAAAGTACCACTACAGCCATGACGATATGGCTATTCCACTGCTTGGGTATTCCGATCGGCCACTCAGTTGGCGCGAAAATCCCTTTTGGACCCATGGGACAGCTACAGGAAGGCAGCGAATATTTCGTCTACGAATGCGATGAATTCGATTACAACTTCATGGCCTTTCATCCCTATATTGCGGCGATTACTGGCATTGGCTGGGACCACCACGAAATCTTTCCAACCGAAGATTCGTTCAAAACAGCCTTCCGCGATTTCATTCACCAAAGCCAACACACCATTATGTGGCAGCAGGATGCGACGCTCATTGGACTCAACGCCAGCGACACGGTCACTGTTAAAGATGAGCTCGACCCCGCCATTAATGAAAGGATTACCATCCCGGGCGAGTTCAACCGTCGCGACGCCTGGCTTGCCGTACTCGCCGTAAACAAGGCAACGAACACTCCGATCGATGTGCTTATAGAGCACATTAATAAATTCCCCGGCCTTAAACAGCGCATGGAGCTGCTCAAACCGAGCCTCTACACAAACTACGCCCATACTGCCGAAAAGCTTCGGGGCGGTATGAGCGCTGCGCTCGAACTAGCCAAAGCCAACAACCAAGATGTTGTGGTAGTCTACGAGCCGCTTACCAACCGTCGACAGCATCACATCAAAGAGACGTACACCGACGTGTTCGATGGTGCAAAAAAACTATACTGGGTACGTAGCTACTTAGCTCGTGAAGACCCTAACCTGCCAATTCTTACACCTGCCCAACTTATTGCCTACCTCGACAAACCCGAGATTGCTGAACCCGCAGAAATAGATAGTGCCCTCGCTACAGCAATTAAAAAGCACCTCGACGCAGGTGACATGGTTGTAGCAATGGGCGCAAGTGGTGGCGGCTCCCTCGATGAATGGCTTCGTAAACAGATTGAGGAAGGAAAAGTATGAGCATGACGTTTTTCGCCCACGACGGCGAAGTCCATGAAACTGCGGCCGAAGAAACGGCGCATGCCGCCCAAACGGGCATTACCCTACCGCTTGATCTGACCATTGGCGTAGGGGTTATCTTGGCAATCGGCCTGTTCTGGGTAGTTACCACGTATGGCCTTAAGCTCACATTTCCGGTAAAGATGCTGGTTATTATGGCCATCTTACTCATTGCCGGAGTTGCAGGATACCAATACGCCCCCGTTACCAGTACCGTAGCTCTTGGCCTTGGCTTTGCAATGGCGCTCGGTGGCATGTTTATACAGCTCACGCCCGGAAAACGACACCAGGAATAACCGCCTCGTAGCTCGGGCTACTATATAAAACAACCTCCCGTTTTTACAGGGAGGTTGTTTTTGGTCAGATTACCCGGGATTACTGCTTGTGGGCAGCGGCCAGATTACGGCGGCTGGCGCGCAGAGCGCTAATACCGTAGGCCATTGCACCAATGCTTATCGCACCACCAATGATGGCCTCTGGGCCGGTGCTTGGCAATACAGCAGGAGCTTCGGTCTGAACGCCCTGAACCTGAGGTGGCGTAACCACCGGAGGAGTCACAGGAGGTTCGGTAACTACTGGAGGAACGTTTACTTTAACGTTCGCAGTATCACAATCTTTCTGAGGAGCGTCGTTCACTTCACTGTCACCAGTGAAACAAGCGTTGTTCTCGATTACAGCACCATTTTTAGTGCTGGTAACCTTAACAAGGTACTCCTTTTTAACTGATTCACCTGGCTTAATACGGCCAAGGTTTTCGGTGATCTGGCGTTGCGCAGGCGCGCTTACCAGCTCAACACCGGCAGGCAGAGTGTCAGTCATGACAGTCTTAACCATGTCGTTATAGCCGTTATCGGCTTTTTTACCGATGTTACTGACGGTAATGACGTACTTCAGGACGTCGCCTGGTTTCGCAGCAACAGCTGTTGAAGCGTTGTTTGCGTCACTTAAAGCTGTTCCAGTCGTCTGGTTAGCAACTTCTTTCTTAATAACACCTTCGGGGTGCCAAGCGGCCAGAGGGCTCGCGATACCAAGGATGATAGCGCCAGTCGTTACGGCCAAAGCGGCAATTCGTACAACTTTCATAAAGTATCTCCTTCTTGAAACCTCTCACAGTTTCTTAGGTTTACTACATTATATAATCTTAAGCTTTTTATGTCAATACCTGGCAAATTAACCCTTGACACTACGTACTTTTAATTATATTATCTGACGGATCGCGGGATGCTACCAGCTCCAGCGACGCAAGCAGACAGGAGTGATTTACATGGCCACGATCCTGGATCGGAACCGTGCACTCGTAGAGCCCTACTCGCTCTACCACCAGCCACTGTACATCCCCGGAAGCTCGGGGATCGGACTGCCCATTCCGGGCGCCGACACCGTGGTGTGCATCGCCCCCGGCGAGGCAACCACACCGTACAACGAAGGTTGGAAGAAGGAACTGGAACTCATCCGCGGCGACGCCCACACGGCGATGGCCCCGGATGACCACTACCCCAACCAGGTCATGGTCCGCGACAACGAACTCGCGGGCGCCCTCGACCCTAACGAAGACCCGCGAGCCCGCGCGCTCCTGGACTTCTGGACGGAGAAGGGCTACTCCCTCGACGACCTCGTGGGCGCCTGGCAGGAGTACCTGGCAAAGTTCGACCCCAAGCACCAGCCCAAGTGGGTTGCGAACGTTCGGTACGAGGTTGGCATGGGCAACGTGTTCTTCCTCGCAAAGAAAACACAGCCTGTCATCGTGCAGGGCAGGGTCGACCTGCGCTACGCGACCTCGGAAGGGCCGGTTCACCTGGAGCACGACTCCGTGGTGGTCACCCACCCGGATGATCCCGCCAACACCTGGGTCCTCCAAGGCACCAAGTTCGACAAGCGCTACAACTTCGTCCAGATGCCCAACGGGCTGACGGTCGCACAGGGGCGCTGATCCGAACAGACACAAGCAGAGAGAAGTGTACATCGTACCCTCTCTGAGGGTTCCGGTGTATAGTTCTGTCTGCTTGTTTCTTTCGTTTTTTTGAATCAGGGGTGGACGACGATGCTTTTGAGTCACGTCGTCCACCCCTTTTTTTGGTTCCCTGGTTCAGTGTTGGTCGAGGCACCAGTCGCGGGCGTTCTGGAACACCTGCAACCACGGGCTTTCGCTCAGTTCCCGCCACTCTTGCGGCAGCCAAGGCCACTGCCAGAGCTGGTTCGCCATGCGCTCGGGATGAGGCATGACGGCCGTGAACCGCCCGTCGACCGAACACACGGCCGGCCAGCCAAACGGGGTGCCACTGGGGTTGTAGGGGTAATCATCGACCTCGAGCGGCTCGCCATCTGGCGACACATACCGCATCGGGACCAACTGCCTGATCTGCAGTTGCGCCAGCAACGCCTTGTCGGGAGCGTGGAGCCGACCCTCGCCGTGCGAAACCCACACCCCCATCCGCGACCCCGCCATCCCCGTGAACATCACCGAAGTGCTATTCAGGATTTCGACGGTTACGAAACTGGACTTATGGCGCTCTACCCTGTTACGGATGAAGCGTGGACGCTGAGCTGTTGGCAGCTCCGGGAAGGGAGCCCACCCCAGCCGCAGCATCAGCTGGGCCCCGTTGCAGGCCCCGAACCCAAAGGTATCGGAGCGGGCGCGGAAGGCCGCAACCTGCTCGGCAACGCGGTCGTTGTACTTGATGACCGCTGCCAATGCGGCGCCAGCGTCGGGGATGTCCCCGTAACTGAAGCCACCCGGCAGGAACACTCCCTGGAAGTCATCCAGGGATTCCCGGCCATTGATCAGGTCCTCTACATTGACGTCGGCAACGGTAAACCCAGCCGCCAACGCCGCCGCGGCCATCTCATACTGGCCATTATTCGCAGGCCCGCGGAGCACTGCTGCCCGGGGTTTGCGCCGCAGCCCGAAGGTCGGCTGTGGCCCATACGTCAGCCGCCACTTGGGGCGCGGCAACGGACGGGCCATGAGCTTGCGCTCGGCCAGCACGCTTTCCGGACTGCTCTGCGTGGCATCAATCTGCGAACTCGTCTCAGACCATAGCGCCCGAAGCGTGTGCAGATGCTCATCCACCACCAACTCGCCGTTATGGCTAATGCGCACGCGCTCACCCCAGCCAGTCACCCGGCCAAGGTATTGCGCAGGCACGCCGTAGCGTTTCAGCGTGAGCAGCGCCAATTGGCGATTAGCGCACTCGACCACCACGCCAGCCTCTTCGCTGAACATGGCGGCGAGCGCATCGTGGTCGCTTTCGAGGTCGGCGTCGAGACCGAACCCGCCAGCAATAGCCATTTCGGCAAGCGTTGTTACCAGCCCACCGTCACTCCGGCCATGCAACGCCACAATTTCGCCACGGCGCACCATGACCTGCAGCGCCGTGAATGTGCGCTTCAACAGATCGATGTCCGTGAGGTCGGGGCAATCATCCCCGACCTGTCCGTACACCTGCGCCAGCGCCGAACCACCCAAACGGGCGTGGCCAGCACTGAGGTCGATCAGCAGAAGGGCGTTGCCCTCCTCTTTCACCTCGGGCGTTACCCGCTTTCGGACATCGGGAACGGTTACGTAGGGCGCCAGCACGAGCTGTGCCGGCGACACCACCAACCGTCCCTTGTGGTCGAAGGACTGCATGAAGATGGAGTCCTTACCACCATCCTCGGCGATGCCGAGGGCCACGCACATTTCGGCCAGCGCCTTTGCGGCCTGGAACATGCGGGCACCACTGCCATCCGTGCGCAGCGGTGGCCACAACCAGTTGCCACTAAAACGGATGTCCGGCAGGTCGGAGATGGCGACGCCCATGAATTTCTGGAGCGCCTCGACCACGGACATCCTGGCCTGCGCCGCCGGCGAGATGAACCCGAACCGGTGGCGTTCGCCGTGCGCGTACGCAATACCCGTGTTGCCTTGGGTACTGACAGCCGTCAGGCCGTAACCGCACAGCGGCGTGTGGAACGGACCCACACCTTGCTGTTGGGCGACCAGGCCGCCGACACTGCGGTCGGCCTTGTCGGTCAAAAAGTGCTTGGAGCCAACCGTCATCAGACGGAACACTCGCTCCAGCGCCTGCCGCACTGCCAATCCGTCGGGCAATCCCAGCGGCGACAACAGTCGCTCGACGCTCTCGAGCTTTACCGGCTCGATCACGCCGCTGCCATCGAATGCCGACGCTGGCAAATCCACCGGCACACACTCGGTAAGAGCGCCGTCGGCCGCTGCGGTATCCTCGAGAGTCACCACGCCGTCGCCAGTGACATACCCCACAACAACCGCCTGGGCACTCTCGCGCCGGGCGATTTGCTGGAGCAACGGCCAATTCTCTGGCCGTACCAGTACGACGCACCGCTCCTGGGCTTCGCAGACGAAGATCTGCAGCACGCTCATCCCTGCATCACCAGCGGGCAGCAACCGCACATCAAAGCGGCCGCCTGCTTCGCCAACAATCTCGGGAAGAGCATTTGCATCGCCACCCGCGCCCAGATCATGCGCCGATTCGATGGGGTTTTTGGGCCCCAACTCGATGCACTTGCGGATCACGTCGTACAGCCCACGCTCAACCGCCGGGTCTGGACGCTGGATTGCGTTCAGATCACCAGCGCTCACGCGGCTGTCTGGCGTCTTGGAGCTGAATGAGCCACCACCGATACCGATCGGGTACGCTGGCCCACCGATCTGGACGACCAGCATGCCAGCTTGCGGCGGTGTCTTTACCAGGTGTTCGTCACGAATGACGCCCACACCCTGCGCATACAAAGCCGGTTTACGCCACGCATGGCGCGAACCGTCCGGCAAGAGCAGATCAAAGCTTGCCGCGTGCCCGGTAATAACGGGTCGTCCGAAGCAGTTTGCGTAGTCGGATGCTCCGTCCGAACCGTCGGTCAGCACTGTCAGCGAACCCGGCAGCCCCGGACGGGGCAGCGAGCCGCTGGTCTCCCATGGCAACTCATAGCCAGGGATCAGCAGGTTGGCGACACAAATTCCGACGCCACCCGCCAGCACAATGCCACCCCGCCCTACCGACATGCCATCGCGGATTTCTCCGCCAGGACCAGTCGCAGCACCAGGATAGGCGCCGATCTCGGTAGGGCCGTTGTGCGTTTCGGCAGTGTTGGTGGCGTGCAGCACCAGATCGGTGAGGACATAATCCCCACTGACTGGATCTGCCACGACCACCTGTACGGGCCCGCCGCGAATCGCCGAAGCGTCATCGTGGAAGGCAATCACCGAATTGTTGGGATTGGTCTTGTAGCCCAGCGTGAACAGATCGAACAGGTTCATGCCGAACGGACGCCCGTCAATGACGAGCTCGCCCCGCATGGTCTGGTGCCGGCAATGCTCACTGTTGGCCTGGGCCAGCGTAACAACCTCGACGTCAGTCGGGTCGCGCCGCAGAACCTGGGCAAACAGCTCGTACATCCAGCGCATCGTGGTATCGGTCATGCCGAGCCCACCGATGAGCTCTTTGTTGGCCCGCTCCAGCGCGGATGGCCCGTCACGAAGGACGGGGATAACCCGCACCACTTCGGGGGCATGGGCGGTAAAGAGGCTCGTCAGCGGTCTGTTGTAGATCGCCTGAAGCATCGGATCATGGAGCGCGGCCATGGCAGCACCCCATTGTCCCGGCTCAAGCGGAACCACAAATTGGAACCGCCGAAAACGCTCAATGCGCGCCACACCGCGGACACCAATGCGATGGCACACGCTTCGCAGCGTAGACGAAACGGGGGATTCGAAACTCAGCCTTGGGCCGATCTCGAGCACACCCTCGTCATCCAGCGACGAACCGACATGCGGCGTTCCGAACAAATCCTGCAGCCGCATGCGCTCATCACCACCAAGGCGGCCGGCTTCTACGTAGAAGCACCACTCCGCCCGGACATCACTTGCACCCAGCCCCACAGTCCGCAGTCTTGCGACTTCACGTCCAGTAGGACCGTCGTACCGGTAGAACCGGTCCACGTGCTCGCACCTCCCCTATCTAAACCAGTAGTTACATGAAAAAAGCTGAGCCTCTCTCATACCCGCATTGTGAGGAAGGTTAACAAACCTGTCAAACAGGCAAGCTAAGCACGAACGTCGTACCCTTGCCCTCTTCCGAAATAAAACCAACCTGCCCTTTGTGCTGCTCGAAGATTTTACGGGTCAGGTACAGCCCAAGCCCAGTGCCTTTAACGCCGGATGCTTTGGCGTTGCTTGCCCGGTAAAAACCACCGAACACACGCTGCTGCTCTTGTTTTGGAATACCAATACCATGGTCGGAAATAGACATTTGATGCTGTTTTTCGGTGTGCTTGTAACTAATCACTACCTCAGTTTTGTCGCGGGTGTACTTAATGGCGTTCGAGACCATGTTGTGCAGGGCGCGCTTCATGCGGTCGGCATCGCAGGTGATCATGAGCTGCTTTGGCCATGAATCATCGATGGTCAGTTTGACGCTTTTTTGCTGGGCAACCAACGCCTGGGTGTCACAGATTTCCTGCATAAGCGCCCGCATATCAACTGGGGCGAGGTTCAATTTTTTCGTCCCTGTTACGGCAGTGAATTGCAAAATATCTTCGGTGCCGGCCTGCAGGTGAATAATGCTGTCCTGGATCGCTTTTAGCTTTGTTTCTTCGGCCTTGTTTGTAACTGATTTGAGCAAGCCCTCGATAGCCCAGCGCATACCCGTTAAAGGTGAGCGAAGTTCGTGCGAGGCAATCGACACAAGCTCGGAACGCATGCGCGTCTGTTGCTCGTCGTGGCGGCGGCGCCACTCGTACACGCCAACAACCGCCAGCAAAATAAGGCCAATACCTAGCGGCAGGTCGAGCGCACCAAGCAGCGACTGGTTGTAGCTGATTGCGTCGACATCGACGCCAACAACGGCCAGGACACGACCGTTATCGGGGTTAAAAATCGGCGCCAGTCCACTGACCCAGGTGCCAAACTTATCTGTTACCGGCCCCTCGACTAACGGGTGTGGTGCGCTGTAAAACATGTTCTTAAAAGCGGGCGTCGCTTCGTCGTAGGCATCGCCAGGAGCCGAGAAATACTGGCTGTCAGATTGTTCGGAATCAACATAAAAGAAAATCTGGTCGCCTTTTATGCCAGCCAAATAGACTGATTTAACATCGCTGTTGATCTGCTTCAACGCCAGCAGGCGTGACTTAAGCGTCCGGTATGTTTGGGTGTCGGCGTCGGTTGGCGCACCGCTCAGGTTTTGGATAAGGTTAGTGTCGATGGCCGCAGCAAAGGTGGTTGCCCGCTCCTCAAGCGCACGGCGGTTGGCATCGTTTGCACCCTGTACGTTAAAGAAAGATAGCAGGAACACGCCGACAACAATAATAGTAATCAGCAAAAGCGCAGTACTGGAACTTCGTTCAGCCTGACGCGGTAACTCCACCCTTTTTCCTCCTAATCCTTAAGCCGGCCGCGGACGAGCTCGACGATTTTATCGAGGCTCATGTCGGACTTCATAATGTAATCAGTAGCGCCTGCCTCGAGCGATTGGTTTAGCATATCGGCAGTGTACATGTTGGTCATAATAATAACGGGAGCGGTTTTGCCCCATGGGTCTTTGCGCAGCCCGGCAATCATATCGACGCCGTTTAAAATTGGCATGAGGTTGTCGGTCAGCACAAGGTCGGGATGATGCTTGAGCGCCATCTCGAGGCCCTCCTTGCCATTGGACGCCTGCAAAACGGTATAGCCTGCCCCTTGCAGAGCCTCTACAACACTGCCTAGAAGCAGTGCGTCGTCATCGATTGCTAGAACGGTGTGGGAGTCCGCGGCCATACTACCCTCGCTTTATAATTAATTTCACTCTATCACAGCCTGGCTATGAATACATAATGATGCCAATGACAATGCCTGTTTCGATCGTCAGGTACAGTGAGTAGGCGACCACTAGCGGTTTTATCTTCTCGCGCCAGCCATAGGCCAGCCACACAGCACTGGAGCAGGCAAAGAATATCCATGTAATACCAGACACGCCAGACGCATCTTTACTGCCATAAATACTGAGCGCCTGCGGGATTTCGAACAGTGGCGTGGCAATCATAAAAAACCGCACCAGGTAATCTATAGGTTGTTTCGGTTTTTTGTGTTTTACAGCCCGTTTGTGAACAAAATGTGCCATAAGCTTTATCCCATTTAGTTTATACTAAAAACTGATATGAAGAACAGCGTTATTCTAAATAAAGACGGCATTATCGAAATAACCGTCACCGGCAACCAAACATTCTCTTCTGTTTCTTCTATGACCGAGCAGGCGCGCAAGCTCCTGGCAGACCTTGGCAAAAAAGGCAAGAAACAGCTTATCCTCGACGATATTACAAAGCTTGGCACCACCGACATTGCAGCGCGTAAGGCTGTAGCCAAGGCTGCGCACGAACTGCCGTTTCAGCGCTGTGTCCTGCTAGGAGACGGCAGCACACTCATGCGCGTCGCCACGAACCTTCTGTTGCACGGTATTGGCAAGGGAAGCAAGATCCGTTATTTCGAGGACCGCGAAAAAGCCACTAAGTGGCTACTCGGTGCCGACTAGTTTTGCCTGGACTTCGTGAATCAGGTCTTCCAGATCCCAATGCGATTTGACCAAAAAGTCATACACACCGTTTGCCATGGCGTCGTACACGTCTTCGGTGTCACTAAGGTTAGTCAGCAGAATAACTGGCATGGTTTTACCAACAGGGTCGGCGCGCAGTTTGTGCAGCATAGTCATGCCATCCATTTTAGGCATGACTATATCCAGTAGTACGAGGTCGGGCTGCCAGGTGGTCGCTTTCTGCAAACCTTCTTCGCCGTCTGCCGCGGTTTGCACATCGAATCCTTCTTCGGTAAAACGGTCACTCAGTACTTGAGACAGGGCCAGTTCATCTTCTACAACCAGAATCTTTTTAGACATGATTCACCTTATTCATAAGCTTAAGCGATTTTTGATGGAATTATAGCATAGAATGTGGTCCCGCTGCCTTCGACCGAATCGAACCAGATTCGGCCGCCTGCCCGTTCGATAAGCGCCTTTGTAACATACAACCCCAGGCCGGTCCCGTCGGTGGCGACTTTTGTGGCGTTGCTAGCACGGAACAACTTGGTAAAAATTTTGCGCTGCTGGTCGGCTGGAATCCCGCAACCGTCGTCACGCACAGTAATGAGTGCATTCTGGGACTGCTGTTGCAACGCCACAACCACCCGCCCGCCCTTAGCCGAATACTTAACCGCGTTTGACACCAGGTTCTGCAGAATAATGTGCACGCCGTTAGGGTCAATGAACGCCGGCCTCATTTCGTGGTTCACCTCTACGTCGACCGTCAGTTCTTTGTTCTTGATTTCAACTGCGAGCTCTTTAAGCACTTCCTTGAGCGTCACCTCCAACTTGACCGCTTTGGGCAGCAGCGTCAGGGTGCCAAGGTCGATACGCGACACATTCAGAAGTGCGTCAACAAGCTCGATCATGTGCTGGTTGGCGTCGTAAACCCGTTGCAGGTATTTATCGGTTTGTTCGGGCGTCAGGTCTTCCTCTTCGCGCAGTAGCGCAGCCACATACCACTTAATAGCGGTGAGTGGGGTACGCAGTTGGTGTGAGGCAATCGAAATGATTTCTGACTTTGCCCAGTCAATGTTGCTTTCTTCGGTGATGTCGCGCAGCACAACGGCCGCGCCGGCTACACGGCCTGCCCGCAGGATTGGCGTAATCGTCAGCGCAATCCGGCGGCGCTCCTGCCCCGATCCCGGCCGCACATACAAAGCAGCACCCTTGGTCATATCTACCGACACCCGGCGGCGTTTGCCGATTGCCCGCAGTACAGGGTGCTTCGCTTCGGGGATGAGCTTACCGGCCGCATCTTCAAGCCGCATAATCTGCGTGGCTTCCTGGCCCAAAATTCTGGCGTTGTCGCCAAGCAGGGCAATGGCTGGCTCGTTAATATAGTTGATGCGCCAGCTGTCATCGACAGTCAGCAGACCCTCGCCAAGGCCATCCAAAATAGCCTCTACCCGAGCCTTTTCGCTGGCAATAATATTGTTCGCGGCATGCAGGTCGGTCAGCGAAGTCTCGAGTTCACCGACTTTTTCACGGATGGTGTCGAGGATTATTTGGACGCCAACAAAGAACTCTGTCAGCTCGTCTTCTTCTTTTGGAATCGGGACCTGGGACGAGAAGTCGCCAATGACCGCCTTCGCAAAAACTGGCGTAAGGGTTTTGAGGCGTCCGCGAATATGTTTCTGATACTCCGCGAGATCAGTGGGGGCACCACTGTTTGGCATACGTTCTCCCATAACTTCTAAGCTTAGTGTAGCAAACAATCTTTCCAGCTGCTAACTCCTGAAAACCATAAGCGGCTTTTGCAATTTTATGCTAAGTAGTGTATGATTGACGAAGGCAAAATGTAATGTCTTTCCAAGAATGTGAGACGTTGCGATGGGATTCTCTGACCGATTACTGGTTGGTTGGGCTAATGGACGAGCTTCTTTAAGAAAGCTGGTACCATGCGCATTTTAATGATCTCTGATCATGCAGATCCGTTAGCAAAAATAGGCACAAAAGAGACAGGCGGCCAAAACGTCTACGTCATGAATATGGCGAGCATGCTGGCCAAACTGGGCGTCTTTGTCGATGTTTACACTCGATGGGACCGTGCCACTAAACAAGAGCTCGTAGAAGTACAGCCGCGACTTCGTGTTATCCGTGTCAAGGCTGGACCAAAGGCCTACATGCCGCGCGACAATTTCCTGAGTGTTACTGACGAGTTCGCCAAGCGCATTAAACAGCGCATTGAGCGCGAAGAACTTACCTACGACGCTATTTTCACGCACTACTGGTTCTCGGGCATTATCGGCCTGGACCTGGCACAAACGTACGGCTGGCCAATGAGCCATGTGTACCACTCAATCGGACAAATGCGCTTCGAAGTGCTGCAAAACTTTAAGCCACAGGACGCTAACTCGCACTTCTTTAAAACCCGCCACGACTGGGAGCGCAGGATTGCCCAAGAGGCAACTAGTGTCATCTCGACCAGTCCTGTTGAACGCGATGATATTGTGCGCTTATTCGATATACCCGCCGATAAGATCAGCGTCATCCCTGTAGGCGTCGACACTGTGCAGTTCAGACCGTACAACACCAAATCCATTCGTAAAAAACTAGGCCTGCCAACCGACAAACGCATTGTGCTCTACGCTGGCCGCTTAGAGTGGCGTAAAGGTATTGGCACGCTCGTGCAGTCCATTAGCGACCTCCGCGAAAAATGGCAGGACATTGCGCTGTATATTATTGGTGGCGGTTCAACAAAAAGTTCGAAACGTCTTGACGCTGACGAGTTGCAGCGGATTGAGCAAATTATTGACGAACTCGGCATTAAAGACCGGGTTCACTTTTTAGGTGCGAAACAACAGTCTGAGATTGCAAAATATTATGCCGCCGCCGACGTTTGCGCCGTGCCTTCGTATTACGAACCGTTTGGCATCGTCCCCATTGAGGCGATGGCCTGCGGTACACCGGTTGTCGCTTCGCGCACAGGCGGTATGCAATATACGGTCGAAGACGGCATAACCGGCCACTTGGCCATTCCCCAGTGCCCCATTGACCTTGGTGCCAAAATCCATACTGTTTTAGAACGCGGCAAAGATGCCTACACCGAGGCAGCCCGCCATCGTATCCTGCAACACTTCGCCTGGCCAACTATTGCCCGGTCGGTTGCCGCACACCTTTCGATGCTCGCTGGCAAAGTAGAAACCGAAGCCGTCCGCGAAATAAAACCGCTCCTGCCAATTCTTGGATTGAAAGCTCCACAAATCCGACCCGACGCTGCCCGTAATGTTTAGACGCGCACTATTTACCGATATCGACGACACGCTGATCGAGCGTGGAGGCGACCCAACGCTCCGTCAGGAGGCACACCAGCTCCGCGACGACCTTGCCGCCGAAGGCAGCGACCTGATCCTGGTGACAGGGCTGCAATTCCAGGCCGCCCAAACCCGCATTGATTCAGGGGAGATTCCGCTTCCCGATGGCATCATTAGCAGCGTCGGGACTGACATTTGGCTTCGACAGGACGACCAGTGGCGCCAGGACCAGGAATACGCTGACTGGTTGGTTGGTACTGGCTACAAGTGCGCAGCGGTCATGCTCGAGACTATGCGGTTCATCCGCGAATCACCCGCAAGCTACGAATTAACCGTCGAACAAAAACCCTCTCCTGAACCATACAAAATAAGCCTCAACTTCATGGCGAACCACACCGACGCGGCAATGCTGGCCCAGCAGGCACGAGTCTTTTTTCCGCGCTTTAAAATTGTTACGTGCGAAGAAATCCATTTTAATGCTACCCTGCCCCCTGGCGCCGAACGCCGCAAATTCTGCCTCGACATTGTGCCTGCAACGAAAGCCGACGCCATGGTGTACCTCATTGGCAAGCTTGGTATAACGGCCGGGTTTAAAGCCGGCGACAGCGGCAACGATGTAGACATGCTGCTTAACCCCGACGCTCTAACGCCAATACTGGTCGGAGGCTACAAAAAAGAAGCGTTAACCGCAGTCCAGAGCGAACTTGCCGACCACACAATCGGGCCAATCCACGTATTAAAAGATGGCCGCCGGATCTACATTGAAGATACCGACGCTATTGCAGCCGCCAGCCTTCGCCGGGCAATCCGCCTACTTGGTGGGCCGGTACACGGGGAAGTCGCCGCTAAACGCAGCGAGTAGTTGGTCCACCGAACTTTCAACAGTAAAGCAGTTGGCTGCTTTTTTTCGTTCGGCATCGGTGAGTCGGCCTTTGGCCGCAGCTTCGCGGATGGACGCCGCAAAGGCAACCGGGCTATCTGAATCAAATGTAATGAGGCCGCCACAGTCGGTTTCTGGCAAACCACCAACATTACTGGCAACTACACGGCACCCCGCGTGCTGAGCTTCCACCGAAAGCATGCCGAAGGGTTCTGGCCACATAACCTTATGGCTTGGCATAACAACCACATCGTATTGCGTAAGCAGCTCGGCCATATCCTGTGGAGAGTGACGGCTCTCTATGGCCGTTAGCATTGGGTGGGCGTTCACCAACGATTCAATAATCTTAAATTGGCCCTCGCGGCTTGGTGCTTTTATGACGCTAAACTCAAAACCGGCGTCATCGACAAACGCGTGCAGCGCTTCAAAGAACGAATACAGCCCCTTGTCTACCGTTAACCGTCCGGCAAATAATACTCGTATTGGACCGGGTGCGCGGACGGGCGAAGGCTGATTGGTAAACGCTGCGTGCGCAAATGGATACACAACGGCAATGTCGGCAAGCGGGATGCCAAAATAATGGGCCCAAAGCCTGGCGTTTGCATGGCTATTTGTCATGAGCCTGCGGTTGGCGTAGCCTTTCTGGTAAAAATCCTTTGTGCGGTCGAGGTAGGGCGGGTTGTGCATCATCACAAAAGGCGTGCGGTCGCTGGCGTAATCAAGAGGTTCGGTCTGGATCACCGATTCGCCATGCAATGTGCCCATTTTCTGGACATCCTCAAAATCAACAAAATGCACGTCTGGCGCACTGGCCCGGCCGTCATCTTTGCCAAGTCGAAAGGTAATGACCTGGTTTTCGATACCACGCCGGGTGAGTTCGCGGGCCTGGCCAAGCACGAATGACTCGGAGCCGCCGCTGCCCTCCACCAGTGGAAACGGTGGCGTCCAGAACGAAGACGGCGTCCACACAAAAGAAATCATAATAGATACAGTATACCACGCCGCCTCTGTTGGGGTTCAGCGTCGCCACAGCAAGGCTTAAGCATTTTCTTATATTCGCAGCCTACAGTAATACCTGCTAAGCGAGGAACATAATGAAACCAATTCACCTACCACACGAATATGCACTGGTGCTGCAGCAGGTCCACGAAAATGGCGAAGAAGATTTCGCCGGTCTGGCCGACAGCCTGCGCCTAACTCCCGGCCGCCTGGCCCATGTTTTACAGGACCTGGCCCATAAGCGGTTAATAATAAGTCGAAACGCCGGCTATGGTATTTGGGTGCGGCTGAGTGCTCGTGGCAAACGGCTCATACACAGCATGTGGCCAGAGGCTATGCCCGCGTAAAAAGTAAACACCCCCGCTAAGTCTCGCGACCAGCGGGGTTGTTTACCGTTGATCGCGGACCGCGGGGGCCGCACGTATGGTTATTTAGGCAGAGCTTGCGAGGCGAGGCTCGCGCTGCTCACTCAGCCACCCCCAGGCCGCCAGTACCAGTGCGACCACAAAGCATGTGGCATACAGGTAAAGGTAGTGGGGGATCTGGAAGGCCATCGCGCCGACGATATCGGCCTTCGTCAGTGGGCGGAGATCACCATTGATGACCGGCACACTGTCGGGCGCAGGATTGGCATCGCCCTGGGTAATGAGCGTGCCGTCGGGGTTGTAACCGAGCAGCCGCCGGGTCGCGTAGTCGCCATCCAACCGGACGGTCACAATGTCACCCGCGGCATAGGCATCGCGCCCAACCAGGAACACTGCCGTACCCACGGGAGCCGTATCTCCCATAGAGGGATCGGTAATCCGGTGGTGCGGAACAAAAAAGCTGACGCAGATGAATCCGGCCAGCAGCAGAAATGCGATGGTCCCGATGATGCGTCGGGCAGCGACACTCATGGCAGCCCCACGATTGTGGTCGGATCGATGGTCACCACGATGTCTCCAGGTACTGGATTCTCTTCTCCACCGCCCGGAGGCGTGGAGGGCTCGATCACAGTCCCGGGCTCTCCCGAAGGAGACGGCGCCACCGACTCAGAAGGTTCCGGCTGGATGCTGGCTGTTGGCTGCCCCGTGCCACCCGGTGACGGCGAGGTAAGTACTGTCGCCGACGGAATGATCGCAGGTGACGCAGACGGCTGCGGCACCGTACGGATGGTTGAACCCTTGGTGGCCGAGGGGGTAGGGGCCGGAGTGGCAGTACCATTGGCAACGCGCACATCAGTGCCCGCACTGCCCGGCCATGCCCCGCTCGTCCGATGATAATCGGCGCCGATCGAAACGCCCCCAACGATGGAGACCATGATCAGCAAAGCCCAAAGTACCTTCCCCATGCTTATTTGCATGCGGTTCCTTCCAGTTTGATGGCCTGTGGTACGTACCCTCGCGTTCGGCGAGGGTAAAAACAATCCTAAAAGAAAAAAGTGGTTATGTCAACGACCTTCTTCTTATTCTGTGTATTATTTCACATATTTATCTTCACATGCGCAGTATTACCACTCACCTGCGAATTGGCAACGGCATAATAGGCATTCGAACTTTACGTCGGCTCATCTGACCCTAGGTATGCTGCTCTGTTGTTACATTCACAGCCAGAAATTTCATTCACAGATCCCCCTGCTAGCCCAAGAATGAGTGGTTGTGCGGCATGAGCCCCATTTAATCAATAGTTAATTAAGAAAGGGTTAGATGAAGAAATCACCCCTGCTGTATTTCTTGGTCATTTTTTTATGGATTGGCCTTATTGCAGCAACACTCGCTCCGCTCCTTACCGAGATAAAACATTCTGAACAGTTTGGGTGGGGCACAGCAGCACTCGTAACAATGAGCACCCTGTTCATTGGATACTTCTGGTTAAATGGCACCAAAGATCTGACCTACACCTTATACTATTACTTTCGGCGCAAAAAGCTGCACACTACGCCAGCGGCGCATCTTTGGCAGCAGCACTACGGTCGAGTCGCTCGCGCCAAAGTGCTTATGGTTTATTGTGCGTGCAACGATTTTGCAGCCGAAAGCCTTACTAAAAGCATGAAGCAGGATTACCCCAACAAACAAATCGTCATCCTCGACGATTCGACCGACCCGCTCCAGAAAGCCCAAATCGATACGTTTGCACAGCAACACAACATCCAGGTCGTCCGCCGCAAGGACCGTATTGGGTTTAAAGCCGGCAACCTCAACAACTTCCTAAAAGACGCTGACTACGATTTCTTTGTCATTTTAGACAGCGACGAAATTGTGCCCGAAGATTTTATTAGCCGCAGCCTCGACTACTTTGCCGAAGATAAAAAGGTGGGCATCGTGCAGGCTAACCATATTGCAACGCGCAACCGCAACAAATTTATGAGCCTGTTCAGTATTGGGGTGGACTCGCACTGGCCAACCTATCAAATGGTGAAGCACCACAATGGCTTTCTTTCATTACTTGGCCACGGCGCAATGGTCAGTCGCGAATGCTACGAAGCCGCTGGTGGATTTCCACACTTTGTCGCAGAAGACCTGTGCTTTAGCATTGAAGCCCGCAACAAGGGATACTTTGTAGCCTTTGCGCCCGACATTCTGTGCGAAGAAGAATACCCCGTCAATTACCTGGCATTTAAAAAGCGACACAGCAAATGGACACAGGGCAACATGGAGTTCATTAAGCGTTACACAAAACGCATCTTCCAATCCAATATGACGTGGTTCGAAAAGCTCGATATTGTGCTGTTTACCTACAACCTGCCGCTCACCGCCTTCTTTGCACTGTACATTGTGATTAACGTTGTTGCCCTGCCACTGATGGGCTACGACATCAACTATCCCGTCTGGCTGATTGTGCCAACGATTATCTTTTTGCTGGCGCCGATGCTCAACGACATCATTTACTACCGCCGCACCATTAACCCGCTTAAGATGGCCTGGTATCTACTGCACAGCTTTATGCTGTATGGTTCGATGTTCTTTGTGAGCCTTAAGTCGTCGCTCAAGTCACTCTTTGGCAAATCTGTCTTTTTAGTCACACCTAAAGACAACACCAAAACCAGCTTTGGCGAGGCACTGAAGGCCAATAAGGGCGAGTTGCTGTTTGCGGCCATAATGCTGCTGATTCCAATCCTTATTGTAAATAGCCCGCTGCCAACATTACTTATTGTGTTGCCAGCAATAACCAGCGTGTACCTGTCGCTCATGGCCAACAAGGGCCAGCCTACGCCGCCAGTTACACCGCAGACAGTGACTTGGATGGATCTTGACGAGCCGCCGCGCCCGCTGGATACAACCCAGCTAGCACAGCAAAGAATACAGTAAGCGCCACACTCCCGGCCAGCAACCATAACGGTGCGGCCGGGATATTTATAACAGCCAGATTCTGTGATTGGAGCAACCCCACAATTTGTTGGTTCACGAGCGTGCTAATGCCATACCCAGCCGCCGCACCAATAACGCCGCCAAACAATCCAAGCAATATAGCCTGTAGCAAAAACTGCATGGCGATCTGGCTTTTTCGGGCACCAACAGCCCGCCAAACACCAATGACATAACGCTGCTCCGACACCATCATAAGCATGGTATTTACAATGCCAAGGCTGGCAGCTAATAATGCCACGAGCGCTACCGAGCCCAGAATAACCCACATAATTGTGCTGAATGTCATAAGTTTTTGCACTACCGCCAAAGTAGATACCTGCCCAAAGCCTAAACCATCAATCGCAGCCGTTACGCCAGCCACAGCCTCGGTACTGGCAGCACGCACAATCACGCTGGTATAACCTGTTTCTGCAAACTGGTCAGTCTTTTTAAGCCGGTTTGGACCTTCCCACCATTGGCTGGTGCGGACCTGGCGGCCCCATTCCAGCGGGATAAACAGGTTACCCTGGTTGCTCCCCGGCTGCGTAATACCAACCACCGTTGCCTGGATGCTCGTGGTCTGCTCGGCAAAGGCGTCGTTTGCGGCGGCAGTTGCCAGCGGGCCAGGAATTGCAGCGCCCTCGCCACGATAGCCTTTCTGGGTAGTGATGGTGATTGTTTTTCCAACCAACTCAGCCGCACGTGCTTCGTACCCCAATTCGTGGGCGTACGCCGCGCCTAAAATAACTTCGTGCGCGGTACTGGCGGCAGTAAACCCACGTCCGGCAGCCAGTGGCATAGTGCGGTCATTCTCTACTCCGACCGCTTCGGTTTGCGCCACAAATGGTTTGTCGTGACCAGCTACGGTAAAGGTGTTAAATTCCCACACATGCGCCCTGGGGCTGGCAAATTCCACACCAGGGATCGCCGCTAAATGTTGTACGCTTGTGTCATCTAACTTTGCGTTTTGCGGCCCGGCAACCTGCACATTCCCAAACAACCCGCTGCTGCCAGCCTTATTAGACGTAACCATAATTGTGGTGAGTGAGTTGTCAGGGCTGAGCGCCGTTACAATCGCCTCGCGGGCGCCCAGGCTCAAGCTCCCTAACGTCACTAAAATTGCCGTACTAATAACCAATGCCGACACTGTTAATAATGAACGCACTGGCTGACGACGGATGTCGCGACCAGCGATGCGCAGGTAATCAGCGGTTCGCATGCGCCGCCTCCTGCATGGCTCCGTCTAGCATATGCACCTGTCGGTCGGCCTTTGCTGCCAGCGTCAGGTCGTGGGTGACCATAATAACGGCCATTTTTTGAATGTGCGCCAGATGCTCTAAAATATTCATGATCTCGTGGCCACGGGCGGAATCAAGGCTGCCCGTCGGTTCGTCGGCGATCACAATTTTGGGCTGCATAGCGAGCGCCCGGGCAATTGCTACCCGCTGCCGCTGCCCTCCCGAGAGCTGGTCGGCCTTCTGCGCCATTTGCTTGCCCAGCCCCACAAGCTCCAGGTACGCTGCTGCCCGCCGCTTGCGCTCGGCAGGTGAGACGCCCGCCACAATAAGCGGCAGACAAACATTCTCGAGTGCCGTATAGCCTGGAAGCAGGCTATAATTCTGAAAAATAAACCCAATATGTTTGTTGCGGAACGTAGAAAGAGCGCGGTCACGCAGCCGCGTAATATCTGTGCCACCAATAATAATAGTACCGGCCGTGGGTTTGAGCAGTCCGCCAATCATATGTGTCAGTGTGGTTTTGCCGCTACCGCTTGGACCGACAATCGCCAACAACTCACCTGCGGCTACATCAAGAGAAGCACCCCGCACCGCATGGAGCTTCTCGCGGCCGACCCGGTACGTCTTAGTAACGTCCGTCAGTTGCACTGCCTTTTCTTCCACCTAATTTCCCAAGGCCTGCAAGAGCGCCTCATTAAAAACCGGCAGGTCGTCCGGTTTGCGGCTCGTAATAAGCACCCCGCTCTGCACCATTGGCTCGTCAACCCATTCGCCGCCGGCATTCACAATGTCGTCACGGATGGTGTGGTAGCTGGTGAGTTTTTTGCCGCGCAACACCCCAGACGATACCAACAGCCATGGCCCGTGACAAATAACGGCAGTGGGTTTGTGGTTGGTAAGCGCTTCACGCACAAAATCCTGGGCCTTCTTGTCGGTACGCAAATGGTCCGCATTAACAACGCCGCCAGGAATAACAACGCCGTCGTAATCATGCGGATTCGCCTCTTCGAGGGTTTTATCTACGGCAACGCTTTGGCCCGGTTCAACATGGTTCAGGGCTTTAATCTCGCCGTCATGCGGCGCAATAACATGCACGGTCGCCCCGGCTTTTACCAGTGCGTCGCGCGGGCTGGTCAGTTCTATTTCTTCAAAATAATCAGTCGCAATAATGGCAACTTTTTTGCCTTTCAGGCTCATGACATAGTCCCCCTGTTACCATAGTACACGGCATTAGGGGAATGCTCACAGTGAGATAATTCACTTGCCCCATTCAGCGGCAGTACTACCCCTCGCAGCCAACGCCGTTGCCATCACGATCAAGGTCGTAGACGTCAGGTCCGATAACCGTTACAGGACCAGCGACATATGCAGGGCCGTTTCCAGTTCCACCTGCGCAATCAACATCGCTTGCAATTGGAACGCATGCTCCGGTGTAGCTGGCATGGCAGTTAGATGGTTGGGGTGCGGGTGCCACAATCGGCTTTGGAGCAGGTGCGGGTACTTTTGCGCCCAGTGCCACGACTTCAGTGACGGGTGCGAGGGCAACAGCTTCGCTGACCTTCTCTTTGTTCGTCTCTTTTCCATCTACAATTGTTATTTTGTAGGTGATTTTTCGCATACCATTGGCACCGGAGGTTTTAAGCGATGTCTTGCCCTGTTCAAGCGTGGCATCATAGACAGACGTTTTCTCAAAAGGAATCGGCACATCCTCCGTTATGGTTTTTGTTTCTACGATAGGCTCTTGTTCGTCCACCTCGCCCTGAACCTGCTGCAAGGTCTGTGGTGTGGATGCTTGGGGGGTATTTGGCAATTGCGAGGTCGGTCGACTCGCCGCTGTGGCCGTACCGATAACAACAATGACAACGAGTGCGGCTACAATCTTACCTGCGCGCGAAAGCCCACCATTTGGATCTTTTAATTTCTCCAACATAATTAAGCTCCTTAATTTAACCTGAGTATGTGCCAAATTTTTCACATTCGCAAGTTAAAAATGTCAACCAAAAGAAAAACCACCAGATTTCTCTGATGGTTTTTCCATGGCTCCGGGGGCGAGGCTCGAACTCGCGACCTAGTGGTTAACAGCCACCCGCTCTACCGCTGAGCTACCCCGGAATAGAATCCCGAGGTGGTAGCGATGAACCTCGAGATACGAAGGCTATTATAGCAGGTTATAAACAGAGGTCAATTTAGTTTTTCGCCAGCTTGACCAAACGTGCCTTAAACGCCCGGGCCGCATCGCCAAAACCTAAGACCTGAAGGGCGCCAACCAGTACGAACAAATTGTCGATTTCTTTCTGCGATTTAGTCGCGTTCACTTCTACGGCGCTAAAATTCGTCGCCACAAGCTCTACCAGCCATTTTTCCTGCGATTGTGTTGCATTTTTGGGAGCAGAGAAGTCCTTCTTGGCGCTCTCCACGACCTCGAGCGACCGGGCAGAATAATCCCGCTTGCGTAAATGCCCTTTTTTAATAAGGTTATCCACGTGGGTCGCCACAGTCGACACCGACCGATACCCCAACCCGTTCATGATCTCGCGGTAACTGGGGCCATAGCCATGCCGACTTATAAAGCCGTCGATAAAGCTCAGAAGTTCGCGCTGTTTCTTCGATGGACGAACGTCGGCAGTCATAGCTTAATCGGCCCCTCTTTCTCGCCCGCAAATACCCAGAACGCATTGCCGATGTAAATCCAAAAAAACATGAAGAAGTTAACGATAAATTTGCCAATGTACGGCGTTATTGCAAAAACGTTTTCCATTACCCACAGCATTACGTACGTGAGCGCCAGGTTGAATGCCAGGAATATAATATATCGCCACATACCTTTGGCCTGGCTCTGGTTTTCGGCGCCTTTGCGGTACACCCAATAACGGTTTAGCACGTAACTTACGACCAGGCCAACCATGTAAGCAATGACCGTTGACCACAACAACCCCAGGTTCAGCACACTGAAGCACAGGGTAAAAGCGCCAAAATCCGAGGCGGTCACTACCGCACCAGTAACCATATAGGCCACAATTAAACCCCTATCAATCCGGGTGTAAAACGGCCCCTGGTAATACAATCGCAAATTCATGTTGTTACTTATGTTTTTTATGCTCTGCAAATAAGTATAACCCAGCAATCGCCCACCATGTCATTGCAGTTGGATCATCGGCCCAGCCGTGCAAGAAAAGATTGATAACCTGCATGCCTGCAAAACTGGCCAGAAGCGCTGCCTGCCAGGCGCTGTCACGCAGCCGCCACAAGCGGTAAACAACCACACCGCTAATCGCCACGAATAGGCCGAGGCCAAACACGCCGACTTCCTGGGCAATCTGTATAAAGTAATTCTCGGCAATCTCAGGCGGACCCGCCTGGTTATAAAATGAAGCCGGCCCGGCGGTGCCTACCCCTTGGCCAAGCGGATGGGCGGCAACATCCTGTACGCCACGCACGGTCTCTTCCCAATGTTTTTGGGTTGAACCTTCTAAGAGTGATGCATCGCCCGGGCTGGAGCGAAATACTGCCAACCTAAGCGCAGGAACTGTCGTTGCCAACCATAAAAAGATAATCCCTAACACCAATGTTGGAATTGCCGCGAATTTGACTGCACGTACAACTTTTTCGCGAGGAACAAGAATAAGCGCCAGTACCACTGCACCAGCGAGCGCACCCAGCCAGGCACTTCGTGATCCCGAAACAATAAGCGCTACAATACCAAAGCCGAGCGCTGCTCCAGCCAGCATATTGCGACGTTGCCGCATTACAGTCACCGCAGCCAATGCCAATGGGAGTAATAGCCACGCACCGAACGGATTGGGGCCACGCATTGTAGCAAAACCGCGCAAGGCGTTGGGATTCTCGTCGACCATAAGATACGCCGGAATAGTATCGGGGCCATAGCCGAACATCGTCAAAAAGTCGCGCGGCAAGATTGAAACCTGGGCCACAGCCAGCACCGACAACACGATCGTTGTTACAAAAAGCCAGTTTGGCAACCAATGTTTTACCTTCTTAAGCCAAGGATGGTCGCCAGCTAAAAGGATCTGGGCCACAATAAGCAGTGCCAAAAAGCGCAGGTTCATAAGCAACCCGGCTAGAATCGCTTCTGTTGATGCCTGCGACACAATTGCAAAAGCAAAATGGAGCACCACATATGCCAGCACGAGCTTCGTCAGCCAAAACCGCCAGATTGTCGCCGCAACATCTGGCCGCACCACACAGTACCAGGCCACTAGTGGCACCAGCGCAACCAGCAGCAGCTCCTTCCAGCTCTTCCATACAAGTTCTGCACCAAAACCATGACCCGCCCAGGTAGAAAGCAACGCGTGGAAGGGCAGCAAAACCAGAATGCCCACAAACGCAACAATCAAAACCTGCTGCAGCCACTGGCCTTTTGGCTCTACCCTTTTCTTTGCCATATATATGTTAATACTACACGATTTGCGCGCCCCTCTGGTACGATTGACCTATGAAGACACTTATTATCGGCGGCGCTGGGTACATTGGCGGCGTCACTACCCACCTGGCTAAGCTGGCCGGTCACGACGTGACTGTGCTCGATAACCTCTCGACTGGACGACGCTATAACGTACCCGAGGGCGTTGGTTTTATTGAAGGCGATATTAACGACCGTGATTTTATTCGCGGCGTGTTCGCCAAAAACGACTATGACGTGGTGATGCACTTCGCTGCCCGTATTTTGGTCCCCGAATCTATGAAGGTACCGTACGACTATTTTTATACCAACACGTTTGGCGCTATGAACGTGATCGATGCTGCAGCACAGGTCGGCGCCAAGGGCTACATCCTGTCATCGACTGCCGCAACCTACGGCGAACCGAAGCACGTTCCCCTCACCGAAGATGACACGCCCAGCCCGGTAAACCCATACGGCTGGAGCAAATTACTCACCGAACAGCTTTTGCAAAGCTACCACACCACTCACAATTTGCAGTGGGCAGCCTTCCGCTACTTTAATGTGGCTGGGGCGTTCGATGGCGTTGGCACAGACTACCCATATGTATCGCACATTATTCCAAAACTGCTCGAAAGCATGCGCAGCAAGGCTCCTATTACCATTACCGGCGACGACTATGACACTCCCGACGGCACCTGCGTGCGCGACTACGTGCATGTAAAAGACATTGCCCGGGCGCATCTTACAGCAGCCGAGAAAATGGTTGAAGGCGCCGAATTAAACCAGCAGATCAACCTTTCATCGGGGCACGGCTATTCGGTAAAAGAGGTTGCCGAGACATTTAACGAAGTCACCCAGGCCGAGCTGCCAATTGTCGTTGGCCCGCGCCGCGCTGGAGACCCCGCTAAGCTGTACGCCAGCAATGACCGGGCACAAAACCTGCTGGGCTGGAAGCCGGAACTAGACCTGCGCACAATCATTCAGGATCACTTCGACTGGTATAAAACCCAGGAGAATCCAAACTCGCCGATCACTCAGTCGTAACTGGGCCCGAGTTGATAATCTTGTTGTCGGCCAGCCTGTACACGATCGATAGCTTCGCTTTCTTGTAAATAATAATGAAGTCGCCGTTTTCGACGTCCTTTAAAAAGGGCTGGTCGGTGAGTTTGGTGGCGTCGAGTACTTGCGCCAATTGCGGCTCCTCGCCCTTTGGCAGCTCGGTTTGCTCACCAACCGCCTTCAGTACCCGCATTTGGGTTTGCTGCGGCGTTTCTTGCTGCACAACAGCGAGCAGCGCACGCAGCACGTCCTCCTGCTTGTTGAGCTCAAAAACGGTTGTGCGGGCGTTTCCGGCCTCGGTTTGCGCCTGCTCAACCTGCTGTTTTAGATCCTTAATCTGAAAAAATTCCCACACAGCAATTGCCGAGATGCCCGCCAGAAGCAGCACAACCAGGAACCCCAGGAGTATGCCAAGCCAGTTTGTGCTCCGCCGCTGCATATACATTACATTCAGCTTAGCATAATGCTTGTGGTGCCACTGAGGCCTCACAGGTGATACAATACCTACAAGGAATCATATGCCCACCAGATCTGCCCGCGCGTACAGTTTGGCACTTATACTTGGCGACTTTTTTGTGTTGCTGCTGGCGTTTGTTGTCGCCTATGTTATTCGGGTTCGCCTGGACACCCGGCCGCTCATCGAACAAATCTCGCGCGATGAATACCTGCAAACTGCCCTAGTTGTCATTCCCTTGTGGCTGATTGTTTTCGGATTTATTGGGCTGTATAGCAGCCGCGTGTACAACAAACGCCTCACAGAATGGGGACGCCTGTTCGTTGGAACATTTATTGGCGTATTAATTGTCCTTGGTTACAGCTACGTTATCGATCAGGCGGTCTTCCCGGCGCGGCTTGTAGCAGTCTACGCATTCATTGGTTCGTTTGTACTACTGGTGTTGGGGCGCGAGATCTTGCGCGTAGTGCGGACGGTGCTGTTTCGTTTTGGGAAAGGCGTCAGCCGCGTCTTGGTTATTGGCAATACTGCCGCCACAAAAGATATTGCCGAACAACTCAGCGACACCCGTCGTTCTGGCTATTTAATCTCGGCCATTGCCGGACCTAAGAGCGTGCTGCCAAAACATTTTCGAGGCACGCAGTACACTAATGTCGAGCAAGCCCTTAAGCAGCTTAAAGCCCAGCACATTACCACCATCATCCAGACAGATTTATACGACTCAGCCGAGCGCAACCAAAAGATTTTAAGCGCCGCCCAGGGCCTGCATATTAACTACAACTTTATTCCAGGTGAGCCGGAGTTCTATTCGGGCAAAAACACCATCGACGTCTTTTTGGGCTACCCAATCATCTCGGTCAACCAAACGCCCTTGACCGGCTGGGGTGTGATCGTAAAACGCATTTTCGACGTTATCGCCACGAGCCTCTTGCTGGTTGTGCTGTCGCCACTTTTACTACTCGTAATTGTGCTGCAAAAAATCTTTAACCCCGGCCCTGTGTTTTACGTGCAGGACCGCCTGACACGTTTCTCCACCCGCTTCGGATTGATTAAATTCCGCAGCATGCGCCATTTGCGCGGCTACGACAAGCGCGACGCCGCCGACGAATTTAGGGCGATGGGCCGCGAAGACCTGGCGCGCGAATACGAACGCGACCGCAAAGTCGTGAATGACCCACGGGTCACATGGTTCGGAAGATTCCTGCGCTTTACGTCGATCGACGAATTACCGCAATTCTTTAACGTCCTACAGGGTAACCTCAGCTTAGTTGGGCCACGCCCGATTCTTCCACAGGAGTTACCACTGTACAAGGGCAAGAGCGCTCTGCTGCACAGTGTAAAATCTGGTGTTACGGGCCTATGGCAAGTGTCTGGCCGCAGCGAATTACCATTCGAAAAACGCGTCGAATTAGAACTGTATTACGCGCAAAACTGGACCTTCTGGCTGGATATCCGCATCCTCCTTAAGACCATTCCTGCCCTGCTTAAAAAAGGTGCCCGCTAGACCAATGCCTGTGCCAAAAGTTGCAATCGTGTACGATTGGCTGACCAACATGGGCGGCGCCGAGCGCGTTGTCCTGGCCATGCATGACGCGTTTCCTGAAGCGCCAATATATACGTCCGTTTTTGATCCCGAAGGCTGTCCGCCATTTAAGGATTTAGATGTGCGCACAACGTGGCTGCAAAAGCTGCCCAGGTTTCTGCGTAAACGCCACCAATTATTCCCCATGTTTCGACACCGCGCGTTTCGTGCCCTCGACCTAACCGAATTTGACGTTGTGATCAGTATTAGCAGCGCCGAAGCCAAAGCCGTTCGTGTACGACCCGGTGCCCGCCATATTTGCTACTGCCTGACACCGACGCGCTACTACTGGAGCCATTACGAGGAATATAAGCGAGAGCCCGGCCTCGGCCTGCTTAATCCGCTTGTGCGGCTGGCATTACCAGCGTTTGTAGGCTCAATGCGCAGATTAGACCTGCGCGCCGCCGAAGGCGTGACCGATTT
>DATEFB010000001.1:0-10268 GCA_035280845.1 Saccharimonadales bacterium (SeqCode) | reverse complement strand
ACAGACTATCGCCCAGTAGTGGTGCAAGACACAAACGCCGGCTTTGCGTTTTTAACCAAGTCGACTGTTAAAACTGACAAGACTATCAAATGGGAAGATGGGAACGAATACCCGCTTCTCGAGGTCTACATCAGTAGCGCGTCTCACCCGTTCTACACTGGCAAAGAGACTATGATCGACACCGAAGGCCGTGTTGACCGCTTTAAAGCTCGCGCCGAAGCCGCTCAGGCACGCAAAGAAGCCCTGGCTAGCAAAGCTAAAAAAGCTGCTACCCGCGCTGCCGCCAAAGCTAAAGACGACAAGTAACTACAGGCGGACTCGCCTATCCCGGAGGCGCTTTAATGGGCAAGATTCAGCTGAATTTAGAGCAACTCAATGCCGAACAGGCCGAACTTACGGCCTTTTTGGCACGTCCGGATGCTTTTAGCGACCCAGCTTACGCCAAAAAAACCAAACGCCTGAACGAATTGGCGACTATTATTGCCGTAGGCGAACGCCAACAGGCAATCACCAAGCAACTGGCCGAAGCAACCGAACTTTCGCGTGGCGACGACGAACTGGCCGAACTGGCTAAAGAAGAAATTCCTATGCTGGAGGCCGAATATGCCCAGATCGACGACAAACTGTTCGAACTGCTCACCCCCAAAGACCCGAACGACGAAAAAGACGTGATCATTGAAATCCGCGCCGGTGCCGGCGGCGACGAAGCCAGCCTGTTTGGGGCCGACCTGTTCCGCATGTACCAGCGCTTCGCCGAAGTCCGTGGCTTTAAAACCGAGCTGATCAGCGAAAGCCCATCCGAAGTTGGCGGGTACAAAGAAATCATTTTTGCTGTCAAAGGCGCCGATGCCTACAGCACCCTTAAGTTTGAATCCGGCGTGCACCGTGTCCAGCGCGTGCCAAGCACCGAGAGTTCCGGACGCATCCACACCAGCACCGTTACCGTTGCCGTACTGCCCGAGGCCGAAGAAACCGACGTGGTCATTAACCAAAACGACCTCCGTATCGACGTCTATCGCAGCGGTGGCAACGGCGGGCAATCCGTTAACACAACCGACTCAGCCGTGCGCATTACCCACCTTCCAACCGGTTTGGTGGTAACCTGCCAGGACGAAAAATCCCAGATTAAGAACAAAGACAAAGCCATGGGCGTGCTACGTGCCCGCCTGCTGGCGCGTAAAATCGAGGAAGAGCAGTCGAAGCTGGCCGCCGAACGCCGCAGCCTTATTGGCTCGGGCGACCGCAGCGAAAAAATCCGCACCTACAACTTCCCGCAGGACCGCATTACCGACCACCGGATTGGCTACAGCCGCAGCAACATCCCCGGCGCGCTCAATGGCGACATTGCCGACTTAGTCGAGAAGCTGCAGGCGTTCGAACGTGAGCTGATCGCGCAGGGCGCCAACGAGAACCAATAATGGGCACAATCGCCCAATTTCTTGCCGAGACAATCCCGGTATTCGCTAAGGCCGGCATTCTAACCGCCCGTTTAGATGCGCTGGTACTGCTTGGAGACGCTCTGGGGCGTGACAAAAGCTGGATTCTGGCCCATGACGACAGCGAAATTCCGGCTGGTATCCTGGCGTCGCTCAAGCACAACACCAGTCTTCGCGCCAAACGCATGCCATTGGCGTACGTGCGCGGCCACCAGGAATTCTACGGCCGCACCTTTTTAGTGACTCCAAGCGTCTTAATTCCCCGCCCCGAAACCGAACAGCTGATTACTGAACTCAAGGCTCTGAACCTTCGCCGTGGGTCGCTGCTTTTGGATGTAGGCACAGGAAGTGGCGCAATTGCCATTACGGCCGCATTAGAAGTGCCGCAGCTGCGCATTGAAGCCTGCGACATTAGCGCCGGAGCTTTGGACGTTGCCCGGCAAAACGCCGACAGGTTGGGTGTCTACATTGAGCGTTTTTTTGAATCCGACCTCTTAAGCCAGGCTGGCCGCTACGACGTCATTGCCGCCAACCTGCCATACGTTGGCCCGGACTGGCTGCGGTCGCCCGAGACGGACTTTGAGCCCGGACTGGCGCTATTCGCCGACAATAATGGCCTAAGCCTGATTGAGAAACTACTCAAGCAATCTATTACCCACCTGAACCCCGACGGCTACCTACTGCTCGAAGCCGACCCCCGGCAATTCGTAGCTATTAAAAGAGCTGCACCAAAACGGCTGGCACACACCGCCACCAATGGTTTTGTACTGATATTCCAATATAAAGAACTTCTGTAGATATGAAAAGCGGCTCGCCAGCGATACGCAGGCGGCCGCAAAAAGTACAGCCGGAACAAAGAAAGCCTGAGGGGTGTGCGTGGAGCCTAAACACGCACGCACACCCCTCTCCTCTCCACATTGGAAGACGCCAACTTCCATAGTGCCGTGGAGCGTTCTATGTAAACTAAGGCTCCGGACCAACAGGCGCCCTCGCGGGCGGCCGAGCCCGCACAGGCGGTGGCATGGTACCCACTCGCCCTTACGCACCCAAAGGAGGCGATGGGTGCGCGAGGCACATTGCGCGTTATCCGTCGCGCTTCGTTGGTCCTGCAAAGTTCGGACAGATGTACTAAATTGTTATACAGTAATACGATCAGTAAAGCAACTATTTATACTCTGGGAGGCTAAGCAGGCCTTCCACCGACCCCGCGCCGCGTACTAATTGCTGTACGTATTCTATGCTAGGGAAGCCAGGGGTAATGGCCAATATGTCGTCGTAGGTGCATTCGCGCACGGTGATTCGCTCACCGCCGTCGATGTGCGGCTCGCCCCGGCTTTCAACATCCCATGCCAAGAACACGTACACCAGCCAATCAACTTCGTCGTTGGGCTGCGTAACGCCAACCAGACGCCAGTTCTTAAAGGCTATGCCCGTTTCTTCGCGGACTTCGCGCCTGGCGCAGTCCAGCTCGGTTTCGGATTCTACATCGTGACGACCACCAGGTACTGCTAGGTCCATTTTGTGGGTCGGCTGTTCGTCCTCGACTACCAGAATTTTGCCATCCTTAATGCAGATGACTTTTACGGTGTCCCTGCGCTTTAAAATCTCGAAGGTGGCAGTTGTGCCATCGAACAATTTTTGCGGCCAGTGGTATACGTCGTAGATAATGCCCTTAAATACGCGCGTGGCTTCGGGTGGTGTAACACGGGCATCTTTGGGAGTGATGGTGCGCATTATTGCGGGTACGCCTCGAGCGTTATTGTTGCTTTTTGCTCCTGGCCGCCACGGACCACGGTAAGTTCTACCTTGTCGCCGGGGCTAAACTGCGAGAGCTTACTGGCAAGCCCGGATTCTGGCGTGACTTCCTGGTTATTGACGCGGGTAATAACGTCCCCTTCGCGCAGCTTGGCTTTGTCGGCCGGACTGCCCTGCAAAACGCCCGGTGAATTTTGCGTTCCGCGCACCAGCGCGCCTTTGCTGACTTTTAGCTGCAGTTGGGCGGCAATATCGGCATCCAGGCTTACATAGCGGACGCCAAGGTACGGCTTAATGATCTTGCCGCTCGTCAATACGCCCTTCATGAGGCCCTTTGCGCTATTTATAGGAATCGCGAACCCAATCCCCTGCCCCTGTGACGACACGGCTGTGTTAATGCCAATCACCTCGCCCTTCAGGTTGACCAGCGGCCCACCTGAATTGCCTGGGTTAATGGCAGCATCTGTTTGGAACAAGTCTTCCAGTTGCTCGACGCTGGTGCCAGATCCGTCTGCCGCCTGGATTGGCCGGCCCGTTCCCGAAATAATACCACTCGTAATGCTGTTGCGGAACAGCCCAAGCGCGTTCCCGATTGCCGCGACCTGCTGGCCGGCCGTCACAGTTGTTGAGTCGCCGATCTCTGCCGGCGTCAGGTCGCTCACGCCGTTGATCTTTATGAATGCAATGTCATTGCTGGGATCGCGGCCAATCACCGACACGTCAGTGTATTTCTTGCCGTCGGCAAGCACTACAGTAATCTGCCTCGTTCCCTCGGGAATAACGTGCTTGTTTGTTAGCACGTACCCGTCTTTCGAAATGATCACGCCACTGCCCGCGCCCTCGCTGATTTGGGGCTCAAAATAGCGGCGAGAGGTATCGATTGTCTGAATCGTAATAGAAACTGTGCTAGGGCTGACCTTTTTAAAGACCTCCGAAATAATTTCGCCTTGCTGCAACACTAGCGTCTCGCGGTTCTGGTTTATGGTCTGGGAGGCGTCGATTTTTACCAGCCCGCTTGCCAGTATGGCCCATGCGCCTAATCCTCCAGCCACAAAACTAAGCACCAAAGTAATAAGAATGCGCACCGGTTTAGGTACGGTTTTGGTTTTTTGTTCTACAGGTTGAACCTTAGTCATGCCCCTCCTCTCTATCTAATTTGCATGCAAGCTATACAGTTGCGTCCCACGGCGAGAACAGCAAGATCACGCCCAATAGCGCGGCGCCAAAAATGGCGGTGCCGCGCAGCATGCCTGGTGTCATGCGGTCGTGCTTGTTGGCGTGGTACATCCGGGCGGCGCAAAAACCAATCACTAGCATAATAAGGGCGATTTGCGGAATAAGGATTGGCAAGCCCAAATTGTAAACGATTGTCCAGCGGTAACACAGCCAGGCAAGCTCCATAACGAACAGGCCCCACAATGCGGCCATAAGCTCGACGTAAGGCTCTTCGTAGTTGCTGACCATGTGGCGGGCGCAGACATACCCAATCAGGAAACAGGCAACCAGTACTACCAGTTCAGGCAGGCGATAAAAGTGGAACAGCACTGTAAGGCTGGCAAACTGGGCGATCCCGGCTTGCAGCATAATGCCGTGCGCGCCGGATTTTGGCTTGAGCGCCAGCATCCATGCGCCGTACAAAAGAGTTACCAGAATCTGCAGCCACAACTGGTCGTTGCCGGCCAGGTACATAAGGCCAGCCGCGCTGAGACCCACCAGAATGTCTACAAGATTTGCTTTAATATTGACCCACCAAAAGCGTGGTCGTAGGGCAAAAATGCGCCACTTACTGAGCAGCACCAGGACCACTGCCAGATATGGCGGATCAAAAAGACGCACCAGGGCCAAAATGGCCAGTGGCAACAAGGCATTAAGCCCTATGTATATAACCTCGCTGACACGCGTACGCGTCGCCTTGGCACGTAGGAGTTCAATCACAATGGTTTAATTATAGCACTTCTAAGCTGAGGGGCTGCTTAGATTATTGCTGCGGCTGCTCTGTTGCAGGTTGCGCGCCAATAATCACCACAAAGTCGCTGGCACTGGTAATACCGGCAGGCTTGCCTTCGCTTACTTTTACGCCCAGCAATGTTTCTAACTTCTTAAGGGTGCCAGGTTTTTTGCCGGTCATGTCGTAGAACTGGATTGGTTTTGTACCCAGCGTGGTTGGTGCGTTGCCCACAACACCAACGGTGACGTTCTTGTTGGTCAGTTCGGTGGCTTTGGTCTGAGCCAGGCCGGCAGTGCCGCTTGCGTTCAGTACATCTACCTTTGCGTTTTCGAGCGATGCAATATCGCCGGTTGCCAGCGCCAAATTCACCTTTTGGATAGCAGCGTAGTTCCCTGCCCCGGCATTCGGGCAGACCATACCGTTACAGCTTGCCGTGGCGAGTGGGCGCTCTGGATCTTCGAGGCTCCAGCTAGTAATGCTTGCCGATGGCACATTTTTGCCAAGGTCCATGAGCGTTTTAATCTCGTCTGTTGCAAAGTTGGTGCGCAGGTTGTCGCCCAAGGCGTCGAGCAGGTTGTTTACAGCAACCGGGTTAGTAAGCACGCCTGCGCTCACTGCTTTGTCTTTCAGGGCAATAAGGATTTTACGCTGGTTGTCCTGGCGGTCTGGGTTGGAACGGCTCAAACCATAGGTGATTGCGCCGTCGCCACGGGCACGCGCCAGATACAGCGCCTGCTTGCCGTTCAGGTTGGCGGGCCCATTGGCATACCGCACGTTATAACAGGAGTACACGCCTTTAGGGCAATCCCAGTCGAAGTTGCGGTCCAAAATACCACGCGAGTCATCACTCTCAATGTTTACGGTGATCCCACCCACGGCATCTACCGCCTGGCGAAGTACCGTGTAGTTAACATGCGCGTAATACTGCACGTCTACGCCAAAGATTTCGCCGACCTTCTTTTGCAAGAACGCCGCGCCCGCTTCTTCGTTGGCGCCGTTGCCCGCACCACAGTTATACACTTCGTTCACGCGGCCCTTGTAGCCCGAATTACATGCCTGGCCATAATCAACATATAAGTCGCGTGGAATGCTGACTACGTAAGCGTCTTTGCGCTTCTGGTTAACGCTAAGCATCATAATGCTGTCGGTCAGGTTGGCGCCGGGGTGACCGGGGTCGTCTTCGGAAGTACCAAATAATAAGATGTTGGATTGCCCGTTGGCGTCTTCTTTCAGCGGTTTCGCTTCGTTAAAAATGGCTGCGATTGGGTTGCCCTTAAAAATCTTGCCGCTTGTCGTTAGGAATTTGTACGCAAAATACCCGCCGCCCAGTACCAAAAGTACACTAAGTACAATGGCAACCCGCTTGATTTTCTTTTTGAGTGGGAGCTTCGGACGCTGGCTTTTGTCTTTTTTGCCAAATAGGCCGCGTTTGCGTTTGCCACCATCACCAGAAGATCCGCCAGCAGGTTTGCTTGGCTTTTCATCGAGGTCCATGTTCAGGTCGAGCCGCTCACGGGTCGGCTTGGGAAGTGCCAGATGCGAGTTGTGTGGATCGGCGCTGCGGGCACCGGTAGCATTGCGCTGCAGGGCAAGCGCTTCGCCAGACTTTTGGGCCTGGCCACGGGCCGGATTTATGAGGTATTGCGAAGGAACAGGCTCGCGGGCTGAGTCCAGCGTCCTGCGTGGCACCATAGGTCCACCCTGCTGGCGGCGGCGCACTACAAATCCATCTGTTGAAAATTGATTACGTGTCATAGACCAGTTCTTAAAACTATAGCGTTTTTGCCCCAGTTCGTAAACCGCTTTGCTATTATAGAGTGAGTATGAATCCACAGGCTGATAATGATGCAGAGGCGCTTAAGCAGCGCTTAAGCCAACTGCCCCAGGCCCGACCTTCGAGCCCCTTAAACATACCCGCACGCCCCAGTAGTGGCCTGCGTGATTTTGACGATTCAGCGTTTGAGCCCGAAGACACACCGCAGCCTGCGGTCGTCCGGCCGACACCTGTTGCGCCGCAAAGGGTTCCAGTCTCGCAGGTCATTATGCCAGCAGCTGCCGCGCCTCAGTTCGAGGAGCCTCGGCCTGCGCCACCCGCTCCAGCTCCGACCCCTGTGCCGCCACCGGCGCCAAGCGTGCAGCCCATCCCAGCTCCAGTTGCGCCGCCTGCACCCCCAGTACCTGCGCAGCCAGTCAGCGTTCCAATGCCGCCACCGCCAGCGGTTATGCCACCAAGCAGCCCGCCAGCCGTGCCGCAGCCCGTCGCGCCACCGCCTACTCCGCCCCAGCCGCCAGTATTACCCCCTATGCCGGTCACTCCTATTGAGCACGGCCCTCCTCAGCCAATGCCCGCCTTTAACCCTGGTCCTTCCGCGCCTGTCGAGCCGCCACCAACGCCACCGCCCGCTCCATCTATTCCAATAACACCAAGCTCGTTCACCCCGGAACCACAGCCCGCTGTTGCCGCGCCACCAAGCGCTACGTCATACCAGCCCAACACGCCACACATTGACCGCACACTTATTGAGCGCATCGACGAAACGCCACAACAAAACAGCCGCGACATCGAAAGCCTGATCGAGCACAACCACCGCCTGCACCGCCTCAAAAGTTTTGCGTCATTTTTAGTGTTCTGCGCAGGCGTGGTGATTGCCGCGTTCCTGATTAACCAGTTTATTTTCCAATCATATTATGTAGACGGCACCAGCATGACGCCAACCCTGCAAAACGACGACCGCCTGATCATCGATAAGGTTGAACGCACGTGGTCTAACCTGCAAGGCAAATCGTACATCCCTGAGCGCGGGCAGATTGTGGTGCTCGACAGCTCGATTGTCGGCTTTAATGGCCGCGAAGAACAGTTGATTAAACGCGTCATTGGCGTGCCCGGAGACACGGTTATCATCCGCGACGGCACAGTGACCATTAAAAATAAGCTCAACCCAGACGGCTTTGATGCCAACCGGCAACTCGGCCTTACCCTGACCGCCACATTCGTGGACAGCCCGCAGGAATGGACGATCGAAGAAGGCAAAGTGTTTGTTATGGGCGACAACCGCGGCGAAAACGGCTCGTACGACTCACGCGCGTTTGGCCCGATTGAATCGCACAAGATTGTGGGCCGGTTATGGGCCCGCATCCTACCGTTCGAAAAAGCCCAGGTTTACTGATCTCACCCCTGATTTGACAAGAACATATTTAGATATTACTATTGCTCTGCTCACATCTTGCAATGGCAATGAAGTGTGATGACGAGAAAGAGGTGAAGCCGTGCCTCCAAAGGCAAGGCGATCGACACAAGCTGTCGAGATCCGCATTATCGACGCCACCCTCACGACGCAGCTCCTCCGGGGGCGCGAGGTGCAGGTGGTGTACGGAAAGGTCATGCCGGATTTCTTCGGCGAAGAGTTCATCGCCATCCCCGACTACCAGCGGATGGCGATGCTCGACGGTGACAAGCACCAGGAACTGGTGGATGCATTCGCACCGGATGGCATGGGCATTCCCAATGACCCGTACATCCTGGTCGATGCCGACTTCGAGGTAGTGTCGCACGGTGCGGGAGAAATCCTGATCCGGGCGATGCTGTTCCACCTCGCGGACGGCCACCAGCGGTTCGCCGCAGCGCGTGAGCGTTTGGAACGTGGCCAGTCCACGCACCCGATGCTCATCAAGTTCATGCTGGGCCTGAGCCTCGAGGAACAACTCTCGGTGTTCTACCAGATCAACCGGAACCACACGCCGGTGTCCACCCACGTGCACCTGCGCAACATCCACAACATCTCCGCGGCCGTCGAGCTGCGGAAGATGGCGGCCAATACCGAAGGGTTCCCGCGGCTCAAACTCGACCAGCTCCGCAAGGGTGGCGAGGAAATCACGGTCCGCATGCTCTACGAGGTCGCGGTGCTGTTGCACGGCTACCGGCCGAGCACACCCGAGGACATCCTCGACGCCCTCGAAGACCTGACCGGGCACATCGGTGTCCCGCAGATCGTCGAGAACGTCAGGACGTTCTTCACCACCCTGAAGGTGTGCTTCCTCAGGACCGAGAAGGGCGAAGTCCACAAGCTGAGCGGCTACATCTACCGGCGTGACCTTCTGGGCGGGCTGGCGGTGTTGTTCGCCAACTTCGAGGACTTCTGGGACAAGCGCAAATCAGTCAAACTGCGCGTGCTCGCAACGGACGTCAAGAAGCTGAAAGGCGTCTCCCACAAGTCGGTCGAAAACGCCCTCGGCGCATCCAGTGCGTTGCGGGCCGTGTACGAGGTGCTCCGGTACCACACCAACGGCCAGCGCGAGAAGAACCCGCTGACGCCGCGTATCCAGCCCTGGAGGCGGACCGAGCCGGTCTTCGTAATCACCACTGGTGACGAGGAGACCGATGATGAGTAGGCGCAGGCCAACCATCAGGTTCGTCGGCACCACCGAGGAATGCTTCGCCAACCTCTTCGAGGACCGGACGCGCCAGGAGCGCTACGCCCTTCACCGGCTACTGAGCGACTTCTGCGATGTTCAGCAGGAAGCCGTGAGCCGGTGGGAGCGCGGCACCCAGCAGATCCGCGGCGCAAGCCTCATTCGGCTGCGGTGCTTCCTGCACCTGGCCGGCTACGAGGTCGCCGAGGTGGATGGCTACCAAGAACCGGTCCGCTCACTCCTGCTGATCGTGGGTCTGGGCATCACCCAAAACGACAACCAGACGTTCGACGCGAACGACCTGGAAGTCCGCCTGGGCTACGAACGGAGCAACAACCTCAAGAGCCTCTACGGGATCGTCCTGCGAAACGTGGGCTACTCCGATGAGGTTGGCGCCGAAATGCGCGCCGTCTGCGCCGAGCTGCAGGAGCGCCTCGCCGACAGAATGCGCGACATGCGCAAGGAAATCGCGCGCGTCCTCAAGGAGCTGAAGGTCGAGCCGGCCACGGCGACACTCAACAAGTCGCCGGCGCCGTCGGAACCGGCAAGCGCCATCCTGGTGACGTCGTTCGCCCGGAGCGTCGGCCTGACACTCTCGCTCGCCAAGGGCCTCGAAGGCAACCCGGCAAGCATCAGGGCCGCCATCCAGGCGACCCGCGGCGGCATGGACCTGCACGAACTCAAGGACCTACTGGAGGAGTTTCTGAGGTAACACCCCA